>NZ_JBYOJS010000002.1:0-537758 GCF_057798895.1 Cupriavidus sp. 22TCCZM04-2
CGGCGTGTGTCAAGGTAGTTGTCGCGTCCGCCGCTATGCTGCTTTCCGGTACTCCTTAGGCTCCAGCTCAGCCCGCTCGGGGTTCAGGTAGACCACTGGATCCAGCTTCCAATTCCGGATTCCCCGCGACCAGCGCTGCGGGTGCCGGGCGCGCGCAGCCTGATACACCACCATTCGTCGCGCCAGCAGGGGTATCGCTTCCCCGCGGTGCCGCTGGTTCGGCGTGACATACTTCAGCCCGCTGTGACGGTGCTCCTCGTTGTACCAACGCACGAACCGATGCACCCATTCACGCGCCTGTTCCAGCGTATCGAATGGCCTCTCGGGCCACAGCGGGCAGTACTTGGCCGTACGGAACAACGCTTCGGCATAGGCGTTGTCGTTGCTCACGCGTGGGCGGCTGTATGACGGCACCACGCCCAGATCCTGCATCGCAGCGCGCATGCTCAGCCCCTTCATGACGCTGCCATTATCAGAGTGCAGCACCAGCGGCCGCCCAGCCGTTTGCTCGCGCAGACAGCCCAGTTCGAGCAGCCGGCGGGCATGCTCCACCGACTCGCTCTCGTGCACTTCATTGACCACCAGCTTGCGGCTGTAGATGTCCTGCATCATGTACCAGTAGAAGAAGCGACCCTTCACCGTAGTGGGCATCCACGTGATGTCCCAGCACCACACCTGATTGGCACCGTCTGCACGATGCGTGGTCGGCGCGCGGGGCTTGGCATTGTGACTGCGTCCACGTCGCCGGCTCTGCCCTGCAGCCCGAAGCACACGGTAGAACGTCGATTCCGACGCCAGGTAGCGGCCCTCGTCGGCCAACTTCGGCACGATCTGGTGCGGCGTCAGGCTCTCGTAGCCAGGCTGGTTGGCCGCTGCCAGCACGGCCTGCCGTTCTGCCTCGCTGAGCTTGTTCGCCGGCACCGGGCGCTGCGCTCCCGGGCGGCCATCCTCTGGCGCATGGCGCCAGCGCTGCAAGGTGCGCTCACTCAAGTCCAGTTCCTCGCAGGCCCTGGACTGGCGTGCACCGCTCTTTACCGCTTCATCGATCAACGCAATGGCATCGCGGCGATCCGAGACGTTGATCAGTCTTCCTCGTCCCTTCCCCAGATCGCCTCGGCTTTTTTTCTCAGCACCAGCAGCGCTGCTGTCTCAGCCAGCGCCGCATCCTTGCGCTTGAGTTCGCGCTCAAGATCCCGGATCCGCTTCTGAGCCGCCTGTTCCTCGCGGCGCTGCGCCAGGTCAGGCTTGTCTGGTGTCTTGGCATTGGCCTGCTCGCACGCGGCCCGCCACGCCCGGATCTGTTCCGGCTGAATACCCTTCCTGCGGCAGTATTCGGACAGCTCCGCCTCACTCAGGGGCGCCGTCTCCAGCACCACTCGGAACTTGTCCGCACTGGACCACTTATCACTTTGTTTGCCGTTGCCTGGCACAACCTTTCCTTGCTCTCGGGCCGCGTTGCGCCAGTTGCGCAGGCACACCGTTGTAATGCCTGTCTCCCTGGCCAACTCCGCCACCGACCGGTTCAAGGGCGGCTTCATCTGCTCGACCACCCATTCTTTGTACTCCGCCGGATAAGGCTTCATCTTCCAACCGTTACCGCCCCCCATTGTCCTTCATCGAAAGGCAGCGAGGCGACAACTATCCTGACATGGAGGGCTCGGACAAAAGTAGGTCGCCGGCTACGCCGGCGAAACAGCCACGCATGCCAAGAACGACGTCCCCGCAATCAGCGAAGAACCCTTCTTTATTGCACACTGCCCATACGCGCATCGTACCGCTGCAGCCGCCAATATCCATTGAATTCCGTCGCCCGCCGCGGGCGCATAGCGAATTTCCAATCCCCGATTGAAAAGCGGGAATGAAATCGCGCGTGTGCGACCTGCCCACCCATTCCGCATTGCTTTGACCGCAATCCATTCACTGCCATTGGCCAATGCCAAAATCCCGTGAACAAGGCAATGACAGGGACGCGCCAGCGCCGCCATTTCCGGCAACGCGCACCACTCTGTAACAATAGCTCGTGCATTCTGCGTTATATTTTGTAGAATATTTTCGTATCCGCCGCCGCACGACAATGCCATATCGGCAGGAAGTTCCAGTACCATGCAGCGGTCAATTGCAGAAAAGGGGAATATAAATGGCGACATACAAGCAACTGCTCGCAGAAAAAGAAGCACTCGAAGCCAAGCTCAATGAAGTCAGGCAAACCGAAGTCGCCGGCGTGATCGACCAGATCCGTTCGCTGATGGCCGAATACGGCCTGACCCCGGACGATATCGCCCCGCGCCGTGGCCGCGGCCGGCCGGCAGGTTCGGGCGCCCCCAAGAAGGCGGAGCACGCTCCGCTGCCCGCCAAGTACATGGACCCGAAGACCGGCAAGACCTGGTCGGGTCGCGGCCGTGCACCGGCATGGCTGGGCAAGCGCCCGGAACGTTTCCTGATCGAGTCGTAAGCCGCTGCGGCCGCCCCCGCCTGGGCCTGGCCCGTCCAGGCGTCGTCAGGACGCCTGGCAGACGTATTCTTTTTTCAGCGCGCGAAAGCCCTGCTGCGTCGGCTCTGCCATGGGCCGCGCGGCGCCTGACGAGAGCGGTTGCAAGCGCAAGACCTGGGCCGAGCACTGGCTCGCGGTCTCGTCCCGCTTATAGCGGATTTCATATTGCGCCCCCGCCGCCGGCACGAACGACACGCCCGCCGCGCAGCGCAGTTCCGGCAGCGGCGGTGCGGCTGTCGATATCACGCCCACGTAGATCCGCCGACCCGCCTCCACATGCCGCTCGCGCGTGCGTGCCGGCGACTCCGGCGAACTTCCGGCCATCTCCAGCCCGCGCTCCCGCCCGATCGCCGACAACTGCTTGCCCATTCCGGCCAGGACCAGCGGACGAGCCGGCTCCGGGCACTTGGCGGGATCGACCACCGTGAACGTGGTGTTGTCATCGGTATCCGTCATCAAGCGCACACTGGCCACGGCAGCGCCGGACGGCACGCGGTACTGCGCCACGCAGCCGGCCGCCATGACGGCGCCGGCCAGCATGGCCAGGATCGGTACTGCCGTCGGCCCGTGGTGTCGCATGGTGTCTCGAAGAAAGGGGGATGGCATGCCGGGGCGCCGAACGGCAAGCGGCAGGCCGGGGCGGATCGCTCAGCATACCCGCTGGCCGGGAGGCACGTCGATGGTAGAAACCCATGTTGAAATCCGGCGAGGATATCCACAGAATCTGTGGATATCCTCGCGCGTCTCCCCCGAAACGCCCAGTCTGTGCGCCAACGCACCGGACCGCCCAATTTTTAGGCATTCGGTTGCACCGTAGCGCAACCCGTCATGCCGGGCGCTCCCACGGCGGGTTTTCGCCGAAGTGTTCGGCCAGGAAATCCACAAACGCCCGCACCCTTGGCGGCACCAGCCGGCGCTGCGGCATGACTGCGTAGATCCCGGATTCCGCCACCGGATAGTCGGCCAGCACCGGCACCAGCTGTCCGGTGCGCAGGGCGGCGCTGACATGCCAAGTCGAATGCAAGGCAATGCCGAGCCCGGCCAGCGCGGCATCTGACAGTAATTCGCCGGAGTTGGCGTCGATTGGCCCGCGTACCCGCACGGCAATCTCCCCGCCCGCCCCGTCACCGAGGCGCCAGACATCCTGCCGACCCTGGCTGCCCACGAGCAGCAGGCAATCATGGCTGGCCAGGTCCTGCGGCGTGCGCGGCGTGCCGCGGCGGCGCAGGTATTCCGGCGATGCGCACAGCAGCCGCCGGTTGGTCGCCAGCTTGCGCGCGACCATCGCCGAATCGTCGAGCGCGCCGATACGGATCGCCAGGTCGAAGCCGGCGCTGACCAGGTCCAGCACGTTGTCCGTCATGGTGAAGCTGAGCTTCAAGCCGGGATGCCGCGCCATGAATTCCGGCAGCAGCGGCGAGATATAGAGGCGACCGAACGACGAGGAAGCGGTCACGCGCAGCGTTCCCGAAATACCGGTGCCCGCCTGCCGCAGAGAACTGCCCAGCGCATCGAGATCGTCGACCAGCGCACGTCCTTGCTCGGCAAGGATCACGCCCTCAGGCGTCGCATGCAGGCGTCGCGTAGTGCGATGCAACAGACGAACGCCGAGTTCGCGTTCCAGCCGCTGCAGGCGCTGGCTGGCCACCGCCACCGACAAATCCAGGCTGCGCGCGCCGGCACTGATCGAGCCCAGGTCCAGCACGCGCAGAAACAAGCCGATATCGCCAATGCGGTCCATGATTTTCAATATTTTCTTGAAACTGATTATGAATAATGCCCATTTATGAAGAAGATGAAAACACCGACACTTCAGCCTTCCTGCCGTCCCTCCCGCCATCCGCAAGCGCTCACCATGTCGAACCCAGCCTCACGTACCGGCCGCATGCCGGCTGCCCTCTACGCGCTGACCGCCGGCTCCTTCGGCATTGGCTGCGCCGAATTCGTCATCATGGGCCTGCTGCTGCAAGTGGCCACTGACTTGCATGTCAGCATTGCCGCCGCCGGCATGCTGGTTTCCGGCTATGCGCTCGGCGTGTTCGCCGGCGCGCCGGTGCTGACGCTGCTGACCCGGCGCATGCCGCGCAAGGCCGTACTGCTCGCGCTGATGGGGATCTACACCGTCGGCAACGCGGCCTGCGCGCTGGCGCCCGACTACACCACGCTGATGATCGCGCGCGTCCTCACCTCGCTGACGCACGGCACTTTCTTTGGCGTGGGCGCCGTGGTGGCGACCGGCCTGGTGCCGGCCGAGCGCCGTGCCTCGGCGATTTCGGTCATGTTCTCGGGCCTGACGCTGGCCACGCTGCTCGGCATGCCCGCCGGCGCCTGGCTGGGCCTGCACCTTGGCTGGCGCTCGACGTTCTGGGCCATGGCGCTGATCGGCCTGGTCTCGATCGTCGTGATTGCCGCGCTGGTGCAAAAGAGCCGCGACGACAGCGCGCCGGTCGCGCTGCGCGAGGAACTCGCCACCATCGTGCGGCCGCAGGTGCTGCTCGGCCTGCTGATGACCGTGCTGCAGTCTGCCGGCACCTTCGCGGTGATCACCTATGTACAGCCGCTGCTGACGCGCGTGACCGGCTTCAGCGAGGGGGCGGTGTCGCCGATCCTGCTGCTGTTCGGCGGCGGCATGATCGTCGGCAACATCCTGGGCGGCCGCTTCGCCGACCGCCAGCCCACGGCCGCGCTGCTGGGCTCGCTGAGCGCGCTCATCGCCGTGCTCGCGGCCATGACCTTGGCCGTCCACAGCCAGATCGCCATGGCCGGGTTCGTCGGCATCCTGGGCGTCGCCGCGTTCGCGACCGTGTCGCCACTGCAGCTGCGCGTGCTGCACCACGCCAGCGGCTCGGGCCAGAACCTGGCATCGAGCTTCAACATCGCCGCGTTCAATCTCGGCAACGGCATCGGCGCGTGGCTGGGCGGCATGGTGGTCGCCCATGGCCCGGGCCTGGATGCCCTGCCCTGGGTGGCCGCCCTGGCGCCATTGGCCGCACTGCTTGTGGCA
Source organism: Cupriavidus sp. 22TCCZM04-2 (assembly GCF_057798895.1). Classification (NCBI taxonomy): domain Bacteria; kingdom Pseudomonadati; phylum Pseudomonadota; class Betaproteobacteria; order Burkholderiales; family Burkholderiaceae; genus Cupriavidus; species Cupriavidus sp. 22TCCZM04-2. The sequence goes on from NZ_JBYOJS010000002.1 coordinate 5,496, forward strand.
TGGGCCAGTGTGCGGAAGGAGCGCGGCAACGATCGCTTGGCCGTGGTGGCCGGGATGGGCTGATACAGGGCCTGCGCCAGCCGCCGGCAGGGCGGAATTCCCAACGCCGTTTAGTGAATTGGCCCGGCTCGGGTCCGAAGGGCGCGAGCCAGAGGGGCCTTGGGCAGGCCTCAGCCAGCCTTTCCGTCGATCCGGGGCCGCGCCAGCCGCGGCGCGTAGACCACCGCGTAGACCGCGAATGCTGCTACCCAGCAAGCGGCGGCGCCGTAGACCCAATGCAGGTATCCCGCCGGCCAAAGCAACGGCCCGATGACACGCAGCACCGCGGCCGCCGCCACCAGCCAGTAGGCAGCGGTCTCCGCGCGCCCGGCAGCCAGCGTCCGGCCCGTGTGCCCGAGCGCCGTGCGCGTGACCATGGCGATGATGGCGCCACCGAGCACGCCAACCGTGAACGCATGCGTGGCAATGCCCGGCATCACCAGCCCGAGCACCGCGGCGGCCTGCAGCAGCAAGGCCAGCGGCAGCCACCCATAGGCCAGGTGCAGCGACCACAGCAGCGGGCGGTTGCCCACCGCATAGCCGCGCCAGCCGACCACGCGGATGCCGAGCACCACGGCCGCCAGCAGCGACAACAGGGCCGCCAGCCACCCGGGCAGCGGAACCAGCCCGGCCAGCAGGCCCAGGACTGCCGCAGGCACGGCCACGCGGTCGACCTTCGGATACTGGCGCAGGCGAAAACCTGGAACGGCATTGGTCGTGAACATCGGAATCACGCGTCCGCCGATCACGATGACGAACAGCGTGATCAGCGCCACGCCGGCCTGGCAGGCGCGCAGCGCCGCATCGGCGTAGCCACCGGCATGCAGCGCAAGGCCAGACACATTGGCCAGGGCCAGCAGCCAGAGCGCAAACGCCAGCGGATAGTTGCGGCGACTGCCGCCTTTGACCAACGTGCGCGTGAACGCCAGCGCGGCCAGCGGCAGGAACGCGCCGTCGATCCACGCGGCCGGCACGCCAGGGCCGAACCACATGGCGCCACGCCCGGCCAGCCACAGCACGAACAGGCAAGCAAGCGGCGCGCCGGTCGGCGTGGGTTGCCCGGTCCACGCGCGCCCGGCCGTAAACAGGAAGCCGACCACGATCGCGGCGGCAAAGCCGAACACCATCTCATGGGCGTGCCACAGCATCGGCGGCATTGCAGGCGCCATGCCCCCCGCACCGCCGAACACAGCCGCCCATGCGGCCACGGCGATCGCTGCAAAGAGCGCGCCGCCCAGGTAGAAAGGGCGGAAGCCGAGCGCGAACAGCGCAAAGCCACGGGGCGGCGGACCCGCCTCCGGCGACTTGCGCGGACCGCGTGCAGGCAGGATTGGGATGGTTTCCATGATGGGCGCGTGCGAGAAATTTGATCCGTGTCACGGGTTGATACCGTGTCCAGACGGGGTGCAACCACGATAGCACCCTGATGCCGCCGTCGTCCTCCGCCGATGGAACTAGCTCCACCAGCAGGTTCCGGGACGTGGCGGCTTGTGCTCCCGGCGAATGGTCAGCCGTAACCCGCGTGCCTACTCTGGCGTCATCCCGTCATAGTTGACACAGGAGTATGGCCATGGCCACCCCAACACACGCGGCGCGAATGCCGGAGCCCGTCCCTTCCGGGGCATGGACGACGCTGGCATCCAGCACCTTTGCCTTCACCATCTGCTTCGCCGTCTGGATGCTGTTCGCCGTCCTCGGCATCCCGCTCAAGAAGGAACTCGGGCTCAATGAGACCGAGTTCGGCCTGCTGGCCGCCACGCCGGTGCTGAGCGGCTCGCTGATCCGAGTGCCGCTCGGCATCTGGACCGACCGCTACGGCGGCCGCGTCGTGTTCTTCGTGCTGATGCTGGCCACGGTCATCCCGATCTGGCTGATCTCGTATGCGCATACGCTGTGGCAACTGCTCGTGCTGGGCCTGTTCGTCGGCCTGGCCGGCGGCTCGTTCTCGGTCGGCACCCCGTACGTCGCGCGCTGGTTCCCGCGTGCGCGCCAGGGGCTGGCCATGGGTATCTTCGGCGCCGGCAACTCGGGCGCCGCGCTGACCAAGTTTGTCGCGCCGGCGCTCATCCTGGCCGCTGGCACCTGGGAAGTCGTGCCCCGGGTGTACTCGGTCGCGATGCTGGTGACGGCCGTCGTGTTCTGGCTCGGCTCGCGCAGCAACCCCGCGCACCGGGTGACGTCCAGCACCGGCTTTCGCGAGCAGCTGGCCATGTTGCGCGACCCGCGCGTGTGGCGCTACTCGCAGTACTACTCGGTGGTGTTCGGCGGCTACGTCGGCCTGTCGCTGTGGATGACCAAGTACTACATCGGCGAATACGGCTTCGACATGAAGGTGGCCGCGTTCCTCGCCGCATGCTTCTCGCTGCCGGGCGGCGTGCTGCGCGCGATCGGCGGCTGGATCTCCGACCGCTACGGCGCGCAGCGCACCACGTGGTGGGTGATGTGGGTGAGCTGGGTCGGCTTCTTCCTGCTGAGCTACCCGCAGACCGACTTCGTGATCCACACCACCACGGGTCCGCAGAGCTTCCGCATTGCGCTGACGCCGGCGGTATTCACGTTCCTGCTGTTCGTGGTCGGCATCGCCTTCGCCATCGGCAAGGCCTCGGTCTTCAAGTTCATCTCGAACGATTTCACGCACAACATCGGCGCCGTTTCCGGCGTGGTGGGCCTGGCGGGGGGCCTCGGCGGCTTTGTGCTGCCGATCCTGTTCGGCGCACTGGCCGACCTGACCGGCGTGCGCAGCAGCTGCTTCATGCTGATGTACGGCACCGTGTGCGTGAGCCTGGTCTGGATGCACTACAGCCACCGCGCCGAACGCCGGCGCAAGGAACAGGCCGTCGGCCTCACCCAGACGGCGTGACGCCGCCCCTGATCCCTCTTTCCACTCAAGCACACTGTCATGTCCACCTCTGTACTAACGCGCTGGGAGCCCGAGAACGCGGCGTTCTGGCAAAACACGGGCGAACGCATCGCCTACCGCAACCTGTGGATCTCGATTCCCGCGCTGATGCTGGCCTTCGTGATCTGGATGCTGTGGAGCGTGGTTGCCGTCAACCTCGACCGCGCCGGCTTCCAGTTCACCAAGAACCAGCTGTTCTGGCTGACCGCGCTGCCCGCGCTGTCCGGCGCCACGCTGCGCATCTTCTATTCGTTCCTGGTGCCGGTGTTCGGCGGGCGCCGCTTCACCGCCATCTCCACCGCGCTGCTGCTGATCCCGGCGCTCGGCATGGGCTTCGCGCTGCGCGACCCGACCACCAGCTACCCGACGCTGCTGGCGCTCGCGCTGCTGTGCGGCTTCGGCGGCGCCAACTTCAGCTCGTCGATGGCCAACATCAGCTTCTTCTTCCCGAAGGCGAAGAAGGGCCTGGCCACCGGACTGAACGCCGGCATCGGCAACCTCGGCGTGTCGGTGGTGCAGTTCGTCACCCCGCTGGTGGTATCGCTGGCGGTGTTCGGCACGCTCGGCGGCGATGCCCAGCAATACCAGGCCGGCGACGTCACCAGGAGCCTGTGGCTGCAGAACGCGGGCTTTATCTGGGTACCGTTCATCGTGGTGTCGTCGCTGGCGGCGTGGTTCGGCATGCATGACATCGCCGACGCCAAGGCTTCGTTCGCCGACCAGGCCATCATCTTCAAGCGCAAGCACAACTGGCTGATGTGCTGGCTGTACGTGGGCACGTTCGGTTCGTTCATCGGCTTCTCCGCCGGCCTGGCGCTGCTGACCAAGTCGCAGTTCCCGGGCGTGAATCCCACAGCTTATGCCTTCCTGGGGCCGCTGGTCGGCGCACTCACGCGTCCTGTGGGCGGCTGGATCTCCGACAAGCTAGGCGGCGCGCGCGTGACGCTGTGGACCTTCATCGGCATGATCATCGCCGTGTTCGGCGTGCTGGCCGCGTTGCCGCATGACGGCGCTGCGGGCAGCTTCCCGGCCTTCCTGGCAGCCTTCGTCGCGCTGTTCGCGCTGACCGGCATCGGCAACGGCTCGACCTTCCGCATGATTCCGGTCATCTTCCTCACGGAGCGCCAGCGCGCCGCTGCCGGCAAGGGCGACGTCGCGCAACGCCAGGCGCTGCAGGAAGCCGGCAAGGAATCGGCTGCCGTGCTCGGCTTCTCCGGCGCGATCGGCGCCTATGGCGGCTTCTTCATCCCCAAGAGCTTCGGCACCTCGCTGGAGCTGACCGGCTCGGCCGACGCCGCACTGTATTGCTTCATCGCCTTCTACGTGAGCTGCGTGCTCGTGACGTGGTGGTGCTACGCGCGCCGCAACGCCGACATGCCCTGCTGAGGCTGCCGGCCGGCCTAGTTCGACAGAACTAGGGCGGCCCCTGCCGACTAGCCCGAACGCACCGCGCGGCCTGTTCCACCAGCGAATTGGCGCGCACATTCCCTCCCCATAAGCTACGAGTGTCCCTGCAACGGCCGCGTGCCGCCAGCAGCTAGCATTCGCGGAGAACAAGAGATGAGTCACTTTCTGGATCGACTGAAGTTCATGTCGCGCGTCAAGTCCACCTATGCGGACGGGCACGGCGCGGTGGTGAACGAAGACCGCAAGTGGGAAGACGGCTACCGCAGCCGCTGGCAGCACGACAAGATCGTGCGCTCCACACACGGCGTGAACTGCACGGGCTCCTGCTCGTGGAAGGTGTATGTGAAGAACGGCCTGATCACCTGGGAAACCCAGCAGACCGATTACCCGCGCACCCGTCCCGACCTGCCCAACCATGAGCCGCGCGGCTGCCCTCGCGGCGCCTCCTACAGCTGGTACGTCTATTCCGCCCAGCGCGTGAAGTACCCGATGATCCGTGGCCGCCTGATGGAGATGTGGCGGGAGGCCCGCAAGACCATGGACCCGATCTCCGCGTGGGAATCGATCAGCCAGAACCCCGACAAGGCCGCGCGCTACAAGAGCGTGCGTGGCCTGGGCGGCTTCGTACGCGCCGACTGGAACACCGCGACCGAGATCATCGCGGCCGCCAATGCCTTCACCGTCAAGAAGTTCGGCCCCGACCGCGTGGTCGGCTTCTCGCCGATTCCCGCCATGTCGATGGTGTCCTACGCCGCGGGCGCGCGCTACCTGAGCCTGATCGGGGGCGCCTGCCTGTCGTTCTACGACTGGTACTGCGACCTGCCGCCGGCCAGCCCGCAGATCTGGGGCGAGCAGACCGACGTGCCCGAGTCCGCCGACTGGTACAACTCCACCTACCTGATGGTCTGGGGTTCCAACGTGCCGCAGACGCGCACGCCGGACGCCCACTTCTACACCGAGGTGCGCTACAAGGGCACCAAGACCGTGGCCGTGTCCTCGGACTTCGGCGAGATGGTCAAGTTCGGCGACATCTGGCTGGCCCCGAAGCAAGGCACCGATGCCGCGCTGGCCATGGCGATGGGCCACGTCGTGCTCAAGGAATTCCACGTCAGCCGCAAGTCGGCGTACTTCCGCGACTACATCAAGCAGTACACCGACATGCCGATGCTGGTGCTGCTGCGCGACAACGACGGCACGCTGGTCCCCGACCACTTCCTGCGCGCCTCGCACCTGGCCGACAACCTCGGCGAAGCCAACCATCCGGACTGGAAGACCCTGGTGGTCGACGACATGACCGGCGACATCGTCGCGCCCAACGGCTCCATCGGCTTCCGCTGGGGCGAGGGCGCGCACAACGGCGGCGAGAAGGTCGGCCGCTGGAACCTGGAAATGAAGGACGGCGGCAGCAGCCGCAATATCGATCCGCGCCTGTCGCAGCTGGGCAGCCACGATGAAGTGGCCGAAGTCGGCTTCGCGTATTTCGGTGGCGAGCATGACGCGCTGCTGCGCCGCCGCGTGCCGGCCCGCCGCGTGACGCTGGCCGACGGCACCACCGCGCTGGTCGCCACCGTGTATGACCTGCAGCTTGCCAACTATGGCGTCGACCAGGGCCTGGGCGGACCGAACGTGGCCACGTCCTATGACGACGACGTGCCCTACACCCCGGCCTGGCAGGAGAAGCACACCTCGGTGCCGCCGAAGCTCGTGATCCAGGTGGCGCGCGAGTTCGCCGACAACGCGGACCGCACCCAGGGCAAGAGCATGGTCATCGTCGGCGCGGCGCTGAACCACTGGTACCACAACGACATGATCTATCGCGGCATCATCAACCTGCTGATGATGTGCGGCTGTATCGGCAAGAGCGGCGGCGGCTGGGCCCACTACGTCGGCCAGGAAAAGCTGCGCCCGCAGTTCGGCTGGGCGCCGCTGGCCTTCGGCCTGGACTGGTCGCGCCCGCCGCGCCAGATGAACGGCACCTCGTTCTTCTACAACCACACCAGCCAGTGGCGCCATGAAAAGCTTGGCGTCGACGAGATCCTGTCGCCGACCGCCGACAAGAACAAGTACGGCAAGATGACGCTGCTGGACCTGAACGCCAAGTCCGAGCGCATGGGCTGGCTGCCCTCCGCACCGCAACTCGGCTCCAACCCGCTCGACGTCGTCGACGCGGCCGAGCGCGCCGGCAAGGATCCAGTCGCCTACACCGTCGAGCAACTGAAGTCGGGCAACCTGGAGTTCGCCTGCGACGACCCTGACAACCCCGCCAACTTCCCGCGCAATATGTTCGTCTGGCGATCGAACATCCTGGGCAGCTCGGGCAAGGGACATGAGTACTTCCTGAAGTACCTGCTCGGCACGCAGAACGCCGTGTTCGGCGACGAGGACGACGCGATCAAACCAAGCGAGGTCAAGGTGCGCCCGGCCGCCGAAGGCAAGCTCGACCTGCTGACCGTGCTCGATTTCCGCATGAGCACCACCTGCCTGTACGGCGACATCGTGCTGCCCACGGCCACGTGGTACGAGAAGGACGACCTCAACACGTCCGACATGCACCCGTTCATCCACCCGCTGTCCGAAGCCGTGCAGCCGCTGTGGGAAAGCAAGACCGACTGGGAAATCTACAAGGCCATCGCGAAGACATTCAGCGAGATCGCCGGCCCGTATCTGGGCACCCGAAAGGATCTCGTCTGCACGCCGCTGCTGCATGACACCCCGGGAGAACTCGGCCAGCCCTTCGAGCCGAAGGACTGGAAGCATGGCGAGTGCGACCTGATCCCGGGCAAGACCGCGCCGTCGATGGTCGTGGTCGAGCGCAGCTACGCCGACATCTACAAGAAGTTCACTTCGATCGGCCCGCTGCTCGACAAGATGGGCAACGGCGGCAAGGGCATCAACTGGGATACGAAGCACGAGGTCAAGGAGATTGGCGAACTCAGCAAGACCGTGGCCGACCATGGCGTGAGCCACGGCCGCCCGAAGCTGGAAAGCGCGATCGACGCGGCCGAGATGATCCTGACCTTCGCGCCCGAGACCAACGGCCATGTTGCCGTGAAGGCCTGGGACGCGCTGTCAAAGATCACCGGGCGCGACCACACCCACCTGGCCGAAGGCCGCGAGCACGACAAGATCCGTTTCCGGGATGTGCAAGCACAGCCGCGCAAGATCATCTCCGCGCCCACGTGGTCGGGGCTGGAGTCCGAGGAAGTCAGCTACAACGCCGGCTACACCAACGTGCATGAACTGATTCCCTGGCGCACGCTGACCGGCCGCCAGCAGTTCTGGCAGGACCACCGCTGGATGCTCGACTTTGGCGAAGGCTCGGCCGTGTACAAGCCGGCCATCGACACCAAGACGGTCGGCCCGATGCTCGGCAAGAAGCCGAACGGCAACCCCGAACTGGTGCTGAACTGGATCACGCCGCACCAGAAGTGGGGCATCCACTCCACCTACTCGGACAACCTGCGCATGCTGACGCTGTCGCGCGGCGGCCCGCACGTGTGGATCTCGGAAGCCGAGGCCAAGGCCAACGGCATCCGCGACAACGACTGGGTCGAAGTGTTCAACGTCAACGGCACGCTGACCGCGCGCGTGGTGGTGTCGCAGCGCGTGCCGCAAGGCATGTGTTTGATGTACCACGCCCAGGAAAAGATCGTGAACGTGCCGGGTGCCGAAACCAGCCGCATGCGCGGCGGCATCCATAACTCGGTGACGCGTGCGGTTACCAAGCCCACGCACATGATCGGCGGCTACGCGCAGCTCGCCTACGGCTTCAACTACTACGGCACCGTGGGCAGCAACCGCGACGAGTTCGTGATCCTGCGCAAGATGAAGAAGGTCGACTGGCTGGAAGGGCCGCTCGTGGAAAAGAACGTGAAGGAAGGAGCCTGAGAATGAAGATCCGTGCCCAGGTAGCCATGGTACTGAACCTCGACAAGTGCATCGGCTGCCATACCTGCTCCGTCACCTGCAAGAACGTGTGGACCAGCCGTGACGGCATCGAGTACGCGTGGTTCAACAATGTCGAAACCAAGCCCGGCATCGGCTACCCGAAAGAATGGGAGAACCAGGACAAATGGCAAGGCGGCTGGAAGCGCAATGCCAACGGCAACCTGGAGCCGCGCCAGGGCGGCAAGCTCAAGATCCTGGCGAACCTGTTCGCCAACCCGAACCTGCCGCAGATCGACGACTACTACGAGCCGTTCACCTACGACTACGAGCACCTGCAGAAAGCACCGCTCGTGCAGACCCCGCCGACCGCGCGCCCGGTGTCCGTGCTGACCGGCCGCAAGATGGAAAAGATCGAATGGGGTCCGAACTGGGAAGACGACCTCGGCGGCGAATTCGCCTCGCGTGGCCGCGACAAGCTGTTCGACGACGTGCAGAAGGAGATGTACTCGACCTTCGAGAACACCTTCATGATGTACCTGCCGCGCCTGTGCGAGCACTGCCTGAACCCGACCTGCGTGGCGTCTTGCCCGTCGGGCTCGATCTACAAGCGCGAGGACGACGGCATCGTGCTGGTCGACCAGGACAAGTGCCGCGGCTGGCGCATGTGCATCTCGGGCTGCCCGTACAAGAAGATCTACTTCAACTGGCAGAGCGGCAAGGCCGAGAAGTGCCTGTTCTGCTATCCGCGCATCGAGGCCGGCCAGCCCACGGTGTGCTCGGAAACCTGCGTCGGCCGCATCCGCTATCTGGGCGTGATGCTCTATGACGCGGACCGTATCGAACAAGCGGCGTCGGTCGCGGACGATCGCGACCTGTACCAGTCGCAGCTAGACGTGTTCCTGGACCCGCACGACCCGACCGTGCAGGCCGAGGCGCGCCGCCAGGGCATTCCGCAGAGCTGGCTCGATGCCGCGCGCAAGTCGCCGGTCTACAAGATGGCGTGCGAATGGAAGGTCGCCTTCCCGCTGCACCCCGAGTACCGCACGCTGCCGATGGTCTGGTACATCCCGCCGCTGTCGCCGATCCAGTCCGCCGCCGAGGCGGGCCACATGGGCATGAACGGCGTGATCCCGGACGTGAAGAGCCTGCGCATCCCGGTGAAGTACCTGGCCAACCTGCTGACCGCGGGCGACGTCATGCCGGTGCTGTCCGCACTCGACCGCATGCTGGCGATGCGCGCCTACAAGCGCTCGCAGGTCGTCGACGGCGAACAGGACCTGGCCGTGCTGGAGCAGGTCGGACTGACGCCGGCGCAGGTCGAGGACATGTACCAGACCATGGCCATCGCGAACTATGAAGACCGCTTCGTCATCCCGTCGTCGCACAAGGAAATGGTCGAGGACAGCTTCAGCGACAAGGCCAGCTGCGGCTTTACCTTCGGCAACGGCTGCTCCGGCGGCACCTCGGAAGGCACGCTGTTCGGCAAGAAGCCGAAGCCGGCCATCGCCTACGCCGCCCTGCCGCGTTCGCGCAAGGCCTTCGCCGGCTGAACCGGCAGAACAGACAGGAGAACCCACATGCCCCTCTACCCGATCCTTAGCGCACTGCTCTGCTACCCGGAGGAGGCCTTGCTCGAAAGCCTGCCCGAGATCGACCAGGCCCTGGCGGAATGGCCGCAGGCGCACGAGATGCTTGCGCCGCTGATGCACATGCTGCGCGGCGAAACACTGATCGCGCTGCAGGAAAACTATGTCGCCACGTTCGACCGCAATCCGGCGCATTCGCTGCACCTGTTCGAGCACGTCCACGGCGAAAGCCGCGACCGCGGCCAGGCCATGGTCGACCTGATCGCGGAATACCGGCGCGACGGCTTCGAGCCGACCGCGTCGGAACTGCCGGACTACGTGCCGCTGTTCCTCGAGTACCTGGGCGCGCTCGTCGCGGACAACAAGGAAGCACGCGCCGAGCAACTGCTTGGCGATGCCATCCATGTGCTGGCCGCCGTGGGCGACCGGCTCGCACGCAACGAAAGCCCGTATGGCGGCGTCTTCACCGTGCTGCGCACGCTGACCGACGTGCAGCCCGAGCCGCAGCAGGAGCCGCCTGTGCGCGACATGGATGAAGCGCTCGAAACCTTCGGCCCCGGCGCTGACGGCGTCGAGCCGCTGCTCGGGCCCGCTACCGGCGCGCACGCCGTGAAGTTCTACCCGCGTGGCACCGCGCAGCGCGCGCCGGTGGCATCCGTCTGCTGAGAACGCCAAGGTGACCACCATGAACCTGATCCATCAATTCCTTTTCGGCATCTACCCCTACATCGCGCTGGCCATCTTCCTGTTCGGCAGCCTGGCGCGCTTCGAGCGCGAGCAGTACACCTGGAAGACCGACAGCTCCCAGGTGCTCTACCGCGGCAACCTGCGCACGGGCAACATCCTGTTCCACGTCGGCATCCTGGGGCTGTTCTTCGGCCACCTGGTCGGGCTGCTCACGCCGGTCGCGGTGTGGGACACGCTGGGCGTCTCGCACGGCCTCAAGCAGGCCGTGGCCATGACCGCCGGCGGCGTGATGGGCACCATGTGCCTGGCCGGCCTGCTGATCCTGCTGCATCGCCGCCTGACCAATGCCCGCGTCTCGGCCGTGACCCGCGCCGGCGACAAGGTGCTGCTGCTGTGGCTGCTGGTCACGCTGCTGCTGGGCCTGTCCACCATCTTCGAATCCGCCAGCCATATGGACGGGCACATGATGGTGCTGCTGATGACCTGGGCCCAGCACATCGTCACGCTGCGCGGCGATGCCGCGAGCTTCGTGGCCGATGCTCCGCTGCTGTTCAAGGTGCACCTGTTCATGGGGATGTCGCTGTTCGTGATCTTCCCGTTCACGCGGCTGGTTCACGTCTGGAGCGGCTTCGCCTCGGTGGGCTATCTCGGCCGCGCCTGGCAACTCGTGCGCAGCCGCTGAGCCGCGCGCATCGAAACCGGAGAACACCATGCCAGTCACCGTCAACGGCGTAGAACTGACCGACGCCGACATCGAACGCGAATTGGACCACCACCACGACGCGGGCAATCCGGCGCACATGGCAACGGTATCCGCCATCCTGCGCCGCCTGATGCGCACCGAGGCCGAACGCCTCGGTATCGCCCGCGGCGACATGGACGACGACGCCGTGGCGCAAGCCCTTCTCATGCAGGAGGCACCCGTTCCCGATCCTGAGGAGAGCAGCTGCCGCCGCCATTACGACAGCCGTCCCGACCGCTTCCGCGAAGGCGAGTGGGTCGAGCTCGAGCACATCCTGTTCCAGGTCACGCCGCGCGTGCCGCTCGACGCGCTGCGCGAGATCGCGCAGCAGACGCTCGCGCTGATCAAGGGCGACCCGTCGACCTTTGCCAGCCACGCCAGCGCCTTGTCCAACTGCCCGAGCGGCGCCGGCGGCGGCCGCCTCGGCCGTGTGTTCCGCGGCGAGACGGCACCGGAGTTCGAACGCGCGGTCTTCGCCGCGCAGGCGCAGGGCTTGATGCCGCAGCTCGTCGAATCGCGGTTCGGCCTGCACATCGTTCGCGTGCTGGACCGCTGCGACGGCACGCGCCTGCCCTTCGACATGGTGCGCGCGGACATCGCCCGCGCGCTGTCGGATGCCGCCCGCGACCGCGCCTGGAAGCAGTACGCCAGCCTGCTGATCGGCCGCGCCAGCATCACCGGCATCGAACTCGACGGCGCCGACAGTCCGTTGGTCCAATAGCGCCATCTGGCGCCATCATTTCCGGGAGCCCGCTGGCATGCACGAGATTGAACGTCTGCTGAAAGGCTTCGAACGCTTCCAGCAGCATTACTTCGAGGACAAGCCCGAGCTGTTCGACACGCTGCGCGACGGGCAACGTCCGCCGACACTGCTGATCGGCTGCAGCGATTCACGCGTCGACCCGGCCCTGCTGCTGGGATGCGACCCCGGCGAACTGTTCACCGTGCGCAATATCGGCAACCTGGTGCCACCGTGCACCGGTAGCCAGGAAGGCAGCCTTCACGGGGTATCCGCCGCGATCCAGTTTGCTGTCGAGCAACTGCGCGTTGCCCGCATCATCGTGATGGGCCATGCCGGCTGCGGCGGTATCCGCGCCTTGCTGGCGCAGCCGGCCGATGCCGGCCACGATGAGGCACCAGCCGGCAAGGACTTCATCGGCCCGTGGGTGCGAATTGCCAGCCCCGCGCGCCGGCACGTCGATGAGACCCTCGCCAGCGCCAGCGCCGCGCAACGCCAGCGCACCTGCGAGCAGGCCGCCATCCTGGTGTCGCTGCGCAACCTTGAAACCTTTCCATTCGTGCGGCGCGAGCTGGAACGCGGCCAGCTCACGCTGCATGGCTGGTACTTCGACCTGGAAGCTGGCGCGCTGCTCGCGTACTCGCAGCGCGCCGACGGCTTCCTGCCACTCGTCTGCCCGCTCGGGCGCGAAAACTCACCTGCGAAGAATTAAGGATCATGCAAGGATTCGTTATCGGCATTGCCGGCTCATCGGGCAGCGGCAAGACCACGCTCATCACCGCCATGCTGCCCTGGTTCCGTTCTCACGGCCTGAGCGTCAACGTGGTCAAGCACAGCCACCATCCGCTCGAACTGGAGCCGCCCACCAAGGACAGCGCGCGCTTTCGCGCGGCGGGTGCGAACGAGGTCATGGTGGCCTCGCCCTATCGCTACGCCATCGTGCGCGAACTGCATGGAGAACAAGAGCCCACGCTGGCGGAACAGCTCGCGCGGCTGTCGCCAGCCGACCTGACGCTGGTCGAGGGCTTCCGCGGCGACGCCATACCACGCATCGAAGTCTTCCGTCCCGCCCACGGGCGCGAACCTTACTACCCGCGCGACCCGTCCATCATCGCGCTGGCCACCGATGCACCCACCGATGCCACGCTGCCCTGCCTGCCGCTGAATGATCCGACGGCGGTAGTGCTGTACATCCTCGCGCTGCGCGCAAGCCGCGGCGTCCGTCGCGAACCGCGCCAGACAGCTCAGCTTGTCAGCGTCGCAGCGTGACTGCGTAAACCGTCCTGCCCCACCATGTCCCACTCCACACCGGCCAGCCTGCCGCTGGTCTATGCCTGCTCGGGCTGCTCCAGCGTCGCGCAGCTCGCCAATGCCTTCGCCATCCGCCTGGACCGCAGTGGCCGCGCGGAGATGTCCTGCATCAGCGGCGTGGGCGGCGGTGTCGCTGCACTGACGCGGGTGGCGCGCTCCGGCCGACCGATCCTCGCATTGGACGGCTGCCCCCCTCGCATGCGTGAAGGCTTGCCTTGCCAGCGTCGATGTCGTGCCCGCAAGGCATCTCGTACTGAACCGGCTCGGTGCCACCAAGCGGCAGCATGGCGAATGCACCGCAGCCGAAGAGAGCGCCACGTGGGAGGTTGTCGAGCAAGCGCTCGCAGAAATTTCTGCCGCCATTTAGCGAATGCATGGCTGCATGAAGCGTCGATAGCGACGACGCGCACGACAGCAACCCCAAGGACAGTATGGCTATAGGCCGCAGCGCTCTTCCTCGTTGACGACAGTCAACCCGGTACTGCGCAATCTTCACGATGATCTCCCTGACAGCCGGTGCAGCAAGCCTCACAACAAGCCGGCATAACAGCTTTCCCCAACCGCTGAAGAGCAGCACTATGAAAGCGAAATCCTGGAGGTTCACCGCGCTCGCGGCCTTGCCGTTATCCCTCTGGCTGAGCCAGGCCAGCGCGGATACAACGGCAGCGGCGCCTGCCACGCCGCCGACCGCGTCGGCACCCAACCTGACTCCTGCCGAATTCGACCATGCCCGGCAGATCTACTTCGAACGCTGCGCGGGCTGCCACGGCGTGCTGCGCAAGGGCGCTACCGGCAAGCCGCTCACACCGGACATCACACGCGCACGTGGCAGCGAATACCTGAAGACCTTCATCAAGTACGGCAGCCCTGCCGGCATGCCGAACTGGGGCACGTCGGGCGACCTGTCCGATACCGAGGTCGACCTGATGGCCCGCTACATCCAGCTTGATCCCCCGACGCCGCCGGAGTTCTCGCTGGCGGACATGGAGAAAAGCCGCAAGGACATCATGCCCGTGGCCAAGCGTCCGACGCGCAAGATGAACCAGTACAACCTGGACAACCTGTTCTCGGTGACGCTGCGCGATGCCGGCGAGGTGGCGCTGATCGATGGCGACAGCAAGAAGATCATCAACATCGTGAAGACGGGCTATGCGGTGCACATCTCGCGCATGTCCGCTTCGGGCCGCTACCTGTACGTGATAGGCCGCGATGCACGCCTGGACCTGATCGACCTGTGGCTGCCCAAGCCCGACATCGTCGCCGAGGTCAAGATCGGCCTGGAAGCCCGTTCGGTGGAGACGTCGAAGTACAAGGGCTACGAGGACAAGTACGCCGTGGCGGGCTCCTACTGGCCGCCGCAGTACGTGATCATGGAAGGCGACACGCTCAAGCCGCTCAAGGTCGTGTCGACGCGCGGCATGACGGTGGACAACGAGTACCACCCCGAGCCGCGCGTGGCGTCGATCGTCGCCAGCCACTTCCATCCCGAGTTCGTTGTCAGCGCCAAGGAGACCGGCAAGATCCTGATGGTCAACTACGCCGACCTGAACAACCTGAAGACCACCACCATCGACTCCGCCAAGTTCCTGCATGACGGCGGCTTCGATGCCACGGGCCGGTACTTCATGGTGGCGGCCAACGCGTCGAACAAGATCGCGGTGGTCGACACCAGGGACGACAAGCTCGCCGCGCTGATCGACGTGGGCAAGACACCTCACCCGGGCCGCGGTGCCAACTTCGTGCATCCGAAGTTCGGGCCGGTCTGGGCCACGAGCCATCTCGGCGACGAGACCATCAGCCTGATCGGTACCGACCCCGTCGCCCACAAGGCGCAGGCGTGGAAGGTGGTGCAGACGGTCAAGGGCCAGGGCGGGGGTTCGCTCTTCATCAAGACGCATCCGAAGTCGTCCAACCTGTGGGTCGATACGCCGCTGAACCCCGATGCCAAGCTCAACCAGTCGGTGGCCGTGTTCGACACGCGCAATCTCGACGCGGGCTTCCAGGTGCTGCCGGTGGCCGAGTGGGCCAACCTGAAGGGCGAAGGCGCCAAGCGCGTGGTGCAAGCCGAGTACAACAAGGCCGGCGATGAGGTGTGGTTCTCCATCTGGGGCACCAAGGACGGCGAGTCCGCACTCGTGGTGGTCGACGACAAGACGCGCAAGCTGAAGACCGTCATCAAGGACCCGCGCCTGGTCACGCCGACCGGCAAGTTCAACGCGTACAACACCCAGCACGACATCTACTGATCGTGCGTGCGGCGCGCAAGGCAAAGCCCTTGCGCGCGGCCTCCGGAGCCAGACAATGCAATCCATCCGAATCCTCATCGCGGCGGCCGCGTGCGTGCTGGTGCCCGCGGTGGCCCACGCCAGCGCCGAACTTGCCGCCAGCAAAGCCTGCATGGCGTGCCACAGCGTAGACAAGAAGCTCGTCGGTCCGGCCTTCAAGGACGTGGCGGCAAAGTACAAGGGCGGCAAGGACGCTGCCGCGCAGCTTGCCGGCTCGATCCTCAAAGGCAGCAGCGGCAAATGGGGACCAGTGCCCATGCCCGCCAATCAGGTGACCGACGCCGAAGCAGACAAGCTCGCCAAATGGGCGCTGACGCTTTAGCCGCCCTCGCGCGCAGCGTCGCACTCGGCATGCTGGTGGCCGCCACGGTGGCCGTCGCAGCGGAGCCGGCGCCTGCGCGGCGCGCTGAACTCGCGCGGCTGCTGCGCGACGACTGCGGCGCCTGCCATGGCATGACGCTGCAAGGCGGGCTCGGCTCGCCGCTGACCGCCGATGCGCTCGCAGGCAAGCCGCGCGACGGCCTGGTGGCCACCGTACTGCAGGGCCGGCCCGGCACCGCCATGCCGCCCTGGCAACCCTTCATGACGCAAGACGAAGCCTTATGGCTGATCGAACGATTGCAGGCCGGACAAGCGCCGGCCGTTTCAGGCAGGTAGCCCGCACTGCCAGGCAGGCACTGAAGCGCCTGTTGCCAGGTTTCCTGGCTGTCGTGCTCGTCGCGGGCTGCGCGACGCCGCTGCGCGGCACCGGCGATCTCGGCGTCATCATCGAACGCGCCGCCGGCCGCATGCAGGTCGTGGAGACCACTGGCATGACGCAACTCGCCACTGTGGGTGGCCTGGGCGACCTGTCGCACGCCAGCGTGGCGTTCTCGCGCGACGGCCGTTTCGCCTATGTCTTCGGGCGCGATGGCGGGTTGTCGCGCGTGGACCTGCTGCAGGCACGCGTGACAAGCCGCGTCATGCAGGCGGGCAACAGCATCGGCGGCGCCATCACGCAGGACGGCCGCGTTGTCGCCGCCCAGAACTATGCGCCGGGCGGCATCCGCCTGTTCGACGCGGCAACCCTGGAGCCGCTTGCGGACATTCCTGCCATTGGCGAAGACGGCAAGCGCTCCAAGGTCGTGGGCCTGGCCGACCTGCCGGGGCGACGGCTGGCAGCCAGCCTGTTCGAATCGGGCGAGATCTGGATCATCGACGTCAACGACCCGCGCCAGCCGCAGGTCACGCGCCTGCGCGCGGGCCGCGAGCCGTACGACGGCCTGGTCACGCCGGATGGCCGCTGGTACCTGGCTGGCCTGTTCGGAGAAGACGGGCTGTCCCTGGTGGACCTGTGGCAGTCCCCGCCCACGGCACAGCGCATTCTCTCCGGCTATGGACGCGGCACCGCGCCGCTGCCGGTCTACAAGATGCCGCACCTGCGCGGCTGGGCCATGGCGCAAGGCATGGCATGGCTGCCGGCGATAGGACGGCACGAGGTCCTGGTCGCCGACCCGGCACGCGGCTGGAGCGAAGCGGCGCGGGTCGCGCTGGCCGGCCAGCCGGTCTTTGTCATGGCGCGGCCCGATGGCCGCCAGGTCTGGGTCAACTTTGCGTTCCCGAACAACGACACCGTGCAGATCATCGACACGGCGACGCGGCAGGTTGTGCGCACCATGCGCCCGTGCCGCGGCGTGCTGCACATGGAATTCACGCCCAAGGGAGAAGCCGTGTGGCTGTCTTGCCGCGACGACAACCGCGTGGAGGTCTACGACACCACCACCTTCGCGCGCCTGGCCACGCTGCCTGCCGACAACCCGAGCGGCATCTTCTTTACCGTGCGCGCCCAGCGCTTCGGCATGTAACCCGCAGCAGGATCGCCATGTACGACGAAGCCCTGCTCTATGACCGGCTCCAGCGCGACCTGCCGCTGCACCCGCGCCCGTACCGCAAGCTGGCTGGTGAACTCGGATTGTGCGAACACGACCTGCTGAGCCTGCTCGCGCGGGACCTCGGCGCCGGGCGCATCAGCCGCATCGGCGCGGTGTTCGCGCCCAACGTCATCGGCGTCAGCACGCTTGGCGCGCTGGCGGTGGAACCGGCGCAGCTCGACCGCGTCGCTGCATGCGTCAGCACCTGCAGCGCGGTCAGCCACAACTATGCGCGAAGAGGACATCGCCACAACCTGTGGTTCGTGGCGGGCGCGCGAGACCGCTATGCGCTCGATGGCGTGCTGGCGGACATCGCCAAGAAAACCAGCCTGACGCCGCTCGATCTGCCGATGGAGCGCGAGTACCACATCGACCTCGGCTTTTCGCTGCGAGAAGGCCGGGTCCGCCGTCCGCGCCGCGCCGTGAAGGCGCCTGCGCCGGTCCAGCCGGATGCCGACGACTGGCGCCTGATCGCTGAACTAGAAGCCGGGCTGCCGCTCGCGCCGCAGCCGTTCCACACGCTGGCCCTGCGTTCGCGCATTCCGCTCGACCGCATCCTCGAACGCCTGGCGCAGTGGAGCGAAAGCGGCGTGATCCGCAGGCTCGGCGTGGTCCTGCATCATGGGCGCTTCGGCTACCGGCACAACGCCATGTGCGTCTGGGACGTGCCGGAAAGCCGTGCCGATGCGCTCGGTATCAGGCTGGCGCGCATGCCCGGCGTAACGCTGTGCTACCGCCGCGCACGCAGCCTGCCGGAGTGGCCCTACAACCTGTTCGCCATGATCCACGCACGCGACGCGCAGACCATGCGGGCCACGCTCGGGCATGTCGAAGAGCAGGTCGGCCTGGCGCAGATGCGCAGCGCGGTACTGGTCGGCACGCACTGCTACAAGCAGCGCAACACGCGCTATGCGCTGCAGCAGGAGTCCTCATGAGCTTCGTCCCGGATGCGCTCGACCGCCGCATCATCAACAGGCTGCAGCGCGGCCTTGCCTTGACGCCCCGGCCTTATGCCGATGCGGCGCTGGCGCTGGACATCGACGAGACCACCCTGCTCGCACGCCTGCGGGCCCTGCTGGACGCCGGCATCCTGACGCGCTTCGGCCCGCTGTTCCAGATCGAACGTGCCGGCGGCCGCTTCGTGCTATGCGCGTGCCACGCACCGGAAGACCGGCTCGAAGCCGTGATCGCCGCCATCAACGCCCATCCGGAGGTCGCGCACAACTACGCGCGCACGCATCACCTGAACCTGTGGTTCGTGCTGGCGGTGCCGCGCCCGGAAGACGTGGGGCCCGCGCTGCAACGCATCAGCCACGATGCGGACGTGGAGATCCTGCCGTTCCCGAAAGAGCGCGAGTACTTCGTCAACCTCTACCTGCCGGCCTGAACCGCCATGACGCTGCCTGCCCACGATGCCATCGATCGCGCGCTGATCCGCGCCACGCAGGACGGCCTGCCACTCGTCAACGCGCCCTATGCCGCTGTAGCTGGCCAACTTGGCATCACTGAGGACGAAGTCATTGCGCGCCTTGGCGCCATGCATGCGAGCGGCGCGCTGCGCCGCATCGCTGCCGTGCCCAACCACTATGCGCTGGGCTGGCGTGCCAACGGCATGACGGTCTGGGACGTGGATGACGCATGCATCGACGTGCTCGGCGAACGGATCGGCACGCTGCCTTTCGTCAGCCATTGCTACCGCCGCCCGCGTCGGCTGCCGCTATGGCCATACAACTTGTTCGCCATGGTGCATGCCCACACGCGCGAGGAAGCCATGCCGCTGGTGGCCCGGATTGGCGCCGTGCTCGGCACATCCTGCCGCGCCCACGACGTGCTGTGGTCCACGCGCATTCTCAAGAAAACCGGCCTGCGGCTGCCGCCGGCCAATACAGAGTCATAGGGAGTCAGCATGTTCCGCCTGTCCCGATTCATGGAAGCGCTGCGCGATGGCGGCCCCGTGCCCGCGCCGCGCAAGCCGGCCGGCCCGGTCGTCATCTGGAACCTGATCCGGCGCTGCAACCTCAACTGCAAGCACTGCTATTCGACCTCGGCAGACACCGACTTCAAGGGCGAACTGAGCACGGCCGAAGCGCTGGATGTACTGGATCAACTCAAGGCCGCACGCGTGCCGTCCCTGATCCTGTCCGGCGGCGAGCCACTGCTGCGCGCGGATCTGTACACCATCGCGGCGCGGGCGCGCGAGCTGGGCTTCCACCTGTCCCTGTCATCCAACGGAACGCTGCTCGATGCTGGCCACGCCGCGCGGCTGGCCGCCTGCGGCTTCGACTATGTCGGCGTCAGCCTCGACGGCCTGCCGGCCACGCATGACCGCTTCCGCCGCAGCGACGATGCCTTCCAGCAGGCGCTCGGCGGCCTGCGCACGGCGCGCAATGCAGGGCTGCGCGTGGGCGTGCGCATGACGCTGACGGAGCAGAATGCGAGCGAATTGCCAGCCCTGGTGGCGCTGGCCGAGAGCGAGGGCATCGACAAGTTCTACCTGTCCCACTTCAACTACGCGGGGCGCGGCCGCAGCCACCGCGCCGACGATGCGCGGCACGCCGCCACGCGTACCGCGCTCGACTGGCTCTTCGACCACGTGTGGGAGCGCGCGCGGCAAGGCCACGCGGGTGACTTCGTCACTGGCAACAACGATGCCGACGGCGTCTACCTGCTGCACTGGATCGCGCGCCGCGAGCCGCGCCGGCTGGCCGACATGCGTGCGCGCCTGCTTAACTGGGGCGGCAATGCGACGGGCGTCGGCGTTGCCAACATCGACAATCTCGGCAACGTCCATCCCGACACGATGTGGTGGCACATCACGCTTGGCAATGTGCGCGAGCGCGCGTTCGGCGACATCTGGGCCGATCGCAGTGACCCGCTCATGGCGGGCCTGGCCGCGTCGCCGCGACCGCTGGAGGGACGCTGCGCGGCCTGCGCGCAGGTCGGGATCTGCAACGGCAATACGCGCGTGCGTGCGGCGGCGATCACCGGCAACCCGTGGGCAGCGGACCCGGGTTGCTACCTGACGGACGAGGAGCTTGCCTGTCCGCTTGGCGCGGAGGCGGCCGCATGAACCAGCTATTGCGATGGCTTGCGGCGGCCTTGCTGGCTGTCCCGTTCCAGACACCGGCTTTCGGGGCCGAGGACGTGGCCGGCCCGGCCGCGCTGTATCGGCAGCATTGCGCCGCCTGCCATGGCGCTGACCGCCTTGGCGCGATGGGGCCCGCGCTGTTGCCCGAGAGCCTTGAACGGCTGCGTCCGGCCGAGCTGGCCGCCGTGCTGCGCGAAGGCCGGCCGGCAACGCAGATGCAAGGCTTCGCAGGCGAACTCGACGACGTCCAGCTGGCTGGCCTGGCGGACTGGCTGCGCACCGCTCCGGCAACCTTGCCGAGGTGGACCGACGCGGAGATTGGCGGCAGCCATATCGTGACTCACGCATCGGGCAGTCTCCCCGCCAGGCCCGTGTTTCGCGCCGATCCCGCCAACCTGTTCCTGGTCGTCGAGGCAGGCAGCCACCATATCAGCGTGCTCGACGGCGACCGCCTGGGGCCGATCCACCGCTTCCGCACGCGCTTTGCGCTGCATGGCGGCCCCAAGTTCAGCCAGGATGGCCGCTATGTCTTCATGGCCAGCCGCGACGGCTGGGTCAGCAAGTACGACCTCTGGAACCTGACGTTCACGGCGGAGATCCGCGTCGGCCTGAACACGCGCAACGTGGCAGTGAGCGACGACGGCAAGTGGGTGCTGGCCGGCAACACCCTGCCGCGGACGCTGGTGCTGCTGCGCGCCGATGACCTGTCGCTGGCAAAGGTGATCGACGTGCGGGGGCGCGACGGCCAGGGCTCGCGCGTATCCGCCGTCTACGATGCGGCACCGCGGCACAGCTTCATCGTGGCGCTCAAGGACATTCCGGAAGTCTGGGAGATCCCGTATGCCGGCACGGCAAACAGCACGACTCCGGAGGCCAGGAGGATCGCGCTGGAAGATGTGCTCGACGATTTCTACTTCGACCAGTCATACCAGCACATCCTGGGCGCATCGCGCGATGGCGGCGGACAGGTGGTCGATCTCACGCTCGGCCGCAAGGTCGCGGACCTGGCCTTGTCCGGCATGCCGCATCTGGGCAGCGGCATCACGTGGATGCGCGACGGCCATGAGGTCATGGCGTCGCCCAACCTCAAGCAGGGCCGCATCAGCGTGATCGACATGCGCAGCTGGCAGACCATCGCCACGGTGCCGACCAACGGCCCGGGCTTCTTCCTGCGCAGCCACGAGAACACGCCCTACGCGTGGGCCGATGCGATGATGAGCCCGAAGCGCGACACGCTGCAGCTGATCGACAAGCAGACGCTGGCCGTGGTGGGCAGCGTCACGCCGAGCCCCGGCCGCACGGCCGCCCATGTGGAGTTCACGCGCGATGGCCGCTATGCGCTCGTCAGCCTGATGGAGCGCGATGGCGCCATCGTGGTGTACGACGCGCGCACGCTGCGCGAGGTCAAGCGCCTGCCCATGGACAAGCCCATCGGCAAGTACAACGTATTCAACAAGACCACGCGCTCGTCCGGCACCAGCCATTGAGGCGGTAGCCCTGCGCAAAGAAAGGACTCGTAATGAACCCCCTCAAGCCCGGCAGGGTATGGCTGGTCGGCGTCGGCCCCGGCAACCCGGACCTGATTACCGTGCGCGCGGCGCGCGTGCTCGCGCAGGCGCAGGTCTGGCTGGTCGATGACCTGGTGTCGCCGGAAATGGCGTGCCACGCCAGTCCCGGCACGCATGTCGAATGGGTCGGCAAGCGCGGCGGGCGCTGCTCGGTCAGCCAGGATCGCATCCAGCAGCTCACGCTGATGCACGCGCTGGCAGGCAAGGAAGTCGCGCGCATCAAGGGCGGCGATCCGCTGATGTTCGGGCGCGGCGGCGAGGAATCGGCATTCCTGCGCGCGCATGGCGTGCCGGTCGAGGTCGTGAACGGTATCAGCAGCGGACAGGCGGCTGCACAGGCACTGGGCGTGGCGCTGACGCATCGCGCGCATTGCCACGGCGTGAGCTTCGTCACCGCGCATACCAGCGACCACGGCAGCCCTGACTGGCGCGCCCTGGCGGGCAGCGGCACCACGCTGGTGATCTACATGGGCATGAGCCGGCTGGCGGCGATCCGCGACGCGCTGCTTGCTGCGGACATGCACCCTGACATGCCCGCCGCTGTCGTGATGCATGCCGGCGGCAGCGGGCAACAGTGCTGGACCGGCACGCTTGCCACGCTCGGCCAGGCGCTCGATGCGGGGTTGGCCAGCCCCGCGGTGATCATGATCGGCGCGGTGCTGGCCGATGCGCCGGGCCTCGCGCCCCTACGCGGCGCGCCAGCGCCTCAGTACGGCAATCCGACGTAGTTCTCGGCCAGCGCCTTGCGCGCTGCTTCGGAACTGATCAGGAAATCGAGTTCGGCCTGCTGGATGCGCGACGAGAACGCGTCGGCATCCGGAAAGCGGTGCAGCAGCGACGTCATCCACCACGAGAAGCGCTCCGCCTTCCAGATGCGGCGCAGGCACTTCTCCGAATAGCCGTCGAGCTCACGCGGGTCGTCCCGCTGATAGCGCGCGGCCAGCGCATCGGCCAGGTACAGCACATCGCTCGCGGCAAGGTTCAGGCCCTTGGCGCCGGTCGGCGGCACGATATGCGCGGCGTCGCCGGCCAGGAACAGCCGGCCAAAGCGCAGCGGCTCGCACACAAAGCTGCGCAGCGGCGCAATGCTCTTCTCGATCGAAGGGCCGGTCACCAGCGACTCGGCGGCTTGCGGGTCCAGCCGGCAGCGCAGTTCATCCCAGAAGCGCGCGTCGGACCAGGCTTCGGCCCGCTCTGTCGACGGCACCTGCACGTAGTAGCGGCTGCGCGCCTTCGAACGCATGCTGCACAGCGCAAAGCCACGCTCGTGGCTGGCGTAGATCAGTTCGTCGGCGACCGGCGGCGTGTCCGACAGGATGCCGAGCCAGCCAAACGGATAGACCCGCTCGAACAGCTTCGTCGACGCGGCCGGCACGCTCTGCCGGCTGACGCCGTGGAAGCCGTCGCAGCCCGCGATGTAGTCGCACTCGATCTCGTGCGTAGCGCCGTCCTTGCGATAGCGCACCAGCGGCCGCGACCCATCGAAGCCGTGCAGGCTCACGTCGGATGCCTCATAGATCGTCGTCGTGCCCTCTGCCTGCCGCGCGGCCATGAGGTCGCGCGTGACTTCGGTCTGGCCGTACACCGTGACCCTGCGTCCGGTCAGCGCGTGCAGGTCGATGCGATGGCGCTCGCCGTTGAACGACAGCTCGATGCCGTCGTGCGGCAACCCTTCTTCATGCAGCCGCGCCGCCACGCCCGCGCGCTCCAGTGCATCGACCGTCACGCTTTCCAGGATGCCGGCGCGGATGCGACCCAGCACGTAGGCCGGACTGCGCTGCTCCACGATGACGTTGTCGATGCCCGAGCGCGCAAGCAACTGCCCGAGTAAAAGACCGGCGGGGCCGGCGCCGATGATGGCAACCTGGGTGCGCATGGCTTGTCTCCGTATGCGTTGTTCTGATGGGAGGAAAGATAGCGGCCGGGCAGGCATTCCGGAATGGACAGATCGAACCAAGAACAGGACAATCCGAACATTGCTGGTAAACACGGATCCCGTCGTGAAGCCCGTTCCCTCCTATTCGCTGTACGGCACCAGTTCGTCGGAGCCGCTGCTGGACCAGCTGCATTTCGAGTCGATTGCGCAGCGCAGCAAGCTGCACGGCTGGGAGATCCAACCGCACCGGCATGAGCGCTTCCTGCAAATTCTGTACATCCATGCCGGTGGCGGGGAAGCCTTGCTGGAGGAGCGGCGTGAGGCGCTGCGCAGCGGCTCGCTGGTCATGGTGCCGCCGCAGCACATTCACGGCTTCGTGTTCCGGCCCGATACCGATGGCATCGTCGTGACCATGACGGACAGCCACCTGCGCACGCTGCTGGCCGGCGTGCCCGATACCCTGGCGCTGTTCGAGCGGCCGCTCCATGAACCGGTGCGGCGCGACGGCGCACTGGCCGATGCGCTGGGGCTGTTCCGGGGCGAGATGGAAAGCGTGTCCGCGTGGCGTGGGGCCGCACTGTCAGCGCTGCTGACCGTGGTGCTGATCGGCATTGCGCGGCTGGCCGATGCCTCGGCGCCGGCCGCCGCGCGCAGCAACAGCCGGCCGGCGCGGCATTTCCAGCAGTTCCAGCAATTGCTGGAGTCCGGCTATCGCGAACAAAGGGAGATTGGCGACTACGCTGACGACATCGGCATTACGGCCACGCAGCTCAACCGCATCTGCAGGCAGATGGCGGGCCAGTCGGCGCTGCAGATGATCCACGCCCGGGTGCTGGCGCAGGCGCAGCGCGACCTGCTGTTCAGCGACCTGGAGGTCAAGCACATTGCGTTGTCGCTGGGCTTTGCCGATGCGGCTTACTTCTCGCGCTTCTTCGCGAAACAGGTCGGGCAGACGCCGACCGGGTTCCGGCAGTCGGGGCGCGCCCGGCTGCCGGCGTTCGCCACGCGATAGCTCAGGCCTGCGGCCTGCGGTTGGCCTCGTCGATCGCGGCGAAGACTTCCTCGGCCATGTGGAATGCCGAGTTGGCGGCCGGCACGCCGCAGTAAATCGCGGCCTGCAGCAGCACTTCCTTGATCTCGTCTCGCGTCACGCCGTTATTGGCCGCGGCGCGCAGGTGCAGCTTGAGTTCTTCCGAGCGGTTCAGCGCCACCATCATCGCGATGGTCAGCAGGCTGCGCGTGTGCCTCGGCAGGCCTTCGCGGGTCCAGATCTCGCCCCACGCGTAGCGCGTGATCAAGTTCTGGAACTCCTCGTTCACCGGCGTCAGGCGCGCGAGCGAGCGGTCGACGTGGACGCTGCCCAGCACGTCGCGCCGCACCGAAAGACCGGCTTCGTAGCGGGCGTGATCGTCGGTGACCGGCAGACGGCCAACGATGAAATCGAGCAATGCGGCGGTGAAGCGGCCCGGCTGTTCGAAGTTGGAGATATGCGCGGCCGGCAGTGCAACGAAGTGCGCATCGGGAATCGCGGCGGTCAGGTCGCGGCCCTCCTGCACCGTGGTGGAAGGGTCATGGCTGCCCGCGATCACCAGCACCGGCACGCTGATCGTGCGCACGGCCTCGCGGAAATCGGCATCGCGCACCGCGGCGCAGTTGGCCGCATAGCCACGTGGATCGAGTGCGGCCAGCACGGCACGCAGCGGGTCCAGTGCGCGACTGGCGGCCGCGGCAAACTCCGGGGTGAACCAGCGCTCGATCGACGGCTCCACCATGATGCCCATGCCGTCGCGCAGCACGCTGTCGATGCGCGTGTTCCAGCCCTCGGCATTGCCGATCTTCGCGGCAGTGTTGGCCAGCACGATCTTTGGAAAGCGTTCGGGCGCATGCACGCCCAGCCACATGCCGGTCAGGCCGCCCATCGACACACCGCAGAACGCAGCCTGCGCGATACCGAGGGCATCCAGAATGGCAAGCACATCGCCGCCAAGCTGATCCATGGTGAAGGCATCGCCGGGCGCGGTTGAGCGTCCGTGGCCGCGCGTGTCATAGCGCACGACGCGGAAGCGTCCGGCCAGCGCCTCGGCCTGCGGCTGCCACATGGTGTGGTCCGTGCCGAGCGAGTTCGAGAAGACGATGGCCGGCGCATTGTCGGGGCCATCCACCGTGTAGAAAAGCCGGGCGCCGGCGTGGTCGAGATAGGGCAATGCGATCTCCTGGAATCCTGTGTGAGATTGTGCCGGTCAACTGGCGCGGCGCCTGGCAAGCGCCGCATGCCAGGCCTGCACGGCGGCATCGGCAAAGGCCGCCGACTGGCCGGCGTAGTTGGCCGGGTCGGCGAGGCGGTCGAGGGTAGCCTCATCGAGCAGGCCCGCATGGGCGGGATGTTCGCTGAGCGTCCGTGCCAGTGCTTCGCGCAGCGTGGTGCCTTGCGCCACCGCGAGACGCGACGCCTGCTCCACCACATGGTGCGCTTCGAGCCGGCCGATTCGACCGCCGAGTTCGAGCATAGCCGCTTCGCCGAGGATCAGGCCATGCGTCATGTCGAGATTGGCGCGCATGCGCGCAGTATCCACCTGCAGGCCTGACACCACCTCCCCCATCTGGCGCAGCGCGCCGGCTGCAAGCGTGACGATCTGCGGCAGCGTATCCCACTCGGCCTGCCAGCCTCCCAGTGCGCGCTCGTGTTCCTGCACCATGCCCGACAGCATGGTAGCCACCAGCGGCGGCACGCGCACGGCCGCGGTGAGCACGGCGGCACAGCCAACCGGGTTGCGCTTGTGCGGCATGGTGCTGGAGCCGCCACGGCCCGGGCCGGCTGGCTCGGCCACTTCGGCGACCTCGGTCTGCATCAGCAGCGAGATATCCCGCGCCATCTTGCCGAGCGTGCCGGTCAGCAAGCCGAGCGCGGTAGCCACCTCGACCAGGCGGTCACGGTGCGCGTGCCATGGCAGCGAGGGCACTTCGAGCTTCAGTTCGCCGGCGAGCGCACGGGCGACGGCCGGCGCGGATTGGCCAAGGCTCGCGAGCGTGCCGGCCGCGCCGCCAAATTGCAGCGCGCTGGCATGGACTCGGGCGGCATCGACACGGCGCAGGTCGCGACGCAGCGCATCGAGCCAGCCCGCGGCCTTCAGGCCAAACGTCGCGGGCAAGGCGTGCTGCAGCCAGGTGCGGCCGACCATGGGCGTGTCGCGATGCGACGCGGCCAGCGCCGCGCAGCCATTGCCCAGTGCCAGCAGGTCCGCCCGCAGGTGCGGCATCGCTTCGCCAAGCTGAAGCACGAGTGCGGTATCGATGATGTCCTGGCTGGTGGCGCCCCAGTGGACGAAACGCGCGGCCTCGGCATCGCGCGCGGCGACAGCGGCAGTAAGTTGCCTGACGAAGGGAATGGCGAGGTTGCCGGCGGCAACGGCCGCTTGCGCAAGTGCATCGAAGTCGATGACCGAGACGTCGGTGCAGACTTCGGAGATGACCGTCGCGGCGGAAACGGGAATGACATTGCAGCGCGACTCGGCGCGGGCCAGCGCGGCTTCAACGGCAAGCATGCCGCGCACGGTGCCGGTATCGGAGAATATCTCCAGCACGGCCGGGCTGCCGAACATGGGATCGGTAAGGCGGGACGAGCTTGGCATGGGGGCGTAGTGGATGTGCCGTCACGACGTTGGCGACGGCACGATTATGCGCGAAGCGTCAGATGTCGAAAAACACCGTCTCGCCCGGCCCCTGCAGCACCACATCCCAACGCAGCGCGCCATTGCCCTGCGCAGCGGCAATCAGCGTGCCGCGCCGCTCGGCCGGCACCATTGCCAGCACGCCGTCGGCAGCATTGGCGGCAGCCTCATCCGGAAAGTAGACCCGTGTGGCCACGTGCTTGACCAGGCCGCGCATGAACACCGACACCATGATGTGCGGCGCCTGCGGCTTGCCGTCGGCGCCGGGCACCACGCCCGGCTTCACGGTGACGAAGCGGAACGAGCCATCCTCGGCGGTCGGCACGCGGCCGAAGCCGGTGAAGCCCGCGACCAGCGGCAGTTCGCGCGTGTCTTCGGCATGGCGGTAGCGGCCGGCCGGGTTGGCCTGCCAGATCTCGACCATGCCGTCGGGCACGGGCGCGCCGGTGCCGTCGATGACGCGGCCTTCGATGACGATGCGCTGGCCGGCCAGTTCCGGCGCGTCGGCGGTGAGGTCGGCGCAATTCAGGCCGGTCAGGCCGATATGCAGATAAGGGCCGACAGTCTGCGAAGCGGTGGCGTACAGCATGCTTTTACTCCATCGGCGTGGCATCGCGGCCACGCAGCACGATATCGAAACGGTAGCCCAGCGCGTACTCGGGCTGCGTGGTCTCCCAGTCAAAGGTGGCGATCAGGCGTTCGCGCGCCTTCTCGTCGGGCACGCAGTTGTAGATCGGGTCGTACGGCAGCAGTGGGTCGCCGGGGAAGTACATCTGCGTGACCAGCCGCGTCGCGTAGGCGTTGCCGAACAGGGAGAAGTGGATATGCTGCGGCCGCCAGGCGTTGTGGTGGTTGCGCCATGGGTAGGCACCGGGCTTGATGGTCTTGAACTGGTAGCGGCCGTTGGCGTCGGTCACCATGCGGCCTTCGCCGGAGAAGTGCGGATCGAGCGGGGCATCGTGCTGGTCGCGCTTGTGCGTGTAGCGGCCCGCAGCGTTGGCTTGCCAGACCTCGATCAGCGCGTTCGGCACCGGGCGGCCGTTCTCGTCCAGCACGCGGCCAGTGACCAGAATGCGCTCGCCGAGGGGCTCGCCGCCATTGCCGATGGTCAGGTCGTTGTCGCCGGCACGCACGAACTCTGCGCCGAAGGTGGGACCCGTGACTTCCGAGAGAGACTGCGGAATCCGCACCAACGGCTGCGTGGGTGAGCGCAGCACGGTCGATGCATAAGGGTCAAAACGGTATTCAGGCTGGGTGTCCCAATAGGGGCGACGGTACTGGGCGAGGCGGGGCATGCTTCGTCTCCGTGTTTTAGCGGTGGAATGACTTTAGGTGACACACAAAGTCATGTAAATTGAGTTATTACCGGATTAGGATGAATTTTCGATATGGAACGACAGGAGCAGGCCGCGCAGGATGTCTTCCGCAACCGCGTGCGGCTGCGGCATCTCTATTGCTTCGTGGCGGTATCGCAAACCCAGCACCTCGGGCGCGCGGCGGACCGGCTTGGCCTGACCCAGCCGGCCGTTTCCAAGACGCTGAGCGAGCTGGAGGAACTGGCCGGCACGCGGCTGCTGGTGCGGCAGCGCGCGGGCACCGAACTGACCGCGGCGGGCACGCGCTTCCTGCAGCATGCACTGCGCATCCTGGCCGATATCGATGCCGCCGCCGGCAGCGTCACGGGGGAAACCGCGCTGACGCATGAACGGATACGGCTCGGTGCACTGCCGAGCGTGGTGCCGGCGGTATTGACCGATGCCTTGCTGCGCTTTCGCGCCACGTATCCCGAGGTTGGCCTGGACGTGCGGACCGGCATGAACCGCAACCTGATCGACCAGCTCAAGGCCGACGTGCTCGACCTGGTGATCGGCCGCATGGATGATCCGGTCGCGATGGAAAGCTTGTGGTTCGAGTCGCTGGGGCCCGATTCCCTGGTGCTGGCGGTGCGTCCCGGGCATGCGCTGGCCAGGACCACGCGCCCCACATTGCTCGATTGCCTGGCGTGGCCGCTGGTGATTGCCGCCACGGGCTCGATTCCGCGGCACAACACCGAAAGCCTGCTGGCGCGCCACGGCCTGCGGCTGCCGGATGGCTGCGTGGAGACTTCCGACGCCTATCTGGGGCGCCTCCTGGCCGAACAGAGCGATTGCGTCTGGGCGGCTCCGATGTCGGCCACGCGCCGCGCCATGGACGCGGGCGGGCTGGTGGCACTGCCCATCGATACCCTGGGCACCGAGGAGCCGGTCGGCCTGCTGCGGCACAAGGACCGCACCCTGACGCCGATGGCCGAGGCACTGGCCGACTGCATCCGGGCGGCGGCGCATCCCGATGCTCCCCGGCGCGGCCAGCCGGCTCAGTGAGCGGCCATGGGCCGGCCGCCCTGCTCGCCTGCCGGCGCGGGGCTGCCACCGAAGTGCTTCACCATCAGCGCCACGGCGGCCAGGAAGGCCGGCACGGCCAGCAGCGTGAAGATCGTGTCGAAGCCAAGCTGCAGGCGCAGCAGTTCGGCGCCGAGCAGCGCGCCTGTAATGCCGCCGAAGCGGCCGATGCCGAGCATCCATGCCACGCCGGTGGCACGGCCCTGCGTCGGGTAGAAGGCCGCCGCCAGCGACGGCATTGACGACTGCGCGCCGTTCATCGCGGTACCCGCCAGGAAGATCAGCACGCCCAGCAGCACCTGGCTGCCGGTGCCCTGCCCGACGGCGTAGATCAGCGCGCCGGTGATGGCATAGGTCAGCGCAATCACCTTGTTCGGGTTGAAGCGATCCATGAACCAGCCCGCGGCGATGGTGCCGATGCCGCCGCCCAGCGGGAACAGCGCGGTCAGGAACGAGGCGCGCTGGATCGAGAAGCCCGCGTCCTTCATCAGCGTGGGCATCCAGCTGGTCAGCAGGTAGAAGATCACCAGGCCCATGAAGTACGTGGCCCACATCATGGCCGAGCCCAGGCGGTAGCCCGGCGACAGCACCGTGCCAATGGCCGAGCGCGTCGCGGGCGCCTGCTCGCCGATGACATAGCTTGCGGCCGCCGCGCCGGCACCGGTCACGCGCTGCAACACCTTGCCGATCTGTCCGGCCGGGTAGTTGCGCAGCACCATGTAGCGCACCGATTCCGGCAGCAGCAGCACCAGCAGCACGGCCAGCACGACCGGCAGCACGCCGCCCAGCACAAGCACGCTGTGCCAGCCATAGTTCGGGATCATGGCCGCCGCGACGAAGCCGCCCACCGCCGAGCCGAGCGGAAAGCCGCAGAACATGGTGTTCACCAGTACGGCACGGCGGCGCTGCGGCGCGAACTCGGACGTCAGCGTCACCGCGTTGGGCATGGCGGCGCCCAGGCCCAGGCCGGTCAGGAAACGCAGCGTGGTCAGCCAGCCCAGGCTTGGCGCAAAGGCCGTGGCCAGGCTACACACGCCGAAAAAGAAGACGGACAGCACCAGCACGCGCTTGCGGCCGACGCGATCGGCCAGCGGGCCGGCAAAGATGGCGCCAAAGGCCAGGCCGAACAGCGCCGCGCTCATGACAGGGCCCAGCTCGGATTTCTGGATGCCCCAGTCCTGCACCAGTGCCGGGGCGATATAGCCGATGGCCGCTGTATCAAAGCCGTCGACGGCAACGATCAGGAAGCACAGGATCAGGATCAGCCATTGGTAGCCGGTGAATGGCCGCTCGTCGATCAGGGCCTGGACGTCGATGACGCCGCCCTTCGCAGGGTTGGACTGGGGCACGGGTTGTCTCCGTTTGACTTTGGAAATCGGCAAGGGGTGCTGATCTGGCAAATCGGCAAACCCGCCATTTGTTCTGATAGCGAACCATGGTTCTCTATTGGAACCGATCTTAGGCGCCGGGGATCAGCGACAAGTATCCGGGTTAACCCGTCGCGACAGGTCATCGGGAACGGCATCGGACGAGGCGAATTACGCCAGGGGACAGACT
Source organism: Cupriavidus sp. 22TCCZM04-2 (assembly GCF_057798895.1). Lineage (NCBI taxonomy): Bacteria > Pseudomonadati > Pseudomonadota > Betaproteobacteria > Burkholderiales > Burkholderiaceae > Cupriavidus > Cupriavidus sp. 22TCCZM04-2. The sequence continues at coordinate 37,124 of NZ_JBYOJS010000002.1, forward strand.
ATCCTGGCGGTAAACTTGCGCCATTGACACGAGAGTCAGTTGCCGGCGGAGAAGATCGGCGTAATGACGCAATCTTTCGCTGCCGGCTACCGGAAGCGACTTGGATACATGCCTGAATTTCATGGAAATAACACGAGATGTCATTTTCCATGCCGTGACGTATTGCTTAGGATGCGCTAAGCACCGATCAATGTGATCGCCGTCCGGAAAGAGCCGCGTAAGGCTAAATCATCGCTTTGGCGCAGGCACGGACCAGGCCCGAGCGCCCGCAGTGAGGCTTTTCACCTCGGCTGCCCGACACCGATTCCAGCTCCGACAGGTTTTCCCGAAACCATAGTCCTCCTGCTGCCAATGCGGTCTGAAGCCACGCTGGTGAAAATACCCATAACGCTCGTTTTGCCGCCCGGACAGCACCATGTCATACGACATTTAAGTAATTCATTACAAATGATATTTCACGCGATTATATTTAATATAAAAAAACTGTATAAGACCGCCATTTCAAGCTGCAGCGCACAAACCTATAGTGAATGTAATTTTTTCCGGGGAGGAACCCGTAACCACCGACAAGGAGGTGGAAGAATGCTAAAAACAGCTTTGTTGCTTGCGGCGGCAAGTGCAGCGTTGGGCGCGGGTGCTGCGTATGCCGGCACCGGGACTCGGGACGTTTACACGGATGGCTCGAGCGTAATGGGGTCGCGGGACCCATTCACGGATGGAGGTAGAGCAATCACTGACAGGAGGGATGTGTTCACCGACGGTGCCAAAGTCACGGACAGACGGGATATGTTCACGGATGGTTCGTAATTCGCCAACCCGAGATCAAGGTCGCGCCTCTCCAAGCCCCCCTCTGCGGGGGCTTGGTTTTTATTGGGGGCAAGCCAGTATTCAGGCGCGATACTCAGGCGCCACAACCGCGCAATATTCGATTGGCGATGCCAGCGGGCATCGTGATTTCCTTATGCGACCCCCAACGCGGAAAAAAGTAGCCCCCACTTGTATTCTGCCTCGCGGCTGCGACGGCCATGCTTTCGGCGCTACGCCTGCATCAGCATCGCTCGCAGTTGCGCCTTGGCGACTTTCTCAAGCGTGGCACGCGGCAGGCTATCCACCAGCCTCACCTCGTGCGGCCGTTTGAAGTCGGCAAGCTGTGCCGTGCACGCGGCCAGGATACGCGACGGCAGGTCTGCGCCGGCTCCCCGGGCTGGAATGACGAAGGCCACCGGCACTTGATCGAGCATCGGGTGCTTCTTTGCCACCACGGCAACTTCGGCCACGCCGGGCACCAGGGCGATCACGCGCTCGATCTCCGACGCCGCTACGTTCTCGCCACCGACCTTCAGCATGTCCTTGGCGCGGTCGGCGAAGTAAAGCGCGCCGTCCTCGCCGAGCCGGACGCGGTCGCCGGTGATAAACAGGCCATCGGCGCGAAACCCCGCTGCCGTGGCGGCGGGATCATTGAAGTACTCGAGGAACAGCGATACGCCGCGCTGGCCGCGCACGTAGAGGTCTCCGGTTTCGCCCGGCGCGACCGGCTGGCCGTGCTCATCGAGCACATGAATCTCATAGCCCGGCGACGGCCGTCCCATCGACATCGGCGTATTGGCGCGATGCGGCGAGCCGACGGTGCCGTGCGAGATGGTTTCGGTCATGCCCCACCAGCCGATGGTCTTTACGCCGAAGTGGGCGTCGGTGGGCGGCTCGCACACGCCGCTGCCCCAGTGGCGGTAGCTGTGCCGCTTGGGCCGGGGCTGGCCCATCAGCGCGCGGACGCAGAACGGGACCATCGAAGTCCAGGTGCAGCCATGCCGCAGCGACACCGGCCAGAAGCGCGATACCGAGAACTTCGGCAGCAGCACCACGGTGGCGCCCACCCACAGCGACGCTGCCACCGAATACACTTGCGCGTTCGTATGGAACAGCGGCAGGTGCACGAGATGGACATCGTCCGCGCGCAGATCTTCATGCCGCGCGCACAGCTGCGCGCCCCACAGCGCGTTGGCATGGCTCCACAGCACGGCTTTCGGTCGCGACGTGGTGCCCGAGGTGTACTGGATGCCGAACGGCGCCATCGGATCATGCGGGCGCTGGGCCAGCGTATCGGGATCGGCGTCGATGGTGGTGAATGGCATGAAGCCGGCCACATTGGCTTCCGGCGCCGCGCCGTTGTCGGTCGCGGTGACCGCCACCCACGCCAATGCAGGGGCCGCCTGGCGAACCATTGCCGCAAACCGCGGTTGGGTGATGCCGGCCACGGCGCCGCTGTGGCTGGCGAAGAAGGCCAGCTCGTCCGCGCTGGAACGCGTGTTGGTGGTCACGGGCACGGCGCCGGCATACGCGCAGCCGAGCCAGGCGATGACCGATTCCGGGCAATTGTCCAAGTGCACCAGCACGCGCGCGCCGGGTTGCACGCCGCGCGCCTGCAAGCCGGCGGCGAAGCGCCGGACCGTGTTGCCGAACCGCGCATAGGACCACGTCGCGCCTTCGCCATCGAAGGGCTCCCACACCAGGAACGGGTGATTGCCGCGCCGGACGGCCTGTTCATCGATCAGGGTGCGGATATCGGTGGCTTCGAATGGCGTCAGGGCGGCAGGCGTCATGGGGCATCGGAACAGGAGCAAAGGGTGCCGACGAGTATCGCGAAGCGGTTCAGGCGGGTGATTCGTCTAAAGCGACGAATCTGCGGCGCTCATTTCGGTAGGACGCTTACGGCGGCGCTGCAGTAAAAACCGAAAGGAGGAAGCAGCGGCGCCCGCGCCGTTGACGCCGCTGACTACCCGATTTGAGCGACGCGTAGAAGCCGAAGGCGATGATGCGATAGCGCTGGCAGTGTCGGGCCACGGAGATATCCGCCCGTTAGGGCAAGCGACGCGTTTCTTTGCTTACCTTCTTGTCGCTCGGACAAGAACGTGAGTCGCCGGCTACGCCGGAAAAACAGCAGCGTCAGCCAAGCACGAGAACCGATTCAAATCCCCAAAATCATCCCTGCAAAAACGCCAACACACGCTCCAACAGCAACTCCGGCGCCTCCTCAGCAATGTAATGCCCGCACGGCAAGCCATGTCCATTGACGCGCCGCGCCACCTTGCGCCATTCCTCAAGCGGGCGGAAGCATTGGCCCACGGCGCCCTGCTCCCCCCACAACGCCAGCATTTCGCACTCCACCACGCGTCCAGCGGCCAAGTCGGCACGATCATGCTCCAGATCGATACCCGCACTCGCACGATAGTCCTCGCACAGCCCATGCGCGGCACCGGGCATTTGCAGGCAGCGCAGGTACTCGGCCATCGCAGCGTCAGTAAAAGGCGCCAACCCAGCACTGCGCGCCCCCATGGTGCTGCGCAGGTAGAGCGCCGGGTCCGCCTCGATCAGCGTTTCCGGAAACGGCGCAGGCCGGATCAGGAAGAACCAGTGCCAGTACGCCGTGGCAAAGGCCAGGCTGGTCTGCTCGTACATCGCCAGCGTGGGCGCAATATCGAGCGTGACAAGACGTTCGACGCGTTCGCCGTGATCCAGCGCCATGCGGTGCGCCACGCGCGCGCCGCGATCATGCGCCATGACGCGAAAACGCCCGAAGCCGAGTGCGGACATCAGTTCGACCTGATCGCGCGCCATCGCGCGCTTGCTGTAGTTCACGTGGTCGGGCAGACCGGCAGGCTTGTCGCTGTCCCCGTAGCCACGCAGGTCCGCCGCCACCACCGTGAAATGGCGCGCCAGCGACGCCGCGACCTTATGCCAGATCACATAGGTCTGCGGATGGCCATGCAATAGCAGCAGCGCCGGGCCCTGCCCGCCAACGACGGCATGGATGCCAACGTCCCCGCATTGCACGTGGCGATGTTCGAACCCCTTGAATCCTTCCTGCACGGCCTGCCTCCTTTCCTGTTCAAGGACCTGCGCGGTCCATTGAGAGCCAAGGCAGTGTAATCAGGAAATCAGGCGCCAGCATTTCCGACCAAGACCTTCATTAGTTCCTGCTGCTCACGAATGGGGACTCCCATCCATGGATCCAGCGCGGCGGCACCGGCCCAGCGCCGCCGCCCCGCTTCAGGCGACGTTGAAAAAGTGCGTGCCGTCACGGTCCAACTGGGCGATCAGGCCGTACTCCCAGTCGAGGTAGGCCTGCATCGCGGTGGCCGCATTGTCGGTGCCCTCATACGGACGACGATAGCGGTCCGTGCGCGGCACGGCCAGATGGGTTTCGCCGCTTTCCACCGGCAAGCCGGCAGCCAGCCAGGCGAGCGTGCCGCCTTCGAGCACATAGACCTCGGCCTCGGTCAGCGCGCGCAGGTCCTCGGCGGCGAAGCGCGCCAGCTGGCTGGTGCCGCAGGTCAGCACGTAGCGGCGTGCCACGGGAATGCCCGTCAACGCCAGGGCAAGCTGTGCGCGAATGACGAACCATGCACCGGGGATGTGGCGCTTCACATAGTTGGCACTGCTGGTGAAGTCCAGCACGACCGTCTGTCCATCCTGCGCTTGCAGCCACGCGCCCAGCGTTGCCGGCGACACGGCTTCGACCGGCGCGGCGTCGGGCGCGGGCAGGCGCGGCACGCCGGTCTCGCTGCGCAGCGCCGCGTCGACAGGCTCCACCACCGATACGTCCCAGCCCATCTGCGCGAGCCATGACGCGCTCATGTCCGCGCGCACGCCGTCATCGTCGGCCAGCACGATGCGCGCGCCGCGTACCGGCGCGCTGTGGTCGGTCTCCTGCACGAGCTGCCCGCCTGGTGCGTTGATAAAGCCGGGCAGGTGGCCACCGGCGTATTCCTCGGGTGTCCTCACATCGAACCGGTAGAGCGTGCGTCCCGGCGCCTCCAGCGATGCCAGTGCCGCGTGGGCGACGCGCCGCACCCCGGCGCGCGCTGCGATATCGCGTGCGCCCTGGCGAGCCTTCTCGCGATTGGCCTCGCCGATGTCCAGCGGCGCACGCCGGCTGGCACCGTGGTCAAGCGTTTGACCGGCAAGCGTCCAGCCGATGGTGCCGTTGCGCAGCGCTGCCACCGGGTTCGGCAGGCCGGCATTGATCAGGGACTGCGTGCCGATGATGCTGCGCGTGCGGCCCGCGCAGTTGACGATGACTTGCGTCGACGGGTTCGGCGCCAGTTCGCGCACGCGCAACACCAGTTCGGCACCCGGCACGCTCGTGGCCGTGGGGATGCTCATGGTCTGGTACTCGTCGAAGCGGCGTGCGTCGACCACGACCACGTCGGCGCCGCTGTCGATCAGTGCCTTGACCTCCGGCGCGCCCAGCGACGGCGTGTGGCGCCTGGCCTCGACCACTTCCCCGAACGACTTGCTCGGCACGTTGACGTCGCGGAACACTTCGCCGCCGGCGGCAATCCACGCATCGAGACCGCCGTCGAGCAGGTTCACGTCCGTGTAGCCGAGCTTGCGCAGCACGCTTGCGGCGCGCGGCGCGAGGTCGGTGCCATCGTGCTCGCCATAGACCACGATGTGCGTGTCGCGCCGCGGAATGCGCGGCCATGCTTCCAGTTCCAGCTTCGATAGCGGGAAATTTGCGGCCCACAGCGGATGCGACTGGGCAAACGGGTCTTCCTCGCGCACATCGAGCAGCGCGATTTCCTTGCGGTCGAGCAGCGCCTGGCGCACGGCCTGCGGAGTGATCAGCGGAAATTGTTCAGCGGAAGCGGTCATGATGCGGCGGAATCCTTCGAGCGGTCCCACGGATTGGGCAGGCAGGGGTTGGAGTAGCCGGAGATGAACGGCTTGCGCTCACCGGCCTCGGGATAAACGCTGCGACGCACGCCGCCGATGTTGGCACCGTACACGTGGATGCTGATCGAGACGCGGTCGTCATAGGCGTTGTGCACGCGATGGATATCACCCACTGTCGGCGATACCGCTTCCACCTGTCCCGGCTCCAGCCGCGTCGGCTCGCCATGCGCCACGGGTCGCCCGGCGGCATCGATCACGAACGGCTGCGAATATTCGGCGCCGCGCAGCATGCCGATCAGGCCCCACACCGTGTGGTCGTGGATCGGCGTGCGCTGGCCCGGTCCCCAGACAAAGCTGACGATGGAAAAGCGCTCGGCCGAATCGCAGTGCAGCAGCATCTGCTGGTAGTACTCGGGGTGCGGCTGCGCGAAGGCATCGGGCAGCCAGTCGTCGCGCGCGACCAGCGCGGCCAGCAACGCGCCGCCTTCACGCAGGATGCGCGGCTCGTCGGGCTGCTGGTCCAGCAGTGCCGCCAGGCCGGTGATGAACTCGCGCAGCGGCGCGAGCGAAGCGCGGCTGGCGGTGGGGGATTCGCTCACAACTGTCTCCTGTATCTGAGAACGCCTTCAAGGTTGCCTGACGGGCTCCTTTACCATTTTGCTTTTCATTGCATCAGCGCCACGCGCCCCGCTGCCACCAGGATCGAGTCGTTCTGCGGCGTATGGATGCGGCTGCACAGCACGTCGCGGTAATGGCGTTCCAGCGGGTTGTTGCGGCTCAGGCCGTGGTTGCCTGAAAGCTGCAGCGCCAGTTCCACCGCGCGGATCGCCTGGCTCGTGACCGTGAACTTTATCAGCCCGCTGTCGGTCGGTGTCGACGGCGTGCCGGCGTCGGTGCGCGCGGCGGCATCGTCGAGCAGCGCCTGGTTGGCGTGCAGCAGCGCCGCGATCTCGCCGATTGCCTCCCGCACGCGTGGCAGCGTCGCCAACGGTGCGCCAAGGCTGCCGGGTGCGCGCTCCCGCACAAAGCCGCGAACCCAGTCGAAGCCCGCGCGCGCCACGGCGTCATAGAGGCTGCCGAGCAGCACCACCATCCAGGCTTGCTGGTCGGCGTTGGCGTCCACGTCGGCCTGGCTGGCACCCGCAGGCGCCCACGCGGATGGCTCACGGATATCGACGGCGTTCTCCGGCGGAATCCAGACATTATCGAGTACGGTCTCGTGGCTGCCCGACGCGCGCAAGCCCATGTGGTTCCAGTTTTCCACGACACGGATACCCGCAGCGCCGGCCACGGGTCGCGGCACCAGGAACACGCCCACGCGCGGCCGCGGCTCGTCGGTGCGCGCCCAGACCGAGAGCCAGCGCAAGGCGGGAATGCCGGTGCTGTAGAGCTTGCGTCCGCTCAGTCGCCAGCCATTGGCCACGCGCGTGGCGACCGTCGCGGGCAAGCCGCCGCGTGCGGGCGAACCCAGGTCCGGCTCCACGCGCAGCGAATTGATCAGTGCACCGTCCTCGACGGCACTCGCAAACACCTGCTTGCGCAGCGGCTCGGACCAGTGCGCCTCTGCGCGGCCGATGGCGCGGTGCTGCAGGTAAGTCATGGTCAGCACAAGCGCCGTCGCGGGATCGCCGCCGGCGACCGCAGCGATGATGCGGCGCGCTTCGGCCAGGCCGGCACCGCCGCCACCGTGACTGCGCGGCACGACCTGTGCGATCAGGCCGTACTGGTGCAGCAGCGCGAAGTTCTCGTGCGGGAAGCTCGCATCGGCATCGTGCTGCGCTGCGGTGGCCGCAAGGCGCGGCGTCAGCTGGGCGAGCACATCGGCGAGTAGCGGTTCGCGGCTCGGCAGCCGGCGCAGGGAAGACAGGGACATGGTGGATTCCTGGCAAGGCGCGGCGCGCGAACGCACGCCGCTGGCGAATGCCGCATAGCGTACCGGCGCCTGGCGGCGGCGAGAACGACGCATCCTGCATATGGTCCGTCGTTTTTATTCGTTCGGTCTCGCGGGGATCGGGCGTACCTTGTGGCTCAGTTCCTTTGCCATTTCTCGTTTCCCGCTTCCTCTTCCGCATCTCGCCTTGCGTCTTCCGCGCAAGCGCACCGTTGCGCCCTTCCAGTCAGGAGAACCACGCATGAGCGTCGATATCATCGGCATGATCCAGAGCCAGAAACAGTCGGAGATCCACCGCCCCACGGGACCGGTGATCGATCGCGACTACGTCCGCGCCTTTGCGCAGGCCCACGAGCAGGCCGGCTTCGACCGCATCCTGGTGCCGCACCACTCCACCGGTCCTTCCGCCACGCTGACGATCTCCTATGCGGCCACGGTGACCGAGCGCATCCACTTCATGCTGGCCCACCGCCCCGGCTTCACCGCGCCGACGCTGGCTGCGCGCCAGATCGCCACGCTCGACCAGTTCAGCGGCGGCCGGCTCGGCGTGCATTTCATCTCGGGCGGCTCCGACGACGAGCAGAAGCGCGATGGCGATTACCTGAACCACGACGACCGCTACGCGCGCACCGACGAGTACCTGGACATCCTGCGACGCATCTGGACCGGGGACAAGCCGTTCGACCACGAAGGCAAGTACTACCGCTTCAGCAATGGTTTCTCCGAAGTCAAGCCGGCGCAGAAGCCGCATGTGCCGATCTACTTCGGCGGTGCGTCCGAAGCCGCGCTGCAGGTCGCGGGCAAGCACGCCGACGTGTACGCGCTGTGGGGTGAATCGCTCGACCAGGTGCGCGATCTGACCCAGCGCGTGCGCGCCGAGGCCGCGCAGCATGGCCGCGAGGTGCGCTTCTCGGTGTCGTTCCGCCCGGTGCTTGCCGAGACCGAGGAGAAGGCATGGGCCCGCGCCGACAGCATCCTGGAACGCACCCGCGCGTTGCGCGTGCAGCAGGGCTACAGCCGCGGCGGCCCGCAGCAGAGCGAAGGCGCGCGCCGCCTGCTCGCCGCAGCCGGACAGGGCGACCGTGTCGACCAGCGCCTGTGGACCGCGATTGCGCGCGAGACCGGCGGCCGCTCCAACTCCACGGGCCTTGTCGGTACGCCGGGACAGGTGGCCGATGCACTGCTGCAGTACTACGACCTGGGCGTGACCACCTTCCTGCTGCGCGGCTTCGATCCGCTCGAAGACGTGGCCGACTACGGTCGCGAACTGATTCCGCGTGTGCGCGAACTGGTTGCGCAGCGCGATGCGGCACAACAGGCGACGCGCAAGGCCGCCTGACATCCGATCTCAACAGGAACGGGGAGAACCCATGAGCCATACTGAACCGGCCGACGCGCTTGCCAGCGCGACCGATCACAACGCGCGCCGGCGTAGCGTGCTGCGCGCAGCAGGCGCCGCCGCTATCGCCGCGCCGGCATTGATCCTTGGCCGTCAGGCCTGGTCCGCGCCGCGCAAGCTGACCTTTGCCTGGAACCAGAACTCGTTCTGCCTGACGCCGGTCGTGGTGGCGCAGGAGCGCGGCTTCTTCGAGAAGAACGGGCTGCAGGTGGAGCTGGTGAACTACAGCGGCTCCACCGACCAGCTGCTCGAATCGATTGCGACAGGCAAGGCCGATGCCGCGATCGGCATGATCCATCGCTGGCTCAAGCCGCTGGAAGCCGGCTTCGACGTCAAGATCATCGGCAGTTCGCACGGCGGCTGCGTGCGGCTGGTCGGATCGAAGGCGGCGGGCGTGAACAGCCTGCAGCAACTCAAGGGCAAGACCGTCGGCGTGAGCGACCTGGCCGCGCCGGGCAAGCACTTCTTCACCATCCTGCTGGCCAAGCACGGCATTGACCCGGACAAGGACATCACCTGGCGCCAGTACCCCGCCGACCTGCTCGGCGTGGCGGTGGACAAGGGCGAGATCCAGGCCATTGCCGACGGCGATCCGAACCTCTACCTGCTGGAGAAGCGCACCAACGGCGCCTACGTCGAGCTGGCCACCAACCTGACCGGCGAGTACGCGCGCAAGGTCTGCTGCGTGGTCGGCGCGCGCGGCGAGCTGGTGCGCAATGATCGCCCCGCGGCGGCGTCGCTGGCGCGCGCGATGGTGCAGGCAACCGAGTTCGTCAACGAGAACCCGAACGAGGCCGCCAGGGTCTTTGCGAAGTATTCGCCGAAGATCAACCTTGATGACCTGCGCAAGCTCTACGCCACGCTGACCTATACGCACCATCCGACTGGCGTGGACCTGCAGGAAGAGATCGCCTTCTACGCCGACGATTTCCGCCGCATCGGCGTACTCAAGAAGAACACCGATGCCAGACGCCTGGCGCAGCATGTCTACGCCAATGTCCTGGGGTAATGCGATGACCACAAGCCAATCCGCACTCGATCCGGCACTGGCGCGCGGCGCCGGCACCCACGCGACACCGGCACCGGATGCCTGGCGCCCCTGGCCGGCAGGCGTCGCCGCAGCCGCTGCGTGGGCGGCGTTCGGCGCCATCACATGGCGCTGGCCCAACAAGGTGGCGGGCTTCTCCGACTGGGCCTATACCGAGGAACTGGGCATCGCCGGCATCGCGGCGGCAACCGTGCTGGCCGCGTTCGCGCTCGCCGGCACGCGCGCACCGCTGCCACGCGGCACGTTGGGCAAACTGCACGCTGGCGGACCGTGGCTGGTCGCACTGGCCCTGGTGCTGTCCGCGTGGGAGATCCTGACGGCGAAGACCGCGACCCTGCCGACGCCGTTTTTCGCGCCGCCGCAGGCGCTGATCGAAGTCTTTGCCGATGACTGGCCCCGGCTTGGCGACAGCGCGTTCAACACGCTCAGGCTGCTCGGTCTCGGCGTGGCCTATGGCGGCATCGCCGGATTCCTGGTCGGCGTGTCGATCGGCTGGTCGCGGCGCATCGGCTACTGGGTACATCCGGTGCTGCGCGTGCTGGGCCCGCTGCCCTCCACCGCCCTGCTGCCGCTGACGTTCTACTTCTTCCCGTCGAGCTATTCCGCCGCGGTGTTCCTGATCGCCCTGGCCACGGCTTTTCCGGTCGCTGTGCTGACCTGGTCGGGCGTGGCCAGCGTCAACAAGAGCTACTATGACGTCGCGCGCACGATGGGGGCGTCGGGCTGGTTCCTGGTGCTGCGCGTGGCGATTCCGGCGGCGTTGCCGCAGGTGTTCGTCGGCCTGTTCATGGGCCTGGGGGCTTCGTTCTCCGTGCTCGTGACCGCCGAGATGATGGGCGTGAAATCGGGCCTCGGCTGGTACCTGACCTGGGCACAGGGCTGGGCCTCGTACGTCAACATGTATGCGGCGCTGATCGTGATGGCGCTACTCTTCTCCGGCGTCATCACGCTGCTGTTCACCGTGCGCGATCGCGCGCTGTCGTGGCAGAAAGGAACCGTCAAATGGTAGCCATCGCGGAACGTCCTCCCTCCGCAAGGGGGCACTCCCAAGCTTCAGCCGCTGGCGCACACATCGATATCCGCCAGGTCAGCCACTGGTTCGGCAGCGGCGACAGCCGCCTGCAAGTGCTGGATGGCGTCGACCTGACTGTCGCCCCCGGGGAGTTCGTCGCGCTGCTTGGCCCCAGCGGTTGCGGCAAGTCCACGCTGCTGCGCCTGGTCGCCGGACTGGACACGCCGGTCTCCGGCGAACTGCTCCAGGACGGCGCGCCGATCACCGAGCCCGACCCGTCGCGCATCGTCGTGTTCCAGGATCCGACCCTGTACCCGTGGCGGCGCGTGTGGGACAACGTCGCACTGGGGCTGCAGGCGCGCGGCATCGTCCGGCAGGAGCGGCATCGCGTCGATGCGGCGCTAAAGCGCGTGGGCCTGGAATCGTTCGAGCGCGCTTTTCCGCACCAGCTTTCGGGCGGCATGGCGCAGCGCGTGGCGCTGGCGCGCGCGCTGGTCAACGACCCGCGTCTGCTCGTGCTGGACGAACCGCTTGGCAAGCTCGACTCGCTCACGCGCCTGGCCATGCAGAGCGATCTCGTCGAGCTGTGGCAACGCTCGGGCTTTTCGGCGCTGCTAGTCACGCACGACGTGGAGGAGGCCTTGTTCCTGGCGCAGCGGGTGATCATCTTCAGTGACCGGCCAGCGAAGATCCGCGCCGAACTGACCGTGGACCTGCCCTATCCGCGGCGTCGCGGGGATCCGCGCCTGACAGAGCTGCGTCACGAAGCGTTGCGCCACCTTGGACTGGATGCGAGCTGGTGAGAATGTCCCGGGTTGATGGGGCGATGCGCCCATGAACGGCCTGCCTGTGCAGGCGTGGCTCAATACCCTGCTTGTCCTGTTCCAGGATGCCCAGCTTGCGCTGCTACGACTCTGGCATGCGCTCGGCCTGACCGGTGATGCCCACGGCCAGCCCGCCTGGCCGTGGGCGCGGCGCATTGCCGGGGAAACGCTGCTGATCGACCTTGGCCTGGCACGGCATCTCGCCTGGTCGGTCGGTGCGGTGGTGGTGGCACTGGTGTTGGTCGCCATGGCCATGGCGTGGCGCCGTTGCCGCGGTGTCTTGCTTGCTATCGCCGGCCTGGCGCTCGTCCTTGCGCCCTGGCCTTCGCCGTCGCTGCTGTTCAGGGCTGCGGTGCCGACGAGTTTCCACGCCAGCCCCACAGGGTTCTCCGTCGATGCCGTCGCACGCGGTGCGAAGGTTTATGCGCAGCACTGCGCGTCCTGCCATGGCGAGGATGGCCGCGGGGAAGGACCGCTGGCGGCTTCACTGCAGCGCTGGCCGCCTACGCTGGTCAGCCCGCTGCTCGCGCGACGTGCGGATGGCGAGTTGTTCTGGCATGTCGTGGATGGCATGCGCAATGCGCAGGGCGAGATCACCATGCCCGCGTTTGGCCATGCGCTGAACGATGCAGACACATGGGCGGTACTGGACTACATGAAGGCGCTGGCCGCAGGCAGCGGCGTCGTCGCCAACGGCAGTTGGCCGATCGCCCTGCGATTGCCGGATACGCCCGTGCGATGCGGTGATGACTTGTCGCCACGTTCGCTTGCGCAGTGGTCTGTTAGGCAGCGCGTGCGTGTGGTCGCGTTTGATGGAGATATCGGTTCGCTGCCGATGCTGGATCCACGGTTCCAGACCTTGCTGCTGACGCGCGATGGCACCTTGCCTGCCGGCGTCCCGCGCTTTCGGGCCAACTGCGTCGCGGCATCTGCGCATGCGTGGGAGGTGTTTGCGCGGATTGCCGGCGTGCCGGTCGATGGGCTGGGTGGGACGGAGTTGCTGGCCGACCGCGATGGGTGGCTGCGGGCGCGTGGTGCGCCGGGGGTAAGAGGGTGGTCGGATGCGGATATGGTTTGCCGGACCGGGCGCTCCATCGAGGCTCCCCGTGGCGCGCCGGCCGCCAACGGTCTCACGGGGTTGGTACTGCGAATGGATGAGGAACCAGTCAGGTTCGTAAAGGGCGGATTTGTTCATTGAGGACGAGGGGTGCGTCCTGCCAGAGAACGACAACCCCAATCATCCTCCCAGAGCCCCTTTTTTCTACATAGCCGTCTTCCCGCCATTCACCGCCAGGATCTGTCCCGAGATGTAGCGGGAGCGGTCCGATGCCAAAAACACGATCGCGTCAGCCACTTCCTCGGGCGTGCCAATACGTCCCGCCGGAATGCCCGCCGCGACTGCCGCGACCTTCGCTGCGCCGCCTGCAATGCGATCCAGCATGCCGGTGTCGATCGGCCCCGGTGCGACGGCATTCACGCGAACATTGGCTCGCGCCGCGTCAAGCGCTGCCGACTTGGTGAGGCCTTCGATCGCGTGCTTACTCGCTACATAGATCGGATTCTGCGGATTGCCGCGGCTTCCCATCGTGGACGAGAGATTGACGATGACGCCATGTTCCTGCGCGAGCATGACGCGCAGTTCGTGCTTCATGCTCAGGAACGTTCCCAGCACGTTCGCATCGAACGTCGCGGAATAGGATTCAACGGTCTGGTGGACGATCGATCCTGGCGTCCCCTCCGTACCCGCGCTGTTCACCGCCACATCGAGCCGCCCGAAACGGGCCACCGTTTGGTCGACAAGATGGCGGACCTGGTCTTCGCTGCTGACCTCGGCACGCACGAACTCGGCCTCCGCGCCCAGTTCGCGCAATTCGGCAACCAGACGGGCGCCAGCAGCCTCGTTGCGGCCGGAACAGACCAGTCGCGCCCCCTCGCGGCCGAATGCAAGTGCTGCGGCATAGCCGATTCCGGACGTGGCACCGGTCACCAGCACGACGGCATTTTTCATGTCTCTCTCCAAGGATCAATCCAATGTGGAATAGTCCGCAGGCATCGCGGTCACTGCGTGTACCGGCACGGGTCCGGCGGAAACTGGCCCGATGGCAGGCGCGTGCTGCCTGCGCCAGTCGGTCGCGCTGCAGCCAAAGGCAGCGCGAAACCAGTGGCTGAAACTGCTTAGCGTCGAGAAGCCCAGCAAGCCGGCCACTTCGCCGATCGGCTGGTCGCTTTCCTGCAGGTGGCGTACCACCAGTTCCAGGCGCACCTGCTCGAGCAGGGTCGAGAACGTCAGCCCTTCGGCGCTGAGATAGCGATGCAGCGTGCGGCGGTCGACGCGCAGACGATGGGCGAGCTGCTCGGCCGTGCAGCGGCCGGCGGGCAGCAGCACCAGCATCAGCGCGCGGCACGATTCGCGCACACCCTCATCGCGACGCCGCAGCGCCGCTTCCAGATAGTCCCGCGCAAAGCGCGCGGCGCCGGGGTCGCCCGGCGTGCGCGGTATCTGCAGGTCGGCCGCCATGCAGACCATGCCGTTGAAGGACTGGTTGAACTTCGGCAGGCAACCAAAGAAGGTGCGGTGCGCGGTCGCATCGGCCGGCGCCCGGTGCGTGAAGCAGACTTCGACCGGCTGCCAGCGCGGACCGATCAGTTCGCGCAGAATGCGAAACTTCACGCCCACGGCAAGCTCCATCGCCTGGCGCGTGGACAAGCCTGGGCTCGGCAGCAGGTCTTCGCGAACGACGACGGCGTGCCCGTTGTCCTCGATGTGCGTGACCAGCGTGGCGCTGAGCAGCTTCAGGTAGCGGCACAAGGTATCGAGCGCCTGCCGCGGCGTCGGCTCTTCCTTGAGGACCAGGCTGATGGGCCCCAGGTTCGAGAACGTCCGCTGTCCGGCCAGCTGCAGCGCAAAGTCTTCCATGCCGGTAGCCTGCGCGGTCAGTTCGAGCAGTTCGCGCACGGCATGGCTGGGAATCAGTTGCTCGGGGTTCTCCAGCAGCGCGGCCGACAACCCGACCGCGCGCAGATACGCGTGCGGGTCGCGTCCCAGCGACGTCACCAGCGCGATATAGCCGTTCAGGCTCGCACTGCGGATCAGCTTGCCGACGGACTGCATGGCATTCCCGCTGTGCGACGGGTCGCCTGCGTCAGAACCCGACGGCATGCTTGCCCTTCAGCTGCAGCATGTCCCGTGTTTCGGCCGGGGTGGCGACTTCCAGGTTCAGCGACTTCAGGATCGACACCATGCGCTGCACCTGCCCGGCGTTGCTCTTCGCGAGTTGGCCCGGGCCGTCCCACAGCGAGTCTTCCAGCCCGACGCGAACGTTGCCGCCCATCGACGCGCCCATGGTGGCCAGCGGGAACTGGCTGCGGCCCGCGCCGAGCACGGACCAGTAGTAGTCCTTGCCGAACAGCCGCTCCGCCGTCCTGCGCATGTGCATCACGTCTTCGGGATGCGAGCCGATGCCGCCCAGCAGGCCGAACACCGACTGGATGAAGAACGGCGCCTTGAGAATGCCCCGGTCCACGAAATGCGCCGCCGTGTAGAGATGGCTGGTGTCGTAGCATTCGATCTCGAAGCGCGTGCCGTTGTCCGCGCACGATTCAAGGATGTAGCGGATCTCCTTGAAGGTATTGCGGAACACGCGGTCCTCGGAGCCCTCCAGGTAGGGACGCTCCCAGTCATGCTTGAATTCCTTGTGCCGCTCGAGCATCGGGTAGAGGCCAAAGTTCATCGAGCCCATGTTCAGCGACGCCACTTCCGGCTTGAGCTGCAAGGCAGGCTGCAGGCGCTCCTCCACGAGCATGTTCGGCGCGCCGCCCGTGGTCAGGTTGATCACGACATCCGAGCGCTCGGCGATGACTGGCAGGAACTCGCGGAACAGCGCCGGGTCCTGCGACGGCTGGCCGTTGTCGGGCTTGCGTGCGTGCAGGTGGACAATCGAAGCACCGGCTTCGGCCGCCGCGATGGCTTCACTGGCGATCTCGGCCGGCGTAATCGGCAGATAAGGCGACATGGTCGGCGTGTGGATGCCGCCGGTCACGGCGCAGGTCACGATGACCTTGCTTTGGGGGGCTGCCATGGAAGGTGTCTCCGTTCGTTTTCTTGCAGACGCTGAAATGAACCGTCAATCCGGGGTGAAGTTGATCGAGCGCAGCAGCTTGCCCTGGCGTTCGTACGATTCACGCGCGTCCCTGGAAAGCTCTTCGCTGGTCGCCGCCGAGCCGATCTCCATGCCGAGGTCTTCGATCTTCTTCTGGACATCGCGCGATTGCATGACCTTGAGCGTCGCTTCCCGCATCCTGGCAATCACGTCGGGCGGCACGCCCGGCGCGGACCACAGGCCCATCCAGCTCACTTCCTTCAGGTCCGGGAAACCGAGCTCGGCAAACGTGGGAACGTCCGGGAGTGCCGGGATCCGCTTCGGGTAGGCAATGGCGAATGCCTTCAGTTGCCCCGACTTGATGAACGGCAGCGAAGTGGCCGGGCCGTCGAACATGAGCGGGACATGCCCGCCCATCACGTCCTGCAGCGCGGGGGGCGACCCCTTGTAGCTCACGGTGCCCGTGTTCAGGCCGGCCAGCCGGTTGAACTGCACGCCGATGGTCTGGCCGCGCATGCCGGCACCGAAGTTCGCGTAATCGATCTTGCCCGGGTTCGCCTTGATGTAGGTAATCAGCTCCGCAAGGTTCTTCGCGGGCAGGCCGGGCTTGCCGACCAGCACAAGCCCCTGCCGGGTCAGCTGCGTCACGGGCACGAGGTCCTTGAACGGATCGAAAGTGACCTTCATGACGTGGGGCACTTCCGCGACGATACCCTTCTGGATCAGCAGGAAGGTATAGCCGTCCCGCGGTGCCGAGAGCATGCCATGCACGCCGATGGTTCCCGCCGCGCCGGCCTTGTTGTCGACGATCACCGGCTGTCCGAGCGGGCGCTGCAATTCATGCGCAAACAAGCGCGCCAGGATATCGGCGGTTCCGCCCGGCGGCGCCCCCACGATGATCCGCACGGGCTTGGCTGGCCATTCGGCCGCATTCGCGGTTTGCGCCACTGGCGCCAGGGCAATCGAGGCAATCATCGGCGCCAGCGCCTGGCGTGCAAACTTCGGGAAGGACTTCATCGCGGTTCCTTAGGGGGTCTCTTGGTCCGGGTCCATGCCATCCCTGGATGCCTTGGCCCGGCTTTGATATGGCCGTCAGGAGCATTCTGTGGGCGCGTGCGGCCGGCCGCTTTGCATCGCGCGACAGAAATGTGCAGATCGTGACAGCAGGCGCTCCAACCGTGCCGATGCCACATGGGGCGACTCCAACGCCGCGCCGGTTGCGCAGATCCGCGACACCTGCCCCAGACCTGCCCCAACTCGACAAACGGATGTCCCGGATAAACAAGCGTGCGCGGCGGGCGAGAAAGATACTCGTTGAACCGGATCCAAGCCGGAAACACGGAGACCAGAACACCCGCCCGACACGGCTGTCTCCTGAACCGAATACAGCATCCCCTGGAGACACACCATGAACTTTCTCGACGGCCACCTGTTCCCTGAAAACCAGCAACCGCTGATCATCACCGCCGCCCCGTACGCGCCGGGCTGGCTGCCCTCGGACTTCCCCGAAGACATCCCCGTGACCATGGCGGAGCAGATCCAGAAGGCCGTGGATTGCTACAACGCCGGCGCCACGGTGCTGCACCTGCATGTGCGCGAGCTGGACGGCAAGGGCAGCAAGCGGCTGTCGATGTTCAATGAACTGATCGCCGGCGTGCGCAAAGCGGTGCCCGAGATGATCATCCAGGTGGGCGGTTCGATCTCGTTCGCGCCCGAGGACGAGGGCCAGGCCGCCAAATGGCTGTCGGACGACACGCGCCACATGCTGGCCGATCTTGAACCTACGCCCGACCAGGTCACGGTGACGGTCAACACGTCGCAGATGAACGTGACCGACCACGCGGAAGACGCCGATTTCCGCGGCACCTCGCGCGAGAACCCGGCCATCTTCGCGGCCTACAAGGAAATGACGGTGCCCGCGCAACCGGGCTGGGTCGAGGAACACGTGCGCCGCCTGACGGCCAAGGGCATCCAGAGCGCCTTCCAGTGCTACAACACCAACAGCTTCGAGTCGGTGGAACGCCTGATGCGCCGCGGCTTCTACAAGGGCCCGCTGGTGATGAACTGGGTGGCCATCGGCGGCGGCATGGACACGCCGAACATCTACAGCCTGGGCAACTTCATGCGCGGCGTGCCCGACGGCGCGGTGGTGACGGTGGAGAGCAATGTGCGCAATGTGCTGCCGGTCAACATGATGGGCATCGCCATGGGGCTGCATGTGCGTTGCGGCATCGAGGACGGCATCTGGAACCAGAAGCGCACGGCGAAGCAGAGCACGGTAAAGCAGATCGAGCAGCTGGTGCGCATCTCGCACGAGTTCGGCCGCGAGATCGCGACGGCGAAGGAAGCGCGCGAGATCAGCAAGATCGGCGTGTTCTACGACACCGTGGAGGAGTCGCTGCAGGCGAACGGCTTCGCGCCCAACCGCAACGGCGGCACGCAGGGCTTCCTGCGCAAGACGCAGTGACGGGACCGCGCTGACGCCACGGTCCGGTCACACAGGGGTCCTTGCGCTGGTGTGCCAGCGCAGGGTTCATTCGTAGCCGGGGGAGCACACGTTTCCACCAGGCGTGTGCGGCGGCAAAGACTCGGCGGCTTCTCCCCGCTAGGTGTTTACGAGAGATCCTATGTAGGAGTCTTGACACGGCACGGGTGGGTGCATACCTTCAGGGCCGGTGACATGGCGCCAGAGCGCGGCACCGGAAGTCCACGGATTCGCCCCCAATCCCTATGAGTACCCTGATTCGCAGCGCCCTTCTGGTCAAGTATTCCGAGATCGCCCGGACCATTGGCGTCGATCCGGAGCGCATGATCCACCACGTGGGTGCCGATCGCTCGTGCATCGTTTCCCCCGACCTCCATGTGCCGGAGCCCTGGCTCGCAAAGGTGCTGGATTCCACCGAACAATCGTCCAGCTGCGCCGCGGTGGGCCTGTTGATGGCCGAATCCTGGCGGCTGTCGGACTTCGGCCCGATCAGCCTGGTATTGCAGCACCAGCCGACGCTGCGCCATGCGCTGGGCCAGCTTGATACCTATCGCCACCTGCTGAGCGAGTCCGTATTCGTGCATGTCGAGGAAGCGGGCGACACCGCCATTGTCCGGCAGCAACTGATCACGGAGAGGTCGATTCCCGGACGGCAGCCTGTCGAGCTTTCCGTGGGCGCACTGCTCAGCCTGATGAAGTCCATGCTTGGCGGCAGCTGGAAGCCGCGCAGCGTGCATTTCTCGCATGCCGCGCCGGCAAGCCTCCACGTCCATCACCGGCTGTTCGGGACACGCGTCGAGTTTGGCTGCGACTTTGACGGCATCGTCATGGACCGGCGCGACCTGGACCGGCCCAATCCGCTGGGCGACGTCAACCTCGCGCGCTACGCCCGCGAGTTCCTTGACCAGCATCCTCACGGCCGCCAGGTTTCCACGGCTTCCAATGTCCGGCGCGCGGTCCACATGCTTCTGCCCCGCGGACAGGGCAGCATCGATCAGGTCGGCCAGCAGCTCGGCATGAGCGCGCGAACGCTGCAGCGCCGGCTCGAACAGGAGGGCCTGGAGTTTTCATCGCTGGTGAATGAGGTCCGACGCGGGCTGGCCACCCGTTATCTCGGGGATATCCGCTACCCCGTGTCCCAGGTGGCCTTGCTGGTCGGATTCGCCGAGGTCAGTACGTTCTCGCGCTGGTTCAGCGCGCAGTTCGGCACGCCCCCCACGCGCTGGCGCGCTGAAATGAACCGTTGAGACCAGCTGCGCCCTGAGCGCCGGCGTGTCGATAGGCCTCGCGATCCCGGCCCCGGTGCCGGCTACTGGCGCAATCCGTCAAGTTGTGGCGCCGCCCGACAAGCACCGCCCCCTGGAAATGCCGAGAATCGCTGCCATCCAGTGATAGGAAAGGAGGCAGCATGAAAGCGGCACAAGTCATTGCCGGCGTCGACGGCGGTCGCATCGAGGTACGGGATATTCCCGTTCCGCGGCCGGGCCCCGAAGAGGTCCTGGTCCGGGTTCGTGCGTCGGGCCTGAACTACGGCGAACTCAAGTACATGCGGGAACATCGGGCCGGCAACCCGATGACCGCCGGCGTCGAATTCGCCGGCGAAGTCGTCAGCGTCGGCGAGAAGGTCAGGGACTGGCGCGAGGGCGACCGCGTCATGGGCCACGGCCGTGGCTGTCACGCGCAGTTCGTGATTGCGGCGCCGCTGGCACTGATGCCGGTGCCCGATGATGTCTCTTGGGTCGATGCGGCGGCCTTCCCCAACGTGTTCATTACCGCCCACGACGCTCTGGTGAGCAACGGTGAACTGAAGTCCGGCGAATCGGTGTTCATCAACGGTGCGTCGGGCGGCGTGGGCATGGCGGCGATCATGATTGCGTCGGCCCTCGGTGCCCGGCCGGTGATCGCGTCATCGCGGTCGGCGCAGAAGCTCGAACGCCTCGGGAAATTCGGCGTGGACGTCGGCGTCAATGCGTCGCGCGATTCGCAGGTGGAGGCGATCATGGCGGCCACCGACAAGCGTGGCGTGGACGTCATCATCGACACCGTCGGCGGGACGGTCTTCGAGGACCATATCAAGAGCCTCGCGGTGAAGGGCCGCCTCGTCAATATCGCCCGGCTGGGCGGCGGCGCCACTGCACAGGTCGATATCAACCTGCTATGGCTGAATCGCCTGAAGATCATCGGCGTCACGTTCCGCACGCGCACGGAGCAGGAGCGCATCGCGTGCATCCAGGCATGCGCGCGCGACCTGTTGCCGTCGTTCCGCGGCGGCAAGCTGCGCCTGCCGATCGACAAGACCTTCCCCCTGGATGCGATCGGCGATGCCTACGCGTATATCGCGGACAGCCAGCACCTGGGCAAGATCGTCCTCACCGCTGACTGACGAAGGGCACCATGAAAATCAATCAACTTACCTGCTCGATCGGCGCCGAACTGACTGGCGTGAGCCTGGCCGATGTCGCGCGCGACGATACGCTGTCCGCGGAAATCAAGGCGTTGCTGCTCAGGCACCGGGTGCTGTTCTTCCGCGACCAGGACATCACGCGCGAAGACCATGTCGCGTTTGCCCGGCGTTTCGGCGATCTGGAAGACCATCCTGTCAACAACACGGTGCCCGGCTATCCTGGCCTGATCGAGATCTACAAGAGCGAAAAGCGCGACCACTTCGAGAACACCTACCACAGCGATGCCTCGTGGCGCCCGAGCCCGCCCAAGGGGGCGGTGCTGCGCTGCCTTTCGTGTCCGGAGGTCGGTGGCGACACCATCTGGGTGAACATGGTGGAGGCTTACAAGAACCTGCCTGAAGAGATCAAGCAGAAAATTTCGCCGCTGCGCGCGAAGCACGGCATCGAGCATTCGTTTGGCGCGATCATGTCGACGGAGGAACGAGAGGAACTGGTGCGCAAGCATCCGCTCGTCGATCATCCGGTGGTCAGGACGCATCCGGAGACGGGGGAGAAGATCCTGTATGTCACGCCTTTCTCGACCCACTTCATCAACTACCATACGCCGGAGAACGTGCGCTTCGGGCAGGACAAGACGCCGGGTGCCAGCCTGCTGCTGAACTACCTGCTCAGCCAGGCCGCGATTCCGGAGTACCAGGTGCGCTTCCGCTGGCGGCCCAACAGCGTGGCGATCTGGGACAACGCCGCCACGCAGCACTATGCGGTCAGTGATTACTGGCCCGCGCCGCGACGCATGGAGCGCGCTACGATCATGGGGGATAAGCCGTTCTGATTTTTTTGGGGGTATGACTCGCCGACAGAACAAAGCGGGCCCGCACTTCAGCGGGCCCGGCAACTACATCAACCAATCAGCAACTCAGCGCCGTGCGGGCTCCATCCCCACCGGTTGCGGATCCGCGGAGACCGTCCGATTGGCCAGACCCAGCACCACTTGCAGCGCGAACGACACGGCACCGACGATAAACACCACGTCACCGAACGTCCGCACCCAGCGCAGCGTCTGCAGGATCGGTTGCTGCATGAACGCCTCGCTGCGCGAATACCAGGTTCCGTATTCAACGCTGGCCAGGAACTGGATGATGCCGATCGGCAGCAGGCTGGTGCTGATCATCAGCACGAGGCCGACATTCAAACCCCAAAACGCGGTCTTCATCAGCGCCGGGCTCAGGCGGTAGGCCGGACGCACGTAGCGCAGCACCAGCAGCGTGAAGCCGAGCGCAAGGAAGCCATAGACCCCGAACAGCGCGGCATGCGCATGCACCGGCGTGGTGTTCTGGCCCTGGATGTAGTACAGCGAGATCGGCGGGTTGATCATGAAACCGAAGACACCCGCGCCAAGCATGTTCCAGAACGCCACCGCGACGAAGCACATCAGCGGCCACTTCAGGTCGGCCATCCATGGCGCGCGGTCCTTCAGGCGCCAGTTGTCCCACGCTTCATGACCCAGCACGATCAGCGGCACCACTTCCAGCGCGCTGAACGCCGCACCGACCGCCATCACCGGCGTGGTGGTGCCCGCAAAGTACAGGTGGTGGAACGTGCCCGGAATACCACCAAGCATGAACAGCGATGCCGAGGCCAGGCTCGCTGCCGTCGCCATCGGGCGCGACACTAGGCCAAGCGTGCAGAACACAAAGGCGAGCGCCGTGGTGGCGAACACTTCGAAGAAGCCCTCCACCCACAGGTGGACCACCCACCAGCGCCAGTACTCCATCACCGTCAGGCTGGTGCGCTCGCCGTAGGCCAGGCCCGCGCCATAGAACAGGCCGATCGCGACGACCGACGAGGTCAGCAGTGCGAGCAGGTTCTTGTCGCCGCCGCGCGAACGCAGCGCCGGCCAGATGCCACGCATCATCAGCACGAGCCAGATCACGATGCCAGCGAACTTGCCGATCTGCCACAGGCGGCCCAGGTCCACATACTCATAGCCCTGGTGGCCCAGCCAGAAATTCAGGTTAGCCGGCAGGATCTGCGCGATGGCCAGGTAGTTGCCCGTGAACGAGCCAACCACCACGATCACCAGCGCCCAGAACAGCACGTCCACGCCCAGGCGCTGGAACTTCGGGTCCTTGCCGCCATTGATCAGTGGCGCGAGGAACAGGCCAGCGGCCAGGAAGCCCGTGGCGATCCAGAACAGCGCGCTCTGGATGTGCCAGGTGCGCACCAGCGAATACGGGAACCACTGCGAGACATCGATGCCGTAGAACTTCTGTCCTTCCACGGTGTAGTGCGCGGTAAAGCCGCCCAGGAACACCTGGAACACGAACAGCGCGACCACGAGGAACAGGTACTTGCCCAGCGCGCGCTGCGACGGCGTGAGCGCCACGGCCAGCAGCGGATCGCGCGTCGGCGCATGCGGCAGGTTCTCTTCCTTGCCGCGCAGGAACGCCCAGGCCCACACCAGCAGCCCCACGCCCGCCAGCAGCACCACCACGCTGACGACCGACCAGACCACGTTTTCGCTGGTCGGCTGGTTGCCGATCAGCGGCTCATGCGGCCAGTTGTTGGTGTAGGTGGCTTCGTGTCCCGGACGCGCGGTCGAGGCGGCCCAAGCCGTCCAGAAGAAGAAATGCGTGAGTTCCGCGCGGCGCTCGGCGCTCGGCAGGGTGTTCTCCTTCATCGCGAAGTGCTCGCGGCTCGTGTGCAGGTCTGGCGAGTCGGAGAACAGGCGGTCGTAGTAGTCCGCGGTCTGTGCAATGGCCTGCGCGCGGCGCGGCGACACGGTCAGCACGGTCGTCTGCGGATCGGCGCTGTTGCCGCGGTATTCGGCACGCAACTGTTCGCGCAGCGCGGCTTGCGCCGGGCCGTCGAGCTTCGCGTACGGCCGGCTGTACTGCTGCTGCGCGGCCAGGTCCAGCCAGGCGGTCAGCTCGCGGTGCAGCCAGTCGGCGGTCCAGTCCGGCGCCTGGTAGGCACCGTGGCCCCAGATGGAACCAAGCTGCATGCCGCCGACCGATTGCCACGCGGTCTGACCGTCGAGGATGTCCTCGCCGGTGAACAGCGTGCGGCCATCACTGACCACCACCTTGGCCGGCATGGGCGGCGCTTGCCGATAGACCTCGACACCGTAGTAGCCGAGCAGGGAGAACGTGACCACCAGCACGGCGATCAGCAGGAACCAGAGTCTGCGATAGGGACCCATGATAAGGCTCGCTTTATTGGGGATATGTTGGCGTTGGCTCAGTCGTTGGCGGCTTGCGTGGCAGCCGGCTCGAACAGGATGTTGTTTTCCAGGTGGATGTGTTCCATCAGGTCTTCACGCAAGGTGCGCAGGCCCAGGTACAGCGCGCGCCAGGTATTGCAGGCCGCGCGCGGCAGCGTGATGTCGTTGGTCAGCGCGGCCAGGCGCTGCAGCGCTTCGCCGTGGTCGCCATGCTCCATGCGCATCACCGAGATCGGTGCGGCTGCGGCGGCCTGCATCCCTCGCGCCAGGATCGGGAACAGCACCAGCTCTTCCTTCTGCATATGCCCTTCCAGTTCGTCGCGCATGACTACCAGGTGGTCGGCCAGGCCCAGCGGACAATCCGGCCGGTCGCCGTGCACGTGCTCCACCCGGCGGGCCAGGCGGATCAGTTCCGGCAGCTGCTCGCGATGGCGCTCATGGAATCGCGTGAGGATGTGGGCGATCAGGGAGGCCGGCGGAACGGTGCCCCAGTCGGTCTGCACCGGTTCGCTGTCGCGCTGCAGGGTCTCCAGGCGGGTTTCGATGGCTTCGGCATCCAGTCCCTTGGCGGCCGCGGCATCGCGCAGCGTCTGCTTGCCCCCGCAGCAGAAGTCGAGGTCATAGTCGTGGAAGATGCCCGTGGCACCCGGAATACGGCGGGCCAGCTGGCCCAGAGGCTGGTCTTGCAAGCGCATGATGTGCTCCTTCTCGAATGGATCGCACATCACTACGCTAGTACCGTGCCAGCTTTTTACTCCATATAAATCATTGACTTACCAAAGTAACGGTATAATTAACCCGTTTTGAATCGCGGTTTTTTTTACCGTTTAAGGTGTTTATGACCCTGAATCGGCGGGATATTTATACCGAGCTGCTGGCCGATGTACTGGCGGAACTTCCGCATGCCGTGCGCCTGCAGCGGCTGGTCAGCGCACTGCGCGCGTATTTCGGCTGCGGCGCCGTGGCCTTGCTGCGGCTCGAAGAAGAACACCTGCGACCGGTGGCCGTGGACGGGCTGGTGCGCGACGCGCTCGGACGCCGCTTTGCGGTCGGTCTGCATCCGCGCCTCGGCGCCATCCTGGCGCGGCGCGGCGTCACGTGTTTCCATCACGACAGCGTGCTGCCCGACCCTTATGACGGCCTCATCGACGAGCACGTGGGCGAGCCCCTGCCGGTGCATGACTGCATGGGCATCCGGCTGGAACTCGATAGCCGCGCATGGGGCGTGCTCACGCTCGACGCGCTGCAGGTCGGCACCTTCGACGATGCCGCGCAGGCCGAGCTGGACGGGCTGACGCTGCTGGTCGAGACCGCCATCCGCACCACGCGGCTGGAGGCCGATATCCGCGCGCTGCAACTGTCGCGCGGCAAGACGCCCGACAACGAGCTACCGGCCGACGACAGCGAGATCGTCGGGCAGAGCGAGGCCATCACGGGGCTGCTGCACGAGCTGGACGTGGTGGCGGATTCAGAGTTGCCGGTGCTGCTGCTCGGCGAAACCGGCGTCGGCAAGGAGCTGTTCGCGCACCGGCTGCACCGCCTGTCGCGCCGAAGCGAACGTCCGCTGGTCCATGTGAATTGCGCCGCGCTACCGGAATCGCTCGCGGAAAGCGAACTGTTCGGCCATGTCAAGGGCGCGTTCTCGGGCGCCACGGGCGAACGGCCCGGCCGCTTCGAAGCGGCCGATGGCGGCACGTTGTTCCTGGATGAAGTCGGCGAGCTGCCGCTGGCCATCCAGGCCAAGCTGCTGCGCACGCTGCAGAACGGCGAGATCCAGCGCCTGGGCTCCGACAAGCCGCGCCGCGTCGATGTGCGCGTGATCGCCGCCACCAACCGCAACCTGCGCGACCATGTGCGCGACGGCTCGTTCCGCGCGGACCTGTACCACCGGCTGTCGGTCTATCCGATCCCGATTCCGCCGCTGCGCGAGCGCGGCAACGACGTGCTGCTGCTGGCCGGGCGCTTCCTGGAACTGAACCGCGCGCGGCTCGGCATGCGCAGCCTGCGGCTGTCGCCGGCCGCGCAGGATGCGCTGCGCCGCTACCGCTGGCCCGGCAATGTGCGGGAACTGGAGCATGTGGTCAGCCGCGCGGCGCTGCGCTCCGTGAGCCGCGGGGCCAACCGCAATGACATCGTGACGCTGGAGCCCGACCTGCTCGACCTGGACAGCCTGGCGCCCCCGCCGGATGCGTCCACGCCGGTTGCTCATGGCACGGAAGCCGTACGCCCCCACGTGGCGCTGGCCGCCGGCGCCACGCTGCGCGACGCCGTCGAGCAGACCCAGCGCGACTGCATCGAACAGGCGCTGCACGCGCAGCAGGGCAACTGGGCCCAGGCCGCGCGCCAGCTCGGCATCGACGCCAGCAATCTGCACAAGCTGGCGAAGCGGCTGGGGTGCAAATAGGCGGCTCGGCCATGACGGTGCGCAAGCCGCCTGCGCGCTCAGCGATGTCCCGCCTCCGGCGCCGCCACGCCCAGCCCCGCGGCGAGCCGCGACACCAGCGGTTCCAGCCAGGGCGGCCGCGGTGCCGCGTCCAGCCAGTACTTCACTTCGAGCCCGAGCGCGGTATCGCCGCTGATCACCAGCTTGCGCTGGAAAAACAGCGTATCGGTATCGCACTGTCCCGCCAGCAGGCGCAGGTAGTCGGGCACGCGGGCGCGCAACGTCAGTTCGGGCTCCTCGGCGCCGCGGCCAGCCGAGCGGAAGCGTCCCTGTTCGCAGTGGAAAGGCACATCCAGGCCGAGATCCTCGACCGTCAGCAGGAAGGTGTGCCCGTTCAGCGCGGCGGGCGGCTCCAGCCATCCGGCGCGGCGCGCGAGTTCCAGCGCCGAGACCAGCGGCAAGGCGCGCGCCCTGGCCGGCATGCGGCGATGCACGCGGGCAAGCAGGCTTTGCAGTACGCTCACGGCCGGTCCTCCCACATGATGCCAGGGCGTCCATGCCAATAGCCGTTGCACGGTTGCGCGCCGGCCGGCATGACGCCGCTCGGCGCGGGCGCACGTTCTCCGGCGCGAATCGCCGCCAGCGCGGCCACCGCTTCCAGCGTCCCGCTCGAATGCGGGCTCACGCGCAGCATGTCGACACCCATATGGGCCATGGCCTGCGCCTGGTCACAAAGGTCCAGGCACGTCGCCGACTGGGTCTGGATGCCATTGAGCGTGAAGAAGTCCTGGCCCTCGCCCGTCGCGGCAACCAGGCCGTCCGGATAGTCGAGACAGCGGAACTCGCAGGCGTCCTTGCGCAGCCGGTGATGGCGCGCGGTGAAGCAGCGCGCCGAGAAGGCCAGCGGCATGCGGCCCCAGGCCAGCACTTCGAGCGCCACGCCCGCGCAACGCCCCGCCGACAGCGCGGCCAGCGTGGCGCCGTTCATCTCGACCGGCACTACGCAGCCGCGGGCGCCAAGGCTGGCAAGCCAGGCGAGCGTATCGGCGTGATAGACGTTCAGGTGCGGGCCGCCGATAAACGGGCGCCCGCCCATGCAGCGCACCGCGCCGACGTCGTTGGCCTCGACCAGGTAGTCGTCCTGTTCGCAGACGCGGCGCATGCAGGCGATATCGGTGTCGGACTCGATCAGCACCGGCGTGGACAGCACCACCTCCTTGCCGGCTTCGCGCAGCATCTGCGCGATTTCCAGCCAGTGCGCATGGCGCAGCTCGTGGCGGCGCGTGCAGACGGTCTCGCCCAGGTAGACCCGATCGACGGCCGAATCGGCGACGTCGGCATAGAACTGCATCACCGTCGCGCGCGGCCAGTAGTACAGCAGCGGTCCCAGCGCAATGCCGAACCGGGCCGCGCCGGGTGTGGATGAATCCCGCATCAATGACTCCGTGGTTGGATTTGCCGCGCTCATCGCCACGGCCGGTCGTAGGCGCCCTGCGTCACCTGGTCGCCTTCGGCATGGCGGCCCAGCGTGCCCTGCCATTCCTGGCGCGGCGCGAAGCGCTTCGGCTCGGCACAGGCGGCGTCGATGGCGGCGCGCAGCACGCCGACGACATCGGCCACGTAGCGCGGGCTGCGCTGGCGGCCTTCGATCTTGATCGCGGCGATGCCGATGTCGAGCAGCGCCGGCAGCAGTGACAGCGCGTTGAGGCTGGTGGGCTCTTCCAGCACGTAGCCGCGCTCGCCCTCGACCTCGAATCGCCCTTTGCACAGCGTGGGATATCCGGCCGGCTCGCCGGGCGCGTAGCTGTCGATCAGGATGCCGGACAGGCGCGCGTGCATGGTGCCGTCCTGTTCGGTCCAGCGCACCGCGTGCGCGGGCGAGCAAACGCCCTTGTTGTTGGGAGAATCCCCGGTGGCATACGAGGACAGCAGGCAGCGGCCCTCGGCCATCACGCACAGGCTGCCGAAGCCGAACACCTCCAGCTCGACGCTGGTCTGCCGCGCCAGCTTGCCGATCTGTGCGAGCGACAGCACGCGTGGCAGCACCACGCGCTTGATGTTGAAGCGCTCGCGCATCAGTTCGATGGCGTCGGCGTGGGTGGCGGAGCCCTGCACCGACAGGTGCAGCCGCAGTTGCGGATGGCGCTGGCTCGCATAAGCCATCAGCCCCGCGTCGGCCATGATGACCGCGTCGGCGCCCAGGTCCGCGGCCGCGTCGACGGCGCGGTGCCACCTGGCCACTTCGCCCATCTGCGGGAACGTGTTGATGGCGAACAGGACCTCGCGGCGACGCGCATGCGCCTCGGCCACGCCGGTGCGGATATCCGCCTCGGTGAAATTGAGCCCGCCGAAATTGCGGGCGTTGGTGGCGTCGCGCAGGCCCAGGTAGACGGCATCGGCGCCGTGCTCCAGCGCCGCGCGCAACGCGGTCAGCGAGCCCGCCGGCGCGACCAGCTGCGGAACGCGCGCCCGCACGGAAGATGAGGTTGTCATGTCGGAAGCGCCGCTTGCGGCGCGGGAATTCGGCCAGCGCAGATGCTAGCGACGCACTTCGCGTGTGGACTTGACCACGCGCAAACCGCACCGCAACGCCTTGCGGCATAGACCGGTCGGCCTACGCCATTGGTGCAGGGGCGGCCGTCGATTGACCTTGGGCAAACGCGCGCGCCGGTCGCTGTGCCACCCTTGGCCGTTCGTGCGCGGTCCCATATCGCGGTCCGCACGCAGTTCCAAACAAGCGAGACCAACATGACAGAACACTGGCTGAAGCTGGCTGGGCGCCGGCTGCTGCCGATCGTCCAGGGCGGCATGGGCATCGGCATTTCCGCGCACCGCCTGGCGGGTACCGTGGCCGCGCACAACGGCGTGGGCACCATTGCCAGCATCGACTTGCGCCACCACCACCCCGACCTGCTCGCGCAAACCCGCGGCACGCGCGACAAGGCGCGCATCGAGGCTGCGAACCTCGTCGCGCTGGACCGCGAGATCCAGGCCGCACGCGAACTGTCGGGCGGGCGTGGCCTGGTTGCCGTCAACGTGATGAAAGCGGTGGGCTCGCACGCGCAACTGGTGCGCCAGGCCTGCGAAAGCGGCGCCGATGCCATCGTCATGGGCGCGGGCCTGCCGCTGGACCTGCCGGAGATGACCGCCAACTACCCGAAGATGGCGTTGATCCCGATCCTGTCGGAAGCGCGCGGCATCGGCCTGGTGCTGCGCAAGTGGATGAAGAAGGGACGGCTGCCCGATGCCATCGTGGTCGAACACCCGGCCCATGCCGGCGGCCATCTTGGCGCGTCGACCATCCAGGATCTCGGCGAAGACCGGTTTTCGTTCGCGCGTGTGCTGGCGGAATGCCGCGAGTTGTTCCATACGCTCGGGCTCGCGTGGGACAGTGTCCCGCTGATCCTGGCGGGCGGCATCAACAGCCATGCGAAGGTGCGCCACTGGCTCGGCGAAGGCGCCGCCGCAGTGCAGTTGGGCACCGCCTTTGCCGTGACCGAGGAAGGCGACGCCCACCCGGCCTTCAAGCAGGTCCTGGCCACCGCCGGCCCCGAAGACCTGCGCGAGTTCACCAGCGTGGCGGGCCTGCCGGCGCGCGCGGTGCTCACGCCGTGGCTGTCGCGCTACCTGTCGGGCGAAAGCCGCCTGCAGCGCCGCGCCAAGGCCCGCGACTGCCTGGAAGGCTTTGACTGCCTGCAGGCCTGTGGCTTGCGCGATGGCGTATCGCGCATCGGCCAGTTCTGCATCGACCTGAAGCTGGCACAGGCCGTGCGCGGCGACGTGGAGCGCGGGCTGTTCTTCCGCGGCAAGGGCACGCTGCCGTTCGGCGAAGCGATCCGCCCGGTGGCGGACCTGCTCCACTACCTGCTGACCGGCGAGAAGCCCACTGCCATCGCCGAACCGGCGACGCAAGCCACCGTCGCGGCATGAGCGACGTCCGGGACGTGCGCGCGTGACCCGTCGTCCGCCAGGCGTCCCAGCCCTTCGGCATCGAGCAGGAAGATCTTGCCGCGCTCGAGCCGCACCAGGTTTTCCGCACAGAAGCGGCTGACCACGCGTGACAGGGTTTCGGGCGTGATGGCCAGCTTTGAGGCCATCACGCGCTGCGTACACGCCAGCCACGTGCGGCGCCCCGCGCGCGCTTCATCCCGCAGGAATCCGGCCACGCGCTGCAAGGCGTTGTGCAGGCTGGTGGCCTCGATATCGCGCATCAGCGCATGCAGCCGGCCCGACAGGTTGCGCAGCAGGCGCGCGGACAGCAGCGGATCCCGGGCCATCGCCTGCCGTAGTGCGGCACTGTCGATGCAAAGCACCGTGGTACGCGCCATCGACTGACAGTCGGCTGGCTGCGGGGCATCCACGAACACCACGTCTTCCCCAAACACGGCACCAGGGCCAAAGGCCTCGATCGCGCGTTCCGCGCCTTTTGCGCTGCCGGCGGCGGCGGGCAGCGAGAGCTTCACCAGCCCGTCCATCACGACAAACAGCCCGCGGCAGGGCTCGCCGCGGCGGAACAGGAATTCGCCTTTCTGCAGGCGCCGCTGCGTGGCCGCGGCAACGATTGCGTCGAGCACGCGGCCATCGACGCCACGGAACAGCGGCAACCGGTCGAGCATCACGATCTCAGCCATGGTGAACTCCTTGCGCAAGTGGCTTGCGCGGCGGCAACCCGCCCCGCGCGCGCATGGCGCGCATGCATCGCATTGCCTTAAGCAACTGCAACCCGAGCCAGGCATTGGCCAGCGCGAACGCCAGGCCGCCGGCGCGCGCCAGCCACGCGGGCGCGAGCGGCAGCGCCAGCAGCAGCGCGAAAGCCGCCAGCAACAACCACGCCTGGCGCCGTTGCGTGGCGGGCGTGATGATGGCCTGCATGGCCGGCACGCGCGCGCGCGGCGGCAACAGCCGGCGCAGGTGCAGCCAAACCAGGAACGGAACGATCTTGCCGAGCATGGCGGTCACCGGCAACACGCCACCGCCGACCAGCGCCAGCGTGCCGACCCACCACGACAGCGTCGCCTGCCAGGGCTCGGGCACCACGGGCAGCACCGCCGCCAACAGCGCGGCGGCCAGCAGGCTGGTGGCCGCGACCGGCCAAAGCAGCCAGACGGGATCGTGGCGGCGCCGCGCCCCCAGCGTGGCCGCCAGCGCGAAGCCGGCCACCAGCGCCGCAAACAGCAGCCAGGGCAACAGGGCCCAGCGCGCAAGCGCACCATCGGGCCGGGATATCACTACAGCGCTGAATCCCAGCAGCGGCAACCAGTGCCCGAACGGCAGGCAGCGCTCCAGCCAGCGCGGCAGGCGTGGCGCCTGCCAGAACATCGGCAGCACCGTTGTGGCGATGCCCGTCACCAGCGCGGCAAGCCAGCCGCCCAGGCCCCAGGCCATGTGCAGTGCCAGCCATTGCGACGGCGGCACTGTCCACAACCCGCCGAACATGCCTGCCAGGGCCGCGCCGAGCAGGCCGGTCAACACCAGCGGTGAGCCGATGCCGGCGAGCGTGCGCGTGGTGGCATCCACCGCGGCGACGCGTCGCCCGGCCAGCAGCAGCAAGCTCCCCGCAAGCGGCAACAAGAGGCCGCCCGCCACGGCGGCAAGGCGAAAGGGTGCGCTGCCGCCCCCGAGAAAGCCCGCGGCCAGTGCGCCGGCTGTGGTGCCGGCGGCCAGTGCCACCAGCGGCGCGAGCGCACCCGAGCCCGGCACCGCCACGCCCGCCACCACGGGCATCATCTGGAACAGGGCGCCAAGCATGACGGGCAGCAGCATGCCAAGCGCCAGCACGTGCACGGCGGCAAGCGCCAGCGGTGCGAACCTGTCCGGCAGACCGGCCGCCGGGCCGAGCGCGAGCAGCAGGCCCGCGGCGGCGCCGAGCCAGGGCGCCGGCATCAGGCAGCCGAACACCACGCCGGGACGCGGCGCGCGTTCATAGTCGAGGCTGGCGACTTTCAAGGCGGATATCCTTTCGCTTGCGATCAGCCGGCGTTCGCCAGCAAGGCGTCAAGGCCGGGCACGCGACACATCGGGAACAGCACGTTTTCTTCCTTGAGGTTGTGTTGCTGCAGCAGCACGACCAGCGTGTCGACTTCAGCGGCCAGTGCGTTGGCGTCGCGCAGCTCCAGCCATTCGCGTGCGTTGTCGAGCAAGCCGCGGACTTCGTCGTGTTCGTGCCGCATCATGGCCGTGGGGCCGCAGGCGGAGCCAGCCACCTGCTCGAACGCGGGAAACAGCCGGTCCTCCTCGGCCGAGAAATTGCCCTGCAGCGCGGCGTCGAGGCGCGCGAACGCACCAGCGGCCGCTTCCCAGTCGGTATTACGCAGGCAGGCTTCAAGATCCTCAAGCGCTTGGTCGCAATCGCGGTGCTGGCGCACCAGGGTTTCAATGCCGCTGGACATGGTGGTTCTCCGGGTTCATTCCGGATGGATGCTAGGACCCGTCTCGCGGGCCGGACTTGATCGCGAATAAGTCGGCGCGAGATTCGCGGACAAGACCCGGACACCCGCATGGTCTATGTGGCGCCGGCAGATAAAGCCGTCGTTTTTATATCACGCCGTGATATTTAAAAGCGCAGAACCGCAGACCGAAGCGAGGCCCGGCGTCTGCGCAACAAGCGCAGAACACCGCACAAAACTGTATCACGGAATGACGTTTTCTTGATCTGGCGCATGCTGAGCCAACGCGTCGGCGCGGACAATCGCCCGTAAGGTTGACCGCCCCCAGTCCCCAGACCTTGTTCCCCCATGCCTGATCCTGACACCCAAGCCGTCCCCCGTGCGGACACCGACACTGCGCCGTTCGCGGACGGCAGCCCGCTTCCCGATGCCGCTGGCCTGACGCCGCCCCGTCACCGCCTGTCCACGCGCATCATCCTGCTGTCGCTGGCGTCGCTGCTGGTGGTGCTCACCATGATCGCCGGTACGCTGTGGCTGTCGTGGAAGCTCGAGGGCGCGGGCGCGGCCATCAATGACGCGGGCAGCCTGCGCATGCGCGCCAACCGCGTGGCGATCGAACTGGGGCTCGCCGCCACCGGCCACCCCAGCGCGCGCAATGACCAGATCCAGGCACTGGACGACACGCTGGCCCAGTTGCGCAAGGGCAATCCGGTACGGCCCCTGTTCCTGCCCGACGAACCCGCCATCCATGCACAGCTCGACCGCGTCCTGCATGATTGGCAACAGCGCCTGCGGCCGCTGGCGCAGGCGGGCAACGGTCCCGCCTACGTGCGCGCGCTGCCGGATTTCGTCGCCGAGGCCGACCGGCTGGTCGTATTGATCGAGCACGACAGCGCGCGCAAGACCGACCTGCTGCGGCTGTCGCAAGCCGGGCTGGCAGCCATTGCGTGCGTGGGCACGGTGGCGGTCATCTACCTGCTCTACCTGTGGATCATCCTGCCGGTGCTGCGCCTGCAGGACGGCCTGCGCCGCATGGCCGCGCGCGAATTCACGCTGCGCCTGCCGGTGGAGACGCGCGATGAGTTCGGCACCCTGAACGCGGGCTTCAACCGCATGGCGGACGAGCTGCAGGACCTGTACCAGGACCTGGCTTCACGCGTGGCCAGCAAGACCGCCGAACTGGAGCGCCAGAACCGCGACCTCGAAACGCTCTACGACATGGCGGCCTTCTTCAACCGGGCGCGCGATGCCGAAGCCATGTCGCGCGGCTTCCTGCAGCGCGTGATGCGGCTGTTCGATGCCGATGGCGGCTCCGTGCGCGTCATGGATGCCCAGCACGGCAAACTGCATCTGCTCGCGTCGTCGGGGCTGCCCGCGGCGCTGGCGCAAGCGGACCACTGCATGGCCGTGGACGCCTGCCACTGCGGCGACGCCACGCACGAAGGCGTGGTCGCCATTGCCGACTTGCGCAAGACGGCGCGCCGGCCGCTGCTGGCGCAGCCTTCGCCCTGCACGCGCGAAGGTTTCTCGGCCATGGCGGCCTTCCGCATCGAAAGCCAGCGCGGCGCCATCGGCACGTTCGCGCTGCACTTCCGCGCCCCGCGCGAGCTGCCCGCGTCGGACCGCCAGTTGCTCGAAACGCTGGCGCAGCACCTCGGCATTGCCCTGGAACACCTGCGCCTGTCGGCCAGCGCGCGCCAGCTGGCGGTGGTCGAAGAGCGCAACCTGGTCGCACAGGGCCTGCACGACAGCATTGCGCAGGGCCTGAATTTCCTGAACCTGCAGGTGCAGCTTCTCAGCGACGCGGTGGACCGCGACGACCTGGCGGAAACCCGGGAACTGGTGCCGATGCTGCGCCACGGCGTCGAAGAGAGCTACCAGGACGTGCGCGAACTGCTGAACAACTTCCGCTCGCGCCTGAAGCCCGGCGAGCTGCGGCCCGCCGTCGAGGAGACCGTCGAGCGCTTCCGCCGCCAGTGCCGCACCGAAGCCGAGCTGGTCATCGATGACCGTGGCAACAACCTGCCGTTGCAGCCCGAGCAGCAGCTGCAGGTGCTGTTCATCCTGCAGGAAGCGCTGTCCAACGTGCGCAAGCATGCCATGGCCGCGCACGTCACTGTCTCGCTGAGCCACGGGCACGATTTCCGGCTCGTGGTCGAAGACGATGGCGAGGGCTTTGATCCGGCCGACCTCGGGCATGGCAACGAGGTGCACGTCGGCCTGAACATCATGCGCGAGCGCGCCGCCCGCCTCGGCGCGTTGCTGGCCATCGAGGCCCGCCCGTCGCATGGCACGCGCATCGAGCTGGTGCTGCCGCGCGGGGGCGGGGCCGCGCGCGCCGAATCCCATTCCACCGCGGGGCAAGCGTTGCCGCGCCCAACCCAGGAGTCCCTGTCATGACCATCCGCATCCTGTTGATCGACGACCACACGCTGTTTCGCTCGGGCATCCGTGCACTGCTGCAGCGGCAGTCCGACTTCGAGATCGTCGATGAAGCGCCCGACGGCGTGGAAGGCATCAAGCGCGCCAAGCAGCACCGTCCGGACGTCATCCTGCTGGACCTGAACATGCCAGGCCTGTCGGGGCTCGAAGCGCTGCAGTTGCTGGTCGAGGACCTGCCCGACTCCGCGGTCATCGTGCTCACCGTTTCCGAAGAGGCCGAGGAGCTGGCCACCGCACTGCGCAGTGGAGCGCGCGGCTACCTGCTGAAGAACATCGAGACCGAGGCCCTGACCAGTGCCATTCGCCGTGCCGCCGCCGGCGAGCCGGTGATCTCCGACGCCATGACCGCCAAGCTCGTGCAGCAGTTCCGCGCCCCGGCACCGGCCCCCGCGCGCCTGGACGACACCGCGCGACTGACCGCACGCGAGCGCGAGATCGTGCAGGGGCTGGCGCGTGGCGAAAGCAACAAGGAAATCGCCCGCGACCTGGGCGTCGCCGAAAGCACAGTGAAGATCCACGTGCAGAACATCCTCAAGAAGCTCAACCTCGCCAGCCGCGTGCAGGTTGCGGTCTATGCGGTGGAACATGGCCTGACCGAGGCAGGCTAGGCGCCACCTGCGCGCGGGCGTCGTCCGATTCCTACACCGTTTTCAGTCGCGTTCCGGAAGGACCGGGCTGGCCGCTCGGCTACGCTGAAATTACGTGGCGAAGCCTGTCCACGGACCCGCTGCAGCAATGGGGCCCGGACAGCGACAAGCCCAGATGACAAGCGTGGCCTATCGGCCCAAAACCTGGAGCACGCTATGGGAATCGGCACCATTCTTCTGATCCTCCTCGTCCTGTTGCTGATCGGCGCCTTGCCGGCCTGGCCCTACAGCACCGGATGGGGCTACTGGCCAAGCGGCGGACTGGGACTGATCCTCCTGATCGTCGTGCTGTTGGTGGTTCTGGGCCGCATATAGAGGCGCGGCACCAGGAACGCACTGCCCTGCGGGCACCGTCCGGTGACCGTGGGGCAGCGCTTCAGTTCAAGAAGGAGACAGTCATGCCAGCAAAATCGAAGGCGCAGCAACAGGCCGCAGGTGCGGCGCTCTCCGCCAAGCGCGGCGAGAAGAAAGCCAGTTCGCTCAAGGGCGCGTCCAGGTCGATGGCCAAATCCATGAGCAAGCAGGAACTCAAGGAGATGGCGTCGACCAAGACCAAGGGCAAACCCAAGCACGTATCCGATCGCTGAGCACCAGCGCATCGGGATACCTCGTGGAACGCCCGTCCCGCCATGCGGGACGGGCGTTCCGGCCGTCTGGGGGTCACGGGGACGTGCCGGAACCCTCCAGCGGCTGCCGCTCGCTGTTCGCGGTGGGCGCATTCGCCGCCGCGGGCCGTTGCGCCGCAACCGGTCCGGCGCGCGCGCCGGTGACCATCTCGCGCAGCCAGTTCACCAGCAGGCTGGAATAGGAACGCTGGTGCTCCTCGTCAGTCAGGCCGTGATCGGCGCCCTTGATCACGCGGTAGGTCAGGGAGCTGACATGCGTGCAGGCGTCCACGTAGCTCGTAACCACGGCATGGGGAACGATCTGGTCGTTCTCCGATTCGATGATGAGCACATCGCCCTCGAAGCCGGCGCAGGCACGTAGCGCGCGATTCGAATCGGGCGCCACCACCGAGCGCCGGTAGGTGGCCAGGTCCTGGTCGCGGTGGAGCTGGCGCTTGGGCAGCTCCCAACCTTCGTCCATGTAGAGCGCCGGTGCGCGCAGCGCAATCCAGCGCACCGGACGCAACGTCGTCAGCACCGCCGCCAGGTAGCCGCCATAGCTGCTGCCGACCACGGCAATGGCCTTGCGGTCGACTTCCGGATGCCGCGCGAGCACATCGTAGGCCGCCACCAGGTCGGCCAGGTTGCGCATGCGGCTGACCGTCTCGTACTGCGTGCGCGTGCCGGCGTGGCCGGTCAGGTCGAAAGTCAGGCACACGCAGCCGAGGCCCGCTATCTTGCGCGCGCGGGCAAGGTACTGCTCCTGGCTGCCACCCCAGCCATGCACGAACAGCACGCCGGAAAGCTTGGTGGCCGGTGCGATCAACGTGCCGGCAATGCTGCCGCCTTCGGTCTGGATCGCGATCGTATCTTCATGGGTTGCCATCGTTTTCCCGCTCCAGCCATGCGTACTTGGTCAGCGGGCCGACGTCGCGGTCCTCGCCCTGGAAATACACTTCGGCGCCGGCCGGGACCGGCGCGCCCGCACCGTAGACTTCACGCGTCGCGGCCACCACGCGGTGGCGCTGCGGGTCGGCTTGCAGCGCCTGCAGCGCGGCCAGTTCGGCACCGGTCGCACCGCCGACGCGCCAGGACTGTTCGAGCACGCCGCCCAGCGGCTGGCCGCTGGCGTCGCCCGATGGCGCGCCGAACGCCACGTCGTAGTTGCAGCGCGACAGCACCATCTCCGGATAGCAGTCGAGCGCGGCGTCGTGATAGACCGTTGCCGCCCGCACCGCCGCCAGCTTGCATGGCGCGAGCGGCTGCGCCAGCAGCGCGTCGAAGCCGCCGCGCACGACCGTCAGTGTCGAGCCGCCATAGACCTGTTTCCCGCTGTTGTTTTCGGTGAGATCCTGGGTACCGCAATAGCTGGCCAGCAGGCCATCCAGCAGCACCTGCCCGACGCTGTAGGTGCGCGGCGATGCCAGATCGCGTTCGAGCACGAGACCATTGGCTTCGATATCCGCCGCCGCCATGGCGGCCAGCGCCGCGTCGAGGGCTGCTTCGCTGTCGACGGTCTGCTGGCCGAGTCCGCCGATGCCGCACGGGTCCTTCAGGCGCACGACGCCTGCTGCCAGCAAGCGCGCGCCCGCACTGCGGGCATCTTCCAGCGAAAACGCGGTATAGCCCGGCAGCACCGCCGCACGGGCGCGCCGCACGAAGTCCGGATCCCAGCCTTGCGGGGCCGCCGCATCGGGCGCGACCAGTCCGTGCGTGATCGCCTTGGTGGCAACGAAGGCAAACGGCACCACGCCGCCAAACAGGTCGTCGACCCCATGAACGCCGAGCGCACGCGCGTGCGCGACCCCGACCAGCGTGTCCAGCGGCACCAGGTACAAGGCCTCCGCCGGTGCGCTGCCGCGACGCTCGTAGGCGCCGCGGAAGCCGTAGCCCGCGAGCTGGGCGACCTTCCTGCCGATGCGCTCCAGCGTCATGGCCTGGTGGCTGTCCTGCTGCCCATACTCGGCGCAGCCATACACCATCACCTGCCTTGCCTTGTCGACGTCCGGCGGCATGTCACGCCTCCTGTCGAAGTACGGCGGGTTCCTGCGACCCGGCCGGGCCTGCATCGGCAGCCTTCAGACCCAGGCGCCTGCTGGTGCGGGCCTCGTGCTTGGCGGCCTGGTTCAGGCAGGCCTCATCCAGCGAATGGCTGGCCTTGAGACCGCCCTCCTTGTCGGCCAGCTCCGCGA
Source organism: Cupriavidus sp. 22TCCZM04-2 (assembly GCF_057798895.1). Classification (NCBI taxonomy): domain Bacteria; kingdom Pseudomonadati; phylum Pseudomonadota; class Betaproteobacteria; order Burkholderiales; family Burkholderiaceae; genus Cupriavidus; species Cupriavidus sp. 22TCCZM04-2. The sequence continues at coordinate 75,842 of NZ_JBYOJS010000002.1, forward strand.
GATGGCGATAGAACGCAGCAAGCTGGTGCAGTTCTTCTTCGTCGAGGTCTTCGATCGAGACCAGCATATTGCTGGCCTCGCGATGCGAAGCCAGCAATTCGTTGAGCTTGAGGTGTACGGCCACGGCGTCCTTGTTCTGGCTTTGCTGAATCAGGAACACCATGAGAAAGGTCACGATGGTGGTGCCGGTGTTGATCACCAGTTGCCAGGTTTCCGAGTAGTCGAACATGGGACCTGTAATCGCCCATGCGATCACCACGGCTACGGCCAGGACAAACGCCGCCGGCGAGCCCGCGCGGCGCGTGGCCGCCCCGGCGAAGCGGTCGAACCGATGCATCAGCCATGACCGCGGCCGCGCGCCGATGGCCGATGCCGCGCCCCGTGCATCGCTCAAGTCCGGGCCCTTTCTGCTCATCGCTGTTCTCCTGTTCGCGGCGCACAGTCGCCGCCGACACGCTGCTTCCATTGTATGGAGCGCGCCGCCAATGTTCAGCGGGCGCCGTCCTACAACGCGCACGGCACTTTGCGATACAGCCCGCTGTCCGCGGGAACATTTCTTGCGCCGCGGTGGAGTCCCCCACGCACCAGCCGGAGATCTCCATGCCGCAATCCAGCGAACTCGCCGACCAGGTCCGCGCCCGCATTGCCGAGGCGTTCGCAGGCAACCTGCCCGAAGGGCTTGTCATCGAAGTCGAGGACAGCCGCGTCGTGCTGACCGGCTGTGTCGACAGTCCTGCCGTAGCGCAGGAAATCGAAAAGGCCGCGGCCATCAGTCCCGGCGTGCTCGGCGTGCAAAACGCGCTGCGCACGCGGCATGACGATCCGCCGTCCCCGCCCGGCCAGCCGGTTGCGAGCGACATGAACGCCGAGCCAGTGGCCCCGCCTTACGGCCAGATCAACCACAAGGTCTGACGCAACGTGGTCGTGGCGGCACGCAAGAAGCAAGGGCCGGCGCAAACTGCCGCCGGCCCTCGCCCCTCTCTCCCACCCTGAATCCGGTCCCTGCGAAAATCAGCGCCACGGGTCGTAGCGGTCCGACTCCCAGTACGGCGAAATGCCGTAGTACTCGTGAATGCTGGTGGCCCACTGCGAATCCGCCATGCCAGGCCAGTGGTCCTTGTCAAAGCCTGGCGCGGCCTTCAGGCGGTCCTTCTCCACGCCCAGCACGAAGCATTTGCGGCGCGTGTCCAGCGTGAGCGCCGACCACGGCAACGCAAACAACTTTTCGCCGATGCCCAGGAAGCCGCCGACGGCCAGCACGGCGTAGGCGACGCGTCCGCCTGGCACGTCGATCATGATGTGGTCGATGGTGCCGAGATCATCGCCGGCAGGGTCGACCACCTTGTTGCCTTCCAGCGTATCGGCCGCCATCACGAACGGGCCCGGGCCCGGTGAATCGCGATCGATGCTGCCGACGATCGCCGCACCGCGCGGCTGCGATTCCTGTTCACGAGTCGGGGGTTGGTCTGGTCTCATGGACACCTCCTGAATTGATGCAAGCGGATGGACGAGGGAAGTCGCCCGTTATTTCGATGGCCCCTCACGCGCGGCGCGGCTCGCCTTCGCGCCCGGCCGGCACCGGCGGTGCCAGCGGATCGAAATCGGCCCAGCGGCCCTCGCGCCAGCGGCCCTGCGCACGCTCGATGTCGCGGGCGCCGCCCTTGCGCAACAGGTCGCAGACCAGGCCCGCGTTGGCCGGTTCGACATGCGCGGCCAGCAACACCCCGGCATTGCGCACCGGAGCACGGCCCCAGCGGCCTTCGGCGCGCCCTTCACGCGTGAGCGACAGCGCGCCCACCAGCGATCCGACATAGGCGCACAGCCCCGTGGCGAACACCAGGACGAACAGAGAAACCGGCGGCGACAAGCCCATCAAGGTAATGACCGCCGCGCCCAGCGCGGCACCCGCGGTAGCGCCCAACAGTACGCCCGTCATGGCGCCCATGCCTGAGCGCCGCGCGCCCGGATCGGCCGCGGTATCGCCGCCGATGGGGTAGGTGGCGTGCTGGCCTGGCGGGTTCACGTAGAAGACGCTCACGTCGTCCTCCGCGACGCCTTGGGCGCGCAGGCGGCTGGCGGTGGTTTCCGCCTTGGCGAAGCTGTCGAAACGACCGGCGATGATGGCATCAGACATGGTGGCTCTCCTCTGTGTCATGCGCTGGCATCGTGCGCTTGCAATGGGGCGGTCACGGGTCTGGGCAATGGCTGGCCGTGACCGTTACCCGCGGCCCGTGGCGCCTTTGCGATGTCCGGCGGGCTTGGCGCCGGCAGGCTGGTGTTCACTGCCGCGCTTGAGCTTCCAGTCGACATCGTCGCGATGGGTCTGGGTCTTCCTTTCGGCGTGCATCGCCGCGCTCGGCGAAATGGGATCGCTCGCGGGGAACGTCATTTCCAGGGAATCGTCAACCGCACCCTGATAGGTCTTGCGTTTGTCTTCAGTGGCCTTGCGCTTGTCCGCAGCGGACGTCTTGCGCTTGTCGTCCGCTGACGCGGAGGACCTGGCATCGGGCTTGGCGGCCGTGCCCTTTTTGGCAGCAACCTTTCGGGCGCCGGCCGTCTTCTTGGCGGCGGCGGGCTTGCGGGCCGGGCTGGCCTTGGCGGGAGCGTGGGCTTTTTGCATGGCTGGGCCTCCGTAAGGAACATCCCTTCCCATGCAATCGCCGGGCCAGCCACGGTGGGGGCGCATTTGTGCGCATGGCGCCGCAACTGGTTACCCTCTGGCGCCAGCGCACTGACGTGCGACGGCTTGAGACCGGCACTTTGTGCCGATGCGATGTAAAAGCTACAGTCCCGAGGCGCGCTGCGGATGGCGCGGAAACTTCACCGCGATGCAGACCGACACCTTGTCGGGATCGCAGGTCTCGCTCTCGGTACTGAGCATGGCACCGTGCAGTTCGACCATGCGGCGCGTCAGCAGCAAGGCGCTGGACTGCCGGGAGGACTGACCCGCCTGCGGCGGTCGGCGCCCGAAGAAATCGGACAGCACCGACAAGCGCGTGGCGCTGCGCGTCTGGTCCAAAGGCGGGCTTTCCGTGATGCGCAGCTTGACGTGGTCGGGTTCCGCGTACAGGTGGACCGCCACGGAACCGCCCGCCTGGGCGCGCCAGATGCAATGCACCAGCAGATGACGCAACACGGGCCCGAGCCGCACCGGATCCGCGTCGATCATCCACGCCGAGGCGTCGCCGTCGGCCTGCACCGGTTTCAGTTCGACGCCGCGTGCCGTCGCGGCCGGGCGGCGGTCCGTCACGGCCTGCATGGTGGCGGCGAGCACGTCGGTCTGGCGCCATTGCGGCGGGCTTTCGTCGGCAAGCAGCCGCACGGCCTCTTCCATTTCCTCGACCAGCGCGATCTGCTGCTGGATGCCGGCGCGTACGCCGTCGAGCGCGCGCCGGGCGGGCGCCGCGGCCTGGTCGATGGCCCGTTCGAGGACATAGGCCCAGCTCTGGATGGCGTTGAGCGAGGAACGCAGGTCGTGCGCGGTCTGGTCGATCAGGGCCCCCACCTCGGTGACGGTCCGCACGTCCTGTTCCACCTGGGGCGATGGCACGCCTTCACTGTCGCGATGTTCCGGCTCACTGGCCGGCGATTGCTGCGTCATGTTCGTGTTGACCCGGTTTTCCAGGCAGTTGCCATGCAAGAAGCATGCAACCTCAGACTGGGCCAGCCGAACTGCCTTGGCACGCCCGTGAGGATCATCCGGCTGCGGAGACCCCGACCTGACTGCTGCGCGACGCCCGCAGCCATTCCGGCAACTCGCCGCGCGCGGCATAGTCTTCCAGCCGGTTGTACAGCGTCTTCAGGCTGATGCCAAGGATTTCCGCTGCGTGCTTCTTCACGCCCGCGCACTGTTCCAGGGTCGCGAAAATCAGTTGCCGATCGGCGTCGGCCAGCGACATCCCCACCGGCACCGACACCATCGCCGCCGCTGGCGCCTGCGCGGCCGCCACTTGCAGCGGCACCTGCACCTCGGTGATGAGATCGTCGTCGGCCATGATGTAGGCGCGCTGCACGAAATTGCGCAGCTCGCGCACGTTGCCCGGCCAGGCATGCAGGCGCAGGCTGTCGAGCACGCCAGGCGCGAAGCGCCGCGCCGTGCCCTGTTCGGCGTTGAGCTGCTCCAGCATCGTGTTGGCGATCTGGATCACGTCGTCGCCGCGCGCGCGCAGTGGCGGCAGCTCGACCGGAAACACATTGAGCCGGTGGAAGAGGTCCGCGCGCAGCTTGCCTTCCGCCACGGCGTCTTCAGGATTCCGGTTGGTCGCCGCCAGCACGCGCACATCGGCATGCTGCTCGCGGTTGGTACCCACGCGCATGAAGGTGCCGGTTTCGAGCACGCGCAGCAGCTTGACCTGCAGCTCGGCCGGCATCTCGGTGATCTCGTCGAGGAACAGCGTGCCGCCATCGGCACGCTCGAAGTAGCCCTTGTGCTGGCGATCGGCGCCCGTGAAGCTGCCGCGCTCGTGGCCGAACATCTCGGTCTCGATCAGCGTCGGCGAGATCGCGCCGCAGTTGACGGCCAGGAAAGGCTGGCGCCGCCGCGCCGACAGTTCATGGACCGTCTGCATCGCCAGTTCCTTGCCGGTTCCGCTTTCGCCGATCAGCAGGACAGTGGCCTCGGTCGGGGCCACGCGCGCAAGCTGGTCATAGACGGCCTGCATGACATCGGAACTGCCCAGGAGCCGCCCGAAGCGGCCGTAGCGCCGCAGTTCCCCGCGCAGCGAATGGATCTCGGCGCGCAATGCGCCGGTATTGGCGAGCCGCTTCAGCACGGTTTGCAGACGCGCCACGTTGATCGGCTTGACCAGGTAATCGGTCGCGCCCGAGCGCAAGGCTTCCACCGCGCTGTCGACGCTGGCATAGCCCGTGGTGAGGATGACCTCCACCCCGGACGAGCCCACTTCGGCAAACAGTTCCATGCCGCTGCCATCGGGCAGGCGCAGGTCGGTCAGGATCACGTCGGGCATGCGCCAGCCGGTCTGCAGCCTGGCTTCACGCAGCGTGCCCGCGATGGCGGCAGTGAACCCTTCCAGTGCCACGATCTCGGCCAGCGCGGCGCAGGCGTTTTCGTCGTCGTCGACAATCAGGATGTGAGGCATGGATCGCGCGGCCCGAAGGCCGGAAGTTTGCCCGGGATCGGCGGCGGGCGCCGACAGGCAAAAACGGCATTCCCGCCTGCTGCGACGCAACACAACGCATCGTGTCGGAGCGCGGACATGCGGGGACAACGCAAGGTGCGTATCCGAAGTCTACCCATCCCGGCGCCCGAATGTTGCCAGTGTCTCTCTGACACGGCTGTCGGATGTTTCCGCGCGCCGCGCCTGACGTCTGGTAGCGCCCCGCCGCACGGGCTAGCATAGGAACGTCCCGCGCCCCAGAACCAAGCCAACGTGTCGACCACCGCCAGTCCATCCCGACGCGGCGCGCCCCCCCCGCAACCGGAGGGCTTGCGAAGCCGCGCCATTCCGTCGCAGGTCTCCCTGTTATGGGAGAGCACCGCGCCCGCGATGCGCCGCCTGCTGGCGCAGGTCGAGCGCGTCGCGGCCACGGATGTGACCATGCTGGCCGTGGGGGAAAGCGGCACGGGCAAGGAAGTCGTGGCGCGCGCCGTGCATGCGCGCAGCAGCCGGTCCGACGGGCCCTTCGTGGCCGTCAATTGCGGCGCGATCCAGCCCACGCTGATCGAGTCGGAACTGTTCGGCCACGAAAAGGGCGGCTTCACCGGCGCCATCGACCAGAAGGCCGGCTACTTCGAGCAGGCGCAGGGCGGGACCCTGTTCCTGGACGAAGTCACCGAAATGCCGCTGGCCATGCAGGTGAAACTGTTGCGCGTGCTGGAAAGCCGCACCTTCCACCGCGTCGGCGGCGATACGCTGATCGCCAGCGACGTGCGCATCCTCGCCGCCACCAACCGCGATCCGCTCGACGCCGTGCGGGCCGGCCAGTTGCGTGAAGACCTGCTGTACCGGCTGGCCGTGTTCCCATTGCATATTCCGCCGCTGCGCGAGCGCGTGGAGGACATCATCCCGCTGGCCCGCCACTTCCTGGACGAGTACAACGCGATGGAGCGCACCGACAAGATGTTTTCCGCCGGCACGCTGGAGCGGCTGACGCGCTACGACTGGCCCGGCAATGTGCGCGAACTGAAGAACGCGGTCTACCGCGCCTTTATCCTGGCCGATACGGTAGTGGAGATCGGCAACCCGAACCTGGGTACGCAACCGCAGCGCCCGAGCACGGTCGACGGCGTGGTCAGCGTGCGCGTGGGCACCACGCTGGCCGATACCCAGCGCGAGATCATCATGGCCACGCTCGCGCATTACAACGGCGACAAGCGCCTGGCCGCGCGCGCGCTCGGCATCAGCCTCAAGACCCTTTACAACCGCCTGGAAGCGTACCGGGCCGGCTGAGGGCCGGCCCGTTCCACCCGCCGGGCGCCAGCTAGGCATCGCGGCCGCGCCGGGCCCGCATCACGGCGGCAACCGCCGCCGAAGCGCCGACCACCAGCGCCGTGGTCAGCACCGGATGGCGCGCGCTGGTGGTGTAGGGGCACGACTGCAGCGCGGCGCGGTTGCCGGTGCGCTCCTGCAGGCCGTTGCCGCCGCCGTACAGGGTGTTGTCCTCCAGCGGACCGGCCGGGTCGCGGCTCTGCTGCGCACGGCCCATGAAGCGGCGCATGAAGTGGTCGAAGGTGCGCGGCGCATAGTAGGCCGCCGCGGAGAACGCCTTGGCGGCACCGCCGACAAACAGGTCGCGGCGCGGATGCTCGGCGGCAAAGAGAATGGCATCGGCCGCCAGCGACGGGTCATACAGCGGCGGCGGCAACCGCGGCTCCACGCCGAGGAAGTTCTTGGCATGCGTGGCCAGCGGGGTTTCGAGCCCGGCCGGCTTGATCAGCGTGACGCTGATCGGCGCCATCTCCTGCTCCAGTTCCAGCCGCAGCGAATCCGTGAAGCCCTTGATCGCGTGCTGCGATGCCGCATAGGCGCTTTGCAGCGGCAATGGACCGTCCGACGCTTCGCTGCCGATATTGATGATGGTGCCGCCATGCTCGCGCAGGTGCGCGGCCGCCGCGAGCGAGCCATGCACCGTGCCCCAGTAGTTGGTGTCGAACAGGCGCCGCTGGTCTTCCAGCGGCACATCGGCATGGCGGCCAAAGATGGTCACGCCGGCATTGTTGACCCACGTGTCGAACCCGCCGAAGCGTTCGATAGCGGTATGCGCCACGCGCGCCACGTCCTCGTGCCGGCCGACGTCGGCCGTGACGGTGATCGCTTCGGCACCCTTCTCCCGCAGTTCCTCGGCCAGCTTGTGCAGCGACTCTTCGCTGCGGGCCACCAGCACCAGGCGGGCGCCCTTGCCTGCCGCCTTGCGCGCGGTGACCAGGCCGACGCCACTGGTGGCGCCGGTCAGCACGATGACCTGCGATCCGATCGTCTTCTGAGAGAGTTTCATCTGCTTGTTTCCTGATGCCCCGGGCACGAGACGACGATCGCCGGCGTCCGGGACGCACCGCAGGCGACACTTGACCGTATGCAGGGGCAAACTCCGCAAGGAGTGTTCCCGCGCCGCCGTCACCGCGCACCGCTGGCATGCCGGCCGGCAGGCCGCATCGGACCGCGCGGATTTACAACGTCCGGTAAGAAGCACACGCGCGCGACGTTGGCCGACCCGAGTGTAGGACTGCCGCCGATTTCGGTCGCAGTGGACGGTGCCTAAGCTGAAGCCACCGAGGTTTCGCCTCGCCCTTTCCTCGTGATGCCAGTCCACCATGGCCAAGACCACGCGCCAGGCCCCTGGCGATGCGCGTACTGCCGGCAAAGGTCCGGCCGCGCGCAAGCATGTCGAAGACGCTTTGGGCAAGTACCGCCAGATGCGGGACTTTGCCGCTACGCCCGAACCGGGCGGCGTCCGTTCGCGCGCCGATGCATCGAAGCGCAGCACGGCCCGTGCCGCGGCCCGGACCGGTGCGTTGTCCTTCGTGATCCAGAAGCATGCCGCGCGCCGCCTGCACTATGACTTCAGGCTCGAGCTGGACGGCACGCTGAAGAGCTGGGCCGTGCCCAAGGGTCCAAGCCTGGACCCCGCGGACAAGCGCATGGCCGTGCATGTGGAGGACCACCCGCTCGACTACGCAGGCTTCGAAGGGGTGATCCCGCCCGGCCACTACGGCGCGGGCACGGTGATCGTCTGGGATCGCGGGGTGTGGGTGCCCGATGGCGATGCCGATGCCGCGTATCGCGCCGGCAAGCTGAAATTCGAACTGCGCGGCGAGAAGCTGCACGGCCACTGGACCCTGGTACGCATGCATGGCAGCCGCCAGAAGGATCAGGATGCGTGGCTGCTGATCAAGGAGCGCGATGACGCGGCGGTGCCGGCCTCGGAACTCGACGTGACCGAGGCCATGCCGGACAGCGTGCTGGCCGGCACTTCGCCGGCACGCGCGCCGCGCAAAGCCGGCAAGGCCGCGAAGTCAAAAGCGTCTACAAAGGAGAAGGACAAGGACAGCGATACAGCGAAGGCGCCGGCCTTGCCGCGCCGCGCCGTCGCCGCCGCGCTGCCCCTGGCGCTGTCGCCGCAGCTCGCCACGCTGGTCGAGCGCCCGCCGGCCGATGCCGAGGCCTGGCGCTACGAAATCAAGTTCGATGGCTATCGCGTGCTGGCCCGCATCGACGGCGACGACGTGCGCCTGTTCACGCGCCAGGGTCACGACTGGACCTCGCGCCTGAAGACGCTGGCGCGCGAAGTGCGCGCGCTGGGCTTGCCGGACGGCTGGCTCGACGGCGAGATCGTGGTGCTCGGCAAGCACGGGGAAACCGACTTCCAGGCCTTGCAGAACGCGTTCGAGACGGCACACGTCGAGTCGATCGAATACTACGTGTTCGACCTGCCCTTCTATGCCGGCCACGACCTGCGCAAGGTGCCGCTGTCCGAACGGCGGGCGCTGCTGCGGCGTTTGTTCGAAGCCAGCACCGCGACGCGCGTGCGCTTCAGCGAAGACTTCGAAGCCGCCCCGGACGAGATGCTGGATGCGGCCTGCCGCATGAAGCTGGAGGGCGTGATCGGCAAGCGCGTGGACGCGCCCTATGTCAGCACGCGCAGCAATACCTGGATCAAGCTCAAGTGCACGCAGCGGCAGGAGTTCGTGATCGGCGGCTATACCGAACCGAAAGGCAGCCGCGAAGGGCTTGGCGCGCTGATGCTCGGCGTGCACGACAGCGCGGGCCGACTGCGCTATGCCGGCAATGTGGGCACGGGTTTCGACACCCGCACCCTCGCGAAGCTGCGCGAGCAGCTCGATGCGCTGCGTGCGGACGAGACGCCGTTCGATGCGCTGCCCCGATCGGTCAAGGGCTTGTGGGTACGGCCGCGGCTGGTGGCGGAGGTGTCGTTCGGCTCCTGGACGCGCGAAGGGCGCGTGCGGCACGCCGTGTTCCATGGCCTGCGCAGCGACAAGCCGGCCAATGCGGTGTCGGTGGAGCAGCCGGCAGCGCCGGCCAGCGGCAAGCCCGTGACCGGGGCCGCGTCGGGCACGACGGCCGCCGCCGCGCGCAAGGGCAAACCCACCGCGGCGAAGGGCAAGGTGGCCATCAGCCACGCCACGCGCGTCATCGACGCCGCGAGCGGACTGACCAAGTGCGACCTGGTGCGCTACTACGAACGCGTGGCGCCGCTGATGCTGCCGCACCTGCAGGGCCGCCCGATCGCCATGGTGCGCGCGCCCGACGGCGTGGCCGGCCAGCTGTTTTTCCAGCGGCATGGCGACACGCTCAGGGTGGACGGCATCAACGTGCTGGACCCCGATCTCTGGCCTGGCCATCCGGCGCTGCTGGAAATCGTCTCCGCGCATGCGCTGGTGGCGGCGGCCCAGCTCAATGTCGTGGAGTTCCACACCTGGAACGCCAGCAAGCGCAGCCTCGACCGGCCCAACCGCATCATCTTCGACCTGGACCCCGGCGAAGGCGTGCCCTGGCCCCCCATGCGCGAAGCCGCCGCGCTGATGAAGGCATGGCTCGATGAACTGGGGCTCGACAGCTTTGTGAAAACCAGCGGCGGCAAGGGCCTGCACGTGGTGGTGCCGCTGACGCCGCGCGCGGACTGGGACGCGGTCAAGGCGTTCGCCCATGGCGTAGTGCTTCACATGGCCCGCACGCTCCCGGACCGATTCGTCGCGAAGAGCGGCGCACGCAACCGCGTTGGCAAGATTTTCATCGACTACCTGCGCAACGGAGTAGGCGCCACAACGGTGGCGGCATTCTCGGCGCGCGCGCGCAGCGGCCTGGGGGTGTCGATCCCGCTCGCCTGGGACGAGCTTGACAGCGTCACGGGCGCCGACCAGTGGACCGTGGCCAATGTGGCGCCACGACTCGACGAGATCGCGCGCCACGACCCGTGGGCGGCCTATGCGGGCACCCGCCAAACCATTACGCGCGCGGCCGCCCGGCTGGCGCGCGCAGGAAGGAGCTAGCCATGACCCGGTCCTTTATCCACTATATCCGCCACGTTCGCCAGCGCGCGCCGCGTCCTCCGCGGCGCGCGCTGCTCGCGGCGATGCTGATGGCGATGGCCCTGCCGGCGAGCGCGCGCCTGCCGGCCCCCACGCTGGAGCAGCAACAAGCCGCCGACGCGCGCAAGGCCAAGGAAGCCGAAGAGGCCAAGCACCAGGCCGAGCTGCTGGCGCAGGTGCAAGACCGCCTGGCCGCGCAGTTCGGCAGGAAGGGCGCCGCCGGCGCGGCCGCGGCGACCACGGAGCCGGGCAACGTGTCGCAGAAGGCCGCGGAAGCCCCGCAGTCCGCGGGCCCGCACGGCGGCACCTCGCCCAGTGCCGAGGCGCATAGCGGGGAAGCTGAGCGGCGCTAGCACGGAGCGCGCTTCCGGCACGCCTTTTGCGCGTGTTCTCCTGCGGTCCCATTCATAAGGGACCGGCCATCTGCGCAAGACGCAGCCACGCAAGGGGGAACGACGCCGTGAGCATCCATCGCCATGTAATCGCTACAAAAAGCCTGCAACCGTACAAGGTAAGTTTTACAACGCCATGCGCCGCGGTGCCGCGATGCGAGGGGTTCAGGCCATGAACGCGAGCGCTGCCCGACAAGGCCGCCTGATCCTGAATGTGGAAGACGGCGAAGGCCCGCGCTATGTGAAAAGCAGCATCCTGCAGCGCGCCGGCTTCTCGGTGATCGAGGCGTCGACCGGCCAGGCGGCCCTCTCGCTGGCGCGCCAGCATGCGCCCGCGCTGGTGTTGCTGGCGCTCCAGCTGCCCGATATCAGCGGACTCGACGTCTGCCGCCTGCTGAAGGCCGATCCCAACCTGGCTCATATGCCGATCCTGCTGACCTCCCCCGCGCTCGCCTCTTCGTCGCAACGCGTGCAGGCGCTCGAATGTGGCGCGGACAGCTTTATCGCCGAGCCGGCCGAGCCCGAGGAGCTGGTGGCCAGCATCGACTCGCTGCTGCGCCTGCGCCGGGCCGAAGATGCCTTCCATCGCACCAGGCAGGCGCTGCACGACAACGAGGACATGTTCCGCCAGGTCGCCGAATCACTGGTCGACGTGGTCTGGCTGCTCGACGCGCGCGACCGGCGCCTGCTGTTCATCAGCCCGCGTTTTGCGGACCTGTGTGGCCAGCCGACCGAGAAGATACTCGAAGATCCGCAGTGTTGCCTGACGCGCGTGGCGCCGGCCGATCGGGCCCGCGTGGCGCAGGCGTTCGCCAGCATGCTGGAGGACGGCCAGCTCGATATCGAATTCCAGCTCGTGCGCACCGACGGCAGCATCCGCGAGATCCGCGCCCGCGCCTTGCCGATGCGCGGCAGCGACGCCACCGTCCTGCGCGTGGCCGGCACCTGCCAGGACGTGACCACGCAGAACCGTGCGCGCCGGGCGCTGCGCGGCGAAGAGCGTCGCAAGGAACAGTTCCTGGCCATGCTCGCCCACGAGCTGCGCAACCCGCTCGCGCCGATGCGCAGCGCCGTGGACTTGCTGCAGCAGCCCACGCCCACCCCTGCGGACACGTTCCGCGCACGCGACGTGATCGGGCGCCAGCTCAGGCACCTGTCGCAACTGGTGGACGATCTGCTCGACATCTCCCGCTTCAACCGCGGAACGATCACATTGCGACAGGACCTCGTGGAACTGCGCGGAGCGCTCAACACCGCGGTCGAAGCCGTGAGGCCGCTCTTGGAAGCGCAGCAGCACACGCTGCGGCTGGCCCTGCCGGAACAGCCGCTGCCGGTGCGCGGCGACATGGTCCGGCTCACCCAGATCTTCAGCAACCTACTGCATAACGCGGCCGCCTATACGCCGGCCGGCGGCCAGATCCGCATCGACGCCACGACGATGGACGGACGCGTCGCCGTCCGCGTCCACGACAACGGCATGGGCCTGACCCAGACTTTGCAGCGCTTGCTGTTCGACCCGCTGGCGCCGGGGGAACCCGGAACCGTGGCCAGCGATACCGATCCATTCGACGGCGAACCCGATGCCGACGGCGCGCAGCTTGCCGTGCCCGAAGGTCCGGGTATCGGCCTGACGCTGGTACAGCAGCTCGTGCGGCTGCATGGCGGGCGCGTTCGCGCCGAGAGCCCGGGGCCGGGCGAAGGCAGCACCTTTATCGTCGAGCTTCCGATCGAGCCGTGGCAGAACTGGCATCCGGCCGACACCGTGGCACAGCGGCCATCCGGACCGCCGCGCGTGATCATGGTGGTCGATGACAACACCGATGCGCTCGAAGCCATGAGCATGACCCTGCGGGCGCTGGGACACACCGTGGTCACCGCGACCGATGGCGAGAGCGCGGTCGCGCAGGCGCCCGAAGTCAAGCCCGAGGTGGTGCTGCTTGACCTGGGCATGCCGACCATGGACGGCTTTGAAACCGCTCGCCGGCTGCGTGCGCTGCCCGAGATGCGCGGCGCCACGCTGGTGGCGCTGACCGGCTACGGCCGGCCGGAGGACCGCCACCGCGCGCTGGAAGCGGGCTTCGACCGCCATCTGGTCAAGCCGGCCAGCCTGGAGTCCCTGACCCGGCTGTTCGAAGAGCCTGGCGACTGACGCGGGCTCAACGGGTGCGACGCGACCCGGCGCGACCCGACGCGCTTCACCCATTTACCGGAGTTCCGAACCATGCATACCACCCCCGACCCCGACACCCCCTCGCACAAGCCGGAAGTCCCGCCACCGGAACCGCCGCCGGGCGCGCCCGAGCCGGTCGTCGATCCGCCGCCGGGCGACCAGCCGCCTCCGCCGCCGCAGCGGGCCAGCCCATGACGCAAGGAGACGCATCGTGTCACGCATCATCTGGAAGGGCGCCATCACCTTCGGCCTGGTCAATATCCCGGTCGTGCTGCGGCCCGCATCGCGCAGCCAGTCGCTCGACCTGGACCTGCTGGACGTGCGCGACATGGCACCGGTGGGCTACCAGCGCATCAACAAGAGCACGGGCAAGCCGGTCGACAAGGAACACATCGTCAAGGGCTATCAGTACGAGAAGGACGAATACGTATTGCTGAGCGACGAGGACTTCCGGCAAGCCAATGTCGAAGCCACGCAGACCGTGGATATCGTCAGCTTTGTGCAGGCCGACGAGATTCCGCCTTACTACTTCGACACGCCTTATTACCTGGAGCCCGACAAGCGCGGAGAACGCGGCTATGCGCTGCTGCTGGAAACCATGCGGCGCACCGGGCGCGCCGCGCTCGCGCTGGTGGTGCTGCGCAACCGGCAGCACCTGGCCGCCATGCTGGTCCAGGAGGGCGCGCTGGTGCTCAACACCATGCGCTTCGCCGACGAGGTGCTGCCGATCTCGGATCTCAAGCTCCCCAAAACCTCCGGCGCAAAGGGAAGCGGTGCCCACGCGCGCGAGATCGAGATGGCCGTCAAGCTGGTCGAGGACATGAGCGAGGCGTGGTCGCCGCAGCAATATCGCGACACCTATCGCGACGATCTCATGGCCCGCATCGACGAGAAAATCGAATCAGGCAAGACCCATCAGCTCACGCCCGCCGCCGAAGAAGAGGAAGCCCCACGCCAGGGTGCCAAGGTCATCGACATGGTGGCGCTGCTCAAGAAAAGCCTGGATCACCACGGCAAGCGCGGCGCTGACAAGAGCGAGTTGGAAGAAGACGAGGCGCCGCGCAAGACCAAGGGCAAAAGCAGCCGTGCGCCCGCAAAGAAACATGCAGCGCCCGCCAAGCGGGCAGCCGGCAGCCGGGCATCGGCCAAGCGGTCCGCTCATGCCGCTGCGGGCAAAACGTCATCCGCCCGGAGCACGGCGCGACGCAAGCAAGCGTAGCCGCCCTGCTGCCCGTGCGGCGGCAAGACCCGATAGCGCCTGGCGTCAGCTGGCGTGGAAGAACCCGGGCCCTGCGTCATGCGTCAGGGCCCGGCAGTCATGCACCGGGGCACGAGCCATTCAGCGCGACGACACCTTCAGGGTGTCGTTGACGGACATCACGCCATCCACCCCGCGGATGGTCTGCAACGCCATGTCGTGCTGTTCCTGGCTCGGTACCGTGCCGCTCACGTTGACCGTGCCATCCTTGGTCTTCACGTGAATGCCGGTCGACTTCAGGTCCTTGGTCGACAGCAGCTTGGTCTTGATCTTGGTGGTGATGGTGCTGTCGGAGACGGCCTGCTTGGCCGTGGCGGCGCCCGCGTCATGGCTCGGCGGGGGTGCCGTATCGCGGTTGATCTCGGCGCGGCCCGGCATGCCAGGCGCGGAATTGGCGGGCGCAGTCGTCGTGCCCGTGTCGACGGCCGTGCGCATGAAGCCGCCGGCATCCAGCGCGAAAACGCTGCCTGCGGCGGCGGCCAGTGCTGCCGCCAGACAAGCCTTGCGCAGGATCGAAGCAGTAGGTCGGCTGGGTCGCATGGTTTCCTCCTTGGCGGGTTATGGGGCCCGAATCCTTGCCGTGCGCGCACGGCAGCGTTCGGTCTTCGATCTGGTTCCCCGCAATCCCCGTACCCGGCGGGGCCGGAGGGCCGGCCGGGGCATTGTGCGGTGTTCGCGGCGCAACCGGCCCGCGGCTGTGTAAATCGCGACAACGCTTTGTAAATCCGAAGCGAAACCGTCACCGTCGACCACCGGAATCCCGCCATGGGGCGTGCGGGGCGGCCCTGGCACATGGCTTGCGACAAGGACCACGCGGCAGTTCGCCGCGTCCATGGAGAGAGTGATGGGACAGCAACAGCAGCCGGGGCAATCCCAACAGGGCCAACAAGGCCAGGGCCAGCGACAGCAAGAACAGTCGCAAGGCGGCCAGCACAGTGGCCAGCAGGGTTCCAACCAGAGCGGCCAGCGCTCGGGCGGCGGACAGTCTGGCGGCGGACAAATGGGAAACCAGGACCGGGGTATGGGCCAGCAGCAACAGGAAAGCGGCAAGGGCTCGCAGCAAGGTCATCAGCAGGGACAAGGCGGATCGGGTAGTGGATCGTCGGGTGGTCGCCAGCAATGACGGCTGACCGGCGCCATTGATGCGCCGAAACAGCGGGGCCGGAATTCTTCGGAATTCCGGCCCCTTTTTGTTGCCATGCCTAAGGCCGTGGCGCCGCCAGGGCCGGCATCTGCGCACCTTCCCGTGTATCCTGACCGGGACTCGCCACGTATTCATCCACCTTTGCCAGCTTCCACCGATCCGGCGGCCGCTCGCCGCCAGGGCCAGTTTCTCGACCGCATTGCCAGCCGCGTACGCACCACGGCCGGCGCGCAGGTGCGCGCGCTCACGCGCAGCAACTCGGGCCTGACACTGGACTACGACAATCCACCCGGCGACCCGGGGCTGTTTGGCCCGGACGCGGTCTGCTGGCGCGTGCATGCCGATTTCCCGGCCATGCTGGCCGGCGGCGTCAGTGCCTTGCTGTTGCAGACGCTGCACCCGCTCGCACTGGCCGGCGTCTGGGACCATTCGACGTTTCGCGCCGATATGCAGGGCCGGCTGGGGCGTACCGCGCAGTTCATCGCGGGCACCACCTACGGTAGCCGCGCGGACGCCATGTCGCTGATCGACCGCGTGCGGCGCATCCACGCGCACATCCGCGGCAGCGCGCCGGACGGACGGCCCTATGCCGCTGACGACCCGGCCCTGCTGACATGGGTGCACGTGGCGGAAGTGTCCAGCTTCCTGGCCGCGTACCTGCGCTACGTGGGGCCGCTCGGTGAAGCCGAACAGGACCGCTACTACGACGAAGTCGCACAGGTCGCCGAGTTGCTGGGCGCCACGGGCGTCCCGCGCTCGCGCGCGGCGGTGGCCGCCTATCTGGAAGCCATGCGCCCGCAACTCGAAGCCGGCGCGCGCACGCGCGAAGTGGCACGGCTGGTGATGAAGCTGCCCGTGGCCAACCCGATTCTGGTCCCGGCGGTGCGCGTGATGGCCCATGCGGGCATTGCGCTGTTGCCGGACTGGGCCCGCCAGATGCTGGAACTCGATGGCCCGTCGATCCGCCGTCCCGTGTCGCTGGCCGGAATGCGCGTGCTGGCGCCGACGCTGCGCTGGGCGCTCGGGGCCGGACTGGCAGCCCGAGCGCGGCGGCGCGTGGCGCGCGCCGCCTGATCCGGCCTCAGGCTATTCGGCCGCGGCCGGGGCCGCGGCAGGACTGCCGCGCAGCGTGGCTTCGCGCAGGCGCGCGACCAGGAACGGCGACAGCAGCGACACCGCCGCACTCATCAGGAACAGCAGGCGGAACGCGCGCTCGGCGGCTGCGCGCACGGCCGCCGCGTCGGCCGCCGGCGTATCGGGCGCCAGCGCCCGGTGGAACATGCTCATCAGCACGTCTTCGCCGCCCGACAGGTCGCTCACCGCCATGCCGCCGTGGCGCAGCAGCGCGATCAGCACCGTGGTCAGCACCGCCACGCCGACGGCGCCACCGAGCATGCGCGAAAACGACGTCAGTGCCGTGGCAATCCCCACCTGCTGCGGCGGCACGGCGTTCTGCGTGGCAACCAGGCCGCTCGGCAACTGCAGGCCGATCGCGAACCCCAGGACCACCATCACCGGCACGCACAGCCACACCGAGGCCGGATCGACAAAGGCCAGGGCCACGATGGCCAGCGGCGCCACCGAGGCGCCCGCCATCTGCAGCGGCTTGTAGCGGCCGGTCCACGACATGACCCGCCCTGCCGCGTAGGCGCCGAACGGGATCGCCAGCGTCAGCGGTACCAGCCGCAGGGCCGCGGCGTCGGCCTGCGCGCCGCCCACGACCTGAAAGCGCAACGGCAGCAGCACCGACATGGCGATCAGCTGGAAGAAGCAGAAGAACAGCGTGGCGCAGCAGATGGCCACGGTCGGCACGCGCAGCATGGCAAGCGGGATCACCGGATCGGCCGCGCGGCGCTCCTGCCAGATGAACAGTGCCAGCGCGACCACGCCCGCGACCAGCAGCGCCAGCGAGTCGGCACGCAGCGGCGAATGGCCCTGCCCGAGCCGCGTCAGGAACACCAGCACGCCACTGAGCCCGCCGCCGAACAGCAGCGCGCCGAGGTAATCGATGCGGTGTCGCCGGCCGCTGACCGGCAGGAAGCGCAACGCGCGCCGCACCACGACCAGAGCCAGCAAGGCCAGCGGCAGGTTGATCCAGAAGATCCAGCGCCAGGACAGGTAGTGTGCGAGGTAGCCGCCGATCACCGGCCCGGCCATGCTGGCCACCGCCCACACGCCGCTCACATAGCCCTGGTAGCGGCCGCGATCGCGCAGCGGCACCACGTCGGCAATGGCGGCCTGCGATACCGAGATCAGCCCGCCCCCGCCCAGGCCTTGAAGGATTCGCGCCACGATCAGCTGCGGCATGGTCTGCGCCAGCGCGCAGACGACCGAGGCCAGCAGGAACAGCACGATCGAGAAGGACAGGACCGAGCGCCGGCCCAGCACGTCGGACAGCTTGCCGTAGATCGGCGTGGCCACTGTCGAGGCCACCAGATAGGCCGAAATGACCCACGCCATGTCTTCGAAGCCGCGCAGCTGCAGGGCGATCTCGGGCAGCACCACGGCGACGATCGACTGTTCGAGCGCGCCAAGCAGGATGGCGAGCATCAGGCCGAACAGGATCTGCATGACCGGCGGCTGCGGCGCGGCGGCCGAAGACGACGAAGGGGAGGAAGAGGATGCATCTGCCGCGTGGGGCGGCTGGGAGGGAACGGCGGTCATCGGCACCAGCGGCGGCAGGCATGGCGGCCGCGCGGGGCGCCGCATGCGCCAGGTGGACCCGCCTGCTCTTGCTTCGAGGATCAGGAAGAGCGGCTATTGTAGGCGCTTTGAGACATCCGCGCCGACGCCGGCCCGCAAGGGACGGGCGCCGGCGCGGCGTGTGGTGCGGTGCTGCGGATCAGAAGGTTTCCCAGTCGCCGCTCTCCGCCATCGCCGGCTGGCTGGCCGCCGTGATCCGGCGCGCGCCGGACTTGAGCACCGGTTCCTGGCGTTGCCGCCTGACGGGCGGACGCCCGGTCGCCGGCGGCGAAGCCGGGCGCCTGGCCAGCACCGGCTGGGGCTGCGCCTTGCGCTGCACCGGCGGACGCGTCGCGGCCGGCACGGCCGGAGCGCGGGGGCGTGCCGATTCGACGCGCACGACCGGCGCCGGCTGCGGCGGCACCGGTGCGGGCTCCATCGGGCGAGCCGGAACCGCCACGGCCGGCCTGCGTACTGCCACCGAGCCTTGGGCCACCTCGAAGCGGCCCACCTCTGTCACCAGCCCGCCGGCCTGCTGCATCAGGCTCTCCGCGGCGGCGGCGGCTTGCTCGACCAGCGCGGCGTTCTGCTGCGTCATGCTTTCCATTTGCGTCACGGCCAGGCTGACTTGCTCGATGCCCGACGTCTGCTCCGAGCTGGCCGCGGAAATCTCGCCCATGATGTCGGTCACGCGCCGCACGGCGCCGACGATGTCGTCCATCGTCCTGCCGGCCTGTTCGGCCTGGCGCGCGCCATCCTGCACCTGCCGCACCGAGCCGCCGATCAGCCCGGCGATCTCCTTGGCCGCAGCCGACGAGCGCTGCGCAAGGTTGCGGACCTCGGTGGCCACGACCGCGAACCCCCGGCCCTGCTCACCCGCGCGCGCGGCCTCCACTGCGGCATTGAGCGCCAGGATATTGGTCTGGAAGGCGATGCTTTCGATGACGCCGGTAATCTCAGCCACCTGCGTGGACGATTTGGAGATGCTGTCCATGGTCTGCACCACGTCGCGCACGACGCGGCCGCCTTCGCTAGCCACCTCGGAGGCGCTGACCGCAAGCTGGTTGGCTTGCCGGGCGTTATCGGCGTTCTGGCGCACGGTGGAGGTGAGCTGTTCCATCGACGCGGCGGTCTGTTCCAGCGAAGCGGCCTGCTGCTCCGTACGCTGGGACAGGTCGGTGTTGCCGCGCGCGATCTCGCGCGTGGCCCCGTCAATCGAGCCGGAGGCCTGCTGGATGCCATGCACCAGTGCCGCCAAGTGCCGGAACGCACGCTCCAGCGCCGTCAGCATGCGGCCCATTTCGTCGCTGCTGCGCACGGTGAACGCATGGCGCAGGTTGCCCGTGGCCAGGGCCTCGGCGGCTTCCAGCGCGTCTCGCGCGGGGCCGGTGATCGAGCGTGTGATCGCCGTCCCCATCACCACCGCCAGCAGCACCGCCAGTGCGGTCAGGCCGAGCAGCACATTGCGGGTCCAGGCAAAGCCTTCGTCGGCCTGCTTGACGGCGGCCAGGGCGAGGTTGCGCCCGCCGGCCATGATCTCATCGAGCTTCTCGAAATACGGCGCTTGCGCGGCAGGAAGGGTCGCTACCAGCGCCGAGCGCGCGCCGGCGAATTCGCCCGAGCCCAGCTGGCGCAGGACCATGTTGAGCTGGCCGTTATATGCGTCGCGCGCGGTATTGAGATCGGAGAAGGTTTTCTGCAGGTCGGGTCGGCCGGAAGCCGCGATCAGCTTGCCCAGCGCGTCAAGCGTGCCGCCCATGTCCTTGCGCATGCCTTCGATACGCTGCGTATTGCGCTGGACCAGCGCAGCATCTTCGGTGAGAGCGGCATCACGCACCATCACGCCGATTTCCAGCGCGTTCTCCTTGACGTGGCCAAGGTCGATGACCTTCAGCAGGCGTCCCTCCACGGTCATGTGCATGGAGGCATTCATGCCCGCCAGCGATGTCACGCCATAGACAGCGACGCCGATCAGGAGCACCACCACCAGCGTAAAGGCCAGGGACAGGCGGGTCCCTATGCCGAGATTTCGCAACCAGGCCATCTCACTCCCTCCGGACATTCCTAGATCAATGTTCTTGTCGAGCGCGCACGGGATCGTTGCCGCTGGCAACCGGCGCACGGCTGCCTATCGGCGATGACCGAACACTTCTTGAAGGGAATTTGGAATTGGCAGGAAAAGTCCCCGCATTTCTTCCGATGGCGAGGCCGGCGTGT
Source organism: Cupriavidus sp. 22TCCZM04-2 (assembly GCF_057798895.1). Lineage (NCBI taxonomy): Bacteria > Pseudomonadati > Pseudomonadota > Betaproteobacteria > Burkholderiales > Burkholderiaceae > Cupriavidus > Cupriavidus sp. 22TCCZM04-2. The sequence continues at coordinate 96,212 of NZ_JBYOJS010000002.1, forward strand.
GCCTTTTAATCCTGCCAGGCATCCCGATGGCCACATGGCTGCGGTGCGCCGAGAGGCGCAGCCAGTTCGACGCGGGCCAAAAAAAGAAGCCCACGCGCGGGGTGCTCGTAGGCTTTCCAGGACTGCTCAGAGCCAGTTAGCTCTGGCATGAATATAAACGTGCTTACATGAGGTGTAAATCCTGCTTCTATCAGTGAAGCCGGGGCTGGATGAGCCTGATGCTGCGCTTTACCCGCGCCGCATTGCGTGCATCCGCCAGACCACAGGATTGACATGTCAGCATTCACTTATTCCTGCCTTCCGAGCCCATCAGCATTTCTGGAATGCCAGGGCGGCCTGTCGACCTGTGGTCGACAGGCCCCTACCCAAAGATCGGCGCACCGACAACTTACTGTTTAGAGTAAAACCTCTAACTTCTCGACAACGCCCGTTTCGTCGGTCTTTGTAAAAATTTGTTACCCTCATCCCTGAAGTATTCCCCTTCTCACCTGGCTGCACCGGCGCAGGCAAGCGCGCGGAAGACAACGATCTCTTGCCGGATCCTGTCTACGCGGCCCGTCCCCGCACCGGTATCGAGATCGAATGTTTCGCCCATCTCGCTGACCGGACCATACTTCTCGAGGGTACCGGTCGGCGGACCGCCATCAGCCGCCAGAACCCATGCGGGCTCTTCCGGAGTCGTCGTGAAGAAGGAAACCAGGCCCCCGCGAAACGGCCAGAAACTGCAGGACCAGCAACTGTCGCTCCATGCCGTCAGCCGGGCGCCGCTTGTCGTGCACCTGTGCAACGGGACCCGGCTGCAAGGCATCGCAATCGCCGTGGACGAATATGTGCTGGTGCTGGGCAAGGACCTGGACGACCGCAAGCCGATCGCGGTGTACAAGCATGCGATTGCCATGGTCGCGCCTGCCAGCGCTGGCGGCGAAGCCCTGCCTGCGCCGCAACCGGATCCGTCACCGGATTTCGTGCCTATCTATATGCCGCGCAAGCGGCGGCGGCGTTGAGGCCACAGCGGTACGAAAGCTCTCTTTCCCGTATCTCACGCAGAGGTGGCCGCCGGCAACGCCTTGCCGATAGCGGCTCATGGCACCGCCCCTTCCCCGCGCAGAGTGGCTGCAAAGATCACTCTAAACCTTTCCAAAGCCCGGTCGATAACCTTTGCAACGGAGGCACTACAGCACTGCAACGCAGTCGGCCAACGTTACGGCACCCGCCGGACTGTGTAAATCACTGCAAATAGGAGTCGCAACCATGGCGTCCATCATCAATACGAACTCGTTGTCTCTGATGACTCAGAACAACCTGAACGCTTCGCAATCGTCGCTGAACACCGCGATCCAGCGCCTGTCGTCGGGCCTGCGCATCAACAGCGCCAAGGACGATGCCGCTGGCCTGGCCATTGCCAACCGTTTCACCTCGAACATCAACGGCCTGACGCAAGCCCAGCGCAACGCCAACGACGGTATCTCGCTGGCTCAGACGACTGAAGGCGCCCTGACCGAAGTGACCAACAACCTGCAACGTATCCGTACGCTGTCGGTGCAGGCCGCCAACGGCTCGAACTCGGCTTCCGACCTGAAGTCGATCCAGGACGAAATCGGCCAGCGTATGTCGGAAATCGACCGCCTGTCGGCACAGACCGACTTCAACGGCGTGAAGGTGCTGTCGTCGACCGCCAAGGCCGTGAACATCCAGGTCGGCGCCAACGATGGCCAGACCATCTCGGTGAATCTGCAGGAAATCAGCACCAAGACCCTCGGCCTGCAGAGCTTCAACGTGAATGGCCCGCAAGCCAATGGTGCTGCCACGTTCGACGGCACCACCAACATGGTCGGCGTGGCTGACGCCGCCGCTGCCGACTTCCAGGCCGCCTACGGCGCAACGACCAACGTCTCGGCCAGCACCGTTTCGGAAAAGACCGCCGGCACCCTGGCTACCACGCTGGGTATCGCTTCGGGCAGCGTCGCCATCGGCGCCAACGCAGTGGTCGACAAGAACGGCAATATGTTCGCCCAGGTCGCCATCACCCCGGCAAGCAATGCAGAAGCCCAGGCGCTGAAGAACCAAGGCATGACGAGCGCGACCAACGGCACGACGATGTACACCTACGTTGCCCTGGACCCGGCTTCCGCCGACACCACCACCACCTCGGGCACCGCAGCCTTCAGCCTCGACACCAGCAAGCTGACTGCCGCCAACCTGACGGCAGGCGCTTCGGCCAACCCGTTGGCCACGGTGGACGCCGCCCTGCAGAAGGTGGACAACCTGAAGAGCTCGCTGGGTTCGATCCAGAACCGCCTGGATTCCAGCATCGCCAACCTGGGCACGACGATCACCAACCTGTCGTCGTCGCGTTCGCGCATCCAGGATGCCGACTACGCAACGGAAGTGTCGAACATGACCCGCGCCAACATCCTGCAGCAAGCTGGTACCTCGGTCCTGGCCCAGGCCAACCAGACCACGCAAGGCGTGCTGTCGCTGCTGCGTTAATCGACTGACGCGCAACACCGGTGCCGGGCCTCGTGCCCGGCGCTGTCGTGGAATGTTTCCCCAGGGCTTCGGTCCTGGGAAAGTATTTCAAGCAACCACTGAGTCGAGACGATCATGGCAACTGCCGCTACCACTTCGTCCGCGCAAGCTCCTGCGCTGGCCGCCAAAATGACCGAGTGGCCGGAACGTCGCGTGACCAGTCCCGACACAGCCGCGCCGGGCATGCCCGGCGATGCCAAGCCAGACAGCAAGCCGCCATCGCCTTCGCTCGATGCCGCGCTCGAGCGCCTGACCGACGCACTGCGTACCGCCTCGGTCAGCGTGCAGTTTGAAATCGACAGCACCAGCCACCGCGTCATAACCAAGGTCATGGACAAGCGCAGCGGCGAAGTGATCCGGCAGATTCCCACTGAAGAGTTGGTGCGCATCTCCGACGCGATGATGCAGCTGCAGGGACTGTTCGTGCGCCAGACGGCATGAGCCGCCCGGCAGGTCAGGAATTGAAGTAGCACACTGGAGTAGTAGACATGGCAACAATCTCTAATCTCGGCGTTGGCTCGGGACTCGACCTGGGCTCGCTGCTGGATCAGCTCACTACCGCCGAGCAGGCGCCGCTGACGGTCATCCAGCAGAAGCAGACCAGCTACCAGACCAAGCTGTCGGCCTATGGCCAACTGCAGAGCATGCTCGCCGCATTCCAGGGGACGGCCAACCAGCTGTCCAAGCCTAGCTTCTTCAACACCTCGACCGCCACCTCCAGCAACACCGGCGTGCTCGGCGCCACGGGCAGCACCACCGCCGCCTCCGGCAGCTATGCCATCAACGTTACCGCCCTGGCTCAGGCCCAGTCGCTGGTGGGCGCGGGGCAGGCCAAGCAGGATGCCGCCATCGGCACGGGCACGATCCATATCGACTTCGGCGCCATCACCGGCGGCACGCTCGACACCAATACGGCCAGCGCCACCTACGGCAAGTACAGCGGAGCCAGCTTCACGGCCAACACAGGCTCGACCGGCTTCGACATCAAGATCGACAGCAGCAACAACACCCTGCAAGGGATCCGCGATGCCATCAACAAGGCCAACGCGGGCGTCACCGCCAGCATCATCAACGACGGCTCCGGCATGCCTTATCGCCTGGTCCTGAACTCAAACAACACCGGCGCCACCAACAGCATGCGCATCTCGGTGGCATCGAGCGACGGTACCAGCGCGCTGTCCGACCTGGTCGCCAACGACCCGGCCGGCACGCAGAACCTGCAGCAGACCGTGACCGCCCAGAACGCGGCGCTGACCGTCAATAACATCGCGATCCAGAGTCCCAGCAACCAGGTCACCGACGCCGTGCAGGGCGTGACGCTGTCGCTCGCGCAGACCGGCACCAGCAACGTCACGGTCCAGCGCGACACCGCATCGATCCAGAATGGCGTGCAGGCTTTCGTCACGGCCTACAACAACCTGCAAAAGGCGGCTACCAGCCTGTCAGCCTACGATCCAACCACCAAGACGGGCTCGCCGCTCACGGGCGACGGCGTGCTGCGCACCATCCAGACCCAGATCCGCAGCGTGCTCAACACGCAGCAGCCTGGCAGCGGCTCGAACGCCATCACGGCACTGGCACAGGTTGGCGTGACGTTCCAGATCGACGGCACGATGGCGCTCGACACCACCAAGCTGACCAAAGCCTTGAACGACAATCCGACGGGCGTTGCCGCGCTGTTCGGCAATACCGACGGCACCAGTGGCTACGGCAACCAGCTGAGTACGACCATCACCGCGCTGACCAGCAGCAAGGGGGCCCTGACCGCAGCCACCGACGGCATCAACCGGAGCATGAAGGACCTGCAAGATCAGTACAGCTCGACTCAGGACCGCGTCAATGCCACCATTGCCAACTACCGCGCGCAGTTCACCCAGCTGGACGTGATCATGTCCCAGATGAAGAACACCAGCAGCTACCTGACGCAGCAATTCAATGCCTTGAACAACTCGTCGAGCAGCAAGTAATCCAGCAAGCCATCACGGGAGCCGAACGCCATGTACGCGCGTAACGCCATCAACGCCTATTCCCAGGTCGGCGTCCAGACCGGGGCCATGAACGCCAGCCCTCACCGGCTGATCGTCATGCTGTTTGACGGCGCGCGCGCCGCCATCGCCAGCGCGCGCTTCCACCTGGAAGCCGGCGATATCCCGGCCAAGGGCAATGCCATTTCGAAGGCGATCGACATCATCGTCAATGGCCTGAATGCCGCGCTCGACCACGAGGCGGGCGGCGAGATCGCAGCGGATCTCGAAGCGTTGTATGACTACATGTCGCGCCGCCTGCTGCAGGCCAACCTGCGCAACGACGCCACGCTGCTGACCGAGGTCGACGGCCTGCTCGCCAACCTCGCGTCCGCGTGGGCGCAGATCGGCGAGCAACCGCCCGCCGCCGCGCTGGCACAGGCACCAACGCCCTCGCTGGCCGTGGAGAACTGAGATGCGCCCGCTTGAACATGAAGCCTCAAGCCCGGTCACCCGCGGCTACAAAGAACTGCTGCTGCTTTCCGAGCAGATGCTGGACGCGGCCCGCGCCGGCAACTGGGATGCGATGAGCGAGCTGCAACAGGTCTATGTCGCCGAAGTCGACCAGCTGCGTACGCTCGGCCCCCAACCGGCGCCATCGGCAGAGGAGCGCACCCGCCGCTATCGCCTGCTCGAAGGCATTCTTGCGCACGACGCCGCCATCCGCCAGATCGTCATGCCGCAGCTGTCGCAGCTCGAGGCACTGCTGGGCAATTCCCGCCGCAAGCAGGAACTCGGCCAAGCCTACGGCTTGGCCATCTGATCCTGCGGGCGGCCGCGAAGCCTGCCCGCATGCCACGCCCCTGCGTCAGCATCCTACCGCCCCGGTCCCCGGTCCCTGACAGCCGACCACGCCACCGCAACCGCGGCCCTACGTCCTACTGGCTTGCACCATGACCGGCCTGCTCCTGCCCCCCGACGCCTCACTGACTTCGCGTCCCGATACGCAGACGCCGCGGCCGACCCTGTCGGTCAACAAGCTTGCCGCGCTGCTGCCGACGCCCGACGTCACCCAGACCCATTCACGCAATGCGGGCCAGGCTGGCAATACGGCGATCCAGGCCGGCCAGGCGCAGGATGCCAGCGGTGCGGTTCAAGGCGGCGGCATAACGGCCACCACCTCGACGCGTGAAACCCTGAGCTTTGCCGCACGCACGATCCTCGACCTTCTCGGCAACGCCGCGGCGAGCGCCCCACGCGCAACCGCCATGCTGATGCCCTCGCCGCCATCGTCGACAACGGCCGCCGCGCTGCCCGCCGCGCTCGCCAATCTCGTGGAACATAGCGGCCTGTTCTATGAGTCGCACCTGGCGGCATGGGTCAATGGAACCCGCACCGAGACGGCAATCCGGCAGGAGCCACAAGCCTCGCTGGGCATGCCCGCGCAGGAAGGGGAGCCGGATCAGGCGCCGGCACGACCGATCGCACTGCTTCCCGCCCCCACTGCCAGGCCAGACGCTGCGGCAAGGTCCGCCGCAGGCGATGCCGCCGCCAGCCCGGCCGACACGCTTGCGCAAGCGCTTGCCGGCCGAATGGCACCGCGCGATGCACTGGGCGATCCGGCATCCGGCCGCGTGCCGGGCAGCCGCGTCACGTCACCACTGACGGATGCGGAGCAGGCCGACCATGCCTTGCCGGTATCACGTAGCCTGGTGCCGGGCCCACATACCGGCACCGGCCCTGCGGCCACGCCGCAGCAGGGCGCCTTGCTTTACGAAGCCATGGCCCGCGCGGGCGACGCGCCCCAACTGGCCGCCCGCGCCCCGCAGCACGCGTATGACAGCGTGAACATTCCGCAGGCCGGCGCGACACCTGCCAGCCCCGCCGTGCATCCCGGTGCCGAGGGCCTGGTTCGTCAGCAACTCGAGCTTCTCGCCACTCAACAGTTCCGTTGGACTGGCGAGGCGTGGCCAGGCACCCGCATGGCATGGGAGATCGCCCGCGACCACGTTGAAACGGACGACGACGCCGCCCGCGCAATACAAGGGGTTCAGTCCTGGTCGACCCGGCTGTTGCTGGAATTACCCGAACTGGGGACGGTCGAGGCCCGGCTTTCCCTCTCGCCCGGCGGGCTCGGGGCCAAGCTGGTTGCCGGCACATCCGAGGTGGCCAGCCGCTTTGAAGACACCCGCAACGAACTGCGGCAACGTCTCGCGGCCAATGGCATCGAGTTGTTGCAGTTCACCGCTCGCACCGGTACGCCAAAGAGGTCGCCATGAGTCGAACCGGGCATTCCCGTGGCGCCGCGGTGGCGCTGACCTATGACAAGAAGGACAGCGCACCGCGTGTGGTCGCCAAGGGCTACGGGGTCGTCGCGGATTCCATCATCGCGCGAGCGAACGAATCGGGCATCTATGTGCACGGCTCCCCGGCTCTGGTCAACCTGCTGATGCAGGTTGATATGGATGATCATATTCCACCGCAGCTGTATGTTGCGGTGGCAGAATTGCTGGCTTGGCTCTACCAGCTGGAGCAGGAAAAGGCCGGCGACCCGCATTTCGGCCCGGCGTAATTCACTGGCGACCGCCGGTGCACAGACAGCGCATCCACATGACTACCATCCCTGCCGCGACACGAAAGAAGTCCCTGCTCGAAGCCCTGACCTGGAAAGTCTTCGACTTCGAGGACTATCTGTTCGAGAGGCGTCATGGACTCGATCTGGGCGGCATCATTGCCGCCAACGATCTGATGGATAGCGATTGCCTTCCTGTCGCGCATGCATCGGCCTATCACGCGGTCTGGTGCCGGAATCTGCGCGAGTTGCTTGCCGAGGCCGGGCGCACGGGCGAGACCTTCGACAATTTCATCGATCTCGGCTCTGGAAAGGGCAAGGCCTGCTTCTACGCCCACACCCGCCGGCCGTTCAGGAAGATTGTCGGCGTGGAGCTGTCCGACAAATTGAACGCCATCGCCAATGGCAACCTTGAAAAGTTCCGCTCGGGAAGCGTTACCAATATCTCGTTCACCAACGCCGACGCCACTGAGTTCGAAGTGCCCGATGCAGGTAACCTGATCTTCATGTTCAACCCGTTCGATGATGTGGTCCTGCGCAAGTTCATCTCGCGCAACCTGGAGCACTTCAGGAAAGGCAGGTCCATGATCGCCTATGCGAATGACGTGCACCGGACCACCCTGGAAGAGTTCGGCTTTACCGCCGTGTTCCGGAACGCGCAGCGCAAGCTCTCGCTCCATCGCTGCCAGTAACGTGGGCGGTCCGTCCGTCAAGCCGGCGGACCGCACCCCTCACACCAGCCTGGCTTGAGGGGGCACGGCCGCCGGTACACGTTTGCCCAGCATCTCCCGCACGGCAGCGCCTACGCGCGCGACGTCTGCGCGTTGCAGGTTCAGGCCCGAAGGCAGATTCACCCCATGCGCGCCCACAGCGTAGGAAACGGTGTTTCGCGCACGCGCCGCGCACGCCATCGGGGACGCGCAATACGCATCGAGACTGCTAAGCGGACTGAAGAATGGCCGGGAATCGATTCCCTGCTCGCTTAGTGCCTGGATCACTGCGGCCTTGCCTCCCAGCCATTCGGGCAGGATAGCCGTGACCATCCAATAGGAGCTGTGCACAGCGTGGGCTTCATGGTTCAGAACGATGCCTTCGCAGCGACCAAACTCTTCCCGATACCATCCAAAGATCTCGCGCTTGCGCTCGACGAGTTCGTCGATACGTTCAATCTGAGCCAGCCCGAGTGCGGCCTGTAGACTGCTCATCTTGTACTTGTAGCCCACCTCGGCATTCTGGAACATGGTGTCGCCCGGGCGTCGACCGTGGTCTCGCAGGACCATCACACGGCGGTAGATCGCATCATCATCGGTAATCAGCATGCCGCCTTCGCCCGTGGTCAGCGTCTTGGACCCGTGGAAACTGAACGTGCCGGTGATGCCGAAAGTCCCGGCAGCGCGACCGCCATAGCGCGACCCGGCAGCTTCGGCCGCGTCCTCGATGATGGCGATTCCGTGCCTGCCGGCGATCTCGGCCAGCGCCGCGTAGTCGGGCATGTTGCCGTACAGGTCGACGGCAATCACGGCCCTGGTGCGAGGCGTGATGCAGGCGGCAAGGGACTGCGGCGATAGGCACCAGTTGTCGGGATCGATGTCGGCAAAGACCGGCGTGGCGCCCACGTAGCTGACTGGCGCCGCGCTGGCGATCCAGGTGCAGTCGGGAACGATCACCTCATCGCCCGGACCGATGCCCAGCGCAAGCAACGACAGGTGCAGCGCCGAAGTGCACGACGGTAGCGATACTGCGTGGCGTACGCCATGGTACTCAGCGAACGCCCGCTCGAAGCGGTCGTTATAGACGTTAGCGTTGGCGTACCAGGCATTGGTCACGGCGTCCGTGACATAGGCAATCTCCTTCTCCGTGATCGAAGGACCAGAGACCGGAATGCGCTTCATGATGTAACTTTCCGAGAATGCCCGGCCCGGATGGCCGGCAGGTTGGGTCAGGCCGCCTCACCGCTTGCGCATACGCTGCGCCACGATACGGTGCCGGAGCAGATATGGAGCACGCCGTCGCGGCCGCAGTTGGCCACCAGGTCAAGCCCGGTGACATAGGGAGTAAATTCGCCGTGGCGCTGTGAATAGGGGCTCAGTCGGTAGTCCATGTATTCCACCGCGACGCCGGCTCGCTCGAACAGCTCGTGATCCAGATATTGCTTCGCGCCATGCCCGGTCACGTAGCGTGTGGCCCCCAGCCGCTGGCATAGCGCCAAGACGCGTTGGCTGCTGTGCCCGGCCACGCCCAGCGCAGACGAATCCAGGAAGGTCCTGCCGGCATCGAGCCCGAAGTAACGCGCCAGCGTCATGGTGGATGCGCGCGAGAGTTCCGACAGGTATCGCGCCGGCGCGGAGAACACTTCATCAACCAGCGCCAGCATGTCCTGCACATACGGCGCACCCGCATAGGCATGGCGCAACAGGTCGCGGCCTTTGCCTCGCCAGTCGGTGCGATCGTCCAGCTCCAGCCCGCCGATCAGGCTGCCCAGGTGCCGCCCGCGCAACGGCACCGTCAACCAGCGTATGCCGTCGCGGGTCTTGACCTGCACACGGCTGACACGGTTCGCCGGCCCGGTCGAGAACTGGACGTCATCGTAGAAGACGTAGGTATCGCTCAGCCGGATCTGCTCCAGCATGCCGACCCACGGGAAGAGCATGGGTTGGGAGATAACCAGCCTATGGTCCGCCTTGGGCGCGTCAGGCAACCGCATGTTCCAGCATCCTGATCTCCGGCACGGCCACCGCGAAGCGCCCGCCCCACTCGTACACATAGCCGTGCTGGTCCCGCACCTCATCAGCGATATTCCATGGCAGGATCAGCACGATGTCCGGGCGCGAGGCGCGCAGCTGCGCCGGTGCGACCACCGGAATGCGGCTGCCCGGAAGATAGCGGCCCTGCTTGGACGGCGCCGCATCGCAGACGAACGGCAGCAGGTCTGGGCGCACGCCAGCATAGTTGAGCAGCGTATTGCCCTTGGCTGCCGCGCCGTAGGCCGCCACGCGGCGCCCTGCGCGCTTCTGCGCGATCAGGAACGTGAGAAGCGCATCCTTGAGGGCATCCGCGCGTGCCTGGAAGTCCAGGTAGGTCGACATCCGGCGCAAGCCGAATTCCTCCTCGGCCCGAAGCAGGGCCTTCACCGCGGCGCTCGGCGCGCGCGCGTCATCGGCGTGGCCGCCATAGACGCGCAGGCTGCCCCCGTGGGTCGGCAGCGTCTCGACATCCAGCACCCTCAGGCCGGCGGCAGCAAAGATCCGTTGAACGGTATGGAGCGACAGGTACGAGAAATGCTCGTGGTAAACGGTGTCGAACTGGGTCTGCGCGATCAGCTGCATCAGGTGCGGGAATTCCAGCGTGATCGTCCCGCCCGGCTTCAAGGCAGCCTTGAGCCCACGCGTGAAGTCATTGATGTCCGGCACATGCGCAAAGACGTTGTTGCCGGCGATAAGATCCGCCTGCCGGCCTTCTGACGCCAGCCGTTCGCCCAGCGCCTGCCCGAAAAACTCGCGCAGCGTCTGCACACCGATGGCTTCCGCCGCCTGCGCAGTACTGGCCGTCGGCTCGATTCCCAGGCACGGAATGCGCGCGGCGACGAAGTTCCTCAGAAGGTAGCCGTCGTTGGAGGCGACCTCGATGACGAAGCTCTTCGCCCCCAGATCCAGGCGGCGCGTGATCTGGCTCGCGTAGGCGGCCGTATGCGCGAGCCACGTCTGCGACGTCGAAGAGAAATACGCATAGTCGCGACTGAACAGGGCGTCGGCGCGTGCATAGTCTTCGGTCTGCACCAGCCAGCAGTGCGGGCATACATGCAACCTGAGCGGGAAGCAGGCTTCCGGCGCCCGGAGGTCGGATTCGGTCAGATAGGCATTGGAAGGCGGCGCGGACCCGAGGTCGAGGAAGACGTGGTCGAGCGCTTCATTGCAGTGGCGGCAATTCATGGCTGGAGACCGGCAAAGCCGGCGCTAAGAAGCGGATGGGAACGGTCGCGTGCCGAAATATCGGTCACAGGCAGCGGCCAGCGAATACCGAGCATCGGATCGTCGTGGCGTACCCCGCCCTCGGCCTGTGGCGTATAGGGTGCGGTATGCAGGTACAGCAGTTCGCTGTCGGCCTCGAGCACCTGGAATCCGTGCGCGCAGCCCTCCGGAATCACAACCATGCGGGCCTTGCCGGGGCTCAGTTCTTCGGCATGCCACTGCAGGAATGTCGGCGATCCTGCGCGCAGATCCACCATCACGTCCCAGACGTGGCCGCGCAGGCAACGTACCAGTTTCATCTCGGCATGCGGCGCATGCTGGAAGTGCAGCCCGCGAACCGCTCCGGCTTTACGCGTGCGCGAATGGTTGGCCTGCATCACGCGGCGCGGGCCCAGCACCTCGGCAAGTGCATCCACGCAGAAGAGCCGCGCAAAGGCTCCGCGATGGTCTGCAAAGAGCTCTCCCTGGGCCAGCGCCGCACCCGGGATGGCAAGCGGAGTCAGCTTCATGTGGCCGCCCACTTCACGCCGGCCGCGGCTGCGTCCGCGATGTATGCATCCAGCTGCCTGCGCGTCGGCGCGCCACCGTCAGCCTGTTCGCGATACCACGCCGCCGTCGCGGCGAGCGCCTGCTCGAGGTTCCAGGCCGGTTGCCAGTCGAGCCTTGACCTGGCCAGCGAGCTGTCGAGATACAGCAGGTTGGATTCGTGTGGTTGCGGCGCGCCGGACACACGCCATGCCAACGCGGGCCAGTGCCTTTGCATCAGGGCGAGCACAGACTCGACGCTGCGGTTGTCCTGCGCGTCCGGACCGAAGTTCCAGGAGGTAGCGCTGCCGCGGTCACCTTCCAGCAGCCGCTGGCCCAGCAACAGGTAGCCGGCCAGGCAATCGAGCACGTGCTGCCACGGCCGCGTGGCATGGGGCGAGCGGATTTCCAGCGTCTCGCCGCCGCTGGTAGCGCGAACCAGGTCCGGGATCAGGCGGTCTTCCGACCAGTCGCCGCCGCCGATCACGTTGCCGGCGCGGGCGGTCGCCAGCAGTGGCGCATCGTGCTGCGAGAAAAAGCCGTGGCGATAGCTGGCCGTGACCAACTCCGCGGCGGCCTTGGACGCACTGTAGGGATCGTGCCCGCCCAGGCGGTCGTTCTCGCGATAGCCCCAGGCCCACTCCTGGTTCGCATAGACCTTGTCGGTGGTGACCACCACCACGGCGCGCACGCAGCGATGCCGCCGGCAAGCTTCCAGGACGTTGGCCGTGCCCATGACGTTGGTCGACCAGCTTTCCAGCGGATCGCGGTACGAGCGGCGCACCAGCGGCTGCGCCGCAAGGTGGAAGACGATCTCGGGCTGGCTCCGGGCCAGCGCGGCATCCAACGCGGGCAGGTCGCGCACATCGCCACGCACGTCGGTGGCCGGCAGGTCCAGCAGTTGCCAGTGGCTGGGGCTCGTGGCCGGTGCCAGGGCAAAGCCCGTCAGCGTCGCGCCGAGTTGCGCCAGCCACTGAGCCATCCAGCTGCCCTTGAAGCCGGTATGGCCGGTCAGCAGGACGCGCCGGCCATGGTAGATATTGCCGAACTGCCTCACGCCCAGACTTTCCACGGCGGATTGCCACCAGCCCAAAGTTGCTCCAGGTGGTTCTTGTCGCGCAGGGTATCCATTGCCTGCCAGAATCCGTTGTGCATGAAAGCCTGCAGGCTGCCCTGCGAGGCGAGCCGGCTCATCGGCTCGTCCTCCCAGATGGTCGTGTCGTCGCTCACCAGATCGATCACGGATGGCTCCAGCACGAAGAATCCGGCATTGATCCAGTTGCCGTCCCCGGCCGGCTTTTCCTGGAAGCGATCGACCGAGGTGCCCTCGATTTTTAGCGACCCATAGCGCCCCGGCGGCTGGATCGCGGTCACCGTGGCCTGCTTGCCATGCGACAGGTGGAAGTCGAGCAGGGCGCGGATATTGATGTCCGATACGCCGTCGCCATACGTGAAGCAGAACGGCTCGTTGTCCAGGTACTCGCGCACGCGCTTCATGCGGCCGCCCGTCATGGTGTGTTCGCCGGTATCGACCAGCGTGACCCGCCAGGGCTCGGCGTGGCGCTGGTGGACTTCCATCCGGTTGTGCTTCAGGTCGAAGGTCACATCCGACATGTGCAGGAAGTAGTTGGCGAAGTACTCCTTGACGACATAGCCCTTGTAGCCCAGGCAGATCACGAAGTCATTGATCCCGTAGTGGGAGTAGGTCTTCATGATGTGCCACAGGACCGGCTTGCCGCCGATCTCGATCATGGGCTTGGGCCGCAGGTGGGACTCCTCCGAGATGCGCGTTCCGAGCCCACCGGCCAGGATCACCGCCTTCATGCCGCCACCTCTTCCCGCTGCATCCGGATGCCGGCGATTTCATGGATCGACGGCACCGGCTGTGCTTCCAGGTAGGCAAGATCCAACCCGAATGCCTCATGCAGGAAGTTGCCGAGCACAGCCTTGTCGTGGCCGCATTCGTCGAGCCGGGCCAGCAGCAGCCTGTACAGCGGCAGCGAATACTTGCGCAACGTTGCGCTCTCGATCAGCAGTTCGAGTGCGCCGGACTGGTCGCCCTGGCGATAGAGCAATTCAGAGAGCGCATAGGCCACCAGCCAATGTCTGCTCCATTTTGCAGAGATGTTTTCCAGTATGTTTTCCAGGGCGGAATGGTCACCGCATTCGAGCGCGGCAACCACCCCATGGACGATCTCCTGCAGACTGTGCCAGCGACCGCCGAAGAAGACGCCCTCTCCCGCTGGCAGGTCGATCTGGCCGGGCTGGCGATAGGTACCCACCCACCGCGCCATCTGCTCCTCCAGCCAGCGGCAGTACCCGGCTGCATTGAACAGCGGGCTGGATTCGAACATCGGCCGGATCGACTGGCGTAGCGCATCGAGTTCGCCGATGTCGGAGGCCAGCGCAACCGCGGTGTCGACGTACTGCGCTTCGGTCTCGCACGCGAGCCCGTGCAGGCCCACGGCGCGCACGAAAGCCGTCGCCACGCGCTCGTGGCAGGCGTTCCCCGTCAGCGTGACGATGGGCGTCCCCATCCACAGCGCGTCACAGGCGTTGGCGCCCCCGGTCAGCGGCGCGGTATCGAGCACGACATCGATGTCGTGGTACAGCACGTACTGGTTGGCGGCGCGGCGAGGTACGCAGATGACGCGGTCACCGTCGATGCCGGCCGCAGCCATTCGCTCGAGCAGCGGCATCCGCACGGCATCGTTGTCCAGTCCCGCGCATTCCAGGAGCAGGCGGCTGCCCGGGCAACGGGCAAGCACCGCAGCCCACAGGCGCAGCGTGCGCGAACTGATCTTGCCCAGGTTGATGCAGCAGCCGAACGTGATGTATCCATTGGCCAGCGCCGGCGTGGCACGGGGCCGATAAGCCGGCGCATAGGCATCCAGCGGCCGTCCCACCAGCGGGTGGTAAGCCACGCTGATCACCGGTGCGCGCAACAGTTGCTCGCTATAGTTGGCTTCGTAGCCATCGGGATCGAGGATGGGGTCGGTGATGCGATAGTCGATCTGCGGCATGCCGGTCGATCCCGGATACCCGATCCAGGTCACTTGGTTCACCGCGAGCCGATGCACCATGTAGTACAGCGGCGTGTTGCGCGTATAGCCACCCAGGTCGAAGAGCACGTCGAGCCCGGCCGCGCGGACGGTGTCGACCACCTGCTCGGGGGACCGGCCCGCGAGCTCGATGAAGTGGTCCGCGTGATGGCGGATCTTTGCCGTGATGTTGTCCTGGTGGCCGTTGAGACTGAATACAAACAGCTCGAAGCGGCTGTGGTCGATATTCGCCACGAACGGCACGATAAAGTAGGCGCATGCATGGGCATGCAGGTCGTTGGACAGCAAGCCCACGCGAATACGGCTGTTGTCGGCCGGCCGCGGCACCGGCCGGTCGCCCACGCCAGGGGGCGTCATCAGCGCGGCGCACTGCCGGGCCTCGGCCAGCAGCCCCGATGCCGTGGTCGATTCATCGAACAGCATCGTGAACATCAGGTTGAAGCGAACCAGTTCGGAGCGCGGTGCCTGGGCCACCGCCTGGCGCAGCGCGGCCACTGCGCCAGGCACATCGCCAGTCTCCTTGAGCGCGTTAGCATAGTTCGACAGGACGCGCGCATCGCCCGGCTTCAGCTCGAACGCCCTGAGCGCAGCTCGCTTTGCGGCATGGTAGTCCTGCAGGCTGTACAGGATTGCGGAATAGTTGGACCATGCCGCCCATTGCGAGGGATCACGCTCGAGCACAGGTTCGATGATCGCCTTTGCCCGCCCGAAATCTCCAAGGTCCAGCAAGATCTCGGCGGCAAGGATGCGCGAGCGGGCATCGTCCGGGAATCTCGCCATTGCCGCTTCCGCGGTCTCGCGAGCCGCGGCGGCATCGCCCAGGCTCAACTCGCCCAGTGCGAGCCAATGCCACGCTTCGGGATTCATGCCATCGATTTCCCGCGCGCGCGCGGCCTGGCGAATACAGTCACCGAAGCGCTGCGCGGCAAAGCTCTCCCCAGCCTGGGTCAGATAGCGCGACGCCCGGGACGCGTGTTTGTTCTTCTGCATTGCGTAGCAGCGATATGTTTGGCCGCAAGGGCGCGGTGCCCCCTGCACCGCCGCACTCCCCGCGATTGATGCCGTCAGACTAAAGGCATGCCGGGGGACGTCATCAGCCAAGCTTGACCGAAAATCCGGCTCTGTTCCCTGAATGGCGGGCGGCCGCGAGCGCCGATCATCGTGCCATGCCGGCAATGCGGCAGCCCGCCGCACGAGCGCAACCAATGGAGCCCCGAACGCCGTGGAGTTGATCAACCACACGCGCGCAAGCCTGATCGAGTACGTTTGCGCGCAGATCGCCACCTTCTTCCCCGACCGGGCCGACACCAGGCCCGCGATCACGCGCAATTTCGCCGAAACGATGGGCAGGGTCCAGCGGTGCTTTGACGCCAACCGCATTTGGCCGCAGGGGAAATTCAACTATCTGCATTCGGCCCAGTACTGCCTGTTCCTGTACTACCTGGCCAATACAATCTGGCGCAACGAAGAGGATGCTGGCACGGCCACGCGCCTCTTCCTCCTGAACAAGGCGCTCAACGGCATCGACATGTTCTACGAGATCCAGATGCCGGACATCTTCGTGCTCGGGCATTCGAGCGGAATCGTGCTCGCCAAGGCCACCTATGGCAACTACCTGGTGCTTCACCAGCACTGCACGGTCGGGCGCAACCATGACGTAGCGCCGGTACTGGGCGAAGGCGTGGTCATGTACCCCGGCAGCAGCGTGATCGGGCGCAGCCACGTGGGAGACCGTTCCGTGATCTCGATCGGGACGCAAGTGGTCAACTGCGACACCCCCGGACATTGCATCGTCTTCGCGGGCGAGGGCGGCAACCTGACGTTCAGGCCGCCGACCGTCAACCTGATCGAAGACGTGTTTCGCGTCTGAGGCAAAGCACGCCGCCGGAAGCAACGGAGCGTGCGGCGGCTTTGTCGGCTTCGAAATGGGGCGTGCCGCCCTACACCGGCATATTCATCATTTCCTGATACGCCTGCACCAGCCGATTCCTGACCTGCACCCCCGTCTGGAACGACACATTGGCCTTCTGCAATTCAATCATCACGTCATTGAGCGCCACCCCTGGCTTGCCCAGTTCAAACGCCTCGGACAGTCCGTAGGCGCGTTCTTGCGATGCATTGATGCGGCTCAGGCTGCGTTGCAGCTCGCCGGCAAAGCCGCCGGCCGCCGCGGGCGCGGCGGTTTGCGCGCTGTTGCCGGTGGCGGTCTGGGCCAGGCCGCGCAGTTGCTGCAGCATGCCCTCGATGGGAGATAGCGTGGTCATGAGACGGGTTTCCTGCCGGCCAGGCTGGCGCGCCGGTACCGGTTCCTGTTGTTTGACGATAAGCCCGGCGCGCGAATATCGCCGAAACATGCCGCAGGATTCACATTGCGGCCAGCTCGCGTGCATTCGTCGCCCAATTTCAGCGGGGCCAAGCGTACCTGCCGCCGCCAGAGCTCCATCAACCGAAATCGGGAGGAAAACCCGGCCTATTCACCGGATTGTGGCTGCCCGCGTTGCCCGATCATCGCTACCGTGCCGGAAAGGCGCGGGCTTCGCCTTGCGTCTCCCGTCCGGTGCGATGTTCCAGACAACCATCCCGGGAGTACGCGTGTTTTCTCAGCAGCCTGAAATGAGCCGTGCGGAAGTGAGGCGTGCCGACGTCCATGGCGATCTCCATCGCCAGAGCGATCGGGGCCACGGCCCGGCCCTGACCGGAGCGCGCGCATGACCGCGGCGGTGTCCTTGCCCGGCCGCTCGGGTGAAATGATCGAGCGCCTCAAGGCCAATCCGAAGCTGCCAATGATGCTGGCTGGCGCGGCGCTGGCCGCAGCCATCGCCGTCGGGGTGCTGTGGTCGCGCGCGCCGGACTACAAGGTCCTGTACAGCAACCTGTCGGAGCGCGACGGCGGCGCGGTGCTGCAGTCGCTGCAGCAGATGAACGTGCCGTACAAGTTCGCCGAAGGCGGCGGCGCGGTGATGGTGCCGGCCGAGCGGGTCCACGAGACGCGCCTGCGCCTGGCCTCGCAAGGCCTGCCCAAGAGCGGCAACACGGGTCTGGAACTGATGGACAACCAGAAGTTCGGCATCAGCCAGTTCGCCGAACAGGTCAACTACCAGCGCGGGCTCGAAGGCGAGCTGGCGCGGTCGATCGAATCGATCGCGGCCGTGCAGTCGGCCCGCGTGCACCTGGCCATTCCAAAGCCGACGCTGTTCGTGCGCGAGCGCCAGAAGCCCACGGCGTCGATCGTGCTGCAGCTCTACCCGGGCCGCGCCATCGATGAAGGCCAGGTCGCGGCGATCAGCCACCTGGTGTCGTCCAGCGTGCCCGAACTGACGCCCAAGGCGATCTCCATCGTCGACCAGCACGGCAACCTGCTGTCGAACAGCGGCAACGAGCGCATGCTCGACGCCACCCAGCTCAAGTACGTCCAGGCGCTGGAGCAGAACTACCTGAAGCGCATCGAATCGATCCTGACGCCGATCGTCGGCAAGGACAATGTGCGCGCCCAGGTGACGGCCGACGTGGATTTCTCCATCGTCGAGCACACCGACGAGAGCTACAAGCCGAACCAGGACCCGACCCACGCGGCCATCCGCAGCCAGCAGACCAGCGAGTCGAACCAACAGGGCGCCACGCCCCCGGGCGGCGTGCCGGGCGCGCTGTCCAACCAGCCGCCGGCACCCGCCGCGGCACCGATCACCACCGCGCAGACGCCGCGTGCCGGCCAGGCACCGGGCCAGGCCGGCGCACCCGCCCAGCCGCAAGGTGCGCAAGGCGCCCAGGCACAGGGCGCCACGAGCACCGCATCGGGCCCGAGCAGCAGCCGCAAAGATTCCACCGTCAACTACGAACTGGACCGCACCGTGCGCCACGTGCAGCAGGCGCCGGGCGGCGTGCGCCGGCTGTCGGTGGCGGTGGTGGTCAACTACCGGCCGCAGCCGGACGCCAAGGGCAAGATGGTCGCCCAGCCGCTGCCGCCCGCACTGCTGGCCCAGATCCAGAACCTCACCAAGGAAGCCATGGGCTTCTCGACCGAGCGCGGCGACTCGATCAACGTGGTGAATAGCCCTTTCACCGTCGACCGTGAAGTGACGCCTGAAGTGCCGTTGTGGAAGCAACCTGAAATGATCGACCTGGCCAAGACCGGCGCGGGCTACCTGCTGCTGGCACTGCTGGCACTGTTCGCGTGGTTCAAGGTGGCGCGCCCGCTGCTGCGCCGCTACACCGCCCCGCCGCTGCCGGCGCCCGTGGCGGCAGAAGAAGCCGCCGCCGAACTGCTGCCGCCCGAAGAGCCGTCCAATCCGGAAGTCCTGCGGCTGGCCGCGAAGTATGAAAGTGACCTGGCACTGGTGCGCGATGCCGCGCAACGCGACCCGCGCCTGGTTGCCAGCGTAATCAAGAACTGGATTGGCAATGACCTCCGCTAAAGCCGCCTCCCCCGCCACCGGCCTGCAGAAGAGCGCCATCCTGATGATGGCGATCGGCGAGGACGCCGCCGCCGAAGTATTCCGGCACCTGTCCCAGCGCGAAGTGCAGGAGCTGGGCTCCGCCATGGCCGAGCTCCGCTCGGTGACGCGCGAGGAAATGGCCGGCGTGCTCAGCGAGTTCCGCGGCGAGACCGAGCAGTACCTGGCGCTGAACGTCGATTCGAGCTCGTTCATCCGCAGCGTGCTGAACAAGGCGCTCGGCGAAGAGCGCGCCCAGTCCGTGATCGAGGACATCCTGGAATCGCGCGATCCGGGCAGCGGCATCGACTCGCTGAACTGGATGGATTCGACCTCCGTGGCTGAACTGATTCGCGAGGAACATCCGCAGATCATCGCCACCATCCTGATTCACCTGGACCGCCAGAAGGCGTCCGAGGTGCTGGGCATGTTCACCGACCGCCTGCGCAACGACGTGATCCTGCGTATCGCCACGTTCGGCGGCGTGCAGCCGGGCGCGCTGCAGGAGTTGACGGACGTGTTGTCCAAGCTGCTGTCGGGCCAGAGCCTGAAGCGCAGCCGCATGGGCGGCGTGCGCACCGCGGCGGAAATCATCAACCTGATGAGCACCGCGCACGAAGAGGCCGTCATCGACGGCGTGCGCCTGCACGACGGCGACCTGGCGCAGAAGATCATCGACGAGATGTTCCTGTTCGAGAACCTGCTGGAAGTCGACGACCGCGGCATCCAGCGCGTGCTCAAGGAAATCGCCACCGAATCGCTCATCGTCGCGCTCAAGGGCGCGCCGCAGGAGTTGCGCGACAAGTTCATCCGCAACATGTCCACCCGCGCCGGCGAAATGCTGCGCGAGGACCTGGATGCGCTGGGCCCGGTGCGCGTGTCGCAGGTCGAGGCCGAGCAGAAGGCCATCCTGCAGGTGGTAAGACGCCTGGCCGATGCCGGCGAAGTGCAGATTGGCGGAGGAGACGATGCCTATGTCTGAGCGCGGCCTGGCCGCACGTATCGCGCAGCGCAGCGAGAACCCGGCCGGCGGCGACGCCGGCGGCTTTACCCCGTTCGAAGCGCCGCGCCGCTCGCGCGGCACCGGCTGGCAGCGCTGGCAGATGGATTCGCTGGACCCGCGCACCGCGCTGCAGGCGATCGTGCAAGAAGCACCGGCCGAGCCGGCACCGCCGCCGATCGATTTCGAGGCGCTCGAAGCCATGCGCGAAGGCGCCCGCAAGGAAGGCTACGCACAGGGCTATACCCAGGGCCAGACCCAGGGCTACGGCGACGGCCACCGCGAAGGCTATGCGCGCGGGCTGGAAGGCGCGCGCAACGAAGCCACGCGCCTGCATGGGCTGGCCGAGAACTTCCGCCAGGCGCTGGCCGGCGTTGACCAGGAAGTTTCCGGTGCGCTGCTCTCGCTGGCGCTCGACGTCGCGCGCCAGCTGGTCCGCAGCCGCGTGGAAGACGATCCCGAAGTCCTGCTGCCGGCCGTGCGCGAATTGCTCACTAGCGAACCGGCGCTGTCCGGCTCGCCATGCCTGCTGCTCCACCCGGAAGACGTGGGCCTGATCGAAGCCCATATGCAGGGCGAACTCGAAGCCGCCGGCTGGACCCTGCGCGCGGATCCGTCCGTCGCACGGGGCGGCTGCATCGCCAGCGCGGCCAGCGGCGAGCGCGACGCCAGGCTGGAAACGCGCTGGACCCGCGTGGTCAAGGCCATGGGCCGCGACGACCCGTGGGAGCCTCCGCATGACTGACGCCGTCACCGACCGGGATGCTGCACACATACCCCATGCGCAGCACTGGCGCCATGCGCTGAGCACTGCGCAGGCGGATATCTCCGGGCTCGACAGCAAACGTAGTTGCGGCCGGCTCACGCGCGCGGCCGGCCTGGTGCTGGAAGCCGTGGGCCTGCGCCTGCCCGTGGGCAGCGATTGCCTGATCGAACTGCCCGCCGGGCAGTTCCACGCCGGGTCCGGCGGCCCGCGCACGGCCGAAGCCGAAGTGGTCGGCTTCGGTGCGGACCGCCTGTTCCTGATGCCGCAATCCGACGTGGTCGGCCTGCTGCCCGGCGCACGCGTCTATCCGCTCGAACCATCGCCGCAGCCCCAGGGCGCCAGCGCTCCGCGCGAGCCCGGCTCCAAGCGCCTGCCCGTGGGCGAAGGCATGCTCGGCCGCGTGGTCGATGCCGCCGGCCGGCCGCTCGACGGGCTAGGCCCGATTCGCGCCGCGCAGGAAGTGCCGCTGTCGGCCGAGCAGATCAACCCGTTGATGCGCGCGCCGATCGAAACCGTGCTCGACACCGGCGTACGCGCCATCAACGGCATGCTGACCGTGGGGCGCGGCCAGCGCATGGGCCTGTTCGCGGGTTCCGGCGTGGGCAAGAGCGTGCTGCTCGGCATGATGGCGCGCTACACCAGCGCGGACGTGATCGTGGTCGGCCTGATCGGCGAGCGCGGCCGCGAGGTGAAAGAGTTCATCGAGAATATCCTCGGCCCCGAAGGCCGCGCGCGTTCCGTCGTGGTGGCGGCCCCGGCCGACTGCTCGCCGCTGCTGCGCATGCAGGGCGCCGCGTACTCCACACGGCTGGCCGAGTATTTCCGCGACCAGGGCAAGCATGTGCTGCTGATCATGGATTCGCTCACGCGCTATGCCATGGCCCAGCGCGAGATCGCCCTGGCGATCGGCGAGCCACCGGCAACCAAGGGCTATCCGCCGTCGGTCTTCGCCAAGCTGCCCACGCTGGTGGAACGCACCGGCAACGGACCGGAAGGCGGCGGCTCCATCACGGCGTTCTATACCGTGCTGACCGAAGGCGACGACCAGCAGGACCCGATTGCCGATTCGGCCCGTGCCATCCTGGACGGCCACATCGTGCTCTCGCGCAGCCTGGCGGAGGCCGGCCACTATCCGGCCATTGACGTGGAAGCCTCGATCAGCCGCGCGATGACCGCGCTGATCCCGCCCGTGCAGTTTGCTTCGGTGCGCCGCTTCAAGCAGCTGATGTCGCGCTACCAGCGCAACCGCGACCTGATCAGCGTGGGCGCCTACGTGCCCGGCAACGATCCCGAACTGGATCTGGCGATCCGGTTCCACCCCCGGATGGAAGCCTTCCTGCAGCAGGACATCCACGAGCGCGCCGGCTACGACGATGCGATCGGGCAGCTGCATGGCCTCTTCGACAGGAACGAACATGGCTAAACCGAATCCGCTGCAGACGTTGTCCGAACTGGCCCAGAACGACACCGATGCCGCCGCGCGCGAACTCGGTCGTCTGCAGGGGCTGCGGACCCAGGCCGCACAGCAGCTCAACCAGCTCACGCAGTACCGGCAGGAATACCGCGAGCGCATGCAGGTGGTGGCGGCGGAAGGCATGACCACCAGCCGCTGGCATGATTTTTCCCGTTTCCTCGATTCGCTGGACCACGCCATCCGCCAGCAAACCGCCGCGCTGGACAAGGCCGAAGCCGACTTGCTGATGGGCCGCAGCAACTGGCAGAAGCAGAAGCGCCGCCTGAACTCCTTCGACACCCTGATCGCGCGCGCAGATGCGCGCGAGGAACAAGTGGTCGCGCGCCGCGAGCAGCGCGCCAACGACGAATACGCCGCACGGCTGGCGCGCGACGCCGGCAGCCGACTCAACTGAGCCCAGAGGGCAAGCCTTCATCCATGATCGATATCAGTCAGCTCGTCAGCAACGCCACCCCCAAGGCAGACCCCGCCAGCCGCATGACGGCAGACGCCGGGAACGCTGCCTTCAGCGGCGCGTTGTCGCGCGCGCAGGACAACGCGCGCCCCGAGCCGCGCCAGGATTCGGGCAGCAATGCGCAGAACAATGCGCAGCCTGCCGGCGGTTCCCCGTCGAAAGACAGCCAGGCCGCCGACGCGGCCCGCGCGGCCGCGGGCAAGCCGGTGCCGACGGGCCGCCGCAAGGACCATGACGACCAGGACCACAAGGACGACGGCAGCAGCCAGGCGGCTGGCGCTGCCGCCGCGGCGCTGGCCGCCCTGCTGCCGCCCGCCCCGGCCGCTGCTGCATCGGGTAGCGGCGCCGCGGATGTCGCCGCGGCCGGTGCCGCCGGCGCCAACGGCCTCGCCATGCTGCAAGCCCCCGCTGCCGTGCCGGCCGATGCGGCCAACGCGGCACTTGCCGATGTGAATGCCGACGCCGCCGGCAAGCTTGCGATCCAGGCATCGGCCAAGGACGCCACCGCTACGACTGCCACGCCAACCGCCGCCGACACGCTGGCCAACATCCTGTCGCAGCGCGCCGCGCTGCCGGGCGCCTCGGGGCAAGCGGCGGCGACCGACAGCACCCAGGCCGCCACGACGGCCAGCACGGCGCTGCATGCGATGGGCGATGCACGCCAGGGCCACGCCGGCCAGTTCGGCGATGGCCAGCCACAGGCCGGCACGGGCCACCCGCACCATGCCGCGCTGGCGCAGGCGGACGGCATCGGGCAGGACAGCAAACCCGCCGCCACCCCGTTCACGCCGGTGCAGGTCGCCGCCAGGACCGGCGGTGCCGCAACGGTCACGCAGAGCGATGGCGCCGCGACGGCCATTGCCGCCGCGCTGGCAAACCAGACGCCATCGGCCGCACCGGCCGCTGTGGCAGCCGCCGCGCGCCCGGTCGTGGCGCCGCCGCTGGACGATACGCAATGGCCGCAGGCGCTGGGCCAGCAGATGATCCGGCTGACCACGCAAGGCAGCCAGAGCGCGGAACTGCAGCTCAATCCGCCCGATCTCGGGCCGCTCAAGGTGGTACTGAACGTGGTCAACGACCAGGCCCAGGCGCAGTTCGTTTCGCCGCACCAGGCTGTGCGCGCCGCCGTCGAAGCCGCGCTGCCGCACCTGCGCACCGCGCTGTCGGAAAGCGGCATCCAGCTCGGCCACACGTCGGTGGGCGCCGACAGCTTTGCCGGCCAGCCCGGCAATGGCCAGCCGCAACAGCAGCAGGCCGGCAACGGCCGTGGCCAGCCGGGCTTCGGCGTGAACCTGGCTGCTAGCGATTCCCGGGCCGCACCCATCGCCGCACCGGCCCGTCCGGCACGCGTGCCGGCACAGGGAGAGGTCGATACGTTTGCCTGACTGCCAGGCGCTTCACGCGCCACTGCCATGACAAAGGCCGCCTCTCGGGCGGCCTTTGTCATGATGCGAAGTGCTGCCGGGTCCCGGCTCAGGGCTGGAAGATATCCAGGCCCGCCAGGGCGACCACGCCGCTCAGTGCAATCATCGCAACCGAGTCGCGTCCAAGGATCAGCAAGGCAGCAGAGAGCCACGCGACAAGGCTGAAGGCGAGAAATCGTTTCATGATGCGGCCGTGGAACCTTGACGCGGATTGGCGCGATGCGGCGAGAATTTGGGAAAAGTGAGCTAAGTATAAACCCTGATTTCACCGATTCGAGGGAGGAAAATCGCGCTGGCTGCCAATGTGCGCGACACGGCGCCACACTGCCGAGAGCGCCGCGCAGGCGCCGGGGCGATAATGCCCGCGTAGCGCCCTGCCCTGTCCCATGCCATGACGTTCGACCTCTTCGACAACCTGGATGCCCCCGGCGAAGGCCGTGACGCGGCTGGCGTGACCGAGCCGCTGGCGGCCGGCGCCGCCGTGCTGCGCGGCTTTGCGCGCGCGCTGGCTCCGCAGCTGCTCCGGGACGTAGCGAACGTCGTCGGGCAAGCCCCTTGGCGCCATATGGTGACACCGGGCGGGCTGCAGATGTCGGTGGCCATGACCAACTGCGGGCAGGCCGGCTGGGTCTCGGACCGGACCGGCTACCGCTACGACCGGCTCGATCCGCTCAGCGGCGCGCCGTGGCCCGCCATGCCAGCGACTTTCCTCGACCTGGCCGCACGCGCCGCCGCCGAAGCGGGCTTTGCGGGCTTTGCGCCGGACGCTTGCCTGGTCAACCGCTATGTGCCCGGCACACGCCTGTCCCTGCACCAGGACCGCGACGAGCGCGACCTGCGCGCGCCAATCGTGTCGGTCTCGCTCGGCCTGCCGGCGGTGTTCCTGTTCGGCGGGCTGCGCCGCGCCGAGCGCCCCATCCGTACACGGCTGGCGCATGGCGACGTGGTCGTTTGGGGCGGCCCCGCGCGGCTGGCCTTCCATGGCGTGGCGCCGCTGGCCGACGGCGACCATCCGCTGCTCGGGCACGAACGGATCAACCTGACCTTCCGCCGGGCGCTGTAGGCCGCGCAGCCACCGCGAGCGCATATCGCCCGGTTTGCGGCGGGCGTGATGTCCTACAGTCAATGGCATCCCGCGACGCTCGACTGGAGGCCATACCATGCATCTCGAAGGCTCGTGCCATTGCGGCGCCGTGCACTTCTCGCTGGAGTCCGATTCGCCGTATCCGTTCATGCACTGCCACTGTTCGATCTGCCGCAAGACGGCGGGCAGCGGCGGCTATGCCATCAACCTCGGCGGCGATGCCACGACGCTGCGCGTGCGCGGCAAGAAGTACCTGGGCATCTACAACGCGGTGATGCGCGAGCCCGGCAAGCGCGCCACGCGCTCGCCGGCGCAGCGGCATTTCTGCGTCAGGTGCGGCAGCGCGCTGTGGCTGTTCGATCCGCGCTGGCCTCATCTGGTCCATCCGCACGCGTCGGCCATCGACACCCCGCTGCCCAAACCGCCCGACGTGGTGGAAGCCGGGCTCGACTTCGTTCCGGCGTGGGTGGACGTGCCACGCGGCAAGGGCCACGTGCACTGCGGCACCTGGCCGGCCGAGTCGCTGCAGGCATGGCATCGGCGGCACGGCCTGCTGTCGACCTGAGGTCATCCGTCACCTTGGGGCTCCGGACTGGCGGTGCTGCTCGGCGCGGCGGTCTTCCGGCGCGGACTTGGGCAGCAACACGGATTTCGAAACGCTGGAATGGTCCCATGACCACTACCACCGCCTGCGCGAACGCGACGTGCGAGGGGATCCTGCCCAATCGCCGACCGGATCCCCAGCGGGCATGTTGAACTGCCGCTGAACCGCGGCAAGGCCTCGGCGATGGCTAGCGATATGGCGCACCGAAGCCGGATCACCGCCCCTAAAAGGCCGGAACCGAAGTGCTCGCGTCGCGGTACACCTGGCGGCCGCCCACATAGGTGGCAACGGCATGGAGATTCTGGATGTCAACTTCGGGCACCGTCAGATAGTCTCCCGACAACACCACGAAGTCGGCCAGCTTGCCCTTTTCGATCGAGCCCTTGCTATCGGCCTCACCGTTCAGGTCGGCATAGTTGATGGTGAACATGCGCAGCACGTCGGCGCGGCCCACGCGCTCGTCCGGACCATAGACGCCGTCGGTGATCGTGTCGCGGGTGATGAAGTGATACATCCCCCAGAACGGATTGACCGGCATATTTGCGGAATCGGTGCCGCCGACGAGCTGGAAGCCAGCATCCATGAAGGTCTTCACGGGGGTCACGTGTTCTGCCCGATCGTGCCCCCAGTACTTCGACAGCACCGGTGCGGCAACGTACAGGTGGGCCTGCACGGACAGCCTCGCGCCCAAGGCGCGTACTCGGTCGAGCTGCTCCTTGCGAACCACGAATGCATGCTCGATTGTCCAACCTCTGACGGCGCCTGGGCTTGCCTTGTCGAGGCCTTCCCACGCTGCCAGAACTTGGTCCAGCGCCGCATCGCCAACCACATGCACAGCCACGCGGTACTTGTTGCGGGCCAGTTCACCCACCACATCCTGATACGCCTGCCCCGAAACCAGCGGCAGCCCGAAGAACGTTCCGCCCTTGCCATAAGGCTCGCTGTAAGGCTGGCTCATATAGCCGCCTTCAAACCCGCCATCGACCGAGGTCTTCGCGCCCCAGATGCGCACCCATTCGTCGCCAGAGCCCGGCGGCAGCTGGGCCGAGGCAATGATCGACTTGACCTGCGCGGCGGAGTTCACCGGCGCCATGGCGTTGAGCAGCAGCTGGAAGCGCAGGCTCAGCTTGCCTGCACCCTGCAGTTGGCGGATGACAGCGTAGGCCGAGGGCACATCGGTGCCCGTGAACATGCCCGGCACGCGCACGCTGGTCAGGCCCAGCGCATTGAGCTTGCGCTGCATTTCTTCCAGGGCCGCGGCGTCGAATTTTGGCGGCACGGGCAGCGTCATCAGCGAGCGCGCGTTGTTGATCAGGACGCCGGTCAACTGGCCGTTGCTGTCTTTCTGGATGATGCCGCCGTCGGGCGACACCGTGCTCTCGGTGATATTCCACTTGGCCAGCGCCGCGCTGTTGAGCATGGCCGTCAGGCCGCCGCGGTGCAGCACCAGCGGGTTGTTCGGCGCCACCGCGTCGAGCTCGGCGCGGGTGGGCAGGCGAACCTCTTTCAACTGGGCCTCGTGCCAGTCGGAGTTGCTTTGCAGCAGATCGCCGGGCGCATGGCTGGCAACGGCATCGCGAATCGCAGCCAGCACATCGTCAATCCTGCGCGTGCGCGACAGGTCGATGCCCGGGCCGCCGCCCGCGCCATGCAGGTGGCCATCGCTGAGGCCAGGGACGATGGTGCGTCCGCCCATATCGACCACACGCGTAGCGGGACCGATATGCTTGCCTAATTCATCTGGCGATCCGACCGCCAGGAATTTTCCGTCCTTGACGGCGAATCCCTGTTCTACGGTATTGGCGGCGTCCACTGTCAGGACTTTCGCGTTGGTGTAGACCGTATCGGCGACAGGCTCGGAGCCCCCGCACCCCACAAGTGGCAGCACGATGGCCGCAATGCCTAGCCAGCCTGGCACTTTCCTGCTCCCGCTGATTTTCATTCTTGCTCCCCCTATTTTTTTCTTGTTGGCATATGCCCGGCACGAAGGGCCATCCCGTTGGATGGCCCTTCGTGGTTTAATTTAGATTACGATTATTTATATTTCAACTATATTCACGAAGGGATCGACCGAACCGTGGCGCTGGCCTTCAGGCCGGCCCGGTGGCGTAGCGGCTGGCGGCGATCGCCTCGGCCTCGTTCCGCGCATCCTGGAGCACGAAGTCGAAGCGCACACGGGTGAACGGGCCTGTCACGCCAAGCGAGGCGTACTCGGTCGAGTGCTCCACCTTCTCGAGCGACACGACCAGGCCATCGCGCGTGGCGAAGGCGAAATCGTCGTCGAGGAAGGTATCGCCGGGGATGTTGACTTGGGTGGTCAGCGCACGCTTGCCGCCGCCCGCCACCAGGAAGTGGATATGGGCCGGGCGATTGCCATGACGGCCCAGCAGCGCGAACAGTTCCGACACCGGGCTGTTGGGCGGAATCGCGTAGCCCGGCGGCAGGAAGCTGCGGAAGCGGTAGTTGCCTTCGGCATCGGTCTCGATGCGGCGGCGCAGGTTGTAGGCGGGCTGCGCCGGGTCGAAGTGCGAGTAGCGGCCCAGTTCGTTGCAATGCCAGACGTCGACGCTCGCGTGCGGCACCGGCTTGCCTTCCAGGTCCAGCACGCGGCCTTCCATCACCAGGACTTCGCCCTTGCCCTCGTTGCCTTCATCCAGGCGCACTTCGCGCTGGGCCACCGGCGCGCCGGGGACGTAGAGCGGGCCTTCAATGGCGCGCGGCGTGCCCTGGGCGCGCGCGGCGGCCTGGTCGGCTTCATCTTCGAGGATATCGAGCAGGCGGTCGAAGCCAAGGCCGGCGGTGATCAGGCCGACCATATCGGCCTGGCCCAGGCGCGTCAGCCATTGCATGGCCGACCAGAATTCTGTCGGCGTCACCTGGAACGACTCGATCGTGCGGAACAGGTCGGCGACGATACGCGCGGTGATGGCGCGCACGCGCTCATCGCCTGCGCCGACCTGGCTGCTGTTGACCAGCGCCAGGAGTTCGGAAGGGGTGTATTCAGCCATGATGAGTGCTCTCCTTAAATGTGGGAATTTGCGCGACGTTGCGGAATATCGATGCTCTCGGCGTCGGCCGTGGCCTTGCCCGGTTCGGCCGCGACCGACGCCGAGCGCGCGTGCCGGATCATCAGCACGGCCAGCGCCGCCGCCATCCCGGGCACCGCGATGGCCATGAAGTTCTGCTCGAGCCGCAGCCCCATGCCGACCAGCACCCCGATCACGATCGGTGCCAGGATGGCGCCGCCACGGCCCATGCCCAGGGTCCAGCCGATACCTGCGGCGCGGATGCCGATGGGATAAAACTGTCCGGCATAGGCGCAGCCGACGATCTGCGTGCCGATGGTGGATGCGCCCGCAAGGCCAACCATCAGGTACAGCCAGCCGGTCGGCATGGGGTGGCCCAGCAGGGTGATCGACACCGCGGCCATCAGGTACATGCCGATCAGCACGTATTTGATATGGAGCTTGTCCGCCAGCCAGCCGCCGCCGATGGCCCCGACCATGCCGCCGAGGTTGAGCACCAGCACGAAGGTCAGCGCTGAGCCCAGGCTGTAGCCGGCGCTGGCCATCAGCTTGGCCAGCCAGGAGCTGAGCGCGTAGACCATGAACAGGCACATGAAGCACGACAGCCAGAACATCAGCGTGCTCGGGCCCCGGCCTTGCTGGAATAGCTGGCGGAACGGCGCGCTGGCGGATACGTCGGCACCGGCGATGACAAAGCGATCGTCGGCGCCAGGCCGGTAGGCCGGATCGATGCTGCGCGCCAGGCGCTTGAGCTCATCCGTGCGGCCGCGCCGGATCAGGAACGGCACGGATTCCGGCATCGACTTCAGGACCAGCGGGATCAGCAGCAACGGCAGGCCCGCGGCGATAAACACGGATTGCCAGCCATAGCTTTCGATCAGGCCCTTGCCCAGCACCGCCGCGAGCATGCCGCCAACCGAGTAGCCGCTGAACATCAGCGTCACCATCGTGCTGCGCACGCGCTGCGGCGCGTATTCGGTCATCTGCGCGATGACGTTCGGCATCACGCCGCCGATGCCGATCCCGGCCAGGAAGCGCGCCGCGCCGAACAGTACAGGGTCCTTGCATAACCCCGCGGCGGCGGTAAAGACGCTGAACAGCGCGATGCAGATTGCGATGGCCCAGCGGCGGCCGATCTTGTCGGCAATGGTGCCCAGCAGGATGTTGCCGAACATCATGCCGAACAGAGCGGTGCTGACCAGGAAGCCAGCCTGGGTCGGCCCGACCCCCATCTCCTTGATGATCGATGGCAGCGCAATGCCGGCCACGGCCAGGTCATAGCCGTCGAAGATGATGATCAGCGCGCACCAGATCAGCACGCGGTAGTGAAAAGCATTGAGCCTGGCCTCGCCGGCCATTCTCTGTATGTCGATTTGTCGCATGGTCTCCTCCGTTTCCTTATGTTCTGACTGCTTGCTCGTGTCTGCTTGCAGGCCTTGGCTGCGGGGGCGGCAGCCGTCAAAGCCTGGCCAGCGATACGGCGGGGTCGGCCAGGTCTTGCTGCCTGACCGGCTTGCGTTGCTCGATCAGGCGGCGCGCGAAGCGCAGGTCGCGCGCCGCGTTGCCGCCGAGCGCGGCCGTCACGCAGTGGCCATCGAGGTAGAAAAAGACAAAACTGCCGCTGGCCGGATCGCCGCGCACCACCACCTGGTGGGATGGCTGCGGCACGCCGTAGATCTGCAGGTTGGTGTCGTGCTGGTCGGACCAGAACCAGGGCAGCGGGTCGTAGTGCACCGCGTGCCCGAGCGCGGCCTTTGCCGCGGCAATGCCCTGCTCCTGCGCGTTCTGCCACGACTCGAGCCGCATGCTGCGCCCGGCCCAGCCGTTGCGTGCAACGGCCACGTCGCCGGCTGCGAAGATGTCGGGATCGGACGTGCGGCACTGCGCGTCGACCAGCACGCCGCCTTCGCAAGCCAGCCCTGCCGCACGCGCCAGCTCGTCGTTCGGTACCAGGCCGATGCCGACTACCGCTGCGTCGCAGTCGATCTCGCGGCCATTGGCCAGCGCCACGCGGAGTCCGCCGGACGCGATCGCCGAAATGCCTGCCACGCCGGTATCGAGCAGCACCTCGGTACCGCGCGCGGCATGCAGCGCCAGCAGGTGCTCGGACAGTGCCGCCGGTACGCTGCGCTCGCACAGCCTGCGCATGGCCTCGATTACCGTGACCTCGGCGCCGCGCTTGCGCGCGGTGGCAGCCACTTCCAGGCCGATCCAGCCGCCGCCCACCACCGCCACGCGCGCACCGGGCCGCAGTGCCGGACCCAGGCGCAGCGCATCGTCGATGGTGCGCAAGGTGTGCACGCCGGGCAGGTCGGCCCCCGGCACGTCCAGCATGCGCGCGCGCCCGCCGGTGCAGAGGATCAGCTTGTCGTAGGCGATGGTGCTGCCATCGGCAAGCTGGATCTGCCTGGCCGCGCGGCCGAGCCGCGCCACGCGCGCATTCGCCAGCCATTCGATCGACAGGGACGCGAGCGTCGCGGCATCGAGCAGATGCACGCTTTCAGGCATGGCCTCGCCGGCCAGCACGGCCTTGGAGAGCGGCGGGCGTTCATACGGCGGGTGCCCTTCGTCGCCGATCAGAACCACCCTGCCGCCGAAGCCTTCGCTGCGCAGCGTGCGTGCGGCCCAGCCGCCGGCCTGGCCGGCGCCGACAATGACAATCGTCCTCGGATCCGTGCTCATGACTGCTCCCCGCCTTCAGGACACCACGACCGGTTGCGGCAGCACCTGGATCCGCACACGGCCGTCCGCCACCTGCACCGGATAGGTCTGGACCGGCGTCACGCACGGCGCCTTGCGCGGCGCACCGGTGCGAAGGTCGAACAGGCCCTGGTGCAGCGGGCACTCGACGCAGCCGTCCTCGACAAAGCCTTCGGACAGCGGCACGCGCTCATGCGTGCACAGGTCATGCAGCGCGAACAGCTCCTCGCCCACGCGGAAGACCGCGATCGATACCCCGGCCGCCTCGACGGCGCGCGGTTCGTCTTCGATGAATTCGTCGGCCGCGCCGACGTCATGCCATGTACTCATTGCATGCACTCCTAGATCGGCGTGGCCAGAAGGGTCTGGACCCGCGAGGTGTCGTAGACGACCCGCTTTTCCTTGTAGCGCCAGGCGCCGTCCTGCCTGACGACCGTGTCGCGGTACACGCCGGCCTGGTACACCAAGGAGTCGCCCGCGGCGCCGGTATTGACCACGATATAGCTCGACACCGTGCGCACTTCCTCGTCAGTCGCCGCCTCGATCACCAGCCCGCCCAGCGCGTGGCGATAGCCGTGCGCTTCATAGATGTTGGCGTGGCGCAGCGCGACGATGCGGTCGCGCATCATCTTCTGGTTGCGGCAGTGGATGATCGGCGCGGGCAAGCCACGGTCGGCGTTCTCGCGCGAGATGATGGTGTAGGTGCCGTCCTCGGTGAAGAAGGCCGGCCAGCTTTCCAGCAGGTTGTTGTCGATGGCATGGACGTAGCGGTGTTGCAGGGCGCTCAGTTCCATCCAGAGCTGCAGGTCATTCTTCATCTCAGTACCCCATCGCGTGCTGATATCCGGCCCAGAAGCGGCGAATCAGGTTTTCGGTGATATTGCTGTTGGTCTGCTCCGGCGCATCCAGGCCCATGCCCATGTAGGACGTCTTGTCGCCGTCGCGCACGGTGCCGCGCTGCACCAGCTCGGTGGCCTCGGTGTCTTCCATCGAGATATAGCCGGCCGGCCCCACCAGGTTGGCCTGCAGCAGGCGCAGCTCGCGCAGCTCCGGGGTGTCGTCCTCGTAGCCGAAGAAGTGGAACACCAGCTCGAAGTTGTTCGGCCCCTTCGGCAGCAACTGGCGCGCCACCAGCGTGTTGTGGATCTGCTGGATGACCAGTTGCGGGAAGATGGGCTGGATGTGGTTGGTGCAGTCCTCCTCGAACTCGGAGATCTGTCCCAGGACGTATGGATCCTCCAGCGCAAAACCGTCCTGCATCGAACGGATCTTCTGGTCCGTATAGGCCACCGCGGTGTTGGTGTCCTGCTTCGGCTTGGTCACCGTGATCAGGCTGTGCAGGCCGTGCGTGGCGTCCGGGATGGAGCGCGCGCTCATGCCGACGCGGAAGATGTTGAAGGTGGTATGGAACAGGTGCAGCAGGCTCGCGTGATAGGGATCCTTCACGTTCTCGAAGTAGAGCTTCCAGTTCGACTTCGAGTACTGGCGGGTGCAGCCCAGATAGACGACCGGCTTGTGGAAGACGCGGTCCACCCAGGGGCGCATCTCGGGGCCGATGTAGTCGGCCAGCGGCGGCGCCTGGTCGCTGAAGGTGGCAAACAGCAGGCCCTTGTATTCCTGCACACGCAGCTTCTGCAGCCCGTGCTGCGACGGATCGAAGGCCTTGGCCATCCCGGTCAGGGTGATGGTGCCCTGCTTTTGCCCGCGCCGGAACGGCACGCCCTGCAGGTCGCCCTCGCAGGAGTAATTCCACTGGTGGTACACGCAGGTGTGCGACTCGGCGTTGCCATGCTTCTCGCGGCACACCACCGCGCCGCGATGCGCGCAGCGGTTGACCCAGCACGCAAAGCCGTTCGCCGTGCGCGTTACCACCACCGGCGTATCGCCAACGAAGGTGCTCTTGAAATCGTTGAGGTTGGGAATCTCGCAGGCCAGGGCCACAAAGCTCCAGTACGGCCCGCGATAGATGCGCTCCTGCTCCCGGTCATAGACCTCTTGCGAGCTGAACACGCTGTAGGGGACGCATGAGCCGTCGGGCTGGGGAAAAATCACTTTCCGGTCGCCGGTGCTGCCGGCCATCCGTGGGAAGTCTGACATCGCTGTCTCCGCGAAATCGTTGCGCATTGGGGATGGACGGAGTGTAGGAATCCGTTACCCCATGGCACTATCCGGAATCGGTGGACTTTCACGGCGTTCCGATCCGCTTCCGGCGAAATCGCGCGGCCTATCCAGAAATGGCAGCCGAGCCATTGCCCGGCTATCCGATATCGGAAGGAACCGCATGCGCGCCTGCCGCGTGTGCTATCCATGCGGTCGTTGCTATGGCAATATGAAACGCACCAAAGGGGCAGCCGACCCCTGCAGATTGGATCGGGGCTACACGGCGGTATCAGCGCGGTGCGCGAATGACGGAAGCCTCAGCAAGGCCCGACCAGGGAGACAAATATGCCCCTTTCACCACGGACTTCCGTACTTGCCCCGCTCTATAGCAATCCGCTGTTCCGGTCGGATGTGCGAGTGGAGGCGCACGACCATGTCGCCCGCGAACTTACCGACCATGTGCTGCGATGGAAATCCGGCGCTCCCGATGCCGCCATGTTCAAGGGCGAACTGGGCCGAGTGAAGATCTACTCGCTGCGCTACGGCCCCGAAGTCGAAGTCTCGGCGCGGCCGTTCGAAAATTTCTCACTGGTCCATACCTCGCTCGGCGCTGGCGCGGAGATTGAATGCGATGGCCAACGGCTCTGGGTCGCCGAAGGCCGCACCGCCGTGCTCTCTCCTAAGCAACGCATACGCCTGCGGTGGAGCCCAGGCAATCAGCAGCTGATCGTCAGGGTACCCAATAGCCTCCTTCTCGAGGCTGACGGCGCTGCGACGGGTGGGCCCCCACTCGCATCCGGATTCCTCCTTCCACGCGCGCTGGAAGCGCAGTGGGAACTGATCGCCCATTCGCTGCTGAACTTGCTCGCCTGCCCGGATTCCACCGTTCATGCCGATTGGGCGAGCCATCTGGAGCGAAGCCTCGCCCTGTTCCTGCTCTTGCACCGACCCGACAGCACTACGCCACTGCCACTGCCGATGCAGGCTGCACTGGACATCGCGTCCCTGCCGGAACGTGCCGCCCGGGGCACGAGGCAGATCGATGCGGTCATCGCATACATTGAGTCGCACCTGAGCGCGCCGGTCTCGCTTGAGGACCTGGCCCGCGCCGCCTGCGTCAGCGGCCGCTCGCTGAATGCGCTTTGCCGCCGCCATTTCGGCATCCCGCCAATGGAACTGCTGCGGAATGCACGCCTTGACGCGGTGCGCGCGCGACTGCTGCTCGATCCGTCCGCCAGCGTCACTGAAACAGCGCTGGCGTTCGGCTTCGGACACCTGGGCCGCTTCGCTGCCTATTACTCTGCCCGCTTCAACGAGTTGCCGAGCGACACGCAAAAAAAGCGGATCTAGGGAACCTCTGATCAATGAGGTCGCCGAGCAGCGATGCCGGGACGCGCGGTGCGGTGTTCTTGAGGCCCTTGTCGCCGAGAACCGCATCGACCTGAATAATGACCTTCGCTTCGTCACCCCCCCTTTCCCAGTACATGAAACAGTTCATCTTCCTGCGCACAATGCAATCGCAGGATGGCGTCCAGGCCATACAGCAAACGCTGCAATTCCTGCGTCGTGCGCCAATCCGGGCCCTCTGACGGCAGCTGGGCAATGGTTCTGTCCAGGACGGTCGCGATGCGGAAGATTTCGCGATGCATCCCGCTCATGGCCGCCATGGGATCGTCCCCGCCGAGCAAGCGGGCCACGTCCGGATAAAGATGCATATCCTCGCTGCGCTCGTGCGGCACTAGGACCTCGGTTAGCGAGCGGTTCAACGCCTCCAGTTCAGCCTGTGCCGCATGCCCTTGCATCTTGGGCAGCATGTCCGCCACGGCGCGTATCCGGCTCATGATGGGCTCCAGCGCAGCATGCTCGGCTTTGAGGCGGGCCACGTCCCCTTCATCCAGGTGGCCCTCCCGCGCCCGGGGATCCGCCCGCAAAGCCCGCAACGCATTGGCAATTGCGAGGACGTCGATTCCTTCCTGCAGGATCGCGCCCGCCAGCGGAGGCAGGAAGCCCAATGCGGCCGCGAACATTGCTGCGACCGACAGCATCATCCCTATCTCCACGCTGAGCATCGCGATGCGGCGGGTGCGGCGCGCTATGCGCACGGCATCGACGAGGCGATCGAGCCGGTCTACAAGCAGGACCACATCCGCCGCCTCCGAGGAGGCAGCCGCGCCGCGTGCCCCCATTGCAACGCCGATATCCGCCGCAGCCAGCGCAGGCGCGTCATTGACGCCATCCCCCACCATGATCACTGTGCCTTTCCGGCGCGCGGAATGTATCGTTGCCAGCTTGTCGCTGGGAGACTGCTCCGAATGGATTTCGGCGACACCGAGCATCGTACCGACCGCCTCCGCGATATCCGCACGATCTCCCGTGAGCATCGCCTGGCGCGTGACGCCCTCCTCGCGAAGCAGGCGAAGGGTGCGTGGAGTTTCCAGGCGAATGCTGTCGGCGAGTTCAATCACGCCTGCAAGTTGACCGTCGATGCTAACGAACACGGTCGATATCCCTCCGATCCGGACACGCCGCAGGACGTCCTGCGCCCACTCTGTCACGTCACCGTTCTCCACGGCATACGTAAGCGAGCCGAGCCTGACGACTTGCCCGCCGACCACCCCCTGCACGCCTGCACCAGCGCTTTCCCGGACCTCCGAAGGCGCAAGCAGGTCCATGCCGCGCTCGCGTGCAGTCATCGCCACGGCATCGGAAATGACATGATTCGATGCCTGGGCTAGGGAAGCGGCAAGCGCAAGCACCGCCTCCGGCAAATACCCATGCGTGCATTCGATGCCAAGTAGTCTCGCAACGCCTCCCGTGAGCGTGCCGGTCTTGTCGAAGAACAGCGTATCGGCCTTGGCGAGCCCTTCCAGCGCGCCACCGCCCTTGACGAGCACGCCGCGCTTTGCGCAGCGCGACATTCCCGAAACAATTGCCACGGGCACGGCGAGGATGAGTGGACATGGTGTCGCAACTACGAGGATCGCAAGAATTCGCATCGGCTCACCGCTCCAGAGCCAGCTTGCACCGGCAAGCAGCAGGGTGAATCCCATGAACTGCAAGGCATATTTGTCGGCAAGTCGCGCCGAGGGGCTTCGCTCCGCC
The DNA here is from genome assembly GCF_057798895.1 of Cupriavidus sp. 22TCCZM04-2. Taxonomy (NCBI): domain Bacteria; kingdom Pseudomonadati; phylum Pseudomonadota; class Betaproteobacteria; order Burkholderiales; family Burkholderiaceae; genus Cupriavidus; species Cupriavidus sp. 22TCCZM04-2. The sequence continues at coordinate 132,996 of NZ_JBYOJS010000002.1, forward strand.
TGCGCAGCGGCGACCATGCGCACGATGCCGGCAAACGTGCTTTCCGCCTCTGTGGCGCCCGCCACCATTTCCAGTGCGGAGCCCGCATTCAGCGCGCCGCTCTGGATCGACTCGCCTGCGACACGCTGCCGGATGGCTGACTCGCCAGTCAGCGCCGACTCATCCAGTTCCGCTGGCATCATCAGAGCGCCGTCAACGGGCACCACCTCGGCGTGCCGGACCATCAGCCGATCGCCAGGACGGACGTCGGCAAGATCGACCTGCTGCCATTGGCCAGCCTGCAGCCGGTTGGCACGCCTGGGAGCATGACTCAGCAGAGCAGTCATTTCCCGCCGGGCGCGGGATTGAGCGTAGCCCTCAAGTGCACGTCCGCTAGCCAACATCAGCGATACCACAGCAGCCACGAGAAATTCACCGAAGAACAGCGCCACTACCATCGATAGCAGCGCCAGCGCATCGATGCCGGATTGCCGTCGGATCGCGGCGCTTGCACTGGATACCGCCAATGCAATCGCATTAGGCAATGTTCCGGCCATCCAAAGCCATTGGGCCAGCGTCTCGTCTTGCACCTGGCGCGCAACGAGGCCTCCTGCCAGTGTCACGGCAGAGACCGCAAGGAGAACGCTGTTGAGCCGGGCATCGGGCAGACGCATTCCAGTCTCCTACAACATGCGACGCAGAACGCCATCCCTGGTGACGAACTCATGCCACAGGGCAGCAGCCGCATGCAGCCCGACAAAGATGTACACGAGCGTTGCGCCGGATTCGTGGATGTCCCTGGCCAGGTGAGCGAATCCGTCCTGCTTGCCGAGGAATAGCGGCAACCTCATGCCAAATGCGTCAATGGGCTCTCCCCCCCAAGCCAGGGCCAACACGCCCAAGACCGGCATGGCGAACATTAGCAAATAGAGCATGCCGTGCGTCAGCCCCGCGATGCGCCGGAGCAGCTTCGATCCCGGAACCGGCTCCGGGACAGGCGTCGCGATGCGGGCCAGCAGCCGCAGCAACATCAATGCGAAGACGCAGAGGCCGGCCGATTGGTGAATCGAGAATAAGGTGGTCCGCGCAAGACTGCCCTTCGGGAAGAAGTCATGAACCTCAATTGCCACCACGGCGATCAATGCGGCGAGGAACACCAGCCAGTGGAGGGTTCTCATCGCGAGGTTGTACCTGGGTTCTGCGTTCATCGTGGCAACTCCGCCCGATCAACATGTGTCATGTTCTGGAGCGTCAGCGTTTCCTGGTATCGCATGGTCTGGTTCCGGGTTGTAGAGTCATACATTCGTAATCTGGCTCAGTCGTCAAGATCCCACATCCGGTGAAGGTCAAGACGGAGTCGGCTGTCGGCTTCCAGTGCATCGACCCGCGCAAGCCGTTCGGCAAGTAAGGCCTCGGCAAGGCTGCGGCGTACCGCGAGCAGTTCGGCCAGGCCAGACTCGCCTGCGCGATAAGCACGCGTCGCCCGATCCGACGCGGTGCGTTGCAGGCTCGCTGCCTCGGCCTGAGCCTGCGCCGATGAGCGCCTGCCAAGCAGATTCCGATACTGCACGTCGAATTCCGTGCCGAGCCTGCGCTCGGCCGCCATGCGGCTGCGCGCGGCGGCCTCGGCGTCCGCAGCCGCTGCCGTGGCGGCCGCCTGGCGATGCTCCCCGCCCAGCGGCATGGCCACGCTGACGCCAAGTATGCGCTCTGCTCCGCCCCGCTCGATCGTTACGAACATGCCGACCGTCGGATCCGGTTTGCGCTCCAGATCCGCCCGGGCCGCATGCCGCAGCGCCTGCGCTTCCTGCGCCATCGCCAGCCGGTACTCATGGCTGCCCCGGACGTAGTCCATACGCAGCGCCTCGGGCGGCTCAAGGGGCACCGGGGGCACCGGGGGCAGCGCTGTATCCGACAGAGAGCCGGGCTCCCCCAGCCCGGGAAACCGCCCATGCAATTCGGCCAGTGCAGCCTGCTCGGCCGCCGCAGCAGTCGCGAGCACGGCCCGCGTGCGCGCGTGATCCGACGCCGCCAGTTCCCCGTCGAGCCGCGCGGCGTCGCCCACCTGGATGCGGCGGGCCGTCATGGCGACCAGCTCACCGGCCGCCCGGGCGTTATCTTGCGCGGCCAGGCGAGCCTGTCCCGCACGCATCACGGCGAACCACTGAGTCAGGATCTGGCGCGACGACTCGTGCCGGGCGTCCATCACGGCAAGGTCGCCGGCTTCGGCGGTCGCGTCGGCCAGACGCGCATCGGCGTCGGCCTTGCCCCAAAGCCGCAATGGCCGTTCCACCGCGATCTGCCCTTCAGGGAAGCGCTGGGATGGCTCGCGGACGCTGCGGCCCTGGCCGACCGCCCGCACCACGGTTTCAGCCGTGCCCGCACGGATCCCGACTGCGCGCGCGCGCGTGGCATCCCGCCGTGCCTCGGCGGCCATCACATCGGGCGAACGGGCAATTGCTTCACTCACGGCCGCTTCGTCGGGCAGATAACCGTGCGAGCCGGCTTGCGCAGCAGCGCTCCAGGCCGCAATCACGCCGACCGCTGCCGCGAGGGTGATATACAGGTTGCGCCTCATTGCAGGGCTCCCTTTCGAATGGCCGGCTGCTGTCCCGGCACGCCGAAACGCTCGAACAACAGTGGCAAAAGGAGCAGCGTCAGCGCCGTCGACGAGACGAGGCCACCCGAGACAACGATAGCCAGTGGCCGCTGAATCTCGGATCCGGGCCCGCTTGCCAGCAACAGCGGTATCATTCCCAGCGCCGTGATGCAGGCGGTCATCAGAACGGGGCGCAAGCGGTCCCGGACACCCGTCCGAACCGTCTGTGCAATATCGAGTCCGGACTCCAGCAGCGTGTTGAAGTGCGACACCAGCACGACCCCGTTCAGCACCGCAATACCGAGCAGCGCGATGAAGCCGACCGAGGCGGGAACCGACAGGTATTCCCCCGACAGCCGCAATGCCGCGATGCCGCCCACCAATGCAAACGGGATGTTGGCGAGCACCAGCACGGCCTGACGCACGGACCGGAATGTCAGCATCAGCAGGAAGAAGATCGCCGCCAACGCCATCGGCACGACCAGAGCCAGGCGTGCTGCGGCTCGACGCTGGTTCTCGAATTGCCCCCCCCAGACGATACGCAGGCCTTTGGGTAACGTCTTGAGATTGGCGACTGCCGACTGTGCCTCCTGAACGAAACCGGCCAGGTCGCGGCCTTCCACGTTTGCCTGGATCACCGCAAACCTTGCACCGTTTTCATGATTGATCCGCACCGGACCGTCCACGCGCTCGAGGCTCGCCAATGACGTCAGTGGCCAGGTCCGGCCGTCCGGCGCCGTGACCAGCAGGCTGGCGAATGCCTCGGGCGCCTGGCGCAATGCTGCTCCGCCACGCAGGATCAGCGGCGTGCGGATGATCCCTTCCGGCACCACGCCGACGCGGTCGCCCTCCACCAGTGCACGCAATTGCGCCTGCAGGCCGTCTCCGGTAAAGCCAGCCTGGCCGGCGGCGGCACGGTCAAGGGACACTTTCAGGTATTGCACGCCCTTGTTGTTGGGTGCAATCACGTCAGTCGCCCCTTTGATGCCGCGCACGGTCGTCGCGATGACCTGCGCTGCTGAGTCGATGGCCGCGAGGTCACTACCAAAGAGCTTGATGGCAACGTCGCCGCGCGTGCCGGTCAGCATTTCCGAGACACGCATCTCAATGGGTTGCGTGAATCCGTAGATCACACCGGGAAAGCGTTCCATCACGCGCCGAATCGCCTCGGCAATATCGTCCTTGCTGCCGCGCCACTGATCCTTGGGCTTAAGCACCAGGAAGGTGTCGGTCTCGTTCAGGCCCATCGGATCCAGGCCCAGGTCGTCGGAGCCGGATCGCGCCACGATCGATTGGATTTCCGGGACATCCTTCAACAAGGCCTGCTGCACGCGCTGGTCCAGGTCGAGCGACGCCGCAAGCGACACGGACGGCGCCTTCTGAAGCTGCACGATCAGATCCCCCTCGTCCATGGTTGGCATGAATGTCTTTCCCACCGACAGGTACAGTACGGCGGCACCGGCCAGCGCCATGCCCGCGGCCCCGAAGACGGTGCGGCGGTGCGTCGTGCTCCAGTCCTGCATCCTGGCAAAGCCGGCCGACACCTTGCGCATGAGCCAGGGAGGCTCGTCGGCGTGAGAAAGCAACAGCCAGGATGCCAGCGCCGGGACGACCGTGAATGCAATCACCACCGAGGACGCCAGCGCCAGCACGATGGTGAGTGCCACCGGCGCGAACAGCTTGCCCTCGAGCCCCTCCAGCGACAACAGCGGCAGGAAGACGATGGCGATGATGGACACGCCGGCCAGCATCGGCGGGGCAACGGCCGCCACCGCGTGCCGAATCGCCGCGCCGCGCAGCGCCTCATCGGTCTTGTGCGCTTCGGCGCGCGCCAGGGCTGTCTCGATGTTCTCCACGACCACCACGGCGGCATCCACCAGCATGCCAAGCGCGATGGCCAGGCCACCAAGGCTCATCAGGTTCGCGGTGAGTCCCGCGTAGCGCATCAACAGGAAGGTGGCGAGCATCGACAGTGGCAACGTTGTCGCCACGACCAGCGCCGCGCGCACGCCACCGAGAAACAGGTACAGGGTAACGACCACCAGCACGCCGGCCTCGGCCAGCGCGCGGACCACGGTGTTCGCCGCGCGTGTCACCAGTTCCCCGCGGTTGTAGAAGATCCTCGTCGACATGCCCTTCGGCAGGCCAGGCGCCAGCTCGTCCAGGCGCGCCTGCACCGCATGCACGAGTTTCCGCGCATCGGTACCGCGCAGGCCAAGCACGAGCCCCTCCACCGCCTCGCCCTGCCCGTCCTTGCTGACCGCGCCGTTGCGTGTGGCCTCGCCAAGGCGCACGGTGGCCACATCGCCTACTGTTACGGCTGGCGTACTGGAAAGGCCCTGTGCCGCCTCCAAGACGATGGCGCGCAAGTCATCGAGCCCTCGTATGCCACCTTCGACGCGTACCACCCAGTGCTCGTCGCCCCGGTCGAGGCGGCCAGCGCCATCGTTGCGGTTGTTCTTGTCCAAAGCCTGACGCAACTGCTCAAGTGTCACGCCACGCGCACGCAGGCGGGACGGATCGGGAATGACCTCGTAGCTTCGCACCTCGCCACCGAGCGCGTTGACATCTGCTACGCCCGGCACGGTACGCAGGGCCGGGCGGATAACCCAATCGAGTACGCGGCGCCGTTCCGCCAGTGAGTAGCCGTCGCCCTCGATGGTGAACATGAACATTTCACCCAGCGGGGTGGTAATCGGCGCCAGGCCGCCCTCGGTGGTCGCAGGCAGATCCCGTGCGAGGCCGGCGAGCCGCTCCGAGACCTGTTGGCGCGCCCAGTAGACGTCCACGCCGTCCTCGAAATCCATCGTCACGTCGCTGATGCCATATTTGGACACCGAGCGCACGATCGTCTTGTGCGGGATACCAAGCATTTCCTGTTCGACCGGCGTCGAAACCCGCTGCTCGACCTCCTCCGGCGTCATGCCAGGCACCTTCAGCACGACCTTGACCTGAGTCGGTGAGATATCGGGAAAGGCGTCGATCGGCACGTTCAGATACGCCCACGCACCCGCGGCGGCCAGCGCGCAGGCCGCAATCAGGACCAGCACGCGCTGGCGGAGGGAAAACTCTATCAGCCGGGCAAGCATCACTGGTCTCCCGCCAACAGGCCCTTCAGCGCGCCGATCCCCGCGACTGCCACGCGCGCCCCTGCCGGCAGGTTTGCGCGGACCACGGCATTGGCTTCGTCCGCGCCCTCCAGCGTAACGGGCTGGAACCGGAAGCCCTTGTCGGTGGCGACGAACACCCCCGGCGCACCCTGCCAGTACACTACTGCGGCCGCCGGCACGCGCACGCGTCCCGGGGTGCCCTTCGCTTCCCGGCTTCGCAGCTTCAGCGTGACGTTGACGCTCTCGCCCGCGCGCAGGTCGCCACGGCGGTCCAGTGAAGCGCGCACACGCATCCCGGCCGTGCCATCGCCGGCCGGCGCGACGCCGACCACCGTGCCGGCCGCGTTGCGCTGCGCGACCTCCACCCGCTCACCGGGGGACGGCATCGGTATATCCCGGCCAAGCAGCAGATCCAGTTCCAGCGCATCGGGATCGATGATTCGGAACAGCGGAGAAGCGCCTTCCACGCGCGCGCCCGGAACCGCGTTGACCTCGGACACGATGCCTTGATGGCTCGCCACGAGCTTGGCCTCCTCGCCGGCCCCGGCGAAGACAACGCCAGCTGCCGCCATTTCCGCACGGCGCGCCCTGGCCATGGCGGCAGCCTCGGTCGCCCGGGCCTGCGTTGCCTGCCAGCGGCTCGCAGCGATGATGCCGTCCTCATACAACGACTGGTCGCGCACCAGCGCCTGCTGCGCCAGGCGGGCCTGCGAATTCGCTTCTGCCAGGGCGCGCCTTGCGTCGAAGAGTTGCGGACTCAGGAAGCTGGCCAGCGGCTGGCCCGGCCGGACAGTCTGCCCAATCGCTACCAGCACTCGCGGCACGATGCCCGGGTAGGGCGCCGCCACGACGTACTGACCATCAGGCTTGAATACGACCCTGGCATGCGTGCCCACGTCCAGGGTTTCGACTGCGGAGAGCGCACTGGTGCGCACCCCAAGGGCACGCGCGTGCTCGGCGGATAATTGCACCTGTGCCGACACCTGCGCGGCAGCGACGTGCGAGAACGATAAGCAGGCCAGTGCGATCCACGCACGGACCCTGTAGAGGTGTCTGAACGACATACCTGACTCCAACATACAGGATAGAGCCCACCCTCCATCGACCGAAGCGCGAGCACGAACTCCGGCAATACGCCGGATAACGGGAATCAGGAGAACCGAGGAGGTGCCTGGGCCGGGGGGGGCTGACTGAAGCAGCAACGCCAGCGGGGAGCGGGAGCGGGATGGAAAGGCGACCGTCGCGTGGAAGCGCTTGCAAGTGCCGCCAGCAATAGGAACGTCAGGATCGACAAAGCGGGAAGTACCCCTGGCTGGACCAGCCCGGCCAGCACGATCCCGGATTCGACATCCACTTCGAACGAATCCGCGCTCGCCACGGACAAATCGGCATGAGCATGATTCTCAAGCGCGTCTGCTGCGGTTGTGCCCCCGAAAGACGCCGCCCCACGGAAATAGGAATCAGTTTCGGCAGTTAGTCCAGCGTGCATGTGCAGGCCAGTCTGTTTCGGAGTTCCGAAATGGCCGTGCAGGAGAGGGGTAAGCAGTTGCGTCAGTACGAACAGTACCAACACCGCGCCCCGGAGTAAGGCACTCGGGATTGCACGTGACATGTGCTCATTGTAATTCAACATGTAAGGCCGCGCCCGTTTGCTTTTCCGACGGTACCCCAGAAACGGCAACCTCCTTCATGCCGGGAAGCATCTGGCGATCTCGCAAATACAACGCGCGAGGCTATCTGCACCCGGCTCCAACGGATCGCTCCGCCCGCTCAAATTTTACTGTCATGGTTGCCGCCGCTGCCGGATAGGGAGCAGTACGACACGCGTAGATCTCTGGCTCTGCGCCAGATCAAACTGAAGGTTGGACCGCGGCCTAGAGTTGTAAACGAGCAGCCCGTGGCGGGTTTTAACTTATAGGGTGGTTATTAGAAGACCTTATGTAGACGCGCGCCGGCGAGCAAGCGTCGGGGGGCTCGAATCAGCAGGTAGCTGGGCGCGAAGGAACAGGGGGCAATAGATGTTGGCGACCATAATCTCGTTGGCCTTTGCCGTCTCTGTCTTTGTCACAGCGGTTTCGCTCGATTCGTCTGAGCACAGTGCAGACAAGGTGCCGCATCTGACTGCTGCGCAACGCTACGCCCTTTACGAGAAGTGCCAGGAGAAATTGGATCCAGATGCTTTTGCGGGCTTCGCGTATGGCCTGGTGACTAACGAGTTAGATGCTGCGGTCGAGCCATTCATCGTGGATTACAAGAACGGGCGAGATTGCGACCCCTTCTTGGCACTCGAAAATAAAAAGATCAAGCAGCCATAACGACACGAAGAACCGGATTCATCGCCCAGAACGTCGGGCCGGGACGCCATCACGGCTAATGCGATAGAAAAGCAACTGAACGTCGAGATGATCGAGATCAGTGCGCTAATGCGCTGACGATTGTGTTGAGGATAAGCCTTCGCCCAGATGTTTTCGGTCCGGAGGGATTGCAGTTTAGATTGACACCTCATCGGCCGTGGTGTCGCGGTGGGGCGCTATTGGTCATGTCCTCCCATCGCATGAGCTCCATGGTCCGACAGCTGAGCGTCGAACCAGTCGTGCAGTGCGGACACGACTTTCTTGTCCGCAGAGTGATAGCTTAGTTCCGCACCCGCAGGGACATCCTTATACTGAATGTCGACCTGCCCGGGCTTCGCGGCCTTGAGAATAGCCAGGCCCGGCATGCTGGCCCCATGGATATGCGTAGGGCCGGAAAAATCGCCATTCGCGAACTGCCGCCGGATGGTACGCAGATGCTCGCGTACCAGCATGACCTGCTGCGTATCGGCGGGATTGTTGACGATGACGCGTTGGATACCTCCGCCTTCCGTTTTGGTGAAGCTGTGGGTCGTCCCCGCCAGGTTGAACGGCATAACGTCAGCGCCACGCCTTTCCACTTCCGCCTGACGCTGGTTATCTGCGCCATATACGGCGCCCGCAACGGCAAAAACGGTTAGAGCGGTCATAGCCGGAACATGCTTGAGGTACTTCATCAAAATTCTCCTGCTTTGAGCAATGCGAGCGTTGTCCCGATCCACGGAAAGGTGCTCGGCATGCGCATGCGTTTCGAGAATCCATTCGACGCGCACACCGTGCTCACGTACGAATGCATTTTCCGTCGACGTCCGACCTGACTTGGGGCCATAGTCCAGCACTGAGTCGATGATGACGCATTCGAAGCACCCCGCCTGATAGACCGCCTAGCAGGTGGCCGGCTCGAAGAACCGATTGAATGGCCGGTTGCATGCATCCCATCCTCGGATACAAGCAGCTGCGTTCGTGAACGCACAACATGCCACTTGGTCAAGGTGGAACGCTGTCAGCGCAGGACGCCGTTGATGTCGCGGCCTACTTTACAAAATAGCCGAGGCCCGATTATGCCGCCAAGGCCAAAGACTGGCCAAAGGGTGACAGGCCGAAGGACGCACGCTAGTCCCAAAACCGTCGCGATCATTTCGCAAGGGATTGCGCCGCATCAGGACCAAACCTTCAGATAGAAGCCATAGTACAAGAGGACACCAAGGGTAGTGTTGAATCCAACCGCACCCACGGTCCGTTCGCACAACTTCTTTATTACCAAGGAGCCGCCATGCAGACAAATGTTGGAACCGTTGACCGAGTCCTCCGGGTTGTGATTGGACTGGTCTTGATTGGCCTGGCCGCGACCGGACGCATTGGTGCCTGGGGCTGGATTGGCATTCTCCCACTTCTGACAGGTATCGTCCGTATCTGCCCTGCCTACAGCATTTTCGGTGTAAAGACATGCGCGACATCGAAGTCTAACGCGAAGTAGCTCAATTCAACCGGCCTAGCAACCTCAGGGCTGCGCACGTCGAATGGTGTCACGCGCGCAGCTCAATTCCTGCACAAAGGAGCTTTCGAGCGTGGCATGCCCGAATTCAAGACCATTGTCAAAGATGTGTCGGCGCAAATGCACTGCCCGCGCGAGGCGGGGCGTTGCCGCATACGTCGACACCGCATGCAAGGAAGGCGCATGGTGCACACGGTTGGCGATGGCCTGTTCTGTCGACGGTCGAAAAATTGACCGGAGGGTATCCAATCTGCCCCAAGGCGTTTAGCGTTCGATTCGTTTAGCGTTCATTGGGCAGCCCGGCGCCTGTCTTGATTCCGAGTCAGTAGCTCACCGCGATATCGCCGGAGGTTGCACTTGGACCGGCCGGGCTATCAGGGCGTCGCTGCCGGCCGGCATGGCCGGGAAGCGCAACAGAAGATCGACGGCCGCACTGTTCGCTGTCACCGCAATGCTCCGGCTGAAGATAGAGCCGCCGTACCGGATTACCGCCCGATAGGCGCCTTGCGGCAAGTTCAGATACAAGTAGGGTCCCTCGCTCAGCACGAGCAGCACGATCTCGCGCCGCGCATTGAACAGCGTGACCGTGACATCTGACAAGGCACTGTTGTCATTGCTGTCGACAAAGTGCATGCGGACATTGAACTGCCGGGCCATGCCCCGGATGGTGGCAGCTTCATCAAGGCCGACGCCGCCCGAGATGTAGGAAATACCGTTCAATTGCCTGAGCTTCAGTGTGCCTGCCTGCGAAGGGACCGCTGCATCATTGGCAGCAGCCAGCGCCGCGGTGGACAGGATCAGGAAGCAGATTGCCATGAAAGCCCGCATCGGACACTCCTCGCTTTACGTCATCGCATAAGCCGGCGCAGTGGCGCGGATAGTCGACCGCCTGTGCCATGCATTGCAGCCTAGTCCGCCTGGGTTCTCGCCTCTTGTCGTGGATCAACGCCACCGGTGTCCTGTCATTGAACGCTGGCGCGTAGAGGCCGGACACGGTGCGCGCGAAGCCGCAATGTCGCAGTTCCGGCGCACCACTGTCAGATATCGCTGACAAGCGGTCACTATCGTCCGACAAGCGGCGTTGTCCGAGCCGTACAAGAAGAACCGCTTCAGCCGTACAGCACTCTCGTCCGAGGCTGATATCGGGTAAGCGCCGCGCCAACCATACTCAAGGCATCCACACAGGCAAGCCGCTGCCTCGGATGTCCCGCCACAGTGAAACCCACGCCAGTGGCCTGCCGGGAGAACCAGGAACACAAAAAGGGGCGTGCGATGAACAACGACGCGCAATACATCGAATCCGCAGCCGCTCCGGCGGCACTGGTGGGAACGCTTGTGCCTGGCGCGCATCTCGTGACGCGGCGCCAAGGCTACATTCATCACGGCATCTATGCCGGCAACGGCGAGGTCATACACTATGTCGGATTCAAGGGACTCCTGCGCTGCGGCCCGGTCGAAAAGACCAGCTTGTCGGACTTCGCCAACGGCTATGGCCTCAGCGTCGAAACGAACACGGCGGCGCAATATATCGGCGTGGAGATTGTCCGGCGAGCGACGTCACGGCTCGGTGAAAACGACTACCACCTCCTTACCAACAACTGCGAACACTTTTGCACATGGTGTGTGTCTGGTCAGGGCCGCAGCCAACAAGTGGAGGCACTAATGACCAGGCCATGGCGTGCGGTCCAGGCGCTCATCGGCATCCTGTTCGGAACGCCCGTCCGCGCGGCAGCATAGCTGGCGCCAGCAGACCGCCAGCCGCTACACTGACAGCATCGTCGGGCAACGGCAGCGAGGAATCCCGTGGAAGACGCGGCATTAACGGCGGCATTGGCGAAGCCGGACGCCTACCCTCATTCGGTCGATAGTGTGCGGGTCATCGAGACCCACATTTCGCGCGTGTTTCTTGCCGGTGACTTCGCCTACAAGGTCCGAAAGCCGGTGCGATTCGACTTCCTGGATTTCTCGACGGCACAAGCGCGCAGTGATGATTGCCAGACCGAGCTTCGGCTGAACCGGCGCGTGGCGCCCGGACTCTATCTCGATGTGGTCCCCATCGTTGCCGGGGACACGGCCGGATCCGTCAAGGTGGAGGGCGCGGGCGTCCCCCTCGAGTACGCCGTCAAGATGCGGCGCTTTGCGCAGCAGGACCTGTTCAGCGAGATGCTGACGGCGAACCGGTTGCAGGTCTCGCATATCGATGCCCTCGCGGTACGGCTGGCCCGGTTCCATCGTGATCAGCCTTGCGCTCGCCTGGAGCAGGGATATGGGACGCCGGCCCGCGTCCGTGCGACCCTCGACGAATGCCTCGGCGGTATCGAGCATCTCGACGACCGTTCCGGGCTATCGACGGAGGTTTCCAGACTGGTTCGCGCTCGCGCGGCCGCCCTTGGCGAGGCGATACAGTCGCGCCTGCAGAGCGGCCATGTGCGCGAATGCCATGGCGACCTGCACCTGGGCAACATCGTATGGCTGGACGGCGAGCCAACGCCATTCGATTGCCTGGAGTTCGATCCGGGCCTGCGCTGGATCGACACCATCAGTGACATGGCCTTTCCTTTCATGGACTTGCTGCATCAGGGGCGGCAGGATCTCGCATACCGCCTGCTCAACGCCTACCTGCAACATTCCGGCGACTACGCGGGGCTGAAGCTCTTGCCGCTCTATGTCGCCATGCGCGCGCTGGTCCGGGCGCGCGTCATGCTTGAACGGGACCATCAGCAAAGCAACAAATTGGACGCATCGATGTCGGCCACGCGCGTGGAATGCCGCAAACTATTGGCCCTGTCATGGCGGGTCCTGGTCCGCCGCGCTGCCACGCTAGTGGTGATGCATGGCTTGTCGGGCAGCGGCAAGTCGACCGTCGCGGCGGGAATCTCGGAAACGGTGGCGATGGTGCGCGTGCGCTCGGACGTCGAGCGCCAGCGGCTGCGCCATGGCGCGCGGGCGACGGATGGTCGATATGACACGAGGGAAACGGATCGCACCTATGAACGCCTGCGGGCCATTTGCCGCATTGGCTGCAGTGCGGGATTCGCGATGATTGCCGACGCCACGTTCCTGTCTTGCCGGCAGCGGGACCGCTTCATGGCGCTGGCGCGCCGTCTCGGCGTGCCGTTCTTCATTGTCCAGTGCGAAGCGCCCGTGGATACGCTGCGAACGCGTATCCTGGCACGGGCCCAGTCAGGCCAGGATGCATCCGAGGCCGACTGCGCCACGCTGGCGTGGCAACTGCGCGTACAGGAGCCCCTGACCGAGGCCCAGCTTGCCTGTGCCGTTCCGGCAAGCCGGTTCATCCCGCCTTTCCTGCCGGCATGACGCGCCGCAGCCTTCCCGCTTGCCTGCGGCCGTCATGCGCCGTGCGGGTCGATCTACTGTGCCATCATTCCGCGGTGCATTCCGGGGCCCGGACCGGCCCCGTTCGGCATACCCGCGCCGTGGCCATCCGGCATCGCCAGCATCATTTCCTGCATGAGCGCGACGTGCTGCTGCGTCGCGTCATAGCACATGCCTGGACCGGCCCCGGGCTTTCCGGCCAGGCCCGCGGTACGCGCTCGAGCGGACCCGTGCATCGTCGCCATGGCATCGCGCATCACGGTGTCCCGTTCGGCCAGCAGCATGCGCCGCTCCTCATCGGAACTGGCGCGCGACAGCCGTTCGCGGATGGCGCGCAGATGCGCGATCTGCGCGTCGAGCTGCGCGGAGGCTTGGGATGCGGCCGCCGGTTCGTCCGGACGCTCCGGCGCGTGACTGCCTTTGTACGTGGCGCGGTCGGTTGCCGGCGCTGCGAACACGCCGGGTGTCCCGGCGGCGGCAACGGCGAGCGCGATGAATAATGAAATGCAATGACGGCTTGCCATGGTGGTTCCTCCTGCTGACCCGAAACGGACTTGTCGCCCTCTGATCAACATAGGCCACTGCGTCCCTGGCAAATTGACCTGCCTCAATCAAGCCCGCGACAAGGTCCCGGGGCGTCGAGGTGGACGTTGTTACTCCAGCGCGTTGCGCCAGCCCCGTAGGGCGGGATAGACGCGGCTTCGCCACACGGCCTGAACCACCGCTGCTTCATCCGCCCCGGTCTTGACCGAGCGCAAGCCGCGGACTGCCGTGCCGTCTAGATTTTGAGGCAGGCGGCGCCGTCCAGATCCGCACGGCCCATTCCACACTCACCGATGCGAGTCTTCCATGAACGACCTGAAGCGACTACCGTACGAGCCCGTCAAAGGCCTGTTGCCACGCCCGGCCGTGGGCGTCAGCGAGCGCGTCATCACGCTGCCCGAGCCGGACCGGACATCGGGCATGCCTCTGATGGGAACCCTCTGGCTGCGCAAGAGCACGCGTGAATTCGACCAGCAACCTGTGCCGCTGAAGCAACTCAGCGAACTGCTGTGGGCGGCCGCGGGCGTCAACCGCTCGCTCGGTGGTGGCCGTACCGCGCCATCGCCCTATGGTGAAACCGTGATTGACGTCTACGTCGCACTGCCCGCAGGTCTCTATCGCTATGACCCGGTGCACCATTGCCTGGAACTGAAGCGCGCTGCCGACTTGCGCAGCATGACGGGCTACCAGGATTTTGTCGGCATGGCGCCGCTTGACCTGGTCTTTGTGGCCAACCATGGCCGCATGCAGGACATGCCGCCGAAACTGCGCGAGACGTTCTCCGCGGCGGCAGCCGGGGCCATGGCGGAGAACGCCTATCTGTACTGCGCATCGGCAGGTCTTGGCGCTGTCGTACGTGGCTGGCTGAACCGGCGGCTGCTCGCCGAGCATATGTCGCTGAACGAGGATGAGGAGCCGATCCTGTCTCAGACCATCGGGCGTGCTGCCTCGCATGTCATTACTAGTCAGGCATGACGCCCGGGATAACCGACCCTTCTTTCAAGGAGAGACTGAAATGATCAAGAACAAGGGAAGCGCGGAGCAAATCCGCAATGAAATCCTGCGTCGCCTGACGGAAAATGCCGACCTTGGCGACGCTTGCCGCAATTCGGAGATTCCGCTGCCGCTGCGTGTCGACCCCGCCACGAACAGCGGGTGCAACTGGCGCATCGAAGAATTCTCTGGCGTCAGGCCGGCATGCCAGGCGGCTGTCAGGGCCATTACCGCGGAAATGATGCGGGAGTACGATCTTCCCTGAACGCCTTCGGTGTCATGTCCCGCGGCCCGGGGGCGCGTACAGAGAGGTGCGCGCCCCTTGTTCTGTGTTGTTTGCGATATGCGAATCCAAGGCGAATCCAGGCGCCGTATCCCGGGCCGCGTCGGGCCCTACCCCTCATCGGAGCACCAAATGCCAGGACATGAACGATCGTATAAGGGATTCCGGATTGTTATTGTCATGCCTGATGCCATGGTACCGGGGGTGTCAAGCTCACACGGCCGCGTCCAGATCAGTGGGCCCGGCCAGGACATCTGTGTGCGCACGGAGGTGCGCTTCACGCCGGACTGGAGTCATTCGCCAGCAACGCCGCAGGAAGCGGAGAACTGGTTATTCGCCTATGCGGCCGGCGCCATCGACTGCGAACTGGCCGGCGGCTTCGGCATGGATCTCAGCCACGAATGAGCCTCAGCCACGAATGAGCATACCTGGCAGGGTCCTCGCTGCGACTTGCGCTTCCGCCTTTCGCAAGGATCCTACGTGCTCCTTCGCTTTTCTGCCGCGGCGAAATAACGAACAAACCATTCGGCCGCAAGCCGCCCTACCTGTTCGAGTGCACCTGGCTCTTCAAACAGGTGGGTCGCCCCGCGAACCACTTCCAGCCGCTTCTCGCAGGATATCCACGCCGTCGCGCGCGCATTGAGGTTGACGATGACCGGATCGGCCTCCCCGACGATCATCAGCAGCGGAGACGCGAGGCGGCAGAGTGCGTCATGGCCTGCCAGGTCGACACGTCCGCCCCTGGACACCACGGCTTCGATGCGCCTATGCGACGGCGTCGTTGCGGCGGCACGCACGGCAGCGGCCGCGCCGGTGCTCGCCCCGAAGTAACCAAGTCGAAGATGACGTTGCCCGGTCAAGCGTTCAATCGATTCTGTCGCGGCGCTGAGCCTGTCGCTCAGCAGCGCAATATCGAAACGCCGCGTCAGGCCAATATCCTCTTCCGGCGTCAGCAGGTCGAACAGCAAGGTACCGATGTCTGCATCATGCAGCTTCGACGCGACCAGGCGGTTGCGCGGGCTATGGCGCGAGCTGCCGGTGCCGTGAGCGAACAGGACAATCTCGCGGGGTGCGTCAGGCAAGGCCAGCTCCCCCGGAAGGACCACGTCATCCGCGTGGATCATTACCTGCTGCGCAGTGACGAGTTTCATTCGCGCCCCTTCTTATTCGGGTGCTCCGGTCAATTCCGGTGCCAGTTCACATGCAGTTCGTCGCGCCCGGGTGCACGCCGGCGTACGGCACCTTGTTTCGCGTTGGCAGCGGCCGCTGGCCGCATAGGAATAAGCTAGGCGCCCGGCCAGGCCGCGACTTAAGCTGGATCAAAGGAAATGCACAAGCGCCCCCGCGAACACAGCGGAGGCCTCCTGCGGCGTTCGTGACGTCGTCGCGCATCGCCGCACTTGCGTTACATCAACGCGCGCGCCGCCATGGCACCTACGGTAGAGCCGTTGCCTGCCTGGATCACGATGCGGGATAAGCCATGCCTGACAAAACACTTATCTTCTACCAGAGCGCGCGGCGCGAGATGCTCCACGGTGTGGAATTGCTGGCCCGGGCCGTCAAGGTCACGCTGGGACCGGGCGGGCGCAATGTCATCGTGGAACGCCGCGACATGGTGCCCCTGGTCGCCAATTCCGGGGTGGTGGTAGCCAAGTCGATCTCGCTGCCCAACTCGTTCGCCGATATGGGCGCCCGACTGCTCTGTGAAGCAGCGGTCCGAACCGGCGAGATCGCCGGCGACGGCACCACGACTGCGACGACCCTTGCCCACGCCATCGTGGCGGAAGGGGTGAAGTACGTCGAGGCCGGACACGACCCGATGCAACTCAAACGAGGCATCGAAGCGGCCGGCAAGCTGGTCTCGGAACATTTGCTGGCCAGTGCAAAGCCGTGCGGCGGTACTGACGAAATGAGGCAAATTGCGACCATCTCGGCCAGCGGCGACCATTCTGTCGGAACGCTGGTCGCCCAGGCCGTGGAACACGTGGGCAAGGACGGCGCCATCAGCGTCGAGGACGGCTCCAAGCTCGACGACGAACTGGTTATTGCCGAAGGCGCACTGGTCGACCGTGGCTACCTGTCTCCACTGTTCGCGACCACGGAGAGCCGCGCTGTCGTGCTCGAGTCTCCGCTGGTGCTCCTTTGCGACGCAAGTATCTCGTCGATCGCACAGTTGCTGCCGATCCTGGAAACGGTGACACGGGCGGGCCGGTCGTTGCTGGTCATCGCCAATGATGTGGAAGGCGAAGCGCTGGCAACGCTGGTCGTCAACAACCTGCGCGGCGCACTGAAGAGTTGCGCGGTAAAGTCCCCGGGCTTTGGCGAATCGCGCACCGAGCAACTGGGGGATCTCGCCGCGCTTACCGGTGCGACCGTGGTGTCGCCGCAGACTGGCACATCCCTCGAGCATGTCGGACTGGAGCAACTGGGCGAGGCACGGCGCGTGGAAATCAACAGGGACGCGACGACGCTGGTGGGCTCCGGCGCCGATGCCTCTCGCGTGGCGGCTCGCATCGCCGTACTGCGCAGCCGGGTTCCCGACGCCCGCTCGGACTACGATCGCGAAGGGCTGCAGCGCCGGATCGCCCGCCTGGCGGGCGGCGTCGCCGTCATCAAGGTCGGCGCGGCAACGGAGAGCGCATTGCAGGAGCGCAAGAGCCGGTTCCAGGACGCCCTGCATGCTACGCGCGCCGCGGTGGACGAGGGCATTGTCGCCGGCGGCGGTGTGGCGTTGCTGCGTGCCCGCACCGTGCTGCAGGACTGGCAAGCGCCAAACGCGGAACAGGCTGCCGGCGCACGTATCGTCCACGCGGCGCTGGCGGCGCCAATGCGGCAGATCGTCGCGAATGCCGGCGCGGACGCCGATGCGGTCGTTCACCGGGTATGCGAGGCGTCGGGCACGCTCGGCTACGATGCCGGGGGCGAGCGCTTTGGCGACATGATCGAGCTCGGCGTGATCGACCCGGTCAAGGTCGTGCGTACCGCGCTGCAGAACGCCGTCTCCATCGCGTCATTGCTGCTCACGACCGACTGCATGATCGCGATCGAGCGCAACCCCCACGGCTCCGCGGAGAACGCTGCCGCGGGGGCCCGCATGTTCGGTGAAGAGTTCTGAGGAAGGCGGCGCGCTGCGGACAGGTTTCTTGCGTCAGAGATTGACCTGGATGTTGTTCTCGACGGAAACGACGCCAGGCGCGGCCCACGCAGCGTTGTACGCGGCTTCACGTTCGGCCCAGGTACGCAGGCTTCCGCCCAGCTTGACGTCGCCTTGGGAGACCGCCACGGTCACGTGGCTGGCGTCGAGTTCGGCCTGGCGCTGGATGGCATCCTTGATGCGCTGGCCCAGTTCCGCCTGGTTGACTAACGGCCGCACGGCGATTGCGTTGTTGACTCCGACCACTCCGAAGAGTCCCGCAACCGCATGCTCGGCCACGGCGCGCTGGTAGTTCCAGTCGACATCACCGGTCAGCGTGACCACGCCATGCTCGACCATGATGCGGACCCGGCCACTCGGCACCATCGCTTGCCAGCCCAGGACATTGGCGGCAGCACGCGCAATGTCGCTGTCGGTGCGCCGCGCTTCGTCCGGCAAGCGCACGTCTAGTTCGACGGCCAGTGCCTTGACGCCGGGAATCCGCTTGACCGCGGCTTCGGCGGCGTACTTTTCGGAGAAGCTGCGCAAGTGGCCGGTAAGCGTGACGATGCTGTCCTGCACTTCCACCCCGATACCGCTCGCATTGACCGCCGGATCCCAGTTCAGCTCTTCGATCACGTCCTGCTTCAGTTGGATATCGCCTTTCATGAGTCCCTCGCCTCGTCGATGATCAGCGAGCGCCCCCGGCATCTGAGGTAGCGTTGCTCGCGTTGGCCTTCCCCTGATTCAGCGTATGCGGTAACTCCTGTCATCTGTTGATATGCGTCAATGGCTCGGCGACACGGTTTCCCAGCCTCCCCCTAAGGCAAGAAACAATGCCGCGGTGTCCTGCAGCCGCTGGGTGTGAGCCTGGATATAGCCGATCGTCGCCTGCTGGTACTGGGCATTGGCAACGAGAAGCTGCAGGTATCCCGCCGTGCCGGCCCGGTAGTTGGCCTGCACCTCGGCCATCAATTCGCCGGCGGCCTGCCGCGCGCGGTCCTGAGCCTCGGCCGTGAGCGCGTCATGTTCCAGGGCACGCAGTGCATCGGCCACCTGGGCAAAGGCCTCCAGCACGACTTGCCGGTAGTTGGCCTGTGCCGACTCGAACTGCGCCTGTGCAGCCTGGCGCCTGAAGTACAGCGTGCCGCCCTGGAACACCGGCGCAAAGGCGGCCGCCGCGATGCCCCAGACGCCGCCGCCGGCGCCCAGCAAGCTCCCGGGCTGTACGCCTTCGCGGCCGTAACTGGCACTCAGGACAATGTTCGGGAGCATCGCGGCCGTTGCCACGCCAACTTGAGCCGCGGCTACGTGCAGTTCTGCCTGCGCGGCGAGCACGTCTGGCCTGTGCCGGACGAGATCGGAAGGCAGCATGCGCGGCAGGTCGGACGGCAACACCAGCGAATTGAGCGAAAGGACCAGTGGCTCCGCCTCGGACGGGAAGCGCCCGGCCAGCGTCGCGCCAAGGTGATCCGCCTGATCGACGCGTTGCGCCAGCGGAGGAAGTGTTGCCTCCAGCGCCCCAAGCTGGCTCAGCAGACTCAGTTCGCTGGCGTGGGTCGCCATGCCGGCGCTGACCTGCGCGCGCGTGACGTCGACTTGCTCGCGTACGATTTTCACCAGCGTATCCGTGGCAGCGATCTGGGCGGCATAGCCGGCGCGCGCGATCGCGGTACTGACCAGTGTGCCGGTCAGCGTAAGCCAGGCCGCACCAACGGCGTAGCGCTGCACTTGCGCTTGCGCCGCCAGGGCTTCCACCGCCCGGCGGTTGCCGCCAAACGGGTCCAGCGCATAGCTGACGGTGGCGCCGAGCGTGAAGACATTGAATATGCCGGAAGGGGCACTGCTTCCCAACCGGGCGGGCGTCGTCGTCTGTCGCGACGCCTGCGCCTGTGCCGCAACCTGCGGATAGAACACGCCGGCGCCGGAACGCACCGCCGCGTCGGCGTGCCGCAGGTTCGCTTCGGCGATCTGCAGGCTGGGATTCGCGGCCAACGCGCCATTCACGGCCCGGTCCAGCTCCGCACTGCCAAACATGCGCCACCAGTCGGCTGGCACCGTCGCGCCGGCAACAAAGTGCTGGGCCCGGCCGTCACCGGCAGGCGTGCTGCTGGCGTCCCCACCGCGGACATACTGTGAAATGGCAGGCTCCTCAGGCGGTACAAAGTCGGGCCCCACCGCGCAGCCGCAAAGCGCCACGGCCAGCACGGCCATCGGAGGAATCCGCATGGGCCAATGCCGGTTCACGGTGTCCCGCCCAGATACACATCGACCAATTGCCCCGGGTAGATGGGCGGCTGCGCAGGAGGCCTGAAGCGGAAAATCACCGGCAGTACGCGTACGTCGACTCGTTCCGCCCTCTGGTCCGAGAGCTGGATCTTCGGCGTCAGGTATGGCTGCACCCGGACAAATTCCAGCGCGATGCTGGTGTCCGTGCCGCGCACGAACATGCGGGCCTGCATGCCGCGGCCAGGTTTCAGCCGGTGCACGAGGATCTCGTCGACATAGACGCGAACCCCGAGCCAGTCCTGCTGGCTGCTCAGCACAGCAACAGGCTGGCTTCCCTGCGTATACGTGTTGTACGTCCCTTGAGGCGATACATAGGCACCGACGGCCGAATTGATCGAAAGCACCACGCCATCCATCGGCGCGCGCACAACATACTTGCGCAGCAAGGCGTCCGCCGCGTCGGCCGCCTTTCGCAGCGCATCGCGCTGCTTCTCCTGGTTGCGTATGTCGAACGTCCAGGCGCCGGCGCGCGTCAGCGCGAGCTGCCGACTGGCTACCACCAGGCCGCTGCGCGCGACATGCACGGCGTTGGCGGCATTGTCCATGGCGTCCTGGCTGACCGACCTGGTGTCGAAGTCCCGCGACTTGCGCAGCTTGTCGTACTGGTCTTCCACGGTCTTGAGGCTTGCCGCCGCGGCATCAGCCTGCGCCTTGGCGACTTCAAGCGTCTCCTTTCGCGGCTGAGCCAGCAATTGCGCGAGTTGTGCCTCGGCGGCGTCTGCCTGCGCACTCTGTTGCGCCGCCAGCGCGCGCTGCACCGAGTCCTCAATGGCCAGCAATTCATCGCCGCGCCTGACGGCCTGGCCTTCATGCACGACGATACGCAGTACCGTTCCCGCTACCTCGGGGTAGACGTTGACGTTGGCACCGCTGTCCTGCTGGCTTTCCACGATGCCGTTTGCATAAATGCCACTGCGATAGGGATTGGCGGCCGGTTGAAACACCGGCGGAAGTGGCGGCTTCTGCTGGGCATAAATGATCGCGGCGGACACGCCGACCAGTGCGCCCAACGCCGATATCAGAAAAAGCCAGCGGTTCTTCTTCACTGTGCGGCCCCTATTTCTATCGCCTTCAGCCGACCATCCTCCATGTCGAGGATGCGCGAGGCCATATCGAGAATGCGCGCATCGTGCGTGACGATGACAATGCAGCGACGCTCGCTCAGGATTTCCTTGCGGATGAAGCTCATGATTGTGCGACCGGTCTCGCCATCCAGCGACGCGGTGGGTTCGTCGAGAATCAGGATGTCGGGCTGGCTGACGATGGCGCGAGCGATCGCGACACGTTGCTGTTCGCCGCCGCTGAGCTTGACGGGGTGCAACTGCGCCCGGTTCTCCAGGCCGACAATCCGCAGATACTTGCGCGCCTCTGACAGGGCCTCATGCCAGCGGTACCGGCGCAAGACCAGCGGAATGGCGACGTTCTCCAGCGTCGTAAGGCGCGGAAAGAGGTGATAGTCCTGGAACACGAACCCGACCTTGGCGAGGCGGAAGGCGGCCAGTTCGTCATCGTCCAGATTCCACACATCGACGCCGTCCATCAGCACGCGCCCGCCGTCCGGCCGCAGGATGCCCGAGATGACGCTGAGCAGCGTCGTCTTGCCGCTGCCGGAGGGACCGACAATGAACAGCATCTCGCCGAAGTAGGCGTCGAAGCTCACGGCCCGCAACGCGTGGGTACGGGCCTCTCCCTCGCCGAACCATTTTTCGATGCGCTGCGCCGAGATGGCGACGTGTGCCATGATCACGCCCGGAAAATATCGAACGGCTCGATGTGCAGCACCTTCCGTACGCCGATATAGCCCGAGATGCCGGCGATCACGATCACCATGGCCAGCGCAAGCCCGAGGTTGTAGAAGGTGATCACCGCCGCGTAGTTGGGGATTCGCAACCGCACCAGGGCTATCAGGACCGTACACAGGCCGATGCCAAGTCCATAGCCCGTCAGGGACACGAAGGTCGCCTGGAACAGGATCATCGCCACCAGCTCGTGCCCCTTTGCACCGATGGCTTTGAGGGCACCGAACTTCTCCAGGTTCTCGACGATGAAGGTGTAGAAGGTCTGCCCCGAAATCGACAGTCCGACGATAAAGCTGATGACCGTCATCAGCAGGATATTGGTGCCCAGGCCGGTCTGGTACTTGTAGAAATCGGCGATGCGGTCGACGAACTGCGCCTTCGTCAGCGCAATATAGCCCAGTCGGCTGACAGCTTGCTGGATCCGCAACGTGTCTTCCGGCGCCTTTGGCTCCACCAGGATGTACGAGATGGTGTAGCGGGCCGTTGGCAGGTACTGGATCGCGCGCCGGTACGTGGTGTAGAGGGTGGGGACGCCAAACAGCCCGCTGGTCGATACCTCGGCCAGTCCGACAATCACGCCACGATGGTCATTGATCTCGAAAGCCGTGCCGACATCGGGATTCTCGAGCTTGCGAAACTCGGCGTCCTTCACCACAAGAAAGGCATTCTCGGCAAAGATGTCTTCGATGCTGCCGCGTATGACGCGCGGACGGCCGAATAGGCTGGTGTCGTCGATGCCGAGCACCGTCACGGGCTGATAGCTTCCGCTCGAAAGACGTACTAGCGCACCGCCCGAATACAGTGGCACCGCAAAGCGTACGCCGTCGATGCTTCGCACGGCGTCCAGCACATAGTCCGGCATCCCGATGGTGTTTGCCACCGTGTTGACGGCCGGATCCATGACCCAGATGCTGGCGCCGATGTTGAAGACGGTCGATGACGACCGGTTCAGAACCCCGGCAAAGAGCGAGGTCATCTCGATCATCAGGAACACCGAGAATGTGATGCCGACCAGCAGACCGGTGAACTTGGCACGGTCGTTGACCAGCAGCTTGTAAGCCAGCAGCAGGATGCCCGGAATCGCAGCGCGTTGCGGCGGGTCCGGGGAATGGTGAGAAGGATCGACGTCATCGGCCGGCATGTTCACGTCTCAGCGCGCGTTCAGGCGGACAATGACCTGAGCCCTGTCGATGCATTGCATGTTGCTTTCCTTGTATGGCGCGACGGCCCTTGGCGTCGCGGGGAAACAGGTGGCGCTGTCCGCGGTGTTCGCTGTACAGCGCGCTGTTTCGGCTTCATGGCCAGTGGCGTGGCGGTGTACGCTTGGCGGTGTCTGCAACGGCATGGCTCGCGGCCCCGCGATACGCCTGCGCGATGGCAATGCGAATCGCCATGCCTTCACTGTAACCCTGTTCCAGCAGCGCATTGGCGATCGCGATCGACTTCGCCCTGACCTGTGGTGGAAGGTTCTTCATCGAGTTCGGGAAGTAACCGGAATTCCAAGGCATCGCGCATCCTGCTTGGTCGGGAAGATGCGCGCCAGCGCCGCATCTTTCCCTTGCGCTCAGGACAATTCCAGATCGTCCACCACGGCGCCAACTCCGGGCGCAGACCAGGCCGCACCGACTGCCGCCAGTCGCTCCGCGCGAGAACCCACGCGGCCGCTCAGCGTCACCGTCCCATCTCTCATCGATACACTGATGTGCTTCGCTTCACGTTCGGCATGTCGACGCAATGCGGCTTCGATTCGTTCGACCACATCGTCGGGGGCGGGGCGCACCCGCATCTTGATCTGGTTTGTGACACCCGTCACGCCGCGCAGTTGCGACACGGTACGCTCGGCAAGCTTGCGCTGGTAACCCCACTCCACCTCGCCGGATAACGTTACCCGGCCGCTCTCGACGCGCAGCTTGATCGCGTCGTCAGGCACATGAACGTGCCATTGCAGTGCGTCCCGTGCGGCAATAGCAATCGCTTCATCGCTGAACTCGCCAGTGGGCTTGATATCGAGGTTCACCACCACTGCACGCACGCCCGACACCTTTTCGGCGGCGTGCTCGGCGGCAAGCTTCTCGGCATAGCTGGGCAGGTGGCCGCTGAGCGTTACCAAGCCTTCGCGTACCTCGACGCCGATGGCGGCCGCGTCGATGGCGGGATCCCAGTCCAGCTCTTCCGTGACTTCCTTCTTGAGTTGAAGATCAGTTTTCATGGAAAAATCTCACAACATGGTGTTGCGGAACGGCGTTCGATGCGCCTGTGCGGCAAGGGATCGTACCGTTCCGGCAGAGTTCAGACATGAAGCGCCGATCGTGTATGACCGGTGCGCTCACGTTCCTGCTCATTGCGGATAATCGTGGAGAGCATGCCCCACTCTGCCGCCATGGCGCCAACAATATCGTCCAGCGAGACCACACCGACGAGCGCCTCACCATCGAGCACGCCGAGCCGGCGCACGCCGTGGGCAAGCATCAACTGCATCGCATCGGCGACGCTGTTGTTTCGGCCCACGGTGTGCAGACCGCTTGTCATGAAGTCGCCAACGGGATTGCGACAAGGGTCTGCCCCCGCGGCCGTGCTGCCCAGCACAATATCCCGATCGGTCAGGACGCCGGCGACGCGAGTTCCTGATGGTGTTGCTTCCGTCACAATCAATGACCCCACATGCTGGTCGCGCATCTGCACTGCCGCCTCCTGCAAGGTGCAGGAAAGCGGGATATGGACTGGTTCACGTGTACAGACCTCGTCGATTCTCATTGCCGCACTCCTTTGCCAATCACCGGTTCACTTCACGGTAATCCGCTGTTGGGGGGATGTTTCTTTCTTGGGCAGGACCACGCGCAGCACACCATTGTCGTAGGTCGCATCGACCTTGCTCTCGTCGATGCTCGCGTCGAGCGTAAAGGCACGCTGCATCGAGCCACTGTAGCGCTCGCGCCGGATCACGCGCTCGCCGTCTTTTTGCTCGGAGGACTTTTCCACCTTTGCGCTGATCATCACCGTGCCACGGTCCACGGATACGTCGATGTCCTCCTTTTTCACGCCGGGCAACTCCGCAGCCAGGGTGTAGGCGCCGTCCGATTCCGACACATCGACCTTGAATGCCAGTCCGTTATCGGCAGTCCCGCGGAACGAGCGCAGCATGCCCTGCAGCATGTCGCTGATAGGTTCGACAGAAAACGGTTCATAGTGCCTGAGGTTGGTCATGGTGATCTCCTTGAAGACTCGAACAGAACCGGAAAGGCCGGCTGCTTCCAGATTGGCAGTTGAGCGCCGCGCTCGTTTGTTCTGCATCAAGATCGCCGCATCGAATTCGATGCGGCGCTGGAGCGGCTTTGCGAAGTCGGAATCCGCCGCGACGCTGTCAGGTAAATCTGACAAGGCCGGCTTCAAGCCTGACACCAGTCTCAGCCCCGCCTGATTTCGAAAGGCGCGGCCGGCGACGATACTGCTGACATGAGCAACCGCACCCGACTCCACGCCCTGACTGTCTACATTCTCGAGCACGCGGGCCCCATCAGGACACGGCAACTGCGTTTGCTCAAGGCTGTCGCCGGCATGCAAGTTGTCGGAGCGGGTACGGATGCCGAAGCCGACTTGCCGGCACTCGAGGCGCTTCGCCCCGATGTCGTGCTGGTCGGACTGCGCACCGGACAAACCCTGCGGCACGTCCGGTTGCTGACAGTAAGACTGCCGGAAAGCACCTTGATCGTGCTGTCCAACAGCGGGTCTGCGCTGATGCGCAAGGCCTGCCTGCGGGCCGGTGGAAGCTACTGCTTCGACAAGACGCTGGAAGTCGACAAACTGCGCACCGCTCTGCTGGACATTTCCGGCGCAGCACAAAGAAGCAGCAAACCATAGAAGTACCGGGCTTCCGGGGCAGGCAGACGTGCCCCTGACAGCACCGCCATCTGGAGACAACGATGTTCGGAACCAGCGATTCACCTTCGGCCGACCTCGAACACAACGCGATCAGCGCCCCCGTTGACCGCCATGCAAGGCTGTCGACTGAAAACGCAATCAAGCCGGGTGCCCAGTGTTCCACCTGCATGCTGCGGCACATCTGCATGGCATCCAACCTCGACGAGACGGACGTAGTGCGCCTGAACAGCGTGGTGAGCAACTGGAAGATGGTCAGGCAAGGGCAAGCGCTCTACCGCGCTGGAGATCCGTTCCAGAGCATCTACGCGCTGCGTTCGGGCTCGATCAAGACCGTGCTCTCTCACCCGAGCGGGCGCGAATACGTGTCCGGCTTCTTCCTTCCCGGCGAAACGCTTGGCCTTGACGGCATTTCGACAGAGGTCCACACCTGCGACGCCATCGCCCTGGAAGACAGCGCCGTCTGCGTGATCCCGTTCCACCTGCTGGAAGCCCTCTGCCGCGAAGTCAAATCGCTGCAGCAACAGGTCCACAAGATGATGAGCGCCGAAATCGTCCGCGAGACCGGACAGATGATGCTGCTCGGCAACCTCACGGCGGAACAACGCGTGGCAGCATTCCTGCTCAACATCTCGCGTCGCCTGCAGCGCAGAGGCTATTCGCCGACTTGCTTCACGTTGCGCATGACGCGCGAGGACATCGGCAGCTATCTGGGCATGACCCTGGAGACCGCAAGCCGCACGCTGTCGCGCTTCCAGCAGGAAGGACTGATTCGGGTACAGGGCAAGCAGATCGAACTGCTGAATCTCGAGGCGCTCGATCTGCGATAAGCCGATGACTCTACCCTTGCCCGTCGGCGGGATAGCGCGATGCTGGCCAACGAGTTGAAACTTGCTGCCGGGGAAGGCCAGGGTTCCGAGCCCCTGGCCTACAAGCCGCTCGGCATCGATACCTGGCAGGAGTATGTCATCTACCTCCACCCCGACTGCCCCGTGTGCCGGGCCGAAGGCTTCGCCGCGCAGGCACGGGTGCAGGTGCGGATCGGCGACGCCAGCATCCTTGCGACGCTGAACCTGGTTGGCGCGCCATTGCTTGATACCGCAGAGGCCAGTCTTTCCGCCAGCGCGGCGCAGGCGCTGGCAGCGCGCGCCGGCGATATGGTGACGGTCAGTCACGCACCAGCCCTGGAATCCGTACGCGCCTTGCGCGCGAAGATCTACGGCCGCCGGCTTGACGGCGCACAGATCGAGTCGATCGTCAGCGATATTTCGGCGGGACGGTACCCGGATGTGTATATCTCCGCATTCCTGGCCGCGTGTGCAGATGGGCGCATGAACCGTCGGGAAACCGTGGACCTGACGCGGGCCATGGTCCATTCGGGCGAGCGCCTGGCATGGGGTGGGGCCATTGTTGCCGACAAGCACTGCGTCGGCGGCTTGCCCGGCAACCGCACCACGCCGATTGTCGTGGCAATCGCGGCGGCAGGAGGCCTGGTCTTGCCGAAGACATCTTCCCGGGCGATCACCTCTCCAGCCGGCACGGCAGACACGATGGAGACATTGACCCGTGTGGCGCTCAGTGCAGCGGAACTGCGCCACGTCGTGGAGCGAGTCGGGGCGTCGCTGGTCTGGGGCGGCGCGCTGAACCTGAGTCC
The DNA here is from genome assembly GCF_057798895.1 of Cupriavidus sp. 22TCCZM04-2. Taxonomy (NCBI): domain Bacteria; kingdom Pseudomonadati; phylum Pseudomonadota; class Betaproteobacteria; order Burkholderiales; family Burkholderiaceae; genus Cupriavidus; species Cupriavidus sp. 22TCCZM04-2. The sequence goes on from NZ_JBYOJS010000002.1 coordinate 160,436, forward strand.
GGCCGACGATATCCTGATCCGCGTGGAACGCGCCCTCGATATCGACAGCGACGCGCAGCTGGTTGCCTCCATCCTGTCCAAGAAGGTTGCGGCTGGCTCGACGCACGTCCTGATCGACGTGCCCGTGGGCCCCACTGCCAAGGTGCGCGAGGACAGGGACCTGGAGCGACTCGAAGCCGCGATGCGGCATGTGGCGGAGGCGTTCGGCCTGCACATCCTGATGGTCAGGACCGACGGAACCCAGCCGGTCGGAAAGGGCATCGGCCCCGCGCTGGAGGCGCGCGACGTCCTGGCGGTACTCCAGCGCACGGTGGCGGCGCCGCCCGACCTGCGCGAGCGCTCGGTCATGCTCGCGGGCGCGCTGCTGGAGTTCTGCGGAGCAGCCCCAAAGGGCACGGGCGAAAAAGCCGCCGGCCAGCTACTCGACAGCGGCGCGGCCTGGCGCAAGTTCCAGGCAATCTGCGAAGCGCAGGGCGGCTTGCGCGTCCCGGGCGAAGCCATCTTTCGCCGCGACATCGTCGCTCCCCACCGCGGCCGGGTGATCGACATCGACAACCGCCACATCGCCCGCACCGCAAAGCTGGCAGGCGCTCCGATGCGGCAGGTGGCTGGCATCGAGATGCGGGTACGGGTCAACGACGAAGTCCGCGCCGGACAGCCGCTGTTCACGGTCCATGCCCAGGCTTCGGGCGAACTCGATTACTCGTGCAGCTATGCGCTGGCACACCCTGCGGTCTCCATCGAACCGCACTGAGAAGAGCGCGCATGCATGGGGGCGTGCGTGCCTCAGATGTCCTCTTCCTCGTCGAACAGATGGTTGCGCATGGCATAGCGCAGCAGCGCCGCCTCACTGGGCACATGCATCTTTTCCATCAGCCGCATCTTGTAGGTACTGACCGTCTTGACGCTCACGCACAGCGCGGTCGCGATCGCGGTCAGCGGCTCGCCCAGCACCAGCCGCCGATAGACTTCGAGTTCCCGGTCCGACAGACGCAGGTGCGGTGCTTCGTCCTGATGTTCCTGCAGGCTGGTCGCCAGCTTGCCAGCAATCGCCTGGCTGACGTAGGTGCCGCCGGCGGCGACCTGGTTGATCGCGGAAACCAGCTCGGTAGCGGCGCTTTCCTTGGTCAGATAGCCCGCCGCGCCGGCCTGGAACGCGCGCACGATGTATTGCTGTTCCGCATGCATGGTCAGTACCAGGATGCGCAGCGCCGGTTGTTCGTCCCGCAACAGGCGGATCAATTCAAGTCCACTGCGGCCAGGCATCGAGAGGTCGAGCAGCAGCACCTGCGGCGCGCAGTCGCGCACCAGCTTCATGACCTGGGTGCCGTCGGCGGCTTCGCCTACCACATCGAATTTTCCGGCGCGCTCCAGAATGTGCTTGAGACCGTCGCGCACGACTGCATGGTCATCGGCAATGAGCACGCGCGTCATTTCATATCCCTTTTTTCCAGCGGAATCTTTACGGTCAGGCGGAAGCCCTTGCCCGGTTCACTGTCGACCACGATCGCGCCGCCCAGCAACCGTGCACGCTCCCGGATTCCTAGCAGCCCCAGCGATTTGCGTGCCTCTTTTCCAGCGGGCTTCTTGTCCCAGCCGCCACCATTGTCCTCGACCCGCAACTCGATCTGCCCGTCCGTCTGAGCAAGTGAAACATCGACGGCCGTTGCGTCAGCGTGTCGGACGACATTGCTAAGCGCCTCCTGCACAATGCGAAACATGGCGATAGCGGTCTGCTCCGGAACGTCCGCGTCCACGCCATCCACACTCACCGGCAGCCCATACCGGCTGGAAAAATCATTGGCCAGCCACTCGATGGCGGTCAGCATGCCGAGCTCGTCAAGCAGAGCTGGCCGCAGATCGCTGGCAATGCGGCGAACCGACGCGACCGTGTCGTCAATGACGGCGTTCATGCCGGTGATGTCGGCGAGGATTCCGTCGGTGTCTCTGCCCTCGCCGACATCGGCGGCAAGCATGGTCATGTCCATCTTCAGCGCGCTCAGCCGCTGGCCCAGGTCATCATGGAGTTCGCGCGCGATGCGGCGCTTCTCTTCTTCCCGCGTGGCGAGGATGCTGTCCGAAAGCTGCTGCAGTTCCTCTCGCGATCGGCGCAGCGCCTGCTCGGCACCTACGCGTTCCGTGATATCGCGCAGCATCACCGTATAGAGGCTGACACCGCCGTCCGAGATCTGTGAAATCGATGCCTCGATGGGAAACTCGCTGCCATCGCGGCGCAGCGCATAGAGTGCGCGCTGGCGTCCCATCTGGCGATCCGATACCCCCGTCGCGCCGAACCGGCGCACATGCGCGTCGTGCGCAGCGCGAAAGCGCTCGGGAATGAAATCGCCAAGCGGCCGGCCCATCGCCTGTTCGGCCGACCAGCCGAACAAGGTTTCCGCCATGGGATTGAAGAGGATGACGTGCTGGGCACTGTCCACCGTGATGATGGCCTCCATCGAGGACCGGATGATGCCGGCCAGCCGCGCTTCGCTTTCCCTGATCCGTTGGAGGCTGGCACGCATGACCTCCTCGGCGCGGGCCCTTTCCGTGATGTCGCGCAGCATGACCGTAAAGAGCCGCGAGCCGCGGTGCGTCGTTTGCGAAATCGATGCCTCGATCGGAAATTCGGTGCCATCGCGGCGCAGCGCGAAGAGCGCGCGCTGGCGTCCCATCTGGCGATCCGACACGCCTGTGATGCCAAACCGGCGCACATGCGCCTCATGCGCCGCACGGAAGCGCTCCGGAATGAAGTCTGTCAGCGGCCGTCCGATCGCCTGTTCGGCTGGCCGTCCGAACAACCTTTCGGCCATGGGATTAAACAATACTACGCGCTGGTCGGCGTCGACGGAAATGATGGCCTCCATGGACGAGCGAATGATCCCGGCCAGCTGGGCCTGGCTGTTCTGCGGCCGGCGCAATGCGCCGCCTGCGCGACGTCGGCCCCCGCGCATCCGGATCGAATAGGTACTTCGCCCCTTGGACATACCTGGCGCCCTGACCGCACATTGCTGAACAATCCTGAACAGAATATAGGAGTGCCGACGCCAAGTGCAACCGGCCAGTGGCCGGCTTGCCGATGAAGAGGTGCCGTGGCAGGGATCCCGCCTTCAGTCCAGGTCGAGGTATCTCGAAAGCATCCTTCGAACCGCAAAGGTAACCAAGAGATACATGGTCAGGATCGGCACCAGAATCGTCCATATGTATGAAGAGGGCTCCTGCAAATGGAGTACAGCCGCCAACGGAGAATATGGAAGCCAGATGCCGAGCACGCATATGGCGCCCGTGGCCGCCTGCAGGGCATGGCTCGCACGGCTTTCGACGAACGGGATCCTGCTAGTGCGGATGATATGCACAACCAGGGTCTGGGAGAGCAGCGACTCCAGGAACCAGCCAGTCTGAAACACAGGTGCATCGACGGGGCTGTTGGCGCCGATCCACCAGTAGAGCGCCGCGAAGGTCAGATAGTCGAAGACTGAACTGATCGGGCCCAGGCACAGGATATAGCGGCGAACCCTGGCGACCTCCCAGCGGCACGGCCTGCCAAGTGCGCTGTCATCCACGTTGTCCGTCGGCAAGGCGGTTTGCGAGATGTCATACAGCAGGTTGTTGGTCAGCAACTGAATGGGTGCCATGGGAAGGAAAGGCAGCCATGCGCTTGCGCCCAGTACGCTGAAGATATTCCCGAAGTTGGAACTGGCACCCATGCGCAGGTACTTGAGCAGGTTGGCGAACACGCGCCGGCCCTCCACGACGCCGTCGTACAGCACCGTCAGGCTTTTTTCCAGCAGGATGACGCCGGCCGACTCCTTGGCGATGTCCACCGCGTTATCGACCGAGATGCCAACATCGGCCGCCTTGAGTGCCGGGCCGTCATTGATTCCGTCCCCAAGCACGCCCACCACCCGGCCCTGTGCACGCAGCGCCCGCACCAGTGCCTCCTTGTGTGCGGGGTTGAGCCTTGCAAACAGGATATTGTCCCTTGCCGCCTCGGCCAGTTCCGCCGGCGTGAGCCGGTCCAGATCCCTGCCGAGGACAACACGCCCGGCGGGCAGGCCGACCATGCGGCAAACCTTGCTGGTGATCGTGGGGCTGTCTCCGGTCAGTATCTTGACCTCGATGCCGCTCTTGCGCAGCGCGGCTAACGCAGCGGCAGCGCTGTCCTTCGGCGGGTCGATGAATGCGATATAGCCGACCAGTTCCATGCCGGCCTCATCCGCAATACCGTAGGCATGCGACGGATCTGCGGTCGGCAGGCGTTTGCTGGCGATAGCTATGACCCGGTAGCCGTCCTCGTTCAGCAGCTCGCTTTGCCGCATCAGGCCGGCCCGGTGGGCGACATCCAGCGCGACCACCGTATCGCCGATCCTCGCCGTGGCGCTGGCATCGAACACTTCCTCCACGGCGCCCTTGCAGATCAGCAGACGCCTTTCATCTCCCGGCTGGCTGCTCTCCACCACGACCGACATGCGCCGCCGGGTGAAATCAAACGGGATCTCGTCGACCAGACGCCATTGTTCATGGATGCCGATGCGTTTGCCAACCTCCTCGTGCTGGAGCACCGCCACATCGAGCAGATTGCGCAAGCCGGACTGAAAGAAGCTGTTGAGATAAGCAAGCTCCAGCACCTGCTCGCTTTCCTTGCCGCTCAGGTTGAGATGATGCTTCAGGATGACGCGGTCCTGCGTCAGCGTTCCGGTCTTGTCGGTGCACAGCACATCCATCGCGCCGAGGTTCTGGATTGCGCTCAGGCGCTTGACGATGACCTTGCGCCTGGACATCACCAGCGCGCCCTTGGCCAGGTTCACCGTGACCAGCATAGGCAGCATCTCGGGCGTCAGGCCGACACCGACAGCGACGGCAAAGAGCAGGGCTTCGAACCAATCCCCTTTGGTCAGGCCGTTGATGACGAATACCAGTGGCGCCATCACGACGATGATGCCCAGCATCAAGCGGCTGATTTGCCCCAGCCCCTCGTCAAACGCAGTCGGCGGCTCGCGCGCAGCGATGGAGCCGGCAACGTGGCCGAACACCGCATGGCGGCCCGTCAGCACGACCAGTGCCGTTGCGGTGCCGCTCACGACCGCAGTGCCCATCAGTGCCAGGTTCGCAATGTCGCCGGCCGTCTCGCCGCTCGCACCATTCACGGCAAACTTCTCCACCGGCATCGATTCACCGGTGAGCGCAGCCTGGTTCACAAACAGATCCTTGGCGGTCAGCAGGCGTACATCGGCCGGGACGAGGTCTCCCGCAGCAAGGTGGATGACATCGCCCGGCACCAGCTCGGCGATAGGGATGTCGCCGGTTTGCCCCTGCGCTCCGGCCGCTGGCCGGCGCCGCACGGCAATGATGGTGTGCACCATCGCCCGCAGTGCGGCGGCCGCCTTGCCTGAGCGGCTCTCCTGCCACGTCGCCAGCCCCACGCTCAGCGCCACCATGCATATGATGACCAATGCGGCCTGCCAGTCATGGATGAGACCGGACAAGGCAGCGAGGCTGAGCAGCATCAGGTTCAACGGATTGCGCAGCCGGCCGAGAAGATCGGGCACGAAGCGATGCTGTTGCTCCGTGGCGATCTGGTTGGCGCCATGTTCGCGCCTGCGCGCCGGCACTTCCCCGTCAATCAGCCCTTGCTCGTCTGAGGAGAGCGCAGCGAGCGCTTGTAGGCCACTGCCTGCTGCGACCTGGGCCAGCAACGGCGGAACATCACTGGAGGGCGTGCGGATGGCGTGACGGCCTGCAGCGGTTGCCGTGCCGGCCGATTCGCTCAAGGCTGCGCCAGAGGTGGCCCCCGCGACCTTCATTGGCATGGAGGACCGTAAGCTCAGGCCGCGTCCTCAGCCCTGACAAGCAATACCGGCACCGGACACTGACGCACGAGACTTTCGGCCACACTTCCGAGCAGCAACCGGCTCACCCCGTGACGGCCATGCGTGCCGAGCACCACGAGTTCGGCGGCACTGCTCTCGACAAGCTGGCGGATCTGGTGGGCGATGTCGCCCAGCGCGAGAATCTCGTCTTTCATGACGGTCTGGCAGCGTACATGCCTGGCCTTCGCTTTTTCCTGCGCCTCGGCTAGCAGCGCTTCGCCGCCCTTGATCAGTCCGGCACGCAGATCGGTCAGGTCAACGTATCCCATGTCATATTTCAGGTAGCCGTTGTCAATCACGTGGACGGCCTGCAGTTCGGCGTCGCAGACGGCGGCCAGTCCGATCGCATGGTCCAGGGCCAGGTCGCTGCAGTGGCTGCCATCGACAGCCACCAGTATCTTTTTGTACATTGGGTCTCTCCTTCATGGTGGCCACAGGGCAATGGCCGGAAACTAGGCCTCCCTGGGCGATATCCACGCTGGCCTTACGATGGCTTCGGGCGTTGTCTGGCGCGTGCGCAGTGCCGCGGCGAATGCAGCCAGCGGTTCAGTGGCTGCACCGCTCTGCACATCGCGCTGCTTCAGCACCAGGGCTGGCGCCGGTGTCTTGCCGGTCAGGAAGGCAATGTCGTCCTCCGCGCGGAAGCCGCCACGCGACGCCATGACGCAGACCGCGGACAGGGAACTGGAGAACGGCGCCTGGTCCAGCAGGAACTTGCGCATGGGCGCCGCCAGCCGCCCGAGCCATACCGGTGCGACGACAACCACATGAGCGCAGTCGCCGGGCAGCGGCCCTTCGTAGCGGTATGCCGGCCTGCGATGCAGCAGCATGTCGAGCACGCAGCGCAAATCTCCGTACAAGCCGGCCCTCGGCTTCTCGTCCCGAACTTCTGCTCGCTCCCAGCCGGTGTAGGCCGACAAGGCCTCCGCGACTTGCCTGGCTGTGCCGGTCCGTGAGTAATACACGATCAGGCTTTCCGATTTTTCCGACATGAGAGACTCCTCGCCCGACGCCGGTCGCTCCGGCCCATGCATGGAATGCTAGGAAGCTGCCGCGAAGCCCAGTTGATGCATGTCAATCTATCGGGATTGGCCAGCGCCTGCCTTTTTCGGGATTCGGCCGTACCTTCAATTTGACATGCATCAATCCGCAATGGGTGGCCTGCTCTAGGATTTCCAACAGCATTTTTCCTGTCACCCAAAGGAGTCAAGGATGTCCGCGACCAACGACCCGACTTTTGAAATGATTCGCAGCGGCCATGAAGCGGCGCTGCGTGCCCTGATCCTGATGGAGGAGACCCGGCAGGCAATGCTGAAACTCCAAGTCAAGGCCCTGGAAGACGACATCAAGGGTGGCCAGCGCATGCTCACGGCCATGTCCGCTGCGCCCGACTGGAACGCCTTTCACGGCTTACCGACCAAGATGCTTGCAGAGCAAATCGAACGCAATGCGGAATTCGCCCGCGCGGCGGGCAAGCTTTCCGTCGAAGCGGCATCCGGCTTTCTTGAACACCTTCGCGCCGGCACGGAACATTGGGCCGCGTCCCAGCGCAACGCACTTGGCGCAGGTAGCGGTTTGACCCCGCCACTGACCGACCTCAAGGGCATCTTCGACAACGTCAGCCAGATCATGACGTGGCCGGTCGGGCAAGCAAGCCGCGAGCCCGCAGCCACTGCAGCGGGGAGCTGAACCCGTGCCCGTACAAAGGGTCGCCCTGGTGACCGGGGGAATGGGCGGGCTCGGGGAAGCCATTGCAATCCGCCTGCTGGCCGACGGCATGCGGGTGCGACTCGAATGGTGACCAGCATGCCCGCCGACATTCTAGAAAAGCATGTACTTCCCCAGATTCCGATGGGCCGGCTCGGCCAGCCTGAAGAAGTGGCGGCGCTGATTTCTTACCTGTGCTCACCGGAGAGCGCCTTTGTCACGGGCGCAAACTTCCCGATCAACGGCGGACAGCACCTTCAATGAAACCCAAGGAAGCGTTCCTGACAACTATCCCCGGGGGAACAGCGGCGGAATGCCCAACGGCTTCGGATGAGCCGGCATACCGGGACTTCGACCGACAGGTCCGCGCAGCACTGGCACGCGTCACCGGCGGCGTATCGCTGATTTCGCTTGGCCTGGCGGGTACGGACTGGCTGCTCCAGTCGGCGATTGCGCCGGGCAAGGTCACCCATGCGGTGGTCGAGGCAGGACGTCAGTGCCTGGCGGATGCCGTTAGCTGGCTGCCGTTCGCCGATTCGCCGCCCGCCATGACACCGACCGATTCGCGCTTCGCGGACAACGGCTGGGAGGCCTGGCCCTTCCGCGGCTGGCGCGACAGCTTCCTCCGTAATGAAGCATTCTGGCAGTCGCTGACCAGCGGCGTGAACGGCTTGTCTCGCCACCACGAGCGTCTGGCGGCGTTCTGCGCGCGGCAGTGGATCGACATGTGCTCGCCGGGCAATGTCTGGTGGATGAACCCCGCCGTCATTCGCGAGGCGCAACGCACCCGGGGCACGAATTTCATACAAGGTCTTCGGCACTGGGCCGAAGATTTCGCCGATGTGGTCGGCAACCTGCCAGGTACCGCTGCCCGGCCGCCCGCGTTGGCCTACCTGCCGGGCAAGGATGTCGCGGTCACCCCTGGCAAGGTTGTGTTCCGCAATGCGCTGCTCGAGCTGATCCAGTACGCCCCCACCAGCGCGCAGGTGTGGCGGGAGCCCGTGTTGATCGTGCCATCATGGATCATGAAATACTACATCCTGGACTTGCAGCCGCAAGACTCGCTGGTCCGCTACCTTGTCAGCCGCGGGCACACGGTCTTCATGATTTCGTGGAAGAACCCCGGGGAGGACGCTCGCGACCAAGGCTTGCAGGACTATCTGCATGACGGCATTCTTGCCGCCCTCTACGTTGCGCAGGCTCGCTGCGACGGCGCCAGCGTCCACATGGCGGGGTACTGCCTGGGCGGGACCCTGCTGGCGATCTGCGCGGCAAAGCTCGCGCGCGATGCTGACGGCGAACCGCTCGCGACGATCACGCTATTCGCCACCGAGACCGACTTCACCGAACCCGGCGAACTGGGCTTGTTCATCGACAAGAGCGCCGTGGACACGCTGGACGCCCTGATGTGGAGCCAGGGCTATCTCGATGGGCCCCAGATGACCTCGGCATTTCAGATGCTCAACTCCCGTGATTTGGTCTGGTCGCGCATGATGAGCGAATACCTGCTGGGAAAGCGCCTGCGCGCCAATGACCTCATTTCGTGGAACCGGGATACCACCCGCCTGCCCCACCGCCTGCATTCGGATTGCCTGCACAAGCTGTTCCTGTCAAATGAGCTGGCCGAAGGAAAGCTGTGTGTCGGCGGCCGCCCTGTCGCGCTGTCGGACCTGAACCGGCCAATCTTCATGGTCGGGACCGAGCACGACCACGTATCGCCGTGGCGCTCGGTCTATAAGCTCCACTTGTTCGCACGGACGGCCCTGACGTTCGTGCTCACGTCAGGCGGGCACAACGCGGGCATCGTCTCCGAACCAGACCATCCGCGGCGACGGTTCCGCATCTCGACGCGTGTGCCCGGCGCTCCGTACCTCAGCCCGGAACGGTTCCTTGCCGAGGCAGGGCACCACGCTGGCTCATGGTGGTCCGCATGGAGCGACTGGCTTGCCAGTGCGTCGTCCGAGCAGTGCCGCGCACGCGATCCGGCTCCGCATGCCCTGTGCGATGCACCAGGCAAGTACGTGCATGAGCGGTGATCGCCAGTGCCGGTGCCTGAACTGGCATCGGCCGGCCCTTGGCCTGTTTTAGTCCAGACGATAAGTCTTTCTATACTCCGGCATCGTCACCTGCCATCCCAGCCCGCGCTCCACGCGCTGGCGCATGGCATCACTGGCTTCCGGTTCGCCATGCACGATGAATATGCGCCTGGGCTGCGTCTGGAACCCATTGAGCCACGTCATCAGTTCGTTAGCATCGGCATGGGCCGACAAGCCATGGATCTGTTCGACCGCAGCGCGAATCGCCACGTCCTTCCCATGGATGCGCAGCTCGCGTAGCCCGCCCGCAAGCGCCGCCCCGCGCGTACCCGGTGCCTGGAAACCGGATAGCAGAATAGTGCAACGCGGATCCGTGCCGAAGCTGGCAAGGTGATGCACCACACGTCCGCCCGTAGCCATGCCGCTGCCTGCAAGAATGATCTTCGGCGCGTGATCCCGGTTAAGCCAGACCGATTGCTCCATGCTCTGCACCGGAATCGGCAGTCCGCACGCGGCTGCGCATGCGGCCCGGTCGATCCGCAGTTCATCGGGATGCAGGGCAAAGATCTGTGTCGCGTCGATGGCCATCGGACTGTTGAGGTAGATCGGGATATCGGGCATACGCCGCTCTTCGAGCAAGCGATGCAGGCAATACAGCAATGCCTGCGTGCGTCCGACCGCAAAGGCCGGAATGATCAAGCTGCCGCCACGGCCGAGCGTGCTGCCGACAACCTCAGCGACTGCATCGAGCGGATCTTCGTCCGGGTGAATGCGGTTGCCATAGGTGGACTCGACCAGCAGGCAATCGGCCTGGCGGATAAATTCGGGCGGCCGCATGAGAATATCGTTCTGCCGCCCGAGGTCGCCCGAGAACACGATGCGCTGGCCCCCGGCAAGCAACGTCACCGCCGCGGCGCCGATGATGTGCCCGGCGTGGTGAAACTCGGCTTCGATGTCGGGCGTCAGCGAGAACCGCGTGCCGAAAGGCTTCGGTTCCAGGCGGCGCAGCGCACGTCCCGCGTCAGCGCTGGTATAGAGCGGCAAAGCGGGGCGGTGGCGCGAGAAGCGTTTACGATTCGCATACTCAGCGTCCTCCTCCGCCAGCGCCGCGCTGTCCGGCAACAAAATGCCGCAAAGCTGCGCGGTGCCCATGGTGCAGAATACGGTCCCGCGGAAGCCGTTGCGCACCAGCAGCGGCAGATAGCCGCTGTGGTCGATATGCGCATGGGTCAGGATGACGGCATCCAGGGTGGCCGGGTCAACCGGCAATGGATCCCAGTTCCGCAATCGCAATGACTTGAAGCCTTGAAACAGACCGCAGTCGACCATGACACGGCTGTGGCCGGTGTCGAGCATGTATTTCGAGCCGGTGACTGAATCCGTGGCCCCCAGGAATTGCAGTTCCATGCATGGCTCCTGATCAATGAGACAACAGCAGCGGGACCGGGCACGCGTGCATCAGAGTCCTGGTCGTGCCGCCAAGTATCAGTTCGCGCACACGCGAGTGCCCATAGCCGCCGGCGACAAGCATGCCGGCACCCAGCACGGACACGCTTTCAAGCACCACGGTTGCGACATCTCCGGAAGTCTGCTCCGTACGCACGGCGGCAATGACGCCATGTCGCCTCAGGTACTGGCGCAAGCCCGCCACCGGTTCACTGTTGGCGTCGGGGCTTCCCTTCTCGTCCCAGACCGCAAGAATCGTTACCTTGGTCGCACAAAGCAGCAACGGCATGGCGTCCGCCACGGCTCGGGCCGCTTCACGGCTTCCATCCCATGCGATGACTACGTGAACACCATGCAACGGCACGGCATGGGGCGGCACCAGCAGAACCGGCCGGCCCGCGTTCAGCAGTACATACTCCGCGGTGCGCTGACTCGTGCCATCTCCGGCAGGCAGCAAGCCGCCCAGGACAATGATGTCGGCAACGCGCCCTTCCTGCGCCAGCACCCAGCCCAGCTCGTCTTCGACTACATGGTGAGTAAATGGCGTGCCATATGCCGTCTGGCTGACGGTGTCACCGAGCAGCTCGCCAGATTCCGCCGTTTGCAGCAGGCGCCTGCGGCGTGCATCTTCCGCGAAACGTGCAGCGTCGTCTCCGGCGCGAAAGAGCGGGTCCATGCGTATGCCGGTGGCACTGACACCGACCACGTGTCCGCCAAACCGCGCCGCGAGTTCCGCTGCCATCCGCACCCGCGCTTCGCATCCGGCCTCCGTGCCGAGCGCGACCAGCACTGTTCTGTAGTCCATGAACCCCTCCCAGGCAACCCTCTATCCAACGAACCTCGCGCGCAACACGCAGGACCTCCAGTGCTCAGTGTCCCCGCACGCACGCATGGCCTGCACCGCTGTCGATACCGACGCACGTGGCGTTGGCGGCCGCAAGAAATTCGGTATCGACGTGCAGGCACAACAGGACAACACGGCGCTCCACATCATCAGATGCCGGGCAGCCCCCTGCAATCGCAGGAATGAATGAGTAGTCAGGGCCATGTTCATCCCCATCAAGCCATCAATGCGAAAGCAGCACCGGCACGGTCATCGACTCGAGGAGCGTCCGTGTTACGCCGCCGAGCACCAGTTCGCGCATCCGGCCATGTCCGTAGGCCCCCATGACAATCAGGTCCGCCCCTTGATCCGCGGCGAACGACAACAGCATCTGACCTATATCGTCACCGCTTGCAACAGTGAGGTCGTGAAGCTTGGCCTGCACTTGATGCCGGGCCAGCCATTCGATCGCATAGCGCGGCGGCGAAAGCCATGGGTTGAGCGCCGTGTCCGGCTGGTTCCATGAGACCACGTCGACAGTCTTCGCACGCCGCAGGAATGGCAGCGCATCGTAAATGGCTCGCGCGGCCTCGCGGCTCCCATTCCATGCGACAAGGACATTCTTCCCCGGATGCGGAAACACCCCTGCATAGGGCACGACCAGCACCGGGCGGCCGCATTGCAGCACCACGGATTCGACGAAGTGATGTCCAGCGAAGGCATCCTTGTCATCAGGATTGTGCTGCCCTAGTACAAGCAGGTCGCCCCTGTGGGCCTGCGCGACCACGCTGTCCGCCGCAGCGCCCTCCGGCGCATGCCATTCGGTCGGGATCAGCAGTTCGTCCGTCGCGCCAAAGAATGCATGGCGTGCCACTTCGCCGATGTGCTTGTGCCATTCACGATAGGAATCAAGGTAGCGGTCCCCATCGACCAGATAGCGAATGGAACTGGGATCGGCATGGCCGATCGCAAGCAATCCGACCAGCGTTGCATGAAAGTCCTGCGCCAGCCTGATGGCGACGTGCAGCCGCTGGTGCATGCGGCGGCTGGCATCCAGGTGAACCAGGATGGTGGCATAGTCCATGAGCAACCTCCGTTGCGCGGTGTGATACGTCAGCATCTGCAATGTAGGTCGCAGCGCATCCGCGCAGTTGTCGCACGTCAAGACTCGCGATGGTGGCCGCCACCGAACCGTGATGCCCGTCCGGCTTGATACGCGTCAAGTCCTGCTCTGCCGCGGCATCTAGCCTTCAGATATCCGCTTCCATCCGCTTGCGCAACACACTGAGCGCCCAGGATCCATCGCCCTTGAGCAGGATTGCCCCCATGAGCCAGATTCTCTTTCCCGAGTCCGTACCGGCGTATTGCCCGGCCGGCCCAAGCCTGCAGTGCCCGGCGCAGATCGATGGCGCGGCCGCGACATTCGAAGTGACGGCGGAAGCATTGGAGGACCATTTCGGTGCTCGATCGTATCTTTATGAAGACCTGGCATCCGCATTTTCGGCGCATCGCGGTGCCATCGAGAACGTCGCGCGGGGCGTGTTCGAGATGACTGGCGCCCATAACATCGTCCTGCATAGCGGCCATTTCAGGTTCTCCGCTTAGGGCCAATGCTGGCTCACCGATCGCCATGCCCATCGAACCGCATTGGTCACCACGTGCGCACGTCGGATTCCCCGACAAATCGCGGGTGGTCCCTGACATTCCTGCCGAACAGGATCTGACGCATTCCGCTGCCCCCGCCGTCCCCACTTGCCGGCAAGGCACCTTGGAACGAGCGTGCACTGTGCTGGCCCGCGGTTCGACACTGATCCTCCTGTGTCTGGCAATTTGCCGTGCGGCATACGGTGCAGGACCTTCGGCCGCCTCGATCCCATTGCCGGCAAGATATGCGCAACAGGTGGCACGGATCGGGCATGAGGGCAGTATGGATGGTGCGGGCCGCGGCGCGCGTCAAGCGCAGATGCCCGTTGGCGTCGGCGCCTGCGCCGCGCTCAAGCGGCAGAATGCGGGGCGTCAGTCGGCGCCGGCACCGGGCGATTCCGATTCTGCAAACCGCCATGCATATGCGCCGCCAACAAATGGCAACGGCGTCGCTTACTTCAGTGGGAGCGCGGATCCGGCGCAGTCCATCGACATGCGCGACGTCGCCGGCCTCTACAACCTCTGCCTGGCTTTTGCCGGCAAGCAGCGGGCATGGATCGCCGGAGTGAAAGCGAATATCTACAGCGCCAATGGCACGCTCGTATTCCAGGCGTATGCCGACGGTCCGTTCCTCTTGCTCCGGCTAACGCCCGGTCGCTATCGCCTGGTCGCCGAATATGATGGCAAAGTGGTCGACACGGTCCTTCGAGTGCCCCGGCATGGCGCCGCTGCGCGCATGCTGTGGTGGCCCGACCTGGCCAGCCTTGTCGTTTGAATGACTTCATTGCGAAGCGATGTCCCGGCGCGGAGTGCCACTCGTCATCATGGATTTTACAAGGCCGCTCCAAACGTCCGATCCCATGCTTCCCTGACCGGAGGAAACCACGATGCCCATCACTAGGAAGACGCTACGGTCAAAACCTGTGTCAACGGCGCCAGGACTTGTCGGTCTGTTGTACCACCTAGTCCATGCGACATCGCAAGGGCTGCTGGAACCTGAGCTGGCCCGAGATCTGGGGCGACTCATCTACAGCGAGATCGAGATGCTTCAGTCAGCCTCCACGCCAAGCCGCGTCGACCTGGACCTCCTGCGTGAAGCCGCCTCGAGATTCGAAGATACCGTCATGCAGGCGCGCAGCTCCCTGCTGATCGACGCGAAAAGCCGGATCCTCGATCCGGTTCCTGCCCGGATCCATGCAGATCTGGTTCAACCCATGGGCGACTACTCGCCTCGACTTGCCGCCAGTGGAAAGGGATCCCTCGTGGCACAGGAAGCATCGGCTGTGAAAGAGTCGTGACAGGTCCGAATTTTGAGAACACATCGCATTGCTGGAGGTACCGCCATGGAAGATTCGCCCTTGCCCGACACGCAGCGCGGCGCCGCTGCACGCAGTTGGCAGGCCTGGTTCCCGCCCGCGCAGTGGCTGCTTCATTACCGGAGCGAATGGCTGCGACATGACGCCGTCGCCGGGGTCACATTGGCGGCCTATGGCATTCCGGTATCGCTGGCGTATGCGTCGCTGGCAGGGGTGCCCCCGCAGTACGGGATCTACTGCTATCTGGCCGGAGGGTTGGCCTACGCCTTGTTCGGCTCATCGCGGCAGCTCGCAATCGGCCCCACCTCGGCCATCTCGATGCTGGTCGGCGTCACCATCGCTGGCATGGCACAGGGGGATCCCGCCCGCTGGGCTTCGATTGCCGCGCTGACGGCACTGCTGATTGCTGCCATGTGCGTCCTTGCATGGCTCTTCCGGCTGAGTTCGCTGGTCAACTTCATCAGTGAAACAATCCTGCTCGGGTTCAAGGCCGGCGCGGCACTGACGATCGCCCTGACCCAGTTGCCGAAGCTGTTCGGCGTCAAGGGCGGCGGAGAGTTCTTCTTCGAGCGCATTGCCATCCTTGCGCAGCAACTACCGCTGACCAACCTCTCGGTGTTCGGCTTTGGCGTAGCGGCGATTGCCGTGCTGCTGCTTGGCGAGAAGTTCCTGCCGGGGCGTCCGGTCGCGCTGCTCGTTGTCGTGGCTTCGATCATGCTGCTGACGCTGACGCCGCTCGGAGGGCTGGGCTTCAAAGTCGTTGGCGCGCTGCCGCAAGGCCTGCCCGAACTGCGCTGGCCAGGCCTGCGGCCAAGCGATGTGGACGGGGTCATTCCCCTTGCCTTCGCCTGCCTGCTGCTCTCGTACGTCGAGAGCGTGTCGGCTGCGCGCGCGCTTGCGCAGGCGCATGGGGATGAGGTCGATGCGCGGCAGGAACTGCTCGGTCTTGGCGCGGCGAATCTGGCGGCCGGCCTGTTCCAGGGTTATCCCGTTGCGGGTGGATTGTCGCAGTCTTCGGTCAACGACAAGGCCGGGGCAAGGACACCGCTGGCGCTGTTATTCGCGTCGGCAACGATTGCACTTTGCCTGATGTTCCTTACCGGCCTGCTTGCCAATCTGCCCAACGTGGTGCTGGCCGCCATCGTGCTGGTCGCGGTCAAAGGCCTGGTGGATATCCGCGAGCTTCGCCATGTATGGCGCGTGAGCCGCTTCGAGTTCATCGTCTCGATGGTTGCGTTCGTGGCTGTCCTGCTGCTCGGCATCCTGAAAGGCGTCATTGTGGCCGTGCTCGTGTCGATGCTGATGATTATCCGGCGAGCGGCACACCCGCATGTCGCGCTACTTGGGCGGATTCCGGGAACGCGCAGTTTTTCCGACATGGAGCGCAACCCGGACAATGAAGCCATTCCGCAGGTGCTGATATTCCGTGCGGAATCGTCGCTGCTGTACTTCAACGTCGAACATGTCCGCTCGGTCGTGTGGCAGGCGATTCGCAGCGCCGCGCTGCCGCTGCGGCTGGTGGTCTGGGACCTCTCGGTTTGTCCCGTGGTCGACCTGGCAGGCGCCCGCATGCTGGCGACCCTGCAAAAGGAACTGCAAGCGGCCGGCATTGGGTTGCGGCTGGTCGCAGCGCACGCTGTAGTGAGAGACATGCTGCGCGCGGAGGGATTGGAAGAGCGTGTGGGGTACTTCGGACGTCGCATCTCGGTTGCGGAAGTGATCGATGAGTTCCGCGCATCCACCGCGCAAGAAACTCCCGTCGCAAGGGCTACAGCGTTGGCAGGAACGTAGCGCGCATCGTTGCGGGCCGCGCGTGCGCGCGCGGGAGAGTCCGCGGGCCCCGCATGGCGGGCGCCGGCGTTAAAGAAGGAAAGCGTCATGAATAAACCAGAAAGACTCCAGCACCTGGCCGCCGCGCGTCGGGAACCCACGCACTACCTGACTGCCGACGAGCGCGCAGCAAAGGGACGAGCGCTACGCGATACTGTCCCTCGCGGTTCGCAATCCGGCTGGCAAGCACCGGAAGATCGACCCGATCCGATCAAACTGCTGAATGAATCCAACGCCGGGCGGATCCTGGACCTGGTTCCAATCCGATACGGCCGAATGGCGGCATCCCCGTTTGCGTTCTACCGCGGATCGGCTTCGCTCATGGCGGCCGATCTTGCTACCGCGCCGTCCAGCGGCATCCGCGTGCAGGCATGCGGAGACGCCCACCTGATGAACTTCGGCGGATTTGCAACGCCCGAACGAAACATCATCTTCGACATCAACGACCTCGACGAAACCTTGCCGGCCCCATTCGAGTGGGACCTCAAGAGACTGGCGGCCAGTCTGGCGATTGCGGCCGAGCATCTCGCGCTGCCCAAGAGCGATGCCGCGCGCGTAGTCACCGATGTCGTGCGCGAGTACCGCGAACGCATGTTCAACTACGGATGGATGCGCGCTCTCGACGTATGGTACGACCGAATCGATCTGCAGAAGTATGAAGACCGCAGCGGCGATCCCGAGATCGTCGCCGCGGCGCGCAAGCGCCTGGCGCAGCGAATCGAAGCGGAACGACGCAAGACGGTTCCCGACTATCTTTATCCCAAACTGGTGTCGGAAGAAGGACAGCAGCCGAGGATCAAGGATGAGGCTCCCTTGATCTTTCATCCAACCGAAGAACTGGCGCCCGGCATGGGCTCGGATTACGCACAAGCCATTGCTTCTTATCGCAGCAGCCTCGCTGAGCATGTCCGTGTGCTGTTCGATCGTTTCCACTTCTTCGACATGGCCATCAAGGTCGTTGGTGTCGGCAGCGTCGGCACCATGTGCGGCGTGGGATTGTTCATGGCCGCGGACAACGACCCTTTGTTCCTGCAGGTGAAGGAAGCGCGCGCTTCCGTGCTGGAGCCCTACGCGGGCAAGAGCCTGCATGCCAACCATGGCGAGCGCGTGATCGCCGGCCAGCGTCTCATGCAGGCGGCGAGCGACGTATTCTTGGGCTGGACACGCGGGGAAAACGGACGCGACTTCTATGTGCGCCAGTTGCGCGACATGAAGCTCTCCGCAGTGATCGAAGACTGGGATACGGGTATGCTCAGACAATATGGCCGCATGTGCGCGCACGCGCTTGCGCGCGCCCACGCGCGCTCTGGGGACGCCGCCATGATGGCTGGCTACATGGGCTCGGGCCAGGCCTTCGATGATGCGATCTGCGAGTTCGCCACGGAATACTGTTCGCAGAACCGAAGCGATTTCCGCGCCTTCGTCGCTGCGATTCGCGAAGGGCGTATCGAGGCGAAGCTGGAGGCAGATTGACGACCAAGCCGGACGGAGAAGGCCGCCGACAACAGGTCAGGTGCACCGCCGCAACCCCATGGCGCGGCGGCGCGTCGTCTCACGTCGGCGCCCGGCCGCCGTCGGCTGGTGCTCGTGCAAGCAAAAGTGGCTGGGTGGTCCGCGCCCTGACCTTGCGGGCGATCTCCCCCATGCGCGGATGAGAAACACCGTGGTGTCCATTGTTTCCCATCGCGATCAGGTCAGCCGCCCACGCATCGGCTTCCGCCGTTATCGCTTCGGCGACGTCCTGCTGAATGCCGGACTTACCTGACAGGAAGGTGGTCGTGAACCTGACTCCGGCCCGATCCAAGCGGGTGGCGGCTGCCGCTAGCACGCCTTCTCCCGCCGTGGACAGGTTCTCCGCCATTCGAACTGGATCCGCATTGGTCACATCCAGGAACGGGCCGTTGTTGTCGAGCACATAGATGACTTCGACGTCGGCGTTCGAGGCTCGCGCAATCAGGATGGCCTGCTCCAGGGCTGCCTCGGACGCAGCGCCGCCATCGAGGGCTACCAAAATGCGACGGTACATTGGTGACCTTTCTGCTGTAGTCAAATTGGCGATTGAGAGCCGGCCAACAGGCAGCAAGACCGGCCCCGCTTCGGTGACTTAGCGCCCTTTCTCCGCGGCTGCCTTCTTCGCGCCATCGGTATAGGGATCAAACTTGCCGGATTTCGCGCCTTCGCTGTAGGGGTCGAACTTGCCGGATCTGGCGCTGCTGGTGTTGGCGTCCGGCATTGCTCCATTGCCCGCCAGGCCGGCCTTGGTGGACTGCTTCACCCCTTCGGTGTTGGAATCTAACTTGCCGGACTTCGCCTGGTCTTCGCTTTTCGGCTTCGGAGCGTGGCTTCCGCCATACAGGTCACCACCGTCGGTGTAGTTCTTTTGCGCAAGGACGCTTTGCGCGCCAAGAGCGCTCAACGACGCTGCAGCCAGGATGGGGATAATCTTTCGGATCATGGTTATGGCCTCTATGCTGGGTTGGGTTGGGTTGGGTCGGGGCGTGGGTTAACGGTCAGGTCCAAGTCGGCGAATCGTGTCGGCCTTCCGTCGAGGCCGACTCTTCTTCAGCGCTCCCCACCGAGCCAGCGTTAGCAGCAACACGCCTGTTTCAACAGTAGTCCGGGCCACGCACCCGAGCTTGGGCTGGATCAAGTTGGACGCATGTCGTGCCGTGCGGTGGCCATGAAAGCGACGCACGATCGAAAACCATAGTAAAACGGCCCGCAAGATGCGGACCGTTTTACTTTTTCCTGATCCGGCTTACTGAGCCTTGTCACCAGAGGTCTTCGCGCCATCCGTATAAGGATCAAATTTCCCCGTCTTTGCCCCATCGGTGTATGGATCGTATTTGCCGGCTTTGGCGCCTTCGGAATACGGATCGAAACGCTTCTCGGAAGCGTTCAGGCTGGAGCCCGTCGACTGCTTTGCTCCATCGGTGTACGGGTCGAACTTGCCGGACTTCGCCGCGCCCGAATTTGGGGATACCTTCTTCGCCGCGTGGCTGCCCCCGTACAGATCGCCGCCGTCCGTGTAGTTCTTCTGCGCATTGGCTGCTTGCGTCACACCGAATGCTGCCAGCCCGGCAATGATCAGGGTCGGAATGGTTTTGTTAAGCATGATGGCCTCTCGAATCGAGGTCGCGCGGCGCCTGCGCACGCCCTTGCGAATGGTGGACGAATACTCTGGCTGATTGACCGAGTCGGCGCTTCCGTTAATAACGTGAACCCGCTTCTCCGGAATTCAAGTCTCAAAGCGGCTATTTGTTCAGTGAACCGCCCCAGCCCTCCGCGCCACGCATTTCAGCGGGAGCAATGCCGCTTGCGGACCCCGCATGGACTGACGTCGCCAGACGCATGAGGTTGTACGGCTCCACGCGGATCAGGCCGCCGCGTGGGCTGTCGATATCGGCAATCAGCGCGAAAGACACGCCAACCACCATGGGCAAGACCAGCAGCAGGTAGCCCGCCGAATCCGCCTTGCGCAGGCCGTATCCAACCAGAGCGTTGCTGCACACCGCCACGACAAGCATCAGCATCCAGGCGGAGCTGGGGATCCGGTTCCACCACGATGACTGGGTATAGCCCTCCGCGTTCAGCACCTCATTCATCCCCGCCACCGCCAGCCCCACGATGACGTTCGGATTGGCTGCGGCATTGCGTTCTACAACCGCCCAAAGCCTGGTTTGCAAGGCTGCTGTCGCAGCGTCGTTCTTCTTCAGACTGGCGGCATCATGGTTCGTATAGAAGTCCAGCCGACACCGAAGGTACTCGCGAAGCAGCGCTCGCACGGGCTCCGCATCGGCCACCGGCAACAGTCCCGCGCGGACATATTCCGTACCGATGGCATTGGCCTCTGCTTCTTCGTAGAGTTTGCGCTGGTCGTAGCGGCTGACCGCCATGGCAAAGCAGAAGCCGATCAGTAGCCCGAGCAGCGTGAGAACGGCGGCCTGAATCACGCCTACGTCCTGCCGTGCATCCGCGGAGGGACTCCTGGGTCCGCGAATCGCCTTGGCGCCGATCCTTTCGGCGAGCCATAGCACGGTGAACGTGACGACGAAAACCAGCACGGGGTAGTCTTTGATGGTGGTATCCATGATTTGCTCACCGTAAAATTGCTTCCTGCAACCGTCCGCAAATGCATCTCGCGCAAGGCTCTACTGGGCGGGAATCGTGATCAGCGGCATGGCTTCTTTGCTGCCCGTATCCACCAGCGTGAAGAACAGCATGACGGCATTGAGCGCGCGCTTGGTACGCAGGTCGCCTTGATCGATCCAGAACCAGTAGTCGCGATAGCGCACCGCCACATAGGCATCCTCGGGCCTGGCCTTGCCGCAACGAATCCGAACGGTTTCGTCCTCGGCCGCCGCTGACGTCCGCGCAACGCCTGGCAACGCGCTCCGCTCGGCCAGATGCTCGTCCGGCACGTCCATGTAGCTGGACAACGCAAGCATGATCTGCAACATGGACCGGCTGTTGACCGACAGCTCGTCCTCCGCGCCACGAGCCGGCGAGTACCTGAGCACGAAACGTTGCCGGTCGGCGGGCAGCTTAAGCAGCCGGCGAATCTCGTCCACCTTCTCGATCACGCCAGCAGGCATGTCTTCCCTGCGGAAGAAGAGGACAGCCATGGATCCCCGAGTCTTGTCTTCTTCGACACGCATCGCGAAGGCGCCGGCGGCCTGTACCTCGCGCATCAACGAGATGGCGCGCACAAATTCGGGATCGGCCTCCCGCATCATGCCGGTGGCGGTGGAACGATTACGCACGCCATTGAGCGACTCAACTGTCATGCCAAGCAGGAAATCGGCGGCATAGCCGCTTTGCAGCATGAAGAAGATGTTGCGCGGATCAATCGGCTCCATCAGTCCGCGCACAAAGCGCTGCCCCGTTGCCGGCGTGTAAGTGATCGTCGGACGGTCCGTATAGACACCCTGCACGCCCGCCGCGATGAAATCCCCCTGAACCGCGCGTGCGGAAGACAGCGTACCGTTGACCGACACCCCCGCCTGAAGCGAATAGCCGCTGACTACGGAGGCAACATCCACGAACACGGGGAGATCCATGTAGCGTAGCTTGACGATGTTGAGCAGCGTCTGCTGCTTCCATGAATCGGCAATGGCCGCGCTGTAGTCAAAACGGTCGGCGACGATGGTGGTGGGTCCCAACGATGTACACCCCGAGAGCACCCAGACTGATGCTATCGCCACGGCATGCACGAGCGCCGCGAAGCGGACTTCCGTCCGGCTGGTTGCCTGTTTCAGGCAGCTTGCATTGCGGAACGCCGGTGCACGCATGGCGAGAAGGACATCCCCCTCCGGATGAAATGGGTCTTGAGATAGCGTAGGAGAGCGCAGAGGGCGTCCATTGACGCAGCGCAAGCCGGAAAAGCGCGCTAGAAGCGGAACCCGAGCGAGAGCATCACGACCTGAGCCTCGGCACCGGGATTGAACCAGTAGACGCCCGCGGTACAGTTCCGCACCGTGAACTGGAGGAGGCCTCCGGGCCGGATGTCCCTGTCCCCACCATAGACCCGCGTACGCTGCATGACGACGCCGAGCCGTACCCACTCGACAGGTCGATAGCCCAGCTCACTCCAGGCATAGAGGTAGCCGGCCCGGCCGGCGCGGGCAGGCAGGTACTCCGCTTCCAGGTAATAGTCGAGCCTGCCCGCGCCTACGCTCGCCTCGAGGCCGGCGATAGGGCCGTGCGCCTCCCCGGCGACCGCGCCGATAATGGGCGTGGCGCTGACACGAATTTTTTCGCCTCCCGAGAACGTCCAGCCGATGAATGCCGACTGCGAATGCATGGCTTCATAGTTGGCTCTCGCCTCGAGGTGAAGCTGGCCGTGGTCTGCGCTGAAAATGCCGCTGGCGTAGCTCGCGCCCTGGCGGGGCAAGTTCCAGTAGGCCGCTGCCGAGAAGCTCCACGGGTCAGGTGTGTCCAAACCGGTAGCCGGCCCGGCAGGCGGGCCTGGGGTCTGGGCCTGTGCCGCTCCCGCGGCAAACATGGCTGCCAGCAGCGGGCGGATCCGCACAGTCAACCGCCCAGCGCGATGACCGCCATGGTCAGGGCCACACCCAGAGCCGTCATGCCCAATCCGGCCGGCATGGCCCCGAACCCCGCGTAGTGACCAAGCGCCGCGCCGCCGAGAAACAGCATGCCAAGCGTCAACACACGCGAGACCAGCAACGCACCCGGCACATCGCTCATCAGCACGAAAGGCAGTGCCACGGGAAACGTGCTCAAGACCACGATGCAGAAGATGTGCACGGCACCACGCAGATCGGCCCAATGCAGGCGCGGGCGCGCCGGCAAGCCCGCAGCGGCAAGTCTCGCGCGAATGGCCTCCAGCTCCGCGTCTGTGGCCAGTGTCTTCATGCCGGGCGGAAGCGCGTCGCGAATAAGGCGGATGGCGGTCGGCCGGTCGTGCGCATGCTTGATGGCCATGGCGAGCGTGAGCCGCTGCCCTCTTCCGGCGATGGTACGGACGAGATACATGACCGCATCCACGAGCCCCCACGCCAGGTTGCAGCCCAGCGCGGCATGCAGCATGGTCCTGCTCGCGCCCACGCCGGCACTCGCCGACGAGACCGCGCCGACAAATGTCAGGGCCATGAACAAGCCAAAGCACATCTCGGAGACACGGTCCACCACATCCAGCGCCGCGCCCCGGTCTTCGTCCCTTGCCGGTAGCACACCCATCGCATCGGCCGTACTGGTTGCGCTGGCCCGGGGCGGCGCCATGGATGCTTTCGTCGTAGCCGCCTGCATGCGCGGCGCAACGCGTCCGCGGCGCCGGTCGTGGGCGCCCGAGGCGCCCGAACCGGAATCAGGACGCCGCACCGCCATGCCCGCCTGCCTTGACCAGCAATACGGGCAAGCTGCCGTGGCGCAGGAGGCTTTCCGCGACGCTTCCCATCAATGCACGACCGATACCCGAGCGGCCATGCGTACCGGCTACCACGATCTGGGCGCCACGCTCTTCCGCAATCTGCTGGACCTGTTTGCCGAGATCGCCAAGCGCGAGGATCTGGTCGGCCAGGATTGCCTGGCTGCGCACTTGCTTCGACGCCGCCTTCGCCTGCGCCTCGGCCAGAAGCCGGTGCCCTGCACGGACCAGCCCCGCACGCACGTCCGGCTCTTCGTATCCGCCGTCGACGATATGCACGATGTCAAGCTCCGCACCGCTCGCCGCGGCCAGACCAATGGCTTCGTCCAGGCCGAGATCGCTGCAGCGACTCCCGTCTATCGCCACCAGAATCCTTGTGTACATTTGCCTTCTCCTTCTGCATGACTGAACCGAAGGGCGCCGTCACCGGGACATCCGCGATCCACGTTTCGGCACCGCCGTGCCGATCCGAATCTCAATGCGAGAACAATACGGGCACCGTCATGGACGACAGCAATGTGCGCGTGACGCCGCCAAGCACAAGCTCCCGCATGCGCCCATGGCCGTAGGCACCCATCACGATCAGGTCGGCATCGAAGTCGGCGGCACGGGACAACAGCAATTCACCGATAGTCAGGTCCGAACCGCCCGGCCCGTGCTCGACCTCCACCGTCACGCCGTGTCGCTCCAGGACCCGCACCGCATGGGCGACCGGCGTGGCGTCCGTACGTGCTTCCTTGGCAGCAGTCGGGGCACACAGTATGCGTGCCGCCGCTCCGCCAATGAGCGGCAGCGCGTCATGCAGGGCCCGTGCCGCTTCACGGCTGCCATTCCATGCCACCATCACCCGCGCTCCTGTTGTCTCGAACTGCCCGTCACACGGCACCACGATTACCGGCCGCCCGCTTTCCAGCAGCAACGCCTCAAGAACCTGGGCCGCAAGCGGGCCTTCTTCGCCATTGGCGTCATACTGGCCAGCGACAATCAGGCCGGCCTCGCGCGACTCGCGCAGCACCGTGGAAAGCACATCGTGCTCGGCTGCCCGCCATTCCACGCCTGCGCCAAGAGACTTTGTCGTTTCCTGGAACTGGTGCCGGATACGTTCCCCGACCAGCTTGCGACCCTGCCTGTCCCTTTCTATATAGTCGGCGGCGTTGTCCATCAGGTAGAACCATGCGGGATCGGGAATGAAGCTGCCCAGGAGGCCGATCAACGGACAATCATGGGAGCTCGCCAGTTGGGTCGCCAGCGCCAGCCGGGTCGTCGTATGCCTGCTGCGATCCAGATGGACCAGAATGCTGCTGTAGTTCATGCTCGCTCCTTATCCTGAGCTTGAAACGGATCGGTGCTTCTGCCGGGCTCGTTCACCACCAGCAGAAGAAGCAGGTGCCGGTCGGTCAGTGGAAGTCGGGACGTTTCGTGCATGCGGAGATCCTTTTTTGGATCGGAGCCATGCGCCCGGCCAGAACGTTCGCTCACGGTAAATTTAGGCATCCTCGAGGAGGTGGGGTTGACAAGCGTCAACCTGCTACCAGTTCCGCAGCGGGATCGCGCGCAGTCGAAGCGCGCTTGCCGGGCCGCGGCCGGCAAATCAGGATTCTCGTATCAACTCGGCTCCGCTTTCCACTACATGTGTGCAGCCGAGCACGTAAGCGGGCTCGCGCAGGTCCACCAGGCACCTCGGCTTGCGCGGACTCGCGGGGCCGAAACTTCGCCCGTCGTCATCGCAAATTCCGCGCGGCCGGTATCCCGGGCTTCCCAACGCATGGCCATGGCGTGTTCCGCCCTTTCCGCGGCCGTTGACGCCGATCAACCCTGGCCCGGTGGCCGGCACTATGTTTGACGAAGCAGCAACCTGTCGAGGTCAGTCCCTACCGCCAATCGAACCATGGAACGCCAGCAAACCGAGTTCTCGCTTTGGTACCTGATTCTCACAACCGTAGCGATACTGATTCTGCAGTTCTACATCGGTGCCGCCAGTATCCAGACGCTGGCTTACAGCGACTTCAAGGCGCTGCTCAAAGCCGAAAAGGTCCGCACCGCCAGCGTTGGAGAAACCGAAATCAGCGGCACTGTCGTCGCAGCCGGGCTGGAAGCCATTCTGCCCCGCGACCAAGCCGCGGCGCTGCAGAAGTCAGGACGCGCCGAGCACGCGTTCACTACCGTACGCATCAATGACCCCAACCTTTTGTCAGATCTGGACGCCGCACATGTCCGGTACGCGGGTGAAGCCGACAGCAAGTGGATTGGCGCAGTCCTTTCGTGGATCGTACCGGCGCTGGTCTTCCTCGGAATCTGGACCCTGGTGATCAAGCGCATGGGCGGGGGCAGGGGCGGCTTGCTCGAAATTGGCAAGAGCAAGGCGAAGATCTATCTGCAGCAGCAGACCGGCGTCACATTCGCTGACGTCGCCGGCATCGACGAGGCCAAGGCAGAGTTGATGGAAGTGGTCGACTTCCTCAAGTCGCCCCAACGCTATCGACGACTAGGCGGCAAGATACCCAAAGGGGTGCTGCTGCTTGGTGCCCCCGGCACCGGCAAGACGTTGCTGGCGCGCGCGGTTGCAGGCGAAGCCGGTGTGCCGTTCTTCAGCATGAGCGGGTCCGAGTTTGTCGAGCTGTTTGTCGGTGTTGGCGCTGCTCGTGTCAGGGACCTGTTTGCGCAGGCCGAACAGAAGGCGCCCTGCATCATTTTCATCGACGAGCTGGATGCGCTTGGAAAGACCCGCACCCTCAACGTGGCAGGCGGCCAGGACGAGCGAGAACAGACGCTCAACCAGTTGCTCGTGCAAATGGACGGCTTCGACACCAACAAAGGGGTCATCATCATGGCCGCCACCAACCGTCCGGAGATCCTTGACGCAGCGCTCCTGCGGCCGGGCCGGTTCGATCGCCACATCGTGCTTGACCGCCCGGACCTTGCGGGGCGCGAGCAGATCCTGCACGTCCATGCTCGCAATGTCACGCTCGCCCCTGAAGTCGCTCTGCATGACCTGGCCGCGCGCACACCCGGCTTCGCCGGTGCGGACCTCGCGAACCTTGTCAACGAGGCGGCCTTGCTTGCCACGCGCAAGAACAAGGCCGCCGTGGAAATGGCCGATTTCGACGAGGCGCTCGACCGCATCATCGGCGGCCTCGAAAAGCGCAATCGCGTCATGATCGCGCTGGAAAAGCAGACCATTGCCTACCACGAGGCAGGCCACGCACTGCTCGCGGAAAGCCGCGCGCATGCCGACCGGGTATCGCGCATCTCCATCATCCCGCGTGGCGTAGGCGCGCTCGGCTATACACAGCAGACTCCGGCGGAGGACCGCTACCTGCTCCGGCGCAGCGAACTGCTTGACAGGCTTGATGTGTTGCTGGGCGGGCGTATGGCCGAAGAGATTGTCTTCGACGATGTCTCCACCGGCGCCCAGAATGACCTGGAGCGTGCCACCGACATGGCCCGCCAGATGGTGACGCAGTACGGCATGAGCAATTCGCTTGGACTGCCTTGCTATGAACGCGCCGGCAGCAGCCTGATGCCGATCGGCCCCGCGCTGCCCCGGGCTGACCGGGAGTACAGCGAGCGCACGGCACAAATCATTGACGAAGAAGTTCGCCTGATTCTGGCCGAGGCCGCCGAACGGACCCGCAAGACCTTGTTCGCCCAGCGTCCGATGCTTGACGCCCTGGCGCAATTGCTGCTTGACAAGGAGGTAGTCGATCGGCCAACGCTGGATACGCTGCTCGAGCGCATGCCAGCGCACGAAACGCGCGCCGAGGCCGCCTGACAGCAAGCCTCTTATGGAGCCCCTATGCCCTCTGCGCTCAGGAGAAACAGTCCGTCTGCTCGGTGAGGCCACTCCCGGCACCGCCGACTTCTACCGAATCGTGGACAGATCACGCAAGCGCTGATAGCGGATGTAGGGTTCGATGCTGTTGCCATTGAAGGGGACTGGTTGGACGCGTGGCCGGCGCTGCCGACTTCCAGGGTCCGATGCGACCATCGCCGGTCGGTTCCACGCCCTGCAGCCGATGTCTATCAGGACGTCGGCCACTCGGCATCTTCGTCTCCGGCAAAGTCGCGCAAAAGGTACAAGATGCTATTTCGTCAAGTGGACGCCGGAAGAAGTTGCTCTCCATGAAGCAATCCACGCCGCACCATCCGTCCACGGCTCGTTGATCTATGACAACCGGGCCTGGAACCGAAGTCATAGGCTGAATGCACAAGGAAAGCGTTGCGCAGGCATCGCGCCTTCTTGCCCTATCGACTCCCGGAGCACTGCCATGACCACGGCCACCATCTCTGTTACGCCAACGACAGTTGCACGCATGTATTCCGTCGGCCGCGCACTGCTTGGCTCCCTTTTTCTGATTTCCGGGCTAATGAAGATGAGCAGTTTCGCCGGATACTCCGCATGGATTGCCAGTGCTGAACTGCCGATGCCAAGTCTCTTGCTGGTGTTGGCCATGGCGATCGAGATCGTGGGCGGCATCAGCCTGATTTCCGGTTGGAACGCGAAATGGGGAGCGCTGCTTCTTGCGGTGTTTCTGGTCCCAACCACCCTGATCTTCCACGGCTTCTGGCGTGCCGATCTTGCTGATTCCTGGAATCAGTTCAACCACATTCTGAAGAACGTCGCGATCCTGGGCGGGATGCTTGTCGTCTTCGCGATCGAGTCATCACGCGGGCATGAGCCCAAGTAACGGGAGAACGCGATGAGCATCAGCCGAAGTCTTGGACCCGAGCGAACGCAAGCCTCATCCGGTTCCAGTGACGATATTCTGCGAAATCGGGAGAACTTCTCCCTGGTCCTCGGTGGGCCACTTTATCAATTGATGCGTCGCGCCCATTTGTCCGATGATGCATTGCTTCTCGTGCGGCAACGCATTCTCTGCATCTCGCTCTTCGCCTGGTTGCCGTTGCTGATGTTGTCTGCCTTCGAGGGAAACTTATTCAGCAAGGCCACGACGGTACCGTTCCTGATGGATATGGAGGTCCATCTCCGGTTTCTCGTGGCAGTGCCCTTGCTGGTTGCGGCAGAACTTGTCGTACACCGGCGCTTGCGTGGCATCGGCCATGCATTCATCGAACGGAATCTGGTCCCCGACGCCGCGATGAGCAAATTCGACGAGGCGCTCGGCTCTGCATTCCGGCTCCGCAACTCGGTAGTCGGCGAATTGCTGTTGATCGCTGTCGTCTATGGAATCGGCATCGTGATCGTCTGGCGTCATTACACCGGCCTCCAGACGGCCACGTGGTATTCAACACCCACCGACAGCGGTTCAAAGCTCTCTCTTGCTGGCATCTGGTATGGCTATGTCAGCCTGCCACTGTTCCAGTTCCTGCTGGTGCGCTGGTATTTCCGGCTATTCATCTGGATGCGTTTTCTCTGGCAGGTTTCGCGCATCAAGCTGAGCCTGATCCCAACGCATCCGGATCGCGTCGGCGGTCTCGGCTTTCTTTCCAATACCGTCTACGCTTTCGCGCTGCTGCTGGCCGCGCATGGGGTCATGCTTGCGTCAAATCTCGCCAACCGCATCTTTTTCCTCCAGGCGGTGCTACCGGATTACAAAATGGAAATTGGCGCAATGATGATATTTCTGCTGGGCATAGTAGTCGGCCCGTTGCTGGTATTCGCACCGCAGCTTGCCCAGGCGAAGCGGACGGGACTGAACGAGTATGGAGCGCTGGCGGAACGCTATGTTCGCGAGTTTGACAACAAATGGCTGCGTGGGTGCAGACCAGTCGACGAACCGTTGGTGGGCAGCGGCGACATCCAATCACTTGCCGATCTCGGTAACAGTTTCGAGGTGGTACGCGGCATGCGGATTGCGCCCGTCACCAGGGATGCCATCGTGCAGCTTGCGGCGGCTGTACTGATTCCGATCGTGCCGCTGGCGCTCACCATGATGCCTCTCGAGGAATTGCTCAAGCACCTGTTCGGGCTCCTGTTCTAGAAAAGCTGACGAAGGAGGCGCCATGAACGGCACAATGCGCGCAATGGTTTTCGACGGCGGAAGCCCAATCCTTGCTGACCGCCTGGTGCAAGTGCCAGTCCCGGGAGCGGGTGAAGTGCGACTGCATGTGGCGGCGTGCGGCGTGTGCCGTACCGACCTGCATGTCGTGGATGGAGACCTCTCCTCGCCCAAGCCCGCGCTGATCCCGGGCCATGAGATCGTTGGGCGCGTCGATGCGCTCGGCCCCGGTGTCGTTGGACTGTCAATCGGCGAGCGGGTCGGCGTGCCGTGGCTGGGACACACCTGCGGCAAGTGCCGCTTCTGCCTGAGCGGGCGGGAGAACCTCTGCGACGCTCCCCAGTTTCACGGCTATACGCGTGACGGTGGATACGCCGAATACGTAGTCGCCGATGCCGGCTATTGTTTTCGCATTCCCGAAGCGTACGACGACGAGCATGCCGCGCCGCTTCTCTGCGCCGGGCTGATCGGCTTTCGGACACTGCGCTCGGCCGGGGATGCGCAACATATCGGCATCTACGGATTTGGCGCCGCCGCGCATATCGTGGCTCAGATCGCGGTGGCGCAGGGCCGGACTGTCTACGCCTTCACGCGCCCCGGGGACCAAGCCGCCCAGACCCTGGCCAGGGATGTCGGCGCCGCCTGGGCCGGCAGCAGCCAGGACCAGGCACCCGCCACGTTGGACGCAGCCTTGATCTTTGCCCCCGACGGCGCCCTTGTGCCTGCCGCGCTGGCGGCTGTTGACAAGGGTGGAACCGTGGTCTGCGGAGGCATTCACATGAGCGACATTCCGTCCTTCCCGTATCGCCAGTTGTGGGAAGAGCGGCGGATCGTCTCTGTAGCAAACCTGACGCGTGCCGATGGCCATGGCCTGATGGAAGCCGCAGCCATGTGGCCATTGCAAATTCGTACCACGCTCTATACTCTTTCCAGTGCCAATGCCGCGCTGGATGACCTGCGCGCCGGCCGTCTGGCCGGGGCGGCCGTGCTCCGCATATGATGGCCTCTTTGATATTGCCAGGCTCCATTGGCGTACTTGGGCGAAGCGTAGGTCGTAATCCGGAAGTCCCACCAAGCGGGATGCTATCGATGGGGAAATCGAGATGGACAACGACAAGAGTCTCGACTCGGCGCTGACTCGGCGCGACTTTCTGCGCGCTGCCGGCTTGGGCGCCGCGGCGCTGGGCCTTGGCGGGGCCAGCAACGCCCAGGCTGCGGCACCCGGTACGGATAGCGCCGTGCCGTCTACGTCGAGCCATGCGGCAGGCCCGTACAACATTCTTCTTATCGTTGTCGATCAGGAGCGCTATTTCCGGCCTGGAGAACTGCCGGTGGGCTACAGCCTGCCGGCACATGAACGCCTGATGAAGCGTGGCACAACCTTCCTGAACCACCAGATCAACTCGTGCGTCTGCACGCCTTCGCGGTCCGTACTCTATACGGGCCAGCATATCCAGCAAACGCGGATGTTCGACAACACCAATTTTCCGTGGATCACCAGCATGTCAACCGACATACCGACGCTTGGTGACATGCTGCGCGCTGCAGGCTACTACACCGCGTACAAAGGCAAATGGCACCTCACCAAGGAGTTCGAGACAGTCAACAAGCTAGGCACGCCAACGAAGATATTTACCGCGGAAATGGAAGCCTATGGCTTCTCGGACTACCTCGGGATCGGCGATATCATCGCCCACACGAGCGGCGGCTACCTGCACGACGGGGTGATTGCCGCCATGGGGACGAGCTGGCTGCGTGGGAAAGGTCGCGATCTTTCGGCCCAGGGCAAGCCATGGTTTCTGGCGATGAACCTCGTCAACCCGCATGATGTGATGTTCTACGACACCGACGCGCCCGGAACCAAAGTTCAGGCAACTCGCGGCCTTGCGCATGTCGCCCGCGATCCAGCCGACCCACTATACGCGAAGCAGTGGAGCTTCACGCTTCCGGCCAGCCACGCACAGCCGCTCGACGCACCAGGGCGTCCGGCTGCCCACCGCGATTTCCTGCGCTCACACGACGCCATGGTAGGGGCCATTCCGAACGAGGAGGAGCGTTGGCGGCGGCGCCACAACTATTACCTGAACTGCATGCGCGACGTTGATCGCAATATCGCGTCCGTACTGGCCGAACTCGACGCCGCCGGCCTGACCGAAAAGACGATCGTGATCCTGACGTCCGACCACGGCGACATGGACGGAGCGCACCAGCTCCACGCCAAGGGAGCCGTCTCGTATCGCGAGCAGAACAACGTCCCGCTGATCATCTCCCATCCAGCCTATCCGGGCGGCAAGCAATGCCGCGCCGTCACCTCGCATCTGGACATCGCGCCAACCCTGGTTGCGATGACTGGGGTGGATGCCAACAAGCGCGCGACGCTGGTGAAGGGCCTTGCAGGCAGGGATTTCTCGGGCCTGCTAAACGCACCGGAAAAGGCCGACGCCAATGCGATTCGCGACGGCGCGCTGTTCTGCTACAACATGCTGGCCTACCTCGACGGCGACTTCCTCTACAAGGCCGTGAACTACCTGCAAAAGGGCGGCAAGCCAGACCAGTTAAAAAGCACGGGCGTGCGGCCCGACCTGATGAAGCGCGGCGCCGTCCGGTCGGTGTTCGACGGGCGCTACATGTTCGCCCGCTACTTCTCGCCAAAGCAGCATAACCAACCCAGGACATTGGAGGAACTCAACCAGTTCAATGACGTGGAGTTGTATGACCTGCAGACCGACCCGTTCGAAATGCACAATCTGGCGGCCGACAGCCGAAACCGCGAGGTTGTCGTCGCCATGAACGAGAAGCTGAATCGCCTGATCGATGCGGAGGTCGGTGAAGACCGCGGCCAGATGCTTCCTGGCGGTATCGATGCAGGCTGGGAAGTCACGCCGGAAACCATGGCCGGAGCGTGATGTGTGAGGCGACCACCGGCGGTGGTGGTGGCCTCAGGCAGGGAGACGCTGCTCGGCGCCGACATCCACGCCCGTGCACTGGGCGACCCGATCAATCGTGCAGGGACCCGATGCCAACCAGGCAAAGACGAGCCGCGGTAGTGGCGTCGGACTGCGGCCAGGTTTAGGCATCGCGTTACCTCATTGAGCCATATCAACCCGAA
Source organism: Cupriavidus sp. 22TCCZM04-2 (assembly GCF_057798895.1). Taxonomy (NCBI): domain Bacteria; kingdom Pseudomonadati; phylum Pseudomonadota; class Betaproteobacteria; order Burkholderiales; family Burkholderiaceae; genus Cupriavidus; species Cupriavidus sp. 22TCCZM04-2. The sequence continues at coordinate 193,060 of NZ_JBYOJS010000002.1, forward strand.
GCCCAAAAGCCTGCCTACGCTGGAGTCGGAATGGCCTCACCCGATAGAGATCCCCATGAGCACGCGGAATCTGCAATCCCTTCTGTCTCCTCGTTCGGTCGTCATCGTCGGCGCCAGCCAGCGCCCAGGAAGCGTTGGATCAGCCGTATTGAAGAATGTACGGGAGGCCGGCTTTGGCGGACCCTCTTATGCTGTGAACCCGAAACACAAGACCTTGCTGGGGGAACCTTGCTACCCGACCATTGGCAGCCTTCCCGAGGTGCCTGAGCTCGCGGTGATCTGTACTCCGCCGCCTACGCTTCCTGGCCTGCTTGAGCAACTTGCCGCGGCCGGCGCGCGAGCCGCGGTCGTGCTTACCGCCGGTCTCGGCAAGCGTGATGGCCACCTGTGCCAAGAGATGCTGGACGCCACGCGCCCAGCGATGCTGCGGATACTTGGACCCAATTGCCTCGGCGTCATTTCGCCGCACATTGCGCTGAATGCCAGCTTTGCGGCGAGCGCTGCGCGACCGGGGTCACTGGCCTTCGTCTCCCAGTCTGGCGCGCTGGCGAGCGCCATGCTGGATTGGGCGCGCTCCCGCAATCTTGGCTTTTCGCATTTTGTCTCACTAGGCGACAGCTTGGATGTCGACGTTGCCGATGTACTGGATTTCCTAGCCGGCGATGCCAGGACGCATGCCATTCTGTTATACGTCGAAGCCATCCAGAACGGACGCAAGTTCATGTCGGCTGCACGTGCCGCCGCCCGGCTCAAGCCAGTGCTAATCGTCAAGGCCGGTCGCTCGCCCGAAGCCGCACGGGCCGCCGCCACGCATACCGGCGCACTTGCCGGGCGCGATGATGTCTATGACGCAGCCATCCGGCGCGCCGGCATGCTTAGGGTCGATACCACTGACGCCTTGTTCGACGCTGTTGAAACCCTCACGCGTGCCCAGCGCGTCGGTGGCAATAGGGTTGCAATTCTGACCAATGGCGGCGGTGCGGGCGTCATGGCGACCGACGCGCTGATCGCCGGCGGAGGTAAGCTGGCTGCCCTGTCGGGCGATACACTTTCGGCCCTGGATCGCGTGCTGCCACCGTCCTGGTCGCGCGGCAATCCCGTGGATATGCTTGGCGATGCCTCTATCAGTCGGTATATGGACGCGGCCCGGATCCTAGCCGGTGCTAGCGAAGCAGATGCCGTGCTGTTGCTGCATGCGCCGACCGCGATCGTCCGGAACGGGGATATCGCCACCGTAGTGGTTTCAGGCCGCAAACCACAGGACTTGCCGCTCTTCTCCGCGTGGCTAGGAGCAGAGGCCGTGGTGAACGACCGGAACATCTTTCGCGCGGCGGGCATTCCCACCTACGATACTCCCGAGCAAGCTGTCCGCGGAATCCTGCAAGTGGTGGAGTACCGTCGCAACCTCGAGTTGCTGAGCCAGACACCGCCCGCGATGGCCAACGACCTTCAACTACATCTTGAGAAGGCGCGCGCCGTAGTCGGAGCGGCACGCACAACGGCACGGACTATGCTGTCCGAGCATGAAAGCAAAGAGTTGCTGGCCGACTATGGAATTGGGGTCGCAGCCACGATTTGCGTGGATACTGCCGAACGTGCCGCCGAGAAGGCGGCGGCGCTTGGCTTTCCCGTGGTTCTCAAGATCGTGTCGCCGGACATCACTCACAAGTCCGCCGTGGGAGGCGTAGCGCTGGACCTGCACACGCCAGATACCGTTCGCATTGCGGCTCGGGCGATGGTGGCCCGGGTAACCGGGCTAAGCGCGGGGGCCAGAATCGAAGGCTTTACCGTACAACGTATGGTACGTCCAGCGGACGGCATCGAGCTCATCCTTGGTGTCTTCACAGACCCGGTCTTTGGCCCAATCATTCTATTCGGGCATGGCGGCACGGCTGTGTCACAGATCAACGACTACGCTCTCGCGCTTCCGCCCTTGAATCATGTTCTTGCTGAGGATTTAGTGAAGCGCACCCGTGTAGCTCTCCTCCTGGAGCGCTGTGGCCCCGCAGCTCGCGACGGTGTCATCTCCACGTTGATGCGTCTGTCCAGCATGGTTTGCGACATGGCAGACATTGTGGAGCTAGACATCAACCCTCTGATGGCCTCCGCAGAAGGCGTCATCGCGTTGGATGCACGCATCGCATTGACGCCCACTGGCGGCGAAGCACGGGCTCCGCTTGCTATCGTGCCATATCCCCGCGAGCTCGAGTCGCACGTGCGGTGGCGCGATGCACCACTGCTCGTGCGTCCCATCCGCCCTGAAGACGAAGGGGCACTCAAAGCGTTCTTCATGCACCTGTCCGCAGAAGACATTCACGCACGCTATTTCGCCACATTCAAGGATCCTGGCCACTCTCAGCTTGCACGGCTGACACAGATCGACTATGCGCGCGAGATGGCCTTTGTAGCCATTGCGGAGGACCCCCACGGGGCCTCTTATATCGTTGGTGAGGTACGAGTCGTCACGGATCCCGACAACATCGATGCGCAGTTCGGCGTAGTCGTGCGTTCGGATTGCAAAGGCCGTGGCTTGGGAACGATGCTGGTCAGCAAGTTGGTGAGCTACCTTCGCACACGCGGAACTGCGGTCCTCTCAGGCGATGTACTTTCCGGCAATCTAGCCATGCTGAATATAGCAAGGCGCGCGGGATTCATGATCACGCGACAGGCATCGGGAGATGTGATTGAACTTCGGTTGCCACTTGCCGCTGATACAACGTGCCTGCCTTGCGGGGCAGTAACGAATGATGTCCAGGATCATTACAGCGCATCTTAGCCCGGGAGTCCCGGCCAATTTCAATTAGGAGGCATCTTGTGTATAAGCGCATCTTACTTGCGGTGGACGGCAGCCGCTCCTCGGACCTAGCGCTGAGCCAAGCCATCACCGTTGCCCGAGCCACCAGCGCCGAAGTCAGGGTGCTGTACGTGGTCGACGACAGCGATATCTACTTCGAGACGGGCTATTTCGACCCGAGGGAGTTGCTCAACAAGATGGTTTCGCATGGCCGCAGGGCATTGGAGGAAGCGACCGCCCGTCTCGGGGCGGCCGGTATCCGATGCAAAGCGAAATTAGATGAAAAGCCACTCTCCCCGGACTGGATCTCCTCGAGAATCGTCAGCGAAGCCAACACCTGGAATGCGGACTTGATCGTTCTGGGAACTCACGGGCGGCGTGGCATGAGGCGTTTGCTGATGGGCAGCGTGTCAGAAGGCGTCCTCGCGCAGACCACCAAGCCGGTGCTGCTAGTCCGCAGCGAAGTCGAAGGCTGACCGTAGCTGAACGCTGATGAAGACCATACCACCCCGCAAACGATGGAGCACGTTCTCCCTAGACCGGCGCCACATTGATCAGAGCCCCGCTATCGGACCCATGTTCTATCAACGCCGGCCCCGGTAAATGATTAGTCCGTGGCCTCATTCATTGCTCGCGGCCGCTTTGCTAATGCGACATGAGCAATGGTACCGGCGTATTTCGTATCAAAGTACGCGTGGTGCCACCCATGAGCATCTCGCCGATGCGGGAATGACCATAGCCCCCGGTGACAAGAAGGCTTGCCTCCTCCAAGAGAACCGCTTTAAGCAAGCATTCGGCAATAGATGACGACTCGTCGAGCTGGAGTGTGGCTTGCACGCCGTGACTGGCCAGCCATCGAATTAGCGCGCTGCCTCCATGTTCCGAGGCGCTACCCCGGCCGACGACTACTTGCACTACGACGCGAGCCGCGCGTCTGAGCATCGGCATTGCGTCGGCTACAGCACGGGCTGCTTCGCGCCTGCCGTTCCAGGCAACGACTACGGTGCCTGCAAACGCGATAGTCGCCGCCGGCGGCACAACGAGGATCGGCTTTCCGGAATTGACCATGGCGTACTCGGCCGCAGACGCCAGCAAGGGAGACAATGCGGCCGAAGCGCCCGGTAAAGCAGGCAGGATGATGTCACTGGTCAAGCCATCGTTCGCCAGCGCCCATCCGGCTTCCTGCTCAATCACCCTGTGCGAGGTATCGATCTTCGATCCGAATCGGCTCACCGCATGGACTAGCGCCTCGGTCCCGGCGGCATCGAGCTGCCGAATCAAATCTGCACGCATGGCCTGATAGCGCAGCGTCTCTTCACCTGCGCTGCGATAGGGGTCCAGCAGCGGGCCCGTGGCCGTTACCGCCACCACGCGTCCGTCGAACCAGCTTGCCAGCGTCAGCGCCGCATTAAGCCGGTTCTCGCGCGCTTCATCTTCGGTCAGGTCCACCAATACCGTCTTGAACTCCATCCCACATTCTCCACGCCAGTTGAAAACCTGAGCCTTTAACGCAACTCTAGTTGAATGGCCTGTGCTGAAGTTGTGTCAGGTCAAAGCCCAACGCACAATCGTACGACCATTCTGCTCATGCTGACGCGCACCCAGACAACCTTGACTTCAACCCGACGCTGGGGGGCTTGCCATTCCCATCGGTCCGAAGCCGAGGCAGTTGCTTATGCACAACTTGTCGGCGTGCCCGTCTTCAGCATGAAGAAACCGCGGTGATGCTGGTATGCGGCTGAAGCGCCGGCCTACCGACGGAACACCAGCATGAAATTGTTGGCCGGCATGGCCACCGGCGCGTCGCAGCGCATGCACTGCGCTTCACCCAGCGCGATCACGTCCTCCATGTCGCGCACGCCCCAGTCGGGGTTAGTGGCCCGCAGCTGCGCGTCGAACGCGGCATTGCTCGGCGCGGTATGCGCACCGCCACGCTGGTAGGGGCCGTACAGGACCAGCACGCCACCGGGTGCGAGCAGCCTCCCGGCACCGGCAAACAGCGCCTGCGCCGCCGCCCACGGGGAGATGTGGATCATGTTGATGCAGACCACGGCATCGGCCGCGTCAATGCCCCACGGTGACGCGCAGACATCGAGCGCCAGCGGGGCACGCACATTGGCCACGCCGGTGTGCGCGATCCAGCCGGCGATCGACGCGCGCGCCGCGGCGTCGGGGTCGCTCGGCTGCCAGGTCAGCCGCGGCAGCGCCGCGGCGAAGTGGACCGCGTGCTGGCCGGTGCCGCTGGCAATCTCCAGCACCGTGCCGTTGGCCGGCAGGACCTTGCGCAGCACGGCGAGGATCGGCTCGCGATTGCGTTCCGTGGCTGGCGCCATGCGGCGGGAATCGGGGTCGTGGGTCATGGGTCTTCCTGCGCGATCATCGCGGCGATTGGATGGACGATGCGGACTATGCAGCTGGGCGCGGGCAATCAGCCCTGCGACCAGGCGCTGCACCAGCCGGCCGCCGCCACTTCCTTGTCGCCGAACAGGACGCAGCCGCCGGCGGTGCTGCCCGTGTCGCCCTGGTAGAGCTGGCAGTTGGCGCAGGTCTGGCTGGTCTTGTGTCCGGGATACAGCTTCGTATCGACCTTGGCAGTGTCGGTCTTGTAGCCGAGCTTCTGTGCCTGTGGATCCCGCTCGCCCAGCAAGGCCGCGCGGGCAGGCCGGCTGCCGAGCAGTCCGGTGACGGCCACGCCGCCGGACAAGGCGAGCGGCAGGTATCCAAGAAACCGGCGTCGGCACGGCATGGCAGTCTCCTCTGAGGTGGGGGCAAGCGGCAGCATGTGCCTGCCGCATGGCGCAGAGGTTACTGCGGATAGCAAGGCCGGTGCAATGCCCGGCGCGATCCGGTCTGGCGTGCCTACAGCTTGAACTCGCCTACCACGCCCTGGAGCTGATGGGCCTGGTCCGCCAGCGATGCCGACGCGGCGGCGGCCTGCTCCACCAGCGCTGCGTTCTGCTGCGTGACGGTATCCATCTGCGCCACGGCCTGGTTGACCTGCTCGATGCTGCTGCTCTGGTCGCGCGAGGCCACCGAGATCTCGCCCAGGATGCCCGCGACGCTGCGCACGGCCTGCTGGATCTCTTCCATGGTCTGGCCGGCCTTGTCCACCAGCACCGCGCCGCCTTCGACCTGCCTGGCGGAATCACCGATCAGCACGCGGATTTCCTTGGCGGCGGTGGCGCTGCGCTGGGCCAGCGTGCGCACCTCGCCAGCCACCACGGCGAAGCCGCGGCCCTGCTCGCCCGCACGCGCCGCTTCCACGGCGGCATTGAGAGCCAGGATGTTGGTCTGGAAGGCAATGCCTTCGATGACCTGGATAATCTCGACCACCTTGTTCGAGCTGGCGCTGATGGCCTGCATGGTCTGCACCACGTCACTGACCACCACCCCGCCACGCTCGGCGATCTCCGAGGCATTGGCGGCGATGTCGTTGGCGGCGTGCGCGCGCTCGGCATTGCGGCGGACCATATCGGTCAGGCTGCCCATGCTGGACGCCGTCTCCTGCAGCGTGGCCGCCTGTTCCTCGGTGCGCTGGGAAAGATCCGTGTTGCCGTCCGCGATCTGGCGCGAAGACTCGGCAATCGAGTCCGTGGAGCTTTTGATCCGGCCCACCAGGTCCGTCAGGATGTCCTCCATCTTGCCCATGCCGCCGAGCAGCCGGCCGAAGGCGCCGCCCTGGTCGGTATCGAAGTCCTGGCTGAGGTCACCGGCGGCCACGGTTTCGGCGATGTAGACGGCGTCGGCCAGCGGGCGCTCGATCCCGGCGGCCAGCCAGAAAGCACCGGCCACGGCCGCGGCCAGCGCGGCCAGGCCCAGGCCCAGCATGGTGTAGCGCGCCGCGTCGCTGCCCCCCAGCTGCGCCACGCCCGTGCCAATGGCGGCACCCGCCAACAGCACAACCAGCCCGAACGTTGCGCCCAGGCGGGCCCGGATGGTCAGATTTGCCTGCGACATTGCTGTTCTCCCCCGTGTTGGAATGTCTTTTATTGATGGTCTGCCGTTGGAGTATCGGCAGTCATGCGCGCAGGTTTAGGATGAAAAGGATTGGGGAAATCCCGATGGTGCTTCTGTAGCGCGTCAAAAGAAAAGAGGCGGGCCGCAGCCCGCCTCCTCTTCCTATCGCACTGGCAATCAGGCCTTGGCCAGCTTGATGCTCGACAGGTCAGCGGTCAGGTAGCCAACCGCCGCGCCGGCGCGATCCTTGTAGTTGGCGCGCACCAGCGGATCCAGCGTTGCCTGGACCTTGGCGTGCAGGCTGCCCCAGTCGCCGGCGTGCTGGAAGTTGCTCATGATGTAGGTCCAGCCGTTGATCTCGTCCACCGCGTGCAGGCCCGTGGATTCGCCACCGGCGGGCACCGACATCAGGCGCGACAGCTTCTTCGTGTCGATGTTGTAGGCCCACAGGAAGTTGTTCACGTGCTGGCCGCTGTCTTCGCCGATGAACAGCGTGCGCAGCTTTTCCGAGAACTTGAGGTTGTCCGGATTGGCGATCATTTCCGGATCGGCCAGGTTGCCCAGCGCATCGCCGGCGATGTCGGTGCCCACGATCAGCGCCTTGGTGTGCACCGGCACCCATTCGCTGCTGATGGCGTCGCCGTCCAGGTCCTTGCGGCCACCGTCGAGCTTGTGCTGCATCACCGCGCCGGCGCTGAGCGCCTTGTCGACCGAGATGCCGCTCTGCGCATTCCAGCCCTTGCTGTTGTTCAGCACCATCGAGTCGACCACGTTCTGCAGCGCGGAGTAGGCGACCTTGTCCTTGATGTTGACCGTGGTGCCTTCCATCTTGGTGAAGCCCATGCTGCCGCCCTTCAGGTAGGCATAGCGGTGGGTTTCCAGGAAGGCCGCGGCTTTCTCCATGCCAGGCTTGAGGCGAACCCAGTTGGCCTTGCCGCCGAGGAAGATCTTGGTGTAGCTGTTGTCGAGCGGATCGGCGGTCACCACATCCATGATGTCGGTCGGCGCGGTCGCCTTGGCCAGCGCCTCGATCTCGGCGCTGGTGGCGTGACCCAGCTTTACCCACGTCAGGTCGGCCCCGGCCGCGGACGGGTCGATCGAGAAGCCCGAGCCCACCTTGGCCACGTACAGCGTGCCCGCCGACAGATCCTTCTCCTTGTCGGCCACGAACATGAACAGGCCGCTGTTGGTGGCATCGTCGCCCATCAGCACGGTGCGATTGTCCGGCATGACCTGCACCAACTCATGCGAGATGCGGCCCAGGCAGTAGTGCTTGCGGATGGAGCCCGTGCCGTCGGCGTTGACCGTCACCTCCGGCAGATGGCCGTAAAGGTAGGGATTGGCCGCGGTCTCGCTGCCATAGAGGCTCTTGCTATAGGCCTTGAACTGGCTGTTGCCGGCGATTGTGAACGCGTCCGGCTCGTACTCCTCGCTCGACAGGTGCGTGTTCCACGGCGACAGGCTGGCCCCGCACGTGATCCACAGGCCGTGCGCCGGCGAGGTATCGACGTTGTGGTACTTGACCAGCGTGAGCTTGCCGGTGGCCGGGTCCTGGTCCAGCGTCAGCACGGCGATCGGCGACGGCAGGCGGCCGTAGGTGTCGGCGCCCGACTGGTCGCGCGTGGTGTACTCGAACTGCACCACGGCGAACACCGGATTGCCCTTCACGCCGGCGACGCGCGCGCCTTCGATCTTGAGCAGCGAGGTGCCGTCGGGCGAGTCGGAGAAGAACTGGCGCTCCTTGCCGGCCACCGAGGTGTCGCGGATCGGCTGGTTGTTGATGTCGTAGTAGCCGCCGGCCAGGATAGTGCCGCCATTGCCGTCCGGCACCAAGTCGCCGGTCACGAAGAACGGCTGGTAGGCCAGCTTGAAGGTGCGGCTGCTGCCATCGCTGAAATTGACCTTCAGGCCCGACCCGACGGTGGTGGTCGCCATGGCGGCCGGATCCGCCAGCGTCGGCGCGCTCATGCCGGTGAACTCGGCCGTGGTGAACGTGGCGCTGGGGCCAGGTGCGGGCGTGATCTCGGCCGGCGCGGCAATGGCGTCGTCACTACCGCCACAACCCACCAGCAGGCCGGCCGAAGCCAGGCCCAGCGGCAGCATCGGCGCGCCAGCAAGGAATTTCAGCGCTTTGCGGCGCGAGGCATCAGGTTTGTCGAACATGGTGTTGTCTTTTCCGGAGAAGGAGGCGGTGGCGCATCCAGTGACACCATCCGCTTGTCATAGAAATAAGACATGGCGCGACAGCCGCGCCCTAGTCGCTGCGCATCCTATGGCTTCTATGTGACAGGAAGTTGACGATGAACCACAGGGCCGTCGCGGCCCAGGCCCCATGGCGGGCTGCGGTAAACTTCCGGACTTTACGTTCCACGCAGATTCCGCTTGCCCACCTATACCCTCGCCGCCCAGGTCGAAGCCGAACTCGAGATCCGCAAGAGCCGCTTCCTTGCCCTGGCGATTCCCGTCCCGGACCGCGACGCCGCCATGGCCGTGCTGCAGTCGCTGCGCGCGCAGCATCCGACCGCCACGCATGTGTGCTGGGCGCTGCTGGCCGGCGGGCAATCGGGCATGTCGGATGACGGCGAACCCTCCGGCACGGCAGGACGGCCGATCCTGGAGGTGTTGCGCCACCATGACCTGGACGGCGTGCTGGCGGCCGTGGTGCGCTACTACGGCGGCGTCAAGCTCGGTGCCGGCGGGCTGGTGCGCGCCTACACCGATGCGATTGCCGCGGCGCTGAAGTCCGCGGAACGGATCGAGCGCATTCCCTACGCCGAACTGACGGTGGAAGTCGACTACGCCGACGAGCCGCGCGTGCGCCGCTGGCTGGACGCGCAGGACGGCTGCACGTTGGCCGACACCGCCTACGGCGCGCTCGCGCGGCTGGTGATACGCCTGCCCGCCACGCAGCGCGATGCGGCGCTGACGGCCTTGCGTGACGCCACGCACGGGCGGGCACAATTTCCGCAGACCGACGATGACAGCGACCCGGGCTGAAGCCGGCAACGTCCCGGTGGACGAGCAGGCCGAGTTCACCGCGCGCGTGCTGCCCGCCGGGGTCACCTTTGCCGCGCCAGCCGGCCTGAGCCTGCTCGAGGCCGCGCTGCTCGACGGCCTGGCGCTGCCCAACTCCTGCCGCAACGGCACGTGTCGCGCGTGCGCCAGCCGGCTGCATGCGGGCGCCATCCGCTATCGCATCGAATGGCCGGGGCTGAGCCCGGATGAAAAGGATGACGGCTGGATCCTGCCTTGCGTCGCCTGCCCGGTCAGCGATGTCGTGATCGAGCCCGGCAAGCTGGAGTAAGCGATTGCCGGCGTGGCCGCACCAGCACGGTCATCGGTCAGCGAAGAAGCGCAATGCGATCTTCAGCGCATCGGGCCCGCGCGGGTCCGAGAACGCCTGTGCCGCCGGCCCGCCGCTCCATGCATGCCCGAGGCCCTCGATCCTGACGAGCCGCACGCAGGTCTCGCCTTCGACGATCCAGTCGGACACCTCGGCCGGCAGCCGCTGCCCGCGCTGCACGCGGCGCGCGGGCGGCACGGCCAGTTGCCCCGACGGTTCAGGCAACAGGTCCAGCCACAAGCGCGCGGCGGTCATGGCATTGTCGAAAGTCACCACTGCATCCGCATCGCCATGCAACAGCAACAAGGGCGGCAGGCGTCGGCCGGCCAGCCACAGGCGCATGGCCTGGCGCGCCGCGGCGTCGGGCACGCGGCTGCCGCGCATGGCCGCGGCAGCCTGGGCCGCGTTGCCGGCACTGTAGGGGACCGCCCCCGAATGCGAGCCGATGGCGGTAAACCGCTGCGGGTAGCGCAGGCCCAGCATCATCGCCATGGCGCCGCCGGCGGACAGGCCCATCATGCTGACGCGCTCCGGGCGCACCGGATAGCGCTCGCAGACCTGGTCGATCATGGCCATCAGCAGCGCTGCCTCGGCGGCGCCGCGCGTGCCGGGACGGAACCAGTTCCAGCAGCGTTGCGCGTTGGCCTGCGGCGACTGCTCGGGCAACAGCACCACGCAGCCCGCCTCGCGGGCCGCCACGGCCGCTCGCGTGACCGCGGCAAAGCTGGCTGCGTCCTGGCCGCAGCCGTGCAGCAGCACCAGCATGGGCGCGCGTCGCCGCGCCGACAGGCCTGCGGGAATGAAGATCCGGTAGTGGCGCTGCGCGAGCGGGCCCACGCCAGCGGTGCCGGCCTCCCAGCGCCCGCTGCCACGGCTCTGCGGTTCCGGCACGGGCGATGCCACGCCCGACAACGCGCGCTGCGTGGCCTTGGCGACGGCCGAAGACTGCTTCACGGCGTTGCGCACGATGGCATCGGTCATCGGCTGCGTCACCGTCTTGTTCAGCGCCCGGGTCATCTCGCGCCCCATGCGCCGCGCCTGGCGCCTGGCGGTCTTGCCCAGCGACTTCCATAGCGTTGCCGTGCTGCGGCCGCGGCGTCCCATGTGACTGGCCTCCCGTCCGGATTCCGTTGACGGGTCGATTGTGTCAGGCTTTGATGTCACCCGCGAACACGGGCCGGGACTTCACAGGCCGCGCAACGCCAGCTCGCCGCCGAGCCCCAGCAGGCCGCAGAAGAACAGGCGGCGGAAGCGCTCGGCGCTGATGCGATTGCGCAGCCACTGGCCGATGAACATGCCGCCGAGCGCCGGCACCAGCGCCAGCACTGAAGCGCCCAGCACGGGCAGGTGGAGCAACGAACCGCCCATGGCAAGACTGATCGCCAGCGCGAGGGTGGAAACGGTGAACGACAGGCCCAGCGCCTGCACCATGCTCTCCTTGTCGAGCCCCAGGCCTTGCAGATATGGCACGGCCGGGATCACGAACACGCCCGTCACCGCGGTGATGGCCCCCGTGACAAACCCGGCCAGCGGCCCGAGCCACCGCTGCGCGCGCGGCGGCACATGGAGCCTTGCCGAGGCCAGCCCGACCAGCGCATACAGCACCAGCGCCACGCCCAGCGCCGCAGTGGCATGCGTCATCATGTGCGCCGGCACCAGCGCGGCGCACAACCAGGTCCCGGCGCAGATCGCCACCAGCATCGGCCACAGCCGGCGCAGCAACTGCCCGAAGCGCGGGCCGCTGAACAGCTGCACCACGTTGGTCACCATCGACGGCGCCACCAGCAGCGCCGCGGCCTGCACCGGCGGCATCACCAGGCCCAGCAGGCCCACGGCCACGGTCGGCAGGCCCAGGCCGACCACGCCTTTCACGAAGCCGGCCAACAGGAAGGTGAGGCCGATAAAGGCCATCTCGGCAACAGGCAGGGACATCGACATACGCGCTCCCCGGTCAGCGTGCAGCGTGGTCATGGACCGCGCGGCTGTCGGCCGGCGCCTGCTCGCGCTCGTCGAGCCCGTAGTCGCGCAGCACCTGCGCCACGCGCAGCCGGTAGCCCGAAAACACCCCGCCGCGCCCCGCCGCCTGGGCCTGGCGGTGCTCCTCGGTATTGCGCCATGCCATGACCGCCGCCTCATCGCGGAAGAACGACAGCGACAGGATCTTGCCCGGCGTGGTCAGGCTCTGGAAGCGCTCGACCGAGATAAAGCCGTCGATGGCCTCCAGCGTGGGCCGCAGCTTCGCGGCGATGTCGAGATAGGTGTCCTTGCGGCCCGGTGCCGGCTCGACTTCGAAAATGACGGCGATCATGGCGGAGGTCTCTCTGTGGAAGGGCTCGGGGGATCGGGGATCGGCGAATCAGGGGATCGGGAACATCCCCGGCTTCAATCGAAATGCGGAATGCGCGCGTTGTGCGAAGGCCGGTAGCGGAACGCCCGCGCCAGCGCGGCCGGTTGCGCGCCCCGCGCGAGCAGGACGTCGACCGTCGCCGCCGCAAGCGCCCGTGCCAGCGTGTCGCCGGGGCAGGCGTGGCGGCCCCAGCCGAACGTCCACGCTCGGCCACCGGCATCGCCAGGCGTTGTGCAAGCGGCCGCAGCAAGCAGCACGAGCACGGCATCGGCCGCCTTGACCGGCACGCCGCACAGTTGCGCGTCAGCCGCCAGGAAGCGGCGTGTATTTTGCACCGGAGGATCGTCTCGTGCCACGCGCGCAGCCAGTTCAGGCAGGTTGCCCACGTCCGTGCCGATGCGGCCCAGGCGAAGCAGCATGTTGCCCGCCAGCCCGGCCGTGGCCTCGCACGCCTGGACCATCAGGCCGATGGCATTGGCAGCTACAGCTTCTGGGGCGATGCCTTCGCCTTGGGCGGCCTGTCGCAACGCCGGCAGCAAGCCCGGCGTATCGGTTCGCGATGGCGCATCCATGGCGGCCTGCAGCCATTGCCCGAGCCAGCGTGCCGCGCCGGCACCGACCGCGACATCATCAGCCGTGGCTAGCGGCGACTGCGCTGCGGCGTAGGCGGCCACGCGCGATGCCACGGCCATGGCATCGGTGCCTGCGCGCACCGGCAAGCCGAGCAGGTCGGCCACGGTGACGACGGGCAGCGTGAACATCCAGCGGTTGACGGCGGCGCCGGTCTCGGGCGCCATGGCGGGCACCGCATCGAGCGCGACGGCCAGCGTGGCCGCACGCGCCATGGCGGCATCGGTGTCGATGGCCGCCATCTGTTGCAGCAAGATGGCCTTGAGCGGCGCATGGGCCGCGCCATCGTTCATGCGGATCAGGCGCCCGAACAGCTCGCCGGCCGCGGTGCCGGCCAGTGCGGCCGGCACGGGCTGCGCCGCCGGACGCACGCGGCAATCGGCATGCGCCAGCACGGCGGCGACTTCAGCCGGCCCTGCGGCAACCCATAGCCCCAGCCGTTCATCGAAGCCGAACGGCCGCTGCGCCGCCAGCGCGCGGTAGTAGGGATAGGGATCGGGATGGGTGACAGCTTGCAGCGGGTCGGCGGGCATCATGGCGGAGCGGATTCGGCGGTTGTCGGAACAGCCACCCGCGCCGACAGGGCGTGGGCAGCGACAACGCATGACGAATCTTTGCACCGTCCCGCGCGAAGAAGCTTCGCGGCAAGATGAAATGTCGAATGCAAAAGCCCCGGCGTGACAGCCCGGGCTTGGGTACCGCTATGCCAGGCCAGGCAACGGCGCGGCGGCGGCGACCAGGTTCTGTTCACGCAGTGCCTGCCAGAACGCGGGCGGGATGTCCGCTTGCGCCAGCGCCAGGTTGCCGGCGATGCGCTCGGGCCGGCTTGCGCCGGGGATGGCCGCCGCCACGGCGGGATGCGCCAGCGAGAACTGCAGCGCGGCGGCGCGGATATCGACGCCAAACTGCGCGCACAGCCGGCGCAGCGCCTCGACCCGCGCCAGGATCTCCGGCGTCGCCTTCTGGTATTCGTAGTGCTCGCCGCCGGCGAGGATGCCGGAGTTATACGGGCCGCCCACCACGATGCCCGCCCCTCGGTCCACGCAAGCAGGCATCAGTTCGCGCAGCGCGTCGGCGTGGTCGAGCAGCGTATAGCGGCCGGCGATCAGGAAGCCATCCGGGTCGGCCTGTTGCAGCGCCATTTCGCAGGGCTCCACGCGATTGACGCCAAGGCCCCAGGCCTTGATCACGCCCTCTTCGCGCAAGCGGGTCAGCGCTGCGGCGGCACCGGTCATTGCTGTCTGGAACACGTCGCGCCAGGCATCGCCGTGAAAGTCCTTGGCCGGGTCGTGGATCCAGGCGATATCGAGCCGGTCGGTCTTCAGCCGCTTCAGGCTGGCTTCGATCGCGCGCAGCGTGCCATCGGCGCTGTAGTCGTAGACGATCTTGTTGGGCAGGCCGTGTTCGAACAGGCCGCCCTTCTCGCCCAGGTCGCGGCTGGCGGTGTCCTCGGTCTCGTCGAGTACCAGCCGGCCGACCTTGGTGCTGAGCACGTAGGCGTCGCGAGGGCGCTGCTGCAAGGCGTTGCCAAGCCGGATCTCGGCCAGTCCCGCGCCATAGAGCGGCGCGGCGTCGAAGTAGCGGATGCCTTGCTGCCAGGCGGCGTCGACGGTGTCGAGCGCCTCCTGCTCGGGGATGTCGCGGTACATATTGCCGAGCGGCGCTGTACCGAAGCCGATTTTCGTCGGTGTGGAAATTCGCATGGTTGCCTTGAATGGATCGTGGAGCGCGGCTCAGGCGTCGGTGCCCGCCAGTGCCGTCAAAGGTCCCTGCATCCGGTAGAACGTCTGGTCGGACGCCGTGAAGAACGCCATGGACCTACCGTGAATGAAGTCGTCGACATGGACCACGGTCGCGCCGTCGGCTTCCTGCCACGAGATCGCATAGACGCCTTCGGCGATCTCGCGCCATTCGCAGCGCGATTCACCACTGGCGCCCGCATACGGGCCGGAGACGATCGCATAGCGGATCGACTGGCCATCATCGGCATAGGTGTTGTGCGCGGACAGTCCGTCGTAGTCGACGCGGAAGCTGCGGCCGGCGAACGGCGCCTTGCCGGGTTGAATCTGGCTGGTCATCTCAGGCTGCCTTGGCGCTCAAGCGCGGATAGTCGGTCAGGCCGCGCGCATCGCCGCCAAACAGCGTGTCGCGGTCATGCGGGGTCAGCGTGGCGCCGGTGCGCAGGCGCTCCGGCAGGTCCGGGTTGGCGACGAACGGACGGCCGAACGCAATCAGGTCGGCCCAGCCCTCGTCCAGCGCGGCCTGCGCGCGTTCCGCGGTGTACTGGCCCGCGTAGATCAGCGTGCCCGGATAGACCTGGCGCAGCCGCTGCTTGAAGGCGACGGGCATGTACGGCGCGTCGTCCCAGTCGGCTTCGGCGATATGGATATAGCCCACGCCGATCTCGCCGAGCACCCTCGCGGCAGCGGTATAGGTGGTCTCCGGATCGGCGTCGACGCAGCCGTTGAGCGTGGTCAGCGGCGCCAGGCGGATGCCCACGCGCTCCTTGCTGCCGGTGCCTTCGATCAGCGCCTGCGCCACTTCACGCAGGAAGCGCAGGCGGTTTTCGAGCGGGCCACCATATTCATCGGTGCGGTCGTTGGCCCCCGAATCAATGAACTGGTTGACCAGGTAGCCGTTGGCCGCATGCAGTTCGACACCGTCGAACCCCGCGGCCATCGCGTTGCGCGCGGCCTGGCGGAATTCATCGACGATGCCGTGGATGTCTTCGACCGTCAGCGCACGCGGCTGGGATGCCTGCACGAACCCGGGCGTGCCGTCCTGCCCGGACACGAACACATTGACGCCATTCGCCTGGATCGCCGACGAGGACACCGGCGCTTGTCCGTCAAGCAGGCTGACATGCCTTAGCCGTCCCACGTGCCAGAGCTGCGCGAAGATGCGTCCGCCCGCCGCATGCACGGCGCTGGTCACCTTGCGCCAGCCTTCGACCTGCGCCGGCGTATGGATGCCCGGCGTCCATGCATAGCCCTTGCCGAGCGGCGAAACCCAGGTGCCCTCGCTGACGATCAGGCCGGCCCCGGCACGCTGTGCGTAATACTCGGCCATCAGCGCATTGGGCACGTCGCCGGGCTGGCTGGCGCGCGAGCGCGTCATCGGCGGCATCACAATGCGGTTCGGCAGCGTCAGGTTGCCGAGCGAATGGGGCTCGAACAGAGGGTGGCGCGCATTGGAGTTCATGGGGATCGTGGACATCATCGCCTCCCTCAGTCCCACACCGGGGCCAGGCCCTCGGGGCTGACCTCGCGGCCGTTGCGTTCGAGCGCGGCGATCTGCGCCATGTCATTGGCATCGAGCTTCAGGTCGCGCGCCAGCAGGTTGCCGGCCAGGTTCTCGCGCTTCGTCGAAGAAGGAATCACCGCGTAGCCAAGCTGCAGCGCCCAGGCCAGCGCCACTTGCGCCGCGGTGGCTCCGTGCTTCGCCGCAATGCCTGCGAGGACCGGATCCTTCAGCACCTTGCCGTAGGCCAGCGTCATGTACGAGGTCACGGCGATGCCCTGTTCCTGCAGGAACGCGGCGAGCTTGCGGCTCTGCAGGTACGGGCTCAGCTCGATCTGGTTGGTCGCGATCTCGCCCTTGCCGACCACGTCGATGGCCTGCCGGGTCAGGTCGATATTGAAGTTCGAGATGCCGATCTGGCGCGTCAGGCCCAGCGACTTCGCCGCAGCCAGCGCTTCCATGGTCTCGCGCAGCGGCACGCCGTTGCCCGGGGCCGGCCAGTGGATCAGCGTCAGGTCGACATGGTCGGTGCGCAGCTTGTCCAGGCTCTCGCGCAGGCTCGGCACCAGCTTGTCGGCGGCGTAGTGGGCGGTCCAGATCTTGGTGGTGAGGAACAGCGCGTCGCGCTGCACGCCGCTGTCGGCAATGGCCTGGCCAACATCGGCCTCGTTGCCGTAGATCTGCGCGGTATCGACGGCACGGTAGCCCACGTCCAGTGCGTTGCGCACGGAATCGACAGCGGCCTGGCCGGTCAGGCGGAACGTACCGACACCGAACGAAGGAATGCTCATGGGATAACTCCTGGTACAGGGGCAAGAGAAAACTTGCAATGGAGGCAGTTTGCCGGCTTTACATTTGCAAATTAAGCCGTGTATAAGTCAAATTCATTTGATTTGAAATCAACAATGAAAACGACCATCGACGAACTGCTGGCCTTTGCGGCCGTCGTGGATACGGGCTCGATCACGGCGGCGGCCGAACAGCTGGACCTGACGGTGTCGGCGACCAGCCGCACGCTGAGCCGCCTCGAAGAAAAGCTGCAGACCACGCTGCTGCGCCGAACCACGCGGCGCCTGGAGTTGACCGAGGAAGGCGCTTCGTTCCTGGCCCATGCGCGCGCCATCCTCGCCATGGTCGACGAAGCGGAAGAGCAGATGGCGGCACGCCGCATGCGGCCCGTGGGCCGCCTGCGCGTCGATGCGGCGACGCCGTTCATGCTCCATGTGCTGGTGCCGCTGGTGGATGGATTCCGCGAACGCTTCCCCGAGGTGGAACTGGAACTGCACTCGACCGAAGGCATCATCGACCTGATCGAGAGACGGACCGACGTCGCCTTCCGCATCGGCTCGCTCAAGGACTCGACGCTGCATGCGCGGCCGATCGGCACCAGCCGCGTGCGTGTGCTGGCCAGCCCCGAATACCTGAAGCGCCACGGCACGCCGACCCGGGCGGCCCAGCTCGCGCAACATGCGCTGCTCGGTTTCAGCCAGCCCGATTCCCTCAATGACTGGCCGCTGCGCGACGATGACGGCAGCATCGTGCACATCAAGCCCGCCATCGGCTCATCCAGCGGCGAAACGCTCAGGAGCCTGGCGCTGGCCGGGCTGGGTATCGTGTGCCTGTCGGACTTCATGACGCGCGACGATCGCCAGAGCGGCCGGCTGGTGCCGCTGTTTGGCAGGCAGACGCTGGATGTGCGGCAGCCGATCAACGCGGTCTACTACCGCAACACGGCGCTGGCGTCGCGCATCACATGCTTTGTCGATCATGTGGTCAGCGTGCTGGGCAAGCAGCCGTTCGACGAATAGGGAATAGCCGTTGGCCAATTCATTCAACCGCAAGCAGCGGAGTGCCGGCCGCGGCAGGCGCACCTAACGCGCGGCGATGTAAGCGCCGAGGCCTTCGACCAGTGCATCGAATACCGTGCGGCACGCAATGCTGTGGCGCAGGTTCTCGTGCATGGTGATCCAGGTCTCGAGCTGCATCGAGAATTTCCGTGGCAGGATCCTGCGCAGCGCTGGCTGTCTGGCCGCCACGCGGGCCTGGCACATGCCGATGCCCGCGCCGGCGCGGATCAGCGACAGTTGCGCGACATCGCTGTCGGCACGCAGTGCGAACGCGGCGCGCTCCGGCCATGGCAGCGCACGCACCGCCTCGCGAATGAACGGCGTGGTCTGGTCGTAGCCGATCAATGCATGGCTGCGCAGCGCGTCCGCGTCGCGCGGCACACCGTGGCGCGCCAGGTAGTCCTCATGCGCAAACAGGCCCACTTCGATGGCGCCGACGCGGCGCGCCACGAGCTGCTCCTGTACCGGGCGCTGCATGCGCACCGCGACGTCGGCTTCGCGGCGCAACAGGTCATGGATGCGGCTGCTCAGCACGAGCTCGATCACGAGCTCCGGATGCCGCGCGCGCAGCGATGCCAGCACCGGTGGCAGCACCTCGATGCCGACCACCTCGCTGGCCGAAATGCGCACGGTTCCGGCTACCTCGCCGCCCGCTCCCGTGACGGCGCGTTCAATGGCCGCGGCCGTGCTCTCCATGGCCTCGGCATGGTCGCGCAGTACCAGCGCGGCTTCGGTCGGCAGCAGGCCCGACTGCGAGCGTGTGAACAGGGTGACGCCCAGTTCCTGCTCGAGCGAATCGATATGCCGGCCGACGGTGGGCTGCGACAGCCCCAGCTCCCGAGCCGCGCCGGAAAGCGAGCCCGTGCGCAGCACGCCCAGCAGGCTCCGGTAGAGTTCCCAGCTGATCTTCGATGTCATACGTAAATGTATAGCGTCTCAACGGTCTTATCCAATTCCATTTATCCGTAGCAGCTTTCACAATGCCTCCATGCAAAGGTGAATGTGTGGAGTGACGATCATGGCAAACGGAAAACGCGCGCTGGTTCTCGGCGCAACTGGCGGCATCGGCTCGGAAGTCGCGCGCCAGCTGGTCGCGGCGGGATGGCGGGTGCGCGCGCTGCGGCGGGGCGGGGCGCCGGCCGGCGCGCCGCCAGGCGCGATTGAATGGGTGGCGGGAGACGCCATGCAGCGGCAGGACGTACTGTCCGCCGCGCAGGGCTGCGGCGTGATCGTCCACGCGGTGAACCCGCCCGGGTACAGGCGCTGGGCCGAGCTCGTGCTGCCGATGCTCGACCACACCATTGCCGCCGCCAGCGCGACGGGCGCCACGGTTGTGCTGCCTGGCACGGTCTACAACTTCGGCCCGGACGCCCTGCCCGAGCCGGTGGAAGATGCGCCCCAGCATCCCGCCACGCGCAAGGGCGCCATCCGCGTGGAGATGGAGCAACGCCTGCGCGAAGCGGCCAAGCGCGGCATGCACGTCATCATCGTGCGCGCGGGCGACTTCTTCGGCCCCCGGGCCGGCAATAACTGGTTCTCCCAGGCGCTGGTGCGGCCGGGCCAGGCGGTGAAAACCATCCGCTATCCCGGCGCGCCAGGCGTGGGACACCAGTGGGCCTACCTGCCCGACGTGGCAAGCGCGATGGTCGGGCTGCTGGAGCAGGCGGCGTCACTGCCGCCCTTCGCCGTGTACCACCTCGCCGGACACTGGGACGCGGACGGCACGGAGATGATCGGGGCGATCCAGCGCGCGGTGGCGCGCCGCGGCGGCCAGTTGCCGACGGTTCGGCCGTTTCCGTGGTGGCTGCTGTGGGCCGCCGCGCCCTTCGTCGCCACGTTCCGCGAAATGCAGGAGATGCGCTACCTGTGGCGCGTGCCGGTGCGCATGCGCGGTGGCCGCATGCCCGGTGGCGAACCGCATACGCCGCTGGAGCAGGCCGTGGAAGCCACGCTGGCAGGCCTCGGTTGCCTTGAAAGCGGAACGGCCGTGCCTTGCACGCCGTCCCCGCGCGAAGTAACTCCGCGGTAAGACGCTGTTTGTGGCGAGCCGGCAGCCCGGAGGCGGTCCACGGTGGCCACCAGGCGCGCCTGTCCGCGCCCCTTGCGGTTCAGGCGACGTTGATCACGACATCGATGTTGCCGCGTGTCGCCTTGGAGTATGGGCAGGTCTGGTGCGCCTTCTCCACCAGTGCTTGGGCAGTGTCCGCGGGAATCCCCGGCAGGCTGACATGGAGCCGCGCCTGCAGGAAGTAGGCGTCGCCGGTCATGCCAAGATCCACTTCGGCATCGACGGCCACGTCGGACGGAAGCCTGACCTTCAGCGCGCTTGCTGCCTTTCCCATTGCGCCGATAAAGCAGGCGGACCAGCCCGCGGCGAACAGCTGCTCGGGGTTCGTGCCGCTGCCGGTACTGCCAGGAGGCGATAGCCGGATATCCAGGCGCCCGTCGCTGCTGCGCGACGCGCCGTCGCGTCCGCCCGTGGTGTGGGTCCTGCCGGCGTACAGGACGTTTTCGATCTTGGTCATGATGGAATCCTCAGCGCTTGTCATGTGTGTGTCGAGTTCGTGTGTTGCGATGTTTCAGGTCTTGCCGTCGTGTCGCGCGCTCACGCGACATAGCCGTCTCGATTGCTGATGCGGGCCAGGGCCGCGCCGGAGCCGGCCAGCGCGATTGACGCGTCAGCAACGTAGCCATCGCGGTTGCTGATGCGCGCCAGCATGGCGCCATCAGCCTGCCGCGCGCCGTCGAGGAACGGTTGGGGCGCGGCAGCGCGGCTCCCGCTGGTGAACGGATCGCGGTTCGCGCGGACTGCTGCGGTCATTGCAGCGGCATCGGCCGCCTGGAAGTCGAGCGTTGCGGCGTGCACCGCCTGCATGCCGCTTGCGGCGCCGACCATGGCGGCAATCGAAATGACGTGGCGGGCAATGTTGCGGGCGTGGATGAGGGACATGCTGTTCTCCTGGTATCGGACAGACTGAGGCAGGGGCCACAGTGCAACGCTGGCGGGAGGTAACAGTTCATCCGTTGCACGCGGTTGACGCGGGTTGCTTCCGGCAAGCGGCAATCCGTCGCGCTAGATCGCCGCGTGCCGTGATCGCCCGCCGGACCCGGGCCACGATCAGGCGTAGGCGCCATCCAGGTACGGGTCGGCCTGGCGGGCCGGCGGCGCGGAGACTCCGCTGCGGTCCATGCCGGCGAGCGTGCGCGCCCCGTCGGTATAGGGTTCGCGCTGGTCCTGCACGGTGCGGGCCCCCTCGCCGTAAGGGTCGCGCGGGGACAGCACGTCGCGCGCGCCATCGGTGTAGGGGCTCGGTGCCGATTGCACCGACCGGGATCCCGACGTGTACGGGTCGGCGGCGCCCTGGTAGGACAGTCCGGCGGCCCGGGCGCCGGCTGCGGCGGCGACGAGCGTGGCGGCGAGAGCAAGACGCTGGATAAGTTGGGTACGCATGATCGGCTTCCTTAGGAGATTGCTTCGATAGTCGGGCCGCTGCGAAACCGCTTGTTGTCGTTCGCTGCCTGCCACGGAACGTATTTAAGGTGACCGGCGTATCTCGCCTGTAGCGTGCGGGGTGTCCTTCTGTCAGAAGCTGTATCACGCCACCGCGCTGATACAGGCGCATACAAGAAAGGCAGCCGAGGCGGATTGCCGGTGCGCGTTACTGTTTCGTGCTTGACATATAGTTCTCAATTCACAATACTAAAAATACTTTCATTCTGATTTTGAGAACGACACGATAAAGCGTGCCGTCGGAGAACGTGGAACTCGCAGAACTGGAAATCTTTCGGGCCGTCGCGCGCGAACAGAGCATCACCAGGGCGGCCCGGACGCTTGAGCGCGTCCAGTCGAATGTCACCACCCGCGTCAAGCAGCTGGAGGAGAGCCTTGGCGTCACCCTGTTCCAGCGCGACAGCCGGAAGATGCTCCTGACGCCGGAAGGACACCGCCTGCTCGGCTATGCGGAGCAGATGCTGGCGCTGGCCGAGGAAGCACGGCAATCCATGCGCCTGAGCGCGCCGAGCGGCACGCTGCGTGTCGGCGCCATGGAGAGTTCCGCGGCGACCTTCCTGCCCGCGCCGCTGGGCCGTTTCCATGCCGCGTGGCCGGACGTGGAGCTGAACCTGGCCACGGGTACCACGGGCTACCTGGTCGATGCCGTGCTGAGCCACCGCCTGGACTGCGCGGCCGTCTCCCACCCGGGTACCGGCGCGCCGTCCTACGTCGACATGGCGGAGCTTGGCGAAGGGCTGGAAGGCATCTTCCTGCGGACCGAAGAGCTAGTCCTGGTCCTGCCCGGCACCCACCCGAAGGCACGCGGCCCGCAGGACGTGACACTGCGTCATCTTGCGGCGTTCTCGAAGGGCTGCACCTATCGCCGCTGCGCCGAAGACTGGCTCGAGCAAGGCGGCGAAGATTTGCGCCGCAGGCTGTCGGTAGTGGAACTGCCGTCGTATCACGCGATCCTGGCCTACGTCAGCGCGGGATCGGCCGTGGCGATCGTGCCGCGTTCGCTGCTGGCGATGTACCCCCATGCCCACGAACTCCAGACCGTACCCGTCCGCTACGCGCACACCTTCCTGGTCAAGCGCGCCGGCTTCACGACCTCGGCCTACGAAGCGTTCGTGCGCGAGTTGCGCCATACCTGAGCCGGCAACGACCGGCGCGCAGGCTCTGCACCCATCACCCGACCTACAACAGGGAATCACCGTCATGGACACCACAACACGTTCCGGCAATGGCCGCAGGCTGCTTGCGCTGCTCGGTATCGCCACGCCGATCATCCAGGCGCCGATGGCCGGCGTCAGCACCCCGGCCATGGCGGCTGCCGTGTCGGAGGCGGGCGGGCTCGGCTCGCTCGGCGTCGGCGCCATGGACGCCGACGGCGCGCGCAAAGTCATTCGCGAGACCCGCGCGCTAACCGGCAAGCCATTCAACATCAACGTGTTCTGCCACGTCCCCGCGGTAGCCAATGCCGCGCGCGAGCGGGCGTGGCTCGACTACCTGGCACCGCGCTTCGCCGAGTACGGCGCGACGCCTCCGGCAAGCCTGCGCGAAATCTACAAGACCTTTGTCGGCGACGACGCCATGTTCCGGATGTTGCTCGAAGAGAAGCCGGCGGTGGTGAGCTTCCACTTCGGCCTGCCCGCGCAGCAGACGATCGATGCGCTGCATGCGGCGGGCATCGTGCTGCTGGCCAGCGCCACGTCGTTGCAGGAGGCGCGGCGGATCGAAGCCGCGGGCATCGACGCGATCGTCGCGCAGGGCATCGAGGCCGGCGGCCACCGCGGAGTCTTTGATCCGGCCGGCTACGACGAAGGTCTCGGCACATTGGCGCTCGTGCGCGTCCTGGCCCGGCACACGCGCCTGCCCGTGATCGCCGCCGGCGGCATCATGGACGGTGCGGGCATTGCAGCGGTGCTGGCACTCGGCGCCCAGGCCGCGCAAATGGGCACGGCGTTTGTCGCCTGCACGGAATCCGCGGCCGACGCGGCCTACCGCGCCGCCTTCTCGGCACAACCCGCTCGCCCGACCACGCTGACCCGCGCCATTTCGGGCCGCGCGGCACGCGGCTTCAGCAACCGCCTCACCGAACTCGGCGCGGCCCCGGACGCCCCGGCCATCCCCGACTATCCGACCACCTACGACGCCGGCAAGGCTTTGCATGCGGCGGCCAAGGCGAAAGGCAACAGCGACTACGCCGCGCAATGGGCGGGCCACGCGGCTGCGCTGGCGCGGCAACTGCCCGCTGCCGAACTGGTCAGCCAGTTGAAGGCCGAATTGAAGCAGGCGATCGCCGGGTTGAATGCCATGCAAGACGCGCTGGCCTAGCCCGCCTGTCGGTATCAGACCCGCCGTCATTCACGCGCATGCGGGAATCCAGCGTCTTGCCCTAGCGAGCGACAGGAGAGCGCCATGGCACGCGCCGCGGCGTCCTTACGCCTTGCCGACCCCATCGGGATCCGACCGCTGATCCAGCACGATCTGCAGAAAGGCAAGATCCAGCCATTTGCCGAACTTGGTCCCCACCTCGGGCAGCAACCCGACCTGCGTGAAGCCAAGCTTCTCATGCAGGCGAATGGAGCTGGCGTTCTGCGCCTCGATAGCGGCCACCATGACATGCTTGCCGAGATCGCGAGCGCGCTCGATCAGCGCCGCCATGAGCGCTTCGGCGATGCCCTTGCGCCGCTGGTCCGAGCGGACATAAACGGAATGCTCCACGGTGTGCCGGTAACCGTCGAACGCGCGCCAGTCGCCGAAGGACGCATAGCCGACCACGCCGGCATCGTCATCGACCGCGACCAGCACGGGATAGCCCGACTTCCGGCGTGCGGCAAGCCATTCGACGCGATTCGCCGTATCGACCGGAGTCTCGTTCCAGATGGCCGTCGTATTGGCCACGGCATCGTTGTAGATGACCGTGACCGCGGGCATGTCTTCAGGGCTTGCGTCGCGAATCTTCATTGCGCCTCTCCGAATCGGTTTCTCGTATGATAGCCTGCC
The DNA here is from genome assembly GCF_057798895.1 of Cupriavidus sp. 22TCCZM04-2. NCBI lineage: Bacteria > Pseudomonadati > Pseudomonadota > Betaproteobacteria > Burkholderiales > Burkholderiaceae > Cupriavidus > Cupriavidus sp. 22TCCZM04-2. Next base: position 217,720 of record NZ_JBYOJS010000002.1, read on the forward strand.
GTCCACTATAGTGGATATTGAAAACACGCTACGATCGCGCATCCCCGCGGTCGTGCCATCACACCATATGCTTGTGAACCCAGCGCCACCGGACCCCACCTTTGCGATCTCCACGCGTGTGCGCATCGAGCGCGAATCGCGCGAGTGGTCGTTATCGGAACTTGCGGAACGCTCCGGCGTGTCGAAGGCCATGATCAGCAAGATCGAGCGCGGCGAAGCGAGTCCCACCGCGACCGTGCTGGGAAAACTATCCGGCGCGTTCGGCCTGCCGCTTTCCATGCTGCTCGCGCTGGCCGAGCAGGGCGGGGAGCGCCTGAGCCGCGCCGCGGACCAGCCGGTCTGGACCGATCCCGAGACCGGCTACACCCGGCGTGCGGTCTCGCCGCGCAGCGGCAGCCTGCTTGAACTGGTAGAGGTCACTTTGCCCCCGAACGCGCGCATTTCGTATCCGTCATCCGCGTTCACGTTCATGCATCAGCAAATCTGGGTGCGCCATGGCGCGCTGGTGTTCGAGGAAGGCGCGATCACGCACGAACTTCAAGCGGGCGACTGCCTGCAACTCGGGCCGCCCGCGCCATGCACCTTCTTCAACCCGGGAAAAAAACCCTGCAGCTACGTCGTGGCACTGGTCCGGCGCTAGGCACTGGCCGCCCCATGTCGCCTCGGGTACATCGAGCTGTCCCTGATCCCTTTTGAGGGTTGGCGAGCACTATCATTGGGAGGAGGGCTGTCGCGGAGAGTCGCCATGTTCGATATTGGACACGGAGTCCGGGAACTCGAAATGGCGGATCGGCATGTCAGGGATGGACGCGAGCGCGTTCGGCACCAGATCGCGCTGATCAGGGCGTTGCAGGACAACGGGCATGACACCGAGCTGGCACGCAAGCTCCTCGCGGTGCTCCGCAGCTCGGTCGCGGTGACGCGACAACACCGGGCGCTGATGCTGGAAATCCTGGCCGATCACAACCACCGGCGCCCGGACGGCATGGCGAACGCCGCCCGGGCGCCGCAGCAACCGCGCACGGAGCCCTGACCGACGCGAGCGCCGCACGCGCGGCACGGCCGCCCACGCGGCGTTGTGCCGCTATCGGGTCTTGTCTGACAGACGGCGGACGCCAAGGGCTACTGGAGTTCGCTGCACCGCTCCGTCCGCGCCATGAATGACCAGCTCGACCTTGTCCTGCCGGGCCTTGACCGAGCCCGCGGCGATCGCCTCTTCTTGTGACGGGTAATGCGAGGTCGCGCCGTCGGTGCCCTCCACCGCGACAGCCCATCCGTTATTCCGGGTCGGGACGATGTGAACGTTGTGCGTTTCCATGCTATCTCCTGCTGTTCGCGGCGGTCGGGGCGAGGCCCCGGCGTGCACCGGTCCATCCTTTTTTCGCCGGCATGTAGGTCGTACAGACCTGATATTCAAGACGATGCACGCCTGCGCATCGGCACCGGCGCCAACGCTTCGCCCCTCGTCCAACATCCTGCCGGGGTGAGCCTTTGCCGCGGAAGCGGCCCGGGGGCTTCCCTTGCGTCATGGCGATCACTCGCTTGAGGGACGTATGTGGGACGCTTGTGCAAAGAGCATGCCGCGACGCCCGGCTTGCGGCTCGGAACGGTTGATGCGGTGCCTGGTGTATCCGCCTATCGGAGAACGACATGCGAGAGACACGCGCCACCGCGGGTAACGAGGGCGCATCCAGTCGAAGCCAGCATGAGACATCGGAGTTCGAATGGCTCGATCGCGAGATCGGGAAACTGCGCGCCGACATCCGGTGGCAAATCGGCCATATCCGCGATGTTCAAGGAAAGGGATACTCGTCCCATCTGCAGGAGTTGGTGTTGCGCTTGCTGTGCCGCACGCTGGGAGAGGAGCGACGGTACAGGAAAATGCTGGTCGATCTGGCTGCGGCACGTGACCGCTTCAGAGATGCCAGGATCGGCAAGGCTAGCAAATCTACCTAAGAGCAATCCCTACAGGCGAAACAGGCCCGACAAACGTAGCATTAAAGGGCGCATTTGTCGGAAGGGGTGCATCATGCGTCCATACTATGCGACTGAAGCGGACTGGCCGGATATCGAAGCCCTCTTGCGTGCCTCCAGCCTGTCCGCCGAGGGACGCCACGACCACATCACACAGTACATGATTGCTCGCGACAAGTCGGGACTGCTCGGCTGCGTGGGCATGGAGCGATACGAAACGACCGGCGTGCTTCGCGCGCTCGCTGTTGCGCAACGCGCAAGATCGGCTGGGCTGGGGGAACTCCTTCTTTCCGCTATCGTTGCCGATGCCCGGCAGCAAGGTATCGAGACGATGGTGCTACAGACCACGACTGCGTCGGGCTATTTTGCGCGTCTGGGCTTTGCGCCGATTGGCATGGCTGACCTTCCGTCTTCGATCGGCCCCGCGAACGAAATGGGCCACGGCTCGGACGAGATTGGCACGCTGATGCAAACGGCTTTATAAAAAGCCGGCGTCTGTGAAGGTGAAGGCTCGCCCCCTGGAGAAGCTTAAAGACCTCAGGTCTTTGCAGCCAACACGGAGTCCGGTTCGCGGCGAAAACTGATGGCAAGCCGGTTATAAGCGTTCATCAGCGTGATCGCCACTGTGAGGTCACGCCGACAGCGATTGAACACCAGGTTCCGGCCGCCTGCGATCACTTGCAACAGCTGATCCGCAAGTTTTCGTAGCGCAGCCGACGCGTTCGTTTGAAACGGGCAAGTCCCGTAAAGCCGCCTCGGATAATTGAAGCCAAGAAGGCACCAGGTGGCGCGCCGGACAAAAGAGGAAAGGCGACCCCTACATTGGAGAAACCCACTTATGTAGGGAAGAGTTTTTAATGTTCAGAACAGCTTTTTGATGTGCAAACGGGCTTTTAAAGTCCGCGTTCAGCTACCTCAACCAGCGCCTATACTTCATCCCACCCTTCACCCCCTGCCAAACCATGGAATACACCCCAGGCATCAGCCAGCTGGCCAGCCTTTTGGCCGACCCCGGCCGCGCGGCCATGCTGTGGGCGCTGATGGATGGCAGCGCGCGGCCCGCCGGCGAACTGGCGCTGATCGCGGGACTGTCCGCGTCATCGGCCAGCGGGCACCTGGCCCGGCTCAGCGAAGGCGGACTGCTCGCCGTGGAGACGCGCGGGCGCAACCGCTACTACCGGCTGGCTGCGCCCGAGATCGGTGTCGCCATCGAGGCGCTGGCCTCGGCCTCGCTGGCGAGCCGGCCGCCGCGGCTGCGCGACGTGCCGGTGTCGCGTACCGCGCCGCCTGCGCTCAGGCAGGCGCGCACCTGCTACGATCACCTCGCCGGCGAACTCGCGGTAGGGCTGTTCGACCGCATGACGCGCGCGGGCTGGCTCGTGCTCGACGGCAATGCCGTGGACCTGAGCGGCGATGGCACGCAGGCGATGTCGCGGCTGGGGATCGACGTGGGCGCCGCGCGCCGCAAACGGCGCCAGTTCGCGTGTACCTGCCCCGACTGGAGCGAGCGCAAGCCGCATCTTGGCGGCGCGCTGGGCGCGGCACTGCTTGGCACCCTGCTGCAGCGCGGCTGGGTCGAGGCCACGCCGACATCGCGCGCGCTGCGGGTCACGCCGCGCGGCCAGCGCGAGATCGGCGGCATCGCGGGCTGAATAGCAAGAACCAAACAAGGAAACAGAACATGGTCACACCACTGGACGACGATAAACAGGACGCCATCCACCGCTTCTTCGCGCTGATCAACCTTGGCGACATCGCCCAGACCGAGGCGCAGGTGGCGCTGTTCTCCGACGCGCTGCTGGACGCCGAGGACGACGACACCGAGGGCCAGGAACTGCTGTGGGTGATCCGCGAGGTGATCGACTGGCAGTCGGGCTTCTACGTCGACTGGAAGGACTGCGAGTCCTTTATCGGCTGCATGAACCAGCTGTGCGAGCGCATGGACCTGGAGGTCGACTGGGGTACCGACGATCCCGAGGACGAGAGCTTCCTGGAAAACACCAGCGTGGCCGAACTGATGGAACTGGCCCACCAGCAACTGCGCGTGGCCGGCTATACGCTGTGGAACTGGGACACGGACGGCGACGCCTACGGCGGCTGGATCACGCGTAGCGAGGATGACGAAGACATGACGGATATCGCCGAAACGCTCGGTCTCGCCATCCGACCCGGCGACCAGCCTTACTGAAGGGCTAGATCGGGTCAACGCCTTGATACCGATGGTTCTTATCCTCTGATTTGCTTTACCGGGTCACGAAGATAATCGCACGGGAAAATGCAGGCACGGAAAGCGACGGCTTTGAATAACCGGGGCCTTTTGATGCGCGAATCATTTGTCCATCGTTTAAGAGCGACCTAGACTAAACGGCGGGTCGCTCCTTCGGGGGTAGGGAGTCGAAGGCAGGTACAGCCCATGGAAGCGACTACTGTGAAGTCCGCTCATGCACTGCCCATTACCAGCGCCCCCGGGGCGCAATACAGATGAAAATGAAAAAGGAGAAGAATATGATCCGGTTCAACGTCCTTGCCAGTGCCCTGGTCATCGCCGCGGGCCTGGCCAGCGCGAGCGTCGGGGCACAACAGCCCACGCCACCGCAGGCACCGGCGGCCGCTCCGGCGTCGCCACCGACCGCGGACGTCAACGAAGTTCCCCAACCGCCTGCGGGAATGACGCCGGGCGACCGGAAGAAGTGGTTTTCCGACCGTTTCAAGCAAGCCGACACCAACCATGACGGCAAGCTGACCCGCGACGAAGCCCAGGCCGGCATGCCCGAGGTCTACAAGCGCTTTGACAAGATCGACACCCGCAAGCGCGGTTACGTGACGGAGCGCCAGGTCGGCGCGGCCTGGTCGAAGATGATCAAGGACGATATGCAGAAGAAGAACCCGATCGTCAACTAGCCATCGGTGATCGGTACAGGCCGGAAATCGCTCCCCAAGGCGATTCCCGGCCCGCGAGATTTCATGTTCGCATCGGGCGCGGTTTTCTCGCTGCGCCATTGTCCACACTGTGGGACAATCGGGCCGCAAACGCCCCCGCCACCTCAGCCAGAGGATGACCGCAATCTTCAGGGGCGCCGCTGACGCCGGAGCCCCCGCATGAAGACAATCGAATGGAAGGACTGGGAGATTTTCTGCCGCGTGGTGGAAGGCGGCGGCTTCACGCAGGGGGCTGAACTGGCCGAGGTGCCCAAGTCATCGGCCAGTGCCGCGGTGGCGCGGCTGGAGAGCCAGCTTGGCGTACGCCTGTTCGAGCGCACCACGCGGCGCGTGCGCGTGACTGAACGCGGCCAGCGGCTCTATGAGCGCGTGGCGCCGCTGTTCGCCGAGCTGCATGAGATCAGCGCCGAAGCGGCGTCCGTCAGCAGCGAAGTCAGCGGCGTGCTGCGCATCTCCACGCCCTACGAAGTCGGGTCGCAGCACCTGTCCGAGGGGCTGAGCCACCTGATGCGGCTGCATCCACGCCTGCGCATCCATGTGGATGTCAGCTGGGACCAGCCCGACCTGATCCGCCACGGCTACGACCTGGCCTTCGTCATGACCAACACGCGGCTGCAGGACACCTCGTTCGCCAGCAAGCGCGTCGTGCTGATCGAGCGCGGCTTTTATGCCGCCCCTTCCCTGATCCGCGACCGCGGCCTGCCGCGCACGCCGCAGGACCTGGCCGGCTGGCCGACGCTCGGCAACGCCGACGACCATATCTGGGAATTCCTGCGCGACGATATCGAAACCGCGCGCCTGGATGTCGAGCCGCGCATCTGCACGCATAACGCCGAACTGCGCCTGAAGGCCGCCATCGATGGCCTGGGCGTCGCGCGGCTGTCGCCACGCTTCGTGCAGGAGCAGATCCGGCAGGGGCAGCTGGTGCGCGTGCTGCCCGCCTATGCGTCTTCACCGCTGAAAGTCTATGTGCTGATGCCCGCGCGCAAGCTGATGCCGGCAAGCGTGCGCGTGTTCCTGGATGTGCTGGAACAAACGCTAGGCGTGCCCGAGACGCGGCGGCCGGCGGCCAGGAAACGGGAGACGGTACAGGCCTGACACCGGCCTGCCCCAAAGCCTGCTCAATCCCCGAACACCACCACCGAGCGCGCCAGTTCGCCCCGGCGCAGTTCATCGAACGCGCCGTTGATCTCTGCCAGCGGCAGGCGCCGCGAAATCAGCTCGTCGAGCTTCAGGCGCCCCGCCATGTAGAAATCGACCATGCGCGGCATGTCCACCGGAAAACGGTTGGACCCCATCAGCGAGCCCTGGATCTTCTTCTCGGAGAGGAAGTCGCTGCCCTTGAGCTCGATCTTCACGCCTGGCGCGATCATGCCGATCACCGTGGCGGTGCCGCCGCGGCGCAGCATCGCGAAGGCCTGCTCGGTGGTCTGCTTGAGGCCGATGGCCTCGAACGCATGATGCACGCCGCCGCCGGTCAGCGCGCGTACGGCATCCACCGTATCGTCGCCGGCCTCCACGACGTCGGTGGCCCCGAACTGCCGTGCCAGCGCCAGCTTGCCCGGCACGCGGTCGATGGCGATGATGCGCCCCGCCCCGGCAATGGCCGCGCCGTTGATGGTGGCCAGCCCGATGCCCCCGCAGCCGATCACCGCCACGGTTTCGCCCGGCTGCACGCGCGCGGTATGCACCACCGCGCCAAAACCCGTCGTGACGGCGCAGCCGATCAGCGCGGCGCGGTCCAGCGGCATGTCGCGGCGGATGGCCACCAGCGTGTGCTCATGCACGAGCATCTGCTCGGCAAAGGCGGAAAGATTGAGGAACTGGTTCATCAAGCCGCCATGGCGGGCCGTCAGGCGCGGGGCCTCGTTCTCGCCGCGGCGCGTATCGGGCTCGGTGCACAGCGACAGGTGGCCGGTCAGGCAGTGCTCGCAATGGCCGCAATAGGCCGACAGGCAGCTGATCACGTGATCGCCGGGGCGGACCGTGCGCACCAGCTCGCCGACCTGCTCCACGACGCCGGCGGCCTCGTGGCCGAGCACCGCGGGCATGGGATAGGGATAGGAACCGTCGACGAAGTGCAGGTCGGAATGGCACACGCCAACAGCTGCGGTGCGCACCAGCACCTCATGCGGGCCGGGCTTGCCGATGGCAACGTCTTCGATCACCAGGGGGGACTTCGGTTGATGCAGGACAGCGGCTTTCATGGATCTCCTTGCGTGCGGGCCGCGCGCGATGCTGCCGGAAAGCAGTACGGACGGCCGTCAGTGGGTTCCGGGGCGCAGCGGCCGACATTACCGCCGATCGGAGATTCATGTAAGACGCTGTGCAGCATCCGCCTCCCGCTCAGAGCTCTTCCTTGATGGGGAGCACGCGCAGGACGCCGATCCCGAAATGTTGGAGCGGACCCATTCCCGGTTCGCTGTCGTAGGTCTTCAACTGGCCCTGCTCGCGCGTGACCCAGACCAGGTGGCGTGAACTGCCGTCCGGGTTCTGGCGCAGTTCGAGCCGATATGCGATATCGAGCAGGCCATCGTTCATGCCCTTCAGGATGCGCTCGGCCAGCGCCGCGCTGTCCAGCACCACGCCCATTTCGGTATTGAGCTTGGCCGAGCGGGGATCCATGTTGAGCGAGCCGATAAACACCAGGTGCCGGTCGACGATGTAGTTCTTGGCATGCAGGCTGGCGCGGCTCGAAGCCAGCCACGTGCGCGAACGCGAGGCGGAGACGGAGCCGGAGCCGGCGCCCTTGCCGCGCTGCGCGAGTTCGGCATTGGCGCTCGGCTTGAGTTCGTACAGTTCGATGCCGGCCGCCACCAGCGCCTCGCGATGCGGTGCGTAGCCCGCATGCACGGCGCTCACATCGTTGGCCGCGAAGGAGTTGGTCAGGATGCGCACGTGGATGCCCCGCTTCGCCATGGCACTGAGCCACGCCTCGCCGTCATCGTCCGGCACGAAATACGGCGACACCAGCACCACCTCGTTCTTCGCGGCGCTGATCAGGCGTTCGAGGCGAACCGTGGCATAGCCCTCGCCCTCGGTCTGCGCGCTGATCTTGTCCGCCTGGTCGGATATGACGGTGGCCTTGCCGGTATAGGCCGGCATGTGGCCGCTTTCGATACCCTTTGCCAGGCCCGAGTCGAGCAGCTCCTGCACATAGGCACTGGCCTTGGCCTGGTCGCCCCGCGCCTCGAGCCGCTTGCGCAGGGCGCGCATTTCCTCCGGCGCTTCCTTGCCTTCCGGGACCAGCGCCGCCACGGGATACGACGACCGGTCATTCCAGTACTGGTCAAACACCGCCGACACTTGCGGCACCGCCGGCCCCGCAATGAGCACATCGAGGTCGCTGAAATCCATGTCGGCGCGCGCGGAGAAATAGGCGTCCCCGATGTTGCGGCCGCCCACCACCGACATCTGGTTGTCCACCGTCATCGACTTGTTGTGCATGCGGCGGTCCAGCCGGCTGAAGCTCCACAACATCTCCAGCCAGCGCGCACCGCGATTGGCGAACGGGTTGAACAGCCTGACCTCGATATTGGGATGCGAGTCGACCGCGGCCAGCACCTTGTCCAGGCCGGCGGTATGCAGGTCGTCCAGCAGCAGGCGCACGTGAACGCCACGGTCGGCGGCGTCGATGATGTCGCCGAGCATGGCGGCGCCGGTGCCGGTGGGCTCGAAGATATAGGTCTGCACGTCCAGGCTGCGCTGCGCCCCTCGCGCCATGGCCAGCCGCGCGGCAAGCGCGTCGGGGCCCGTCGACAGCGGGTAGAACAGGGAATCGCCAGGATGCTGCGCCAGGCGCGGCGCCAGCGCCTTGCCCAGCGGCGTGTCCGCGGTCGCGGCCGCGGCCGGGGCGGTCGAAGGCGTGCGCTCCGCCGAGGCCGGCAAGCTGGCACAGCCGGCCAGAACACCCGCGCACGCGACGGCGGTGGCAGCGGTGGCCAGGCGCCGCCAACAGGCTTGCCAGGCGCGTGCCCGCCCCGGCATGGGTGTCTGCAGGCGCGACGCATCGCAGTTCAGGCGCATTGGGTTATCTCCGCGGCACGGCACAGGCGCCGGCTCGCCGCAACGGCGTTCGTGTCCGATATCTCTCAAGATACACCGCCGCGGACGGGCAGAGGTAGCCACCGGGCCACATTGCGGCGCAACATGCCCACGGCGTGCGCGCCAGGTCCGTGCACGATGTGCACAGTCTGGGCCGCTTGCCGCGGCCCGTGACAACACACCCACGGTGGTTTCATCAAGTTTGTGTTCCTTCCCGCTTGACGCGGACCCCTGCAACTGGGCATCATTCGCATCTTATTAAATGCGAATCACTCGCATTTGTATTGTGATTTATTATCCGAATGCTCCGTCAGTCCAGCCGTGCCGCCAAACGCCCGACGTCCTTGCCCCGTCGCCACCAGCTTGCCGCCCTGGCCCAGCTTGCTGTCCTGACCGGCTTCCCGGCCGGCACTGCGCTGGCACGGGAGACAGCGCCGGCCAATGCCCCGTCGCTGCCGACCGTGACGGTCAGCGCCGCCGCGGTCGACGATGCCGGGCTGCAGCTCGACAGGAAAACGAGCACGGGCGCGCTGGGCTCGCGCACGCAGCTCGATACGCCGTACTCCACCACCATCGTCACCGGCGAGGACCTGGCCGACCGCCAGGTCAGCAAGCTCGGTGATGTCTTCGCAATGGACGCGTCCGTCACCGACAACAGCAACGGCTACAACAGCTGGTCCAGCTACGTGTCGGTGCGCGGCCTGCAGATCGACTGGCAGAACGGCTACAAGATCAACGGGCTGCCGTTCATCGCCTATGGCATCACGCTGCCGTACGAGCACCTGGAACAGGTGGAACTGCTCAAGGGCTTGCCGGGCTTCATGTACGGCTTTGCCACGCCGGGTGGCATCGTCAACTACGTCACGAAGAAGCCGACCGAGACCTTCACCGCCGCATTCGAGCTCGGCTATCGCGCCGCCAATGTCTGGAGCGAGCACGTGGACGTCGGGGGCCGCGCGGGCCCGGACAATATGTTCGGCTACCGGCTCAACTACACGCACGAAGAAGGCGCGCCCTACAACGCGCGCGACATCAACCGCGACACCGTCTCGCTGGGCCTGGATGCGCGCCTGACCAAGGACCTGACCTGGACCTTCGACTCGATCTACCAGGACCGCCGCTCGACCGGCCAGATGCCTTCGTTCAGCTTGTGGTCCTACGGCGACACCGCGCTGCCCGCCAACGTGTCCGGGCGCATCGGCAATTTCGCCGGCACCGACCAGCACCTGAACACCAACCTTCAGCTCTACACCACGGGGCTGCGCTACCAGATCAATCCGGACTGGGCGGTCAGCACAAACTACAGCTTCAACAAGGTCAACCGCAACCGCAACGAGAGCACCTACAACCTGCTGAACCAGGCCGGCGACTACACCGACCAGCGCTACGACACCGCGCAGAACCAACAGGTGGGCCAGTGGCATGCGATGCTCGAAGGCAAGTTCCGCACCGGCCAGTTCGGCCACCAGGTAGTCGCGGGACTGTCGTGGCAAAAGCAGATCGACCGCTATGACAACAACGGCTTCGGCGGCCAGATCGGCACGGGCAATATCTACGCGCCGAACACCAGCACCTACTTCAGCTCGACGGCCTTCAACAAGGTGCGCAACAGCGACATCACGCAGAAGTCGGTCTTCGCCAGCGACACCGTGCAGCTCACCGAGCGCTGGTCGGTGCTGGCAGGCCTGCGCGTGACCAACTTCGAGCAGAACGGGTATGTACCGGTGGCGTCCAGCTACACGAAGAACGGCGTGATCACGCCGACCCTGGCGCTGATGTTCAAGCCGGTGGCGGCCGCCACTGTCTACGCCAGCTACGTCGAAGCCCTGGAGCCTGGCTCGATCGTGCCGGATGGCTTTACCAACGCGCGCCAGCTGCTCAGCCCGATCCGCAGCAAGCAGTATGAGCTTGGCGTCAAGGCCGACCACGACAGGTGGAGCGCCACCGCCGCGCTGTTCCGCATCGAGCGCGGCGCGGAGTACGACAGCGTCAGCGGCGGCGTGCCGACGCGCCAGCAGGACGGCACTTCGATCTACCAGGGCGTGGAGCTGGCCGGCGTGTACCGCCTGGGCCCTCAGTGGGAATTCGGCGGCAGCGCGATGTTCCTCGACACCTACTATGACAAGGGCAACCCGAACGCCGACAACCGCGTGGCCGGGGCGCCCAATATGGTGCTGGCCGGCCGCATGAGCTACCGCGTGCCGTTCGTGCCGGGGCTGCGGGTTGGCATCGATGGCAAGTACACTGGCAACATCAAGGCCAACGCCACCAATACGCTGCAGGCGGGCGGCTATACGGTGTTCAATCTCGGGGCTACCTACAGCACCCGCGTGGCTGGCAAGGACGTGACGCTGCGTGCGGCGCTGAACAACGTGACCAACAGGCAGTACTGGGGTTTCCAGTATGAGAACTACCTGCAGCCGGCGGATCCGCGCAGTGTCAGCCTGATGGCGCGCGTGGCGTTTTGAGTGTTGCGAAGGTTGGGGGCGGGGTGTGCATGGCGTGACCCGCGATTTCGCCTGGGTTAAAGAGGTTCTTCGGCGAATTGTGAGGAGGTGGTTCCTGGCAGGGCGACTGTTTCGCCGGCGTAGCCGGCGAGTCACTTTTGTGCGAGCGACAAAAAGTAACCAAAAAAAAGTGACCCGCGTGCAGAACGGCAAAACATTGCGCCCGTATCACGCTCGCGAACTAGACTGGTTAGCGTAGCGACGGGGGCTGTCGCCCCCTGCCGGAGACACCCATGTCTGACCCCGCAAACCGCGCAATCCCCGCTTCCCACCATTCCACGCTCGCGTTCGGCCGCCTGTACGCCGATGCATCCGGTGAATCGCATTTCGGCGCGTTGTCGATGGAAATGTCCGAGCGCAATTTTGCGCCGCCTGCCCCATCGTTCTGGGTTTCACCGATGCCGCCTGCCGTCCGCCAGGGCTTCCTGGTTGTGCCTGCCGGCTGGGCAGGAGACCTGCATCCGACGCCGTTGCGGATGTGGATGTTCATGCTGGACGGAGAAATGGAGTTCGAAGCCTCCGACGGCGAATGCCGTTCGCTGGTCCCCGGCAGCGCGCTGCTGCTGGAGGATACGACTGGCAAGGGCCATCGCAGCCGCGTGTTGGGCGGCCTGGTTGCAACGGTGGCCGTGGTGGAACTGCCCTCGGCGCAACCATAAGGCCACCAGACATGGCCCCGCCGGATATCCCGCCGCAGATGGTGCCCGCAGGCTATCGCCAGGGCATCATCACGGCCATCACCGTGCTGCTGGGCTTTTCGCTCGCCTTCTGGCGCTTCTGGGGCTTCGAGAGTCCGGGGCACTGGAACGCGCGCGCGCTGTTTGCCGCGCTTTCACTGGTCGGGGCGGTCGTCTTGCAAATCGTGGCACTGTTCCGCGCCTTGCGCATTGAGGACGATGCCGTCAGCGAGTATCGGCAGACCGTGCGCTGGTTCATCGCGTCGGCGGCGGCGCTGCTGCTCGGGCTTGCAATGGCCATGCTGGACGCCGCGCGCGGTTAGCCGGCGGACCGAACGCGCCGCCGTCAAGCGAAGGCAGCATCGCGCCATGAATGGCGGGGTCTCTCGGAGCAAATCTGATGAATATGTCGCAACGCCGTCGCGGCGGGGCAACGAAGTCATGACTCGCGTCAGGGCCTTGCGGGGGTCGGCCGCCGCACCCGTGCGAAAATACGGCTTCGCGCATCCGCAGTTGCAACCGCGAATTGCGCACCGACTGAGTTTTCCCGGAGGACGGCGCATGTATCGCGGCGAACGATTCAACGGTTACAGCCACCTTGCCGGTGCCATCCTGGCAGCCGCCGGCATGGCGGTGCTGGTGACATCCTCGGCCCTCTACCACGACGCGTGGAAGGTCGTCAGTTCCGTGGTCTACGGCACCACGCTGGTTTTGCTCTACACCATCTCCACGCTGTACCACAGCCTGCGCGGCCCGGCCAAGGACATATTCCAGCGGCTCGACCATTGCGCGATCTATTTGCTGATTGCAGGCAGCTATACGCCCTTTGCGCTGGTCACGCTGCGCGGGCCGTGGGGCTGGGCGTTGTTCGGCATCAACTGGGGACTCGCGGTGATCGGCATCGTGCAGGAACTCTGGATCGGCCGGCGCACGCGCGTGTTTTCATTGTCGATCTACGTGGTGATGGGATGGCTGGTGCTGATCGCGTTCCAGCCGCTCGCGGCCGCGTTGCCGGCAGCGGGCTTGTGGTGGCTGGTGGCGGGCGGCGCGCTCTATACGGCCGGCATCGGGTTCTTTCTGTTCGACGAGAAGGTCCGGCACTTCCACGGCATCTGGCACCTGTTCGTGCTGGCGGGCAGCACATGCCAGTTTGTCAGCATCCTCTGGTACGTGGGCTGACGCGGCCGGCTAGTAGACGTCGCGCCGGTAGCGGCCCTGCTCCGAGAGCCGGCGCAACGCCTCCGCGCCGAGCAGATCGGCCAGCGCATCATTGACGCCGCCTGCCATGCCCTGCAGGCTGCCGCACACATAGATGGCCGCCCCGGCTTCGACCCATTCGCGCAGCAACCGCGTACGCGCGCGCAGCGCATCCTGCACGTAGCGCACGGCGCTGCCATCGCGCGAATAGACAAGATCCAGCCGCTCCAGCACGCCGTCGGCCTGCCACGCAGCCAGTTCATCGGCAAAGAAATTGTCGTGACGCGCCGAACGCTCGCCGAAGATCAGCCAGTTGCGATGCCGTCCGGCCAGCGCACGCGCCTTCAGATGTCCGCGCAGGCCGGCCAGCCCCGTCCCGTTGCCAATCCATATCAGCGGGCAATCCTCGGCCGGAGGATGGAAGCTGCGATTGGTGCGGATGCGCAGCGCAATGCGCGCGCCCACGGGCGCATGGCTGGTCAGCCACCCTGACGCCAGCCCGAGCCGCCCATCGGCATGCCGAGCCTGCCGCACCAGCAATTCAAGCTGCCCGTCCTGCGGCAGCGAGGCAATCGAATACTCGCGATGCGGCAGCGGCGACAGCGCATCGACAAGCTTTTGCGGCGGCACGGCGCGCATCGTCGACAGGTGCGCTTCCGGCAGCAGCAAGCGCGTGGCGAGCGCTTCCGACAGCGACATCGCCTGGCCATCGCAGCGGACGGGCGTGGCACCGTCCATCGCCAGCTTGTCGAGCAGCTTGCCGATCTCGGCGGGATCATGGCGGGGGCCGATCTCGGCGATGTCGCCGGGCTGCCAGTCCGGCACGGCGCCCTCGGGCCCGAGCACGAGGTGAAACGCCGGCGCGCCCTGGCTGCCGGGATTCAGGTGATGGCGCGCCGAAAGCTGCCACTGGCCGTAGCGGGGGCGCTCCCAGTCGGCGATCTCCGCGCCGCCGCTGAGCGCCGACAAGTGGTTCTGCCAGTGGCGCAGCGCGCCGGCATCGCCATTGTCGACCTCGATCAGGTCGAACAACGGACGCGCATGATGGCGCTGCAGCCAGTCGGACAGCACGTGGCCAAACGCGCAGAAGCGCGCGTAGCTGCTGTCGCCAAGGGCCAGCACGCCATAGCGAAGCTGCCGCAATGCATCCGGTCCTGCGCCGGCGAGCAAGCGGCGCGCAAAACCCGAGGCACTGTCCGGCGCATCGCCTTCCCCGGTGGTGCTGACCACGAACAGCGCCTGCCGGAAACTGGCGAGGCGGCGCGCATCCAGGTCCGCGAACGAAAGCAGGTGCACCGGCATGCCGGCCCCCTGCAGCGCCGTGGCGGTCTGCATGGCCAACTGCTCGGCAAAGCCGGTCTGGCTGGCATAGGCCACCAGCGTGGCATCGTTCCGGTCCGTGTCCGGGGCAAGCGACGAGACGCGTGCGCGGCGACGGCGGTGATGATCGAAAACCGCACCGCAGAAGCCCGCATAGGCGAGCAACACGCCTGCCGCCATGCCGATGCGCGAAGCGCTCAGCATGGCCAGGCAGAGGCCGGACACGGCGGCCAGCCAGCATGTGATAGAGCAATTCAAGCCAGCATCGCGGCGAAGGCCGGGGAAAGATGTTCATCAAAGCCGCCTGGCGTGCGCACCAGGAATCGTGCGGCAATGCCATGCCGGCGAGCGTGCTCCATGCCGGCCTGCGGGCCAAGCACGGTCAGGGCGGTCGAAAGCGCATCGGCCATCATGCATTCGGCATGCAACACCGTGACCGAGGCCAGGGCATGGCTGGCGGGATAGCCGGTACGCGGGTCGATGGTGTGCGCATAGCGGCGGCCTTCGCTGTCGAAGAAGCGCCGGTAGTCGCCCGAGGTGGCAACCGACAGGCCGTGCAGCGCCACCAGCGTCTGTTCCTGCGTGGCGGCGCCACCGCCAGGCGGCGTTTCCAGCGCCACCCACCACGGCATGCCGTCCGGCTTGACGCCGTGGCCGCGCAGTTCGCCGCCGATTTCGGTCAGGTGGTGTGCCACGCCGTGGGCTTGCAGGTACTGCGCGACGGCGTCCACCGCGAAGCCCTTGGCAATCGCGCAGAAGTCGAGCGATACGCCGCCGGGCTGCAGCGCGCGACCACCGTCGGCATCGAGCTGGACACGGCCCCAGCCGCATTGCCGTCTGGCCTGCACAACCTGGTCGTGTGCCGGCGGCACGCTGCGCCGCGGCGCGGGGCCGAAACCCCACAGGTCGACCAACGGCCCGGCACTCGGATCGTAGGCGCCACCGCTGTCGCGAGCCATCTGCAGCGCGCAGGCGAGCACGCGCAGGCAGTCAGCCGGCAGCGCGACCCACGTACCGGCGGCAGCGCGGTTGAAGCGGCTCACGTCCGAGTCCGGCGCCCAATTGCTCATCTGCGCGATCACGCCATCGAGCACGGCGCGGATGCCCCGCTCCATCGCGTCGGCATCGGCCTGGGCCGGCAGCATGGCCACCACCGACCACGTCGTGCCCATGGTCTCGCCGGCCCAGCGCTGCGCGCGCGCCTGTACGCCGGGTGGCACCGGCGGCGCGGACAGCGATAGCGGGATCAGGACGCGGTTCAAGCTGGCAAACCCTTCCGGCCGCTTATTGCGGGAGCACTTCGACCGTCACCGCGTAGGTAGCGCGGCGGGTCTTGGCGGCCTTGACCGAGGTCTTCTCGTCGCGGACCTCGGCTTCCATCCAGTACATGCCCGGGGCCGGCCACTTGACGCTGAACTTGCCGTCGGCGTCGGTGGTGGCGCTGAACTCCTGCAGCTGGTCGCGATAGCGGATGCCGCCCGGCACCACGGCCACCTTCAGGTTGGACGCCGGCTTGCCGTCCAGCAGCAGGCGAAAGCTCGCCGTGTCGCCGGCCACGAGGTCGTTCGGATGCGTGATCGGGACCAGTTCCAGGCCGCGGCCGCTGGCGGCCAGGCCCTTGCTGCTCGGCTTGCCGTTGGTGACGAAGGATTCGACACGGCCTTCGGCCTGCGTCACCTGAAGGTCCGTGGCGTTAGCGGGCACTTCCTTCGCGAACGCCTCGGCCGTGCCGCGCCAGCGCTTGGTCTGGCCGTTTTCCTTGTAGCTCGCGAACAGGCCCTGGTTGAGCACCGCCACGCGGTAGGTGCCTGGCTGGGCCAGGTGCACGTCGAAGGTGCTGCGGTAGCGGCCGGTGGAAGCGTTCTCGGCCTTCACGGCGCCGCCGTCCGGGCCGGTCACGACCAGGTTGTCCAGGCGCAGCGGCACGTGCTCGAAGTAGAACAGGTCATTGGAGACCGCGGCATCCACGGTCACCCAGGTGTCGTTGCCGGACAGCACGGTAGCCGAGGGCAGCAGCCACTGGCGGTGCGCATGGGCGGCCAGCGGGGCCAGGGTCGCCAGGGCCAGCACGGCCAGGCGGGTGGACAGGCGCGATCGGAAGGTCTTCATCGTCGGTCTCCGGTTGGAATCAGTGCATCCCTGCATCAAGGCTTCAGGTCGACGCTCACGCCGCCCAGTTCATGCTCTCCCTTGGCGCGGGCGGTCCGGGCCGATTGCGGCGGCCAGGTGAACGGCACGCGCACAAGTTCGCGGCCGCCCACTTCGCGCGCGGCTTCGACCACGAGCTGGTAGTCACCGGCCGGCAGCTTGCCAAGCGGCGCCTTGCTGTCCGTAAAAGTGAGCGTGTGCTCGCCAGGTGCGCGCGTGGCGCCGGAAATGCCATCGGCGGGCATTTGCGTGTCGCGACCGGCCTTGCGCCACCACTGGCGCATGTCCTTGAGCCACTTGGTGCCTTCCTTGTTCTTGACGTCGTACCAGACCGCCAACGTCGATACCGGGCTCTGGTCGGCGCGCTCCACCCAGACCGAGACATAGGGGCGGTGATACTCCGCCACGTTCAGGCGCGGGATTTCCACCTTCACATTCATGTCGGCCGCGAAGGCGGGGCCGGCCAGCGGCACGGCGGCCATGCCGGTGAGGGTGACAGAGAGCAATCGGCGCATATCGGAAAACCTCGTCAGGAAGATGCAGGAAAGATGGATACGGAGCCGGTCGATCGGGTCAGTGGATGAACAGGATGGCCAGCAGCAGCGGCACCACCAGCCCCAGTCCCACCAGCGGCCACGTGGCCACGCGGCCGGCGGCATGCAGCTTGAGCAGGAACAGGCCGGTCACGCAGAAGACCACGCAGGCCAGCGCGAACACATCCAGGAACAGGCTCCACGCGCGGCCGGTGTTGCGGCCCTTGTGCAGGTCGTTCAGGTACGAGATGGCGCCACGCGTGGTGGTCTCGTATTGGGTCTCGCCTGTATCCAGCGCCAGGCTGACCCAGGCGTCGCCACCCGGACGGGGCAGCGAGACGTAGACCTCGTCGGCGGACCATTCCGCCTCGCGCCCGCTGGCATCGATATCGAGCTCGCGCGACAGCCAGTCGCCCAGCACAGGCGGCACGACACTCTTGGCATCGCGCCCGCTGCCCGAGGCCGCCGGCATGGCAGATTTCAGCGCCGAAAGCAGGCTCGCCGGCGCGGTGGACTGGCGCGTCACCACGCTGGGCGACGCCTCGATCTGGGCCGCATGGTTCAGCGTGAAGCCGGTCGCGGCGAACAGCAGCATCCCGACCAGGCAGATCGCGGAACTGATCCAGTGCCACTGATGGAGATGCTTGAGCCAGAAGGCACGTCGTTGCTGGCCGGACGCCGGCTCGGTTTCGGTCATTGCGGTGGACGGGCGGCGCAGGCCGCGTAGAGACTGTGACACAGGAGTCACAAATTAATCGCGAGCAAAAAGGATAATCGTTCTCATTTAAAATCGCAACGAGACGATGCCGGCGACTGTTTACAGCCCGTTACAGCAAGTGATCGTTGGTTGGTGGTAGTTGGTGGGCGGCCTGCGCCGCCATGGTGTGAGGCAAACGCTCAGGCGTTCGCGTCCGGCGCGGGAAGATGGTCGAGATAGCCACCGACCACACGCTCCAGCGCGCCGAGCTTTCCGGTAAAGAAGTGATTGGCGCCCGGCACCACCACGACGGGCATTTCTTGCGGCCGGGCCCAGTCCAGCACTGCGCCGAGGGTCACCCGCTCGTCCTTCTCGCCATGCACAACCAGCGCGGTAGATGGGACCGTCGGCGTCTCATAGCTCCGGTGCCCGGGAATGGTCCCCCACGGCATGCCGGCGAGGATCAGGTGCGGGCACTGCAGCCCCTCGCCGCGCAGCGCTTCCACCGTGCGCGCCATAACGTACGCGCCGAATGAAAATCCTGCGAGGACCAGAGGCAGTCCCGGGTATGCCTGTCGAAGGTGATGGATGACGCCAACCGTGTCGGTGGTCTCGCCCTCTCCGTTGTCATGCTCGCCCTCGGTATCGCCCACGCCGCGGAAATTAGGCCGCACGGCGACATAGCCTCTTGCGGCCAGGGCCTTCGCGAGCACGTGCGGAACCTTGTGCGTGGCCGTGCCGCCCTGCAGCGGATGCGGGTGCCCGATGACGGCGATCCCATGTGCCTCCGTGCGGGGCGTATCGACGATCAGCTCGATCCTGCCCTTCTCGCCCGCCACGAACATCTTTCCTGCCTGCAATGCCATGCCCTTCCCCACGAATCGCTAAGTCTGATGGTTGCTGCCGCGCCAGGCGGACCAGACGCGATGGTACAGGCTGGCGCCCTTCGCTGCTTTCGCGCCACGCTCGGGAAAGCGCCGGGAAGTGGCGTTGCGAGACGAGCCATTTCGCTACAATCGTCGCCACCGCGCGGCCCTCCAGCGGCTCCACGGACACGACCCCACAGACGCAATCAGGCGATGGACATCAAGCACCTGCAACTGTTATCCGACATCGTCGAAGCCGGCAGCCTGAGCAAGGTCTGCGCGTCGCGCGGCATTGCGCAGTCCGCGCTCAGCAAGCACATTGCGGGAATGGAGAGCGAGTTCGGCGCGAAGCTGTTCTATCGCACCGGGCGCGGCGTGGTGCTGACGGAGTTCGGGCAGTCGATCATGCCGCGCGTGAAGACCTTGCTGGGCGAATTCGAACTGCTCAGGAACGATATCCGCGACCGGGCCGAAGTCCCGAGCGGGCCCGTCAGGCTGGCCTTGCAGGCGTCGATCACGCAGCAGATCGTCGGCCCGCTGTTCCAGATCGTGCGCGCGGATTTCCCTAAGATCGAGCTGCGCCTGATGGAGGGGTTCGCGGGCAATATCGAAGAGGCGCTGGCCAGCGGCCGCACCGACGTGGGCGTGTTCTCGCGCTATGGCGAACGCATCCACAAGACCGACGAAAAGCTCGCCACCGACGAGCTGTACCTGATCGCGCGGGCCGGCGACCCGAATGTCGCCAAGCCAGGCTGCCGGTTTGCCGATGCCGCGGCGCTGCCGCTCGTGCTGCCCGGCGCGCCCGACGGCTTCCACATGATGCTGCTGGAAGAGGCGAAGAAGGCGGGCGTCCACCTGAACACCCAGATCGAGGTCGATTCGCTGACCGCCATGCGCGAGATCGTCGCGAATGGCGCCGCGTACACGATCCTGACGCGGCAGGCCGTGGCCGTCGAGATGCAGCTCGGACGCATTGCCGTGAGCCGCATCATCGATCCGGTCCTGACGCGCACGCTGGTGCTGGCCACCAGCACGCAACGTCCGCTGACCTACGCCAGCCGGACCGTGATCGACCTGATCCGGAAGCTGACGCGCAAGGACTGAGCCCGAATCCCGTTCAGTTCAAGGCAAAGGCCGTGCGGACGACGCCCAGGCCCGCGATGGTGGTGTCGATAATATCGCCCGGCGCAACGGTCACCATCGGGCCGAGCGCGCCGGTCATGATGACGTCGCCCGCGTGCAGCGGCCGGCCCACTTCGGCCATCTTGCGGGCCAGCCACAGCGCAGCGTTGAGCGGATGGCCCAGGCAGGCCGCGCCCACGCCGAGCGAAACCACCTCGCCCTTGCGCTCCATCAGCATGCCGCACGTGCGCAGGTCCACTTCCGAGAGCTTCTTGGGCTGCGTGCCGAGCGCGTACAGACCCGATGACGCGTTGTCCGCCACCGTGTCGAGCAGGCGGATATCCCAGTCACGGATGCGGCTGCCCACGATCTCTACGGCCGGCAGCACATAGGCAATGGCCGACATCAGTTGCGACAGCGTGACCTGTTCATGCTTCAGGTCACGCTCCAGCACCACTGCGACTTCGGCTTCCACCTTCGGCTGCAGCACGCGCCCGAGTGCCACCTCTTCGTCGGGCGCGAGTTCCATGTCCGCGAACAGCATGCCGAAATCGGGTGCGTCGACGCCAAGCTGCTGTTGTACGGATTTCGATGTCAGGCCGATCTTGCGGCCCGTCAGCCGCCGCCCGGTATCAAGGTAGTAGGCCGTATTGATGTCCTGAACCGCATAGGCGCCCTCCACGCCCATATCGGCCAGTGCTTCACGCACCGGCGCGATCGGCTGGCGCTCCTGTGCCGCATCGCGCAGCGACGTGGCCAGTCTTTGCAGGATGGTGTTATCCGTGCTCATGTCCGATCTCACAATGCAGGGGTCAGGTTGTCGGTGCTCGCGAACACGAGCTTCCAGGGCTTCATGACGATGCCCCTGAACAGCGACGCTTTCGCGAACGGATCATTGGCCGCTAGCTTGCTGGCCTCGTTTTCATTGGCGGCCTCGTACACGAACAGGGCGCCGCTGCCGTCGGCGAACGGGCCTGCAATGACCAGCCGTCCGCGTTGCAACAGGTCCTGCAGATAAGCGCGATGGGCGGGCCGGAACTGCGCGATGCGCTCGGGCTCGTTGGCGTACTCGACGAAGGCTGCGAATTTCATGGGGCGATCAGTGATGGAGGAAACCGGTGGAGATCCAGGGCACGGCCGCGACCACGACGGTGCCGATGAACAGGAAAGTCATGTAGCGCCAGATATGGCGCACACCCTCGCTCGGCTTGGTGCGGCTGATGGCGCAGGCGGCGTAGTAGCCAACCCCGAACGGCGGCGCGAACAGGCCGATGCCCATGGCCAGCACGACGACCATCGAGTAATGGACGTCATGGATGCCAAGCTGGCGCGCGATCGGGAACAGCAACGGCCCGAACAGCACGATGGCGGGAATGCCTTCCAGCACGCTGCCCAGCAGCACGAACGCGATGATGGAGACCGCCAGGAATGCCGGCGCCCCACCTGGCAGCTGCGCCATGGCCGCAGCCAGATCGCCGGAGAAGCCGGACTGCGTGAGCGACCACGCCATGCCGGTGGCAGTGCCGATGATCAGCAGGATCGCGCCCGACAGCGCGGCCGTATCCACCAGCGCCGGCCAGAGCTGCCGCAGGTCCAGCTTGCGGTACACCAGCAGGCCGACGATCAGCGCGTAGACGATGCCGATGGTCGAGACCTCGGTCGCCGTTGCCACGCCTTCCACCACCGCGGCACGCACGACGAAGGGTAGCGCCAGCGCGGGCAGTGCCACCACCAGGCTCTTGCCGATCATGGCGCGCGTGGCTTTCGCACTGCACGCGGCGCCCGACTTGCGCGCCTTCCACCAGACCACGAGACCCAGCACCAGTGCCAGCACGATGCCCGGCATCAGGCCCGCCGTGAACAGGTCGGCAATCGAGATGCCCGTGACGGACCCGATGGTGATCAGCACCAGGCTCGGCGGCACCGTCTCGGTCTGCGCGCCCGTTGCGGCGAGCAGCGCCACCATGTCGCCATCATCGGCGCCGCGCTTCTTCATCTCGGGAAACAGCGCAGGCGCCACAGCCGCCATATCCGCCGCCTTGGAGCCCGAGATACCGGAGACGAGATACATCGCCCCGATCAGCACATACGACAGGCCGCCGCGGATGTGGCCGAGCAGGTTGGCCAGGAACTGCACCATGGCGCGCGCCATCGACGTCATCTCGATCAGCACGCCGAGGAACACGAACATCGGCACCGCGAGCAGGATCAGGTGCGACATGCCTTCATCCATGCGGCCGATCACGACGATGGTCGGCGTCGACGTGGTCAGCGACAGGTAGCCAAACGTGGCCAGGCCGAACGAGAACGCGATCGGCACGCCGGTGAAGACCAGCAAGCCCACGATGCCGACGAAGAAGACCAGCAGGTTGGCATTGCCGAGCCCCTGGAACACGGGCTGCAGCATGACCAGGACACCGACCACCGCGCCGCACGCAAGCAGCGACAGCAGCGCCATCCGCAAGCTCGACGTGGACAACAGACGCACCACGCTCATCAGCAGGATCAGCGCGATGCCGAGCGGCAGCGCGGCGGCACGCCAGGCGTTGGAGATATCCAGCGCCGGCATGGTCACCGCCGCTTCCTCGCTCGCGAATTCCCACGCCGGATGCGCGACCAGCGCGAGCCAGGTCAGCGCGGCCACGGTCGCCACGAGTTCGAACACGGGCCGCCACTTCGGTGCCGCCGCGTCGACGAGCGCGGTCATGCGCATGTGGCTGCCGCGCCGGAACGCGACTGCGGCACCGAGCATGATGAGCCAGATAAACAGCAGCGAAGCCAGTTCATCGACCCACACCAGCGGCGTGTGCAGGACATAGCGGCTGAGCACGCCGCTGAACAGCACGCCGACCTCGGCCACCACCAGCAGCGCGGCAGGCACTTCGGTCATCACACCCAGCGCCTTGTCGGCAAGCCGCAGTATGCGTGCGGCGGTGCCGCCCGGTAGCGCCCCCGCATCGGGCTCCATGCGCGGGGCGTTGATATCGACCATATGCGTGGACATGTCCCGCCTCCGTCATTGCTGCGGCAAGCCAAGTACGTTGGCCTGTATTTCAGGATCGACGAAGCGCTCCAGCCGTTGCGGATAGACCGTGACCGTGATCTCGCACGAGCCAGTGCCGACGGTCAGCCCGAGCAGGTGGCCGCCGGCGCCATGGAAGGTGCCGTCCGTCACCGTGCCGTGCGCGTGGATCGAAGGCTTGCCTTCCTTCCACGCGATGGAGCCGGTCATATTGGCCATCTCGACATTGCGGTACGTCTTCGGGTCGAACTGCTTGCGGCCGAAGTCGTAGAAGCCGAACGTCGCCTCCTGCATGAAGCCGATACCGACGAAGCTGGCGCTGGGGATCTTCTCTTCCCGCGCCAGTTGCTCGAGGTTCTGCAGCACGTTGTCGCCGTGCCGCAGCACCATCAGGTAGCCGGTCGGCGTCTTCATGTACTTGCCCTTGGCCTCCTGTGCCGCGGCACTTTGCGTGCCCATGCAGGAAAGGGTGAAGCCCAGCGTGATGAGCGATGCCACGCGCGCGATGAATGCCATGATGTCTCCAGATTTTTGAGTGTGAGCGCCGGCATGGCGGTGGCGGAGCGCCACCGGCCGGCGGATACCGACAGGGGAACGTTGCCGTGGCTAGACCAGCTTGCCGGCGTACCTTTCGAGCATGGCCCAGGTCTCGGCCGGGAATTTCTTCTGCCAGTCGCGGTAGAAGCCGGCCTGGCTCAGGTAGTCGCGGAAAGCCTTCACGTCCGGCTGGTTGAAGACCATGCCGCGCCCCTTCAACTCTTCGCGCAGGCGGGTATTGAGCGCATCCACGGCCTGGCGTTGCTTGACCGCGTAGGTATCGAACGTGGTGGCGGCGAGCTGGCGCAGGTCATCGGGCAGCGCGTTCCATGTGCGCAGGTTCGCAACGAGCCAGAAACCGTCCCAGACGTGCGACGTCAGAGAGCAGTACTTCTGCACTTCATAGAGACGCTGTGTGCCGAGGATGGTCAGCGGGTTCTCCTGCCCGTCCACGATCTTCGTCTGCAGCGCGGTGTACGTCTCCGCCATATTGATGCCGGCAGGCGCGGCACCGAAGGCCTTGAACATCGACGTGAGCGCCGGGCTCAGCGGCACGCGGATCTTGAAGCCGCTCAGGTCCTGCGGCGTGTTGATCTGCCGGTTGCTGCTGGTGACCTGGCGGAAGCCGTGGTCCCAGATCTTCGGCAACGGCATCAGGTTGACCTTCGTGAACGCGCCGCGGATGTGCGCGCCGAGTTCGCCGTCCATGGCCTTCCAGACGTGCTCGTAGCTCGGGAACGCAAAGCCGATGCCGCTCACGGAAGCGGCCGGCACCAGCGTGCCCCAGATCAGGCCCGCCGTGCTGACAAGGTCGATGGCGCCCGAGCGCACCTGCGACACCATGTCGGTGTCGCTGCCGAGCTGGCTGTTGGGAAATACGCGGATGTTCAGGCGGCCGTTGGAGAGGCGCGCAATCTCGGCGGCGGCAGCGGTCAGGTTGACCGTGGTCGGGTGCGTCGCGTCCAGCGCGATCCCCAGCTTGTAGTTGTAGGTCTGCCCCGCCGCACGCGCGGGGGCGTGGAGCATCAGGCCGGAGGCGGCAGAGCCCGCCGCCAGGGCAATACCCTGCTTGAGCGCCAGCCGGCGCCCGCTGTTGATACCGCTCATTCTTTGTCTCCTGCGGTCGGTCTTGTAGTGTCCTGCGCTGTCGCGCGGTGGCGGCCGCCGGGGCCGCCTGCGGCAGGGTGTGCCTGCCGTGCCTAGGCCGCCTTCAGCGGCCGGCCGCTCAGGTATTTCGAGAAGCTGCGCGCGCCATCCCAGTCCTGGATCAGCGTCAGGCGGCGCTTCAGGAACAGCCCGTCGGCCACGCGTTCTGCGAAGGCCTCGAAGGTCTCGGTCGGATCGTCGATCTCGAACACGAAATAGACCTTCGCCTCTTCATTGGACAGCCACGGGCCCGCGAGCAGCTTCAGGTCGCCGGGCAAGTTATGCGGGCGCACGCCCTGTCGCAGGTTTCCGAGGAAGTCCACGACCCCTTGCATGGTCTTGGGCGACATATCGCGCAGCCACACTTCATTGAAAAACTTCGGCATGTTCGTTCTCCTTGTTTCGATGTGGATCAGGCGCTGGCGACGCGGTCGGTATAGGCCTTCATCTGGTCCCAGCCGGACAGCAGCGTCAGCTTGCGCCGCGCGAACAGGCCGCTGACCACGCGCTCGGCGTAGGCATCGAACATCGTCGACGGGTCGTCGATCTCGAAGATGAACATCACCTTGGCCTCCTCGGCCGAGAGCCAGGGGCCGGCGATCATGCGCAAATCGGGCGGGAGGTTGTCGGGCTTGGTGCCGACGCTCAGGTTGCCGAAGAAGGTCACGGCCTCTTCGATCAGTTCGGGCTTGATATCGCCAAGCCAGACTTCGTTCAGGAACAAGGGCATTGATGTCTCCAGTCATCGTTCTCGCCGCGTTTGGAAGGGTGCAGCGCGATGACCGAAGCATATGAAAACGCGAGACCGCGTCCTATGCGAAAAGCGAGATATCAGATTTTCCGGAGTAGCGGGATGGGCAAGCCGCAGGCCGGGCGGCATGTGCTAATGCCCGCGGCCTGTCCGGTGGAGGGGGAAGGGTATGTTGTGTGGAACGGCACCCGGCAGCATGCGCCGGGTGCCACATGGGCTACGCAAAGTCTGCGTAGCGGTCCGGATCATCGGGCATCGTCCACTTCGTGAACTCCGCCGCCTGCGGTGCATCGGGCGCATGTTGCGCGCCGTCCTGCGCCAGCTGCGCAACCTGCGCGGCCAGCGTGGACTGGGGAACGTCGATGACTTCTTCGCCATCTTCCGACCAGCACCTGAGTTTGACCGACATGGCAACCTCCTTCAGGTGATTCCAGGCATGCTCGGGCTCAGGGAAACCTGTACGCCAGGTTTTGACCCTAGGTCAGGTTGTTGACAATTCGTTGACAGGGATGGTTCCGACGAAATCGGCGGCGGCGCCGGCGCCCTATCCGGCACTCAAAGGCCGCTGGCCCAGCCCACAGCAGCGGCCACCGCCACCACGAGCCATGGCGGGAGGCGCCAGAATACGAGCGCCACCAACGCCACCATGGCCAGCCCGAAATCAAGCGGCGCATGGACCGCGCTGGTCCACACCGGCTGGTACAGCGCGGCCAGCAGCAGGCCTACCACGCCGGCGTTCACGCCACCAAGCGCAGCCTGCGCGCGCCGGCTGCGGCGCAGGCTTTCCCAGAACGGCAGCACGCCGACCACAAGCAGCACTCCCGGCAGGAAGATGGCCACCAGGCACAGCAGCCCGCCGGCCCAGCCGGACGGCTCGATCTGCATGGCCGCGCCCAGGAAGGCGGCAAACGTGAACAGCGGGCCGGGCATGGCCTGCACCACGCCATAGCCGGCCAGGAACGCATCTCGTCCGACCCAGCCGGTTGGCACCACCGCCGCATCGAGCAGTGGCAGCACGACATGGCCGCCGCCGAAGACCAGCGCGCCGGCGCGGAAAAACGCATCGAACATCTGCAGGCCGCCCGCGCCCGCTTGCCGCGCAAGCAGGGGCAACCCGGCCATCAGCACGGCAAACAGCAGCAGCGCGGCAACGCCCGCGCGGTGGCTGACGGGCATTGGCAAGGGGTCATGCGCCAAGTCCGCTTGCGGGCGCATCAGCACGAGGCCGGCGATTGCCGTGGCGGCAATGACGGCCACCTGTATCCACGGGCCCGGCAACGCCACGGCCAGGCACGCCGCAATCGCCATGATGGTGACACGTAGCGTGTCCGGGCACAGGCTGCGCGCCATGCCCCAGAACGCCTGCGCCACCACCGCCACGGCCACCAGCTTGAGGCCGTGCAGCAATCCCGCCGGAACGGCCGCTCCCCACGCCGACAGCCCTTGCGCGAACAGGATCATGGCCACCGCCGACGGCAGCGTGAAACCGGTCCATGCCGCCAGCGCGCCGGCATAACCAGCACGCGACAACCCGAGCGCCACGCCCACCTGGCTGCTGGCCGGGCCGGGCAGGAACTGGCACAGGCCGACGAGGTCGGCGTAGGCGCGCTCGCTCATCCAGCGTCTGCGCGTCACGAACTCGGCGCGGAAGTACGCCAGGTGCGCCACCGGTCCGCCGAACGAGGTCAGCCCCAGCCGCAGGAACACCAGGAACACCGACAGCGCACCGTGATGGTGCGTGTCGTCGTTGTGCTCGCTGCTGTCGACTGCATCGGGTTGCGTCATCGGGTTGCGTGGCGGCGCTGCCATGCTTTCTCCTTGCCGGAACGTTGGGGATCCGCCACTTGCGGACCGACGCCGATTGTAGGCGACGCCAGCAGCCTTCGCCGTGACGACGTCCGCACTTTTTGCCGTGGCAATAGACACTACCCCTTCCATGGGTGGTTTTACCCCAATCAAGTTAGTAGGACGGCCGCCGATATGGCGGTGACGGACGGCAAAAAGTCCGACACACCGAGCGTATGGAGGAAGCAAGGCAATGCTGCAAAACATGAGTCTGAGGAAAAAGCTACTGCTGCCACTGGTGCTGAGCTGGGTCTGCCTGCTCGGCATCACGCTGTGGAATGCGTGGGAGATGCGCGCGCTGCGCCTTGAGGAGCGCCGCCTGGACCTGGCCCACGTGACGGACACCGCGGTGTCGGTCGCGGCCGAATATGAAGCGCTGGCCCGGGCCGGCAAGTTGCCGGAGGAAGAGGCAAAGCAGCAGGCGGTGGCGCGCGTGCGCGCCATGCGCTTTGGCGCCGATGGCTACTTCACGCTGATGCGCTCCGACACGCAGGTGCTGATGCATCCGTTCAAGACCGAGATGAACGGCAAGAAGATGGAGGACACCAAAGACGCCAACGGCACCTACCTGTTCCGCGACATGGCCGCCATTGGCAAAGGCGCGGGCAAGGGCTTCGTCGAGTATCTCTGGCCCAAGCCCGGCGCCGCGGAGCCGCAGGCCAAGCTCAGCTATGTGGCGAACTTCCGCCCATGGGACTGGATCTTCGTCGCCGGCTTCTACCTCGACGACATCCAGGCCGAGTTTCGCGTCGCGCTGTACAAGGCGCTGGGCCTGCTGCTCGGCGTGGGCGCGCTGATGACCGTGGTCATGCTGCGCGTGGCGGGCAGCCTGCAGAAGCAGCTCGGCGGCGAGCCCGCGCTCACGTCGCAGATTGCCGCGCGCATCGCCGAAGGCAACCTGGCTACCCGCGTCGACGTGCGTCAGGGCGACGAACACAGCGTGCTGTTCGCCATGCAGCAGATGCAGTCTCGCCTGACCGGCGCGATCGGCAGCATTCGCGGCTCGGCGGACGCCATTGCCGGGGCGGCCAAGCAGATTGCCACCGGCAACTCCGACCTGTCGCGCCGCAGCGAGGAACAGGCGGCCTCGCTGCAGGAAACCGCGGCCAGCATGGAACAGCTCACCAGCACCGTGCGCCAGAGCGCCGACAATGCGCGCCAGGCCAGCCGGCTGGCCGAGGGCGCGTCCGAGATCGCGGTGCGCGGCGGCGGCATCGTCAGCCAGGTGGTGACGACCATGGGCGACATCAAGGACGCGTCGGGCAAGGTGGTCGACATCATCGCCGTGATCGAGGGCATCGCGTTCCAGACCAACATCCTGGCGCTGAACGCCGCGGTGGAAGCCGCGCGCGCCGGCGAACAGGGCCGCGGCTTCGCCGTGGTGGCCGGCGAGGTGCGCACGCTGGCGCAGCGCAGCGGCACGGCCGCCAAGGAAATCAAGGCGCTGATCGGCAACTCGGCGCAACGTGTGGCAGACGGCGCCGTACTGGTGGAAGGCGCCGGCAAGGCCATGGACGAGATCGTCGAGGCGGTCAAGCGCGTCACCGACCTGATGGGCGAAATGCGGGCCGCGACCGAGGAGCAGACCGGCGGCATCGAACAAGTCAACCAGGCGGTGTCGCAGATGGACCAGATGGCGCAGCAGAATGCCGCGCTGGTCGAAGAAGCGGCGGCGGCGGCAGCGTCGCTGGAAGACCAGGCCGCCGCCCTGCACCACGCGGTGAGCCAGTTCAGGCTGGCGGGCGGCTGAACGGCCGAGGCCCCGCAACAGCGCGGACATGCTGCCTGCCTTGGCCGCGTCTATTATGGATCGCAGCGGGGGCCGCTAACGGACCCGGTTCGGACCCGGTCCGGACCCGGCCCGGATCAGCGCCGCCGCGATCCCTTCCACAAGCCGGAGCAGATCATGATGGCATTCCTTGGCACCGTGTTCGTTGGCCTGATCGTGGGACTGATTGCACGGGCCATCAAGCCAGGCGACGACAAGATGGGCTGGATCATGACGATCCTGCTGGGCATCCTGGGTTCGGTGGTGGCCGGCTTCATCGGCCGCTCGCTGGGCTGGTACCAGCCGGGCCAGCCCGCGGGCTGGATCGCGTCGGTGATCGGCGCGATCATCCTGCTGGTGCTTTATGGCATGGTGCGCCGCAGAGGCTGATCGACCTTAACGAGGTCCGCCGAAGCGGTGGCGCCTTCGGGCGCCGGCGCCTGGGCCTCGGTCCGCGGCAGGCGCATCTCCTGCGACCAGTCACGGCAGCGCAGCAGAGCCTGTTCACCGCCTGGCGCCGCCATGGACGCCACTTGCGGCGCCAGGTAGCGCAGCACCCGCACCGCCAGCGCGCTGGTGAAGCTGTAGCGCGCGGCATAAGGCTCCTTCACGTTCAGGGTCACGGTGCCGAAGAAGCGCTCGCCGAGCGTGAAGACGAAGGTGGCCGAACGATTGACCGAACGCGACGAGATCAGCCGCCCGCCCGGGCCATAGGTCTGGAAGCGCTGGTCGCCGGTACCGGTCTTGCCGGCGATCGGAATCGGCGCGCCACCCTTGCCCGGCGCCACGAAGGCGCCGGCAATCGACTTGGCCGTGCCGCGTTCGACCACGTCCAGCATCGAACGCCGCACCAGCGCCGTAATCTCCGGTGACAGCAGGCGCTTGCCCGGCTCGGGCTGCAGCACGTAGCGGCTCTCGTAGGGGGTATTGGCGGCGAAGTCCAGGCTACGCACGGTCGCCGTCTGCGTGGCCATGCCACCGCTCAGGATGATGCCGGCCAGTTCCGCGAGCGCGGCCGGGCGGTCGCCGGATGCGCCGATCGCGGTGGCGTAGGAAGGCGTGAGCGCGTCGAACGGATAGCCCAGCCGCTGCCAGCGCCTGGCGATGCGCTGGAAGGCCTCTTGCTCCAGCAGCGTGCGGATGCGGTTGTCCTGCCCGTACTTGCTGTGCGAGCGGAACAGCCAGCGGTACACGTACTGGCGCTGGTCCTTGCTGGCGTCCAGGATCTGCGACAGCGTGGCGTCCGGGTTCTTGTCCATGTACTCGACCATCCACAGTTCGAGCGGATGGACGCGCGACAGGTAGCCGCGGTCATTGAGGTTGAACTTGTCGTGGCCGTACTTGCTGTACAGCGCCGCCAGGTCTTCGCCGGCGAGCTGCTTGGCCGTCATGTGCGCGCGCATGATGCGCTCGAAGTTTTCCTCGTCGAGATCCGGACGCGCGCTGAGCAGCGTCACGGACATGCGCACCGCCGTATAGTGCGGCGTACTGACGCGCACGCGGCTCAGCAACGTGGCCAGGCGCTGGTCGGCGTCCTTGCCGCGGTAGCGCTGGTAGAAGTTCGTCATGTAGGCGCTGCCTTCCTGGTCGGCGAAGCGCTCCAGGTAGACGCGCCGCTCTGGCGAGTTGCGGTCTTCGAAGATGTCGCTCATGTCCACCTTGCCGTGGAACAGCTCATAGCGCACGATGTCGCGCATCATGCGGATGAACACCAGGTTGACCGAGTGCTGGAAGCCCACGCGCACGGTCATGATGCGCTCGCCTTCCCAGCGCTCGAAGTTGGTGAAGCTCTGCAAGCCGCCGCCGGTGTAGAAGCCCTCGCCGGCGCTGCCCGAATACTTGCGCTCCATGGCGGCGTCCAGCATGGCCGCCAGCGTGCGGTCCTGCGGCGCGCGCGCCTTGGACAGGTAGTCGATCGCCCAGCGGCTGAGCGCGTCCGGCTTCGCCACTTTCACGCCGGCCAGCTCTTCCTTGCTCATGCCAACATAGCGCGCATGCAGCTCGCTCAGTATCTCGAGGTAGGTCACCAGCGTGCGCAGCTTGGCCGTGGAACCCAGGTTGAGCCGGGCGCCGCTGTTGATGTCGAACGGCTGGTCGATATTGTCGGCCTGCACACGCACCACGCTGGCGTTGCCGACCCGTTCGAACAACGTGAAGCTCGCCATCAGCTTGGACGGATCGTCCTGGTCGCGCAGCAGGTTGTGGCCGTACAGCCCCATAGCGCGTGCGACGTTCTTGTCGCTCATGCGCAGCAGCGTATCCGTGACGACACGCTGCGCCTCGCGGTTGATGGTGCTGTCCGCGGTCAGGTCCAGGCGGTCCATGTCGTAGCGGCTGTCCACGCCGGTCAGGCGCCCGATGTCGGCGCGCACGCGGTTGACCGCCTTGCGCGTGACAAATGGCTCGCGCTCCGGCCTGGCCGGTGGCGCCGCCTTGTCCAGCGGCTGCCGCAACGCCGCATCGCGCAGTTCGGGCGTGATGATGCCGTTGGCCGCCAGCAGCCGCAGGTAGCTGCCGGTGAGCGCGTCGAGGTTGGTATCGTCGCGCCGCAGGTGATAGGACGGCCGGCGCTGCGAGATGATCAGCGACAGCGCGCGCTTGTACGCCTGCGCCTGGCGGTCGGTCGGCGCGCGCGAATCCATCTGCTTCATCAGGCGGTTGGCTTCGCCGAAGTCCTCTCCGTACCAGACCCACAGCGCATCGCCGATCCCGTTGACTTCACCGAACCCGACCCGCGCCGACAGCGGCACGGTATTGAGGTAGTCCATCACGATGCGTTCGCGCGCACGCTGCGTGTCGGGGCCATCCATGTAGGCGCGCAGCGACGCGGAGGCCATCTGCCGGAATTTCTCCGGGATCGACTGGGTCCGGCCTTCGGGCGAATGCCGGTACTTTTCGATCTGCGTGGCGAGCGTACTGCCGCCCGGCGAATCGTGCGAATGGTCGGCCAGCCGGATCGCGCGGTCGATCACCGCGCGCGACAGCCGCTTCCAGTCCAGCGCCGGATTCATGCTCGGGTATTCGGGATTGAGCAGGCCCTGGTTCTCGACGAACAGCAGCGAACTGACCAGCACGGGAGGCACGGCCGCGAAATCGTCGTACTGGCGCTGCGGATAGCGCTCGAACGCCAGCGTCATGCCGTTGCAGTCGCGCAGCACCAGGCCGGCCTGGTTCTTTTCACGGTAAGGGGGAAAGATGCCCTGGTCCATCAGCCGGACCATTTCGGGCGACATGCGCGCCTGTTCGGCCGGCACGTAGCCGCGCGCGCCCAGGCGCTTGGCAAACAGCGGCAGCCGGCCATAGCCCATGCGGTCGTCGTACGGTCCGGAATGCGGGAAGCGGATGCTGTCGCTGGCCCCGGGCTGGACGTCGAAGGTCAGTTCGCTGGCAAAGCGGCCAAGGTAGCGCGCCTGCCATTGCGAATTGCGCACTTCATTCGAAACAAGGCTGAACACGACATACCCGCCCCCACAGAGGGCGACTGCCAAGCCAGCGAAGATCCAGCCACGTCGTGCCACGTTTTGGCCATCCCGTTCTTCTACCGGCACTCTCGGCGCGGTCTTCACGCCGGTCCCGAGTGCAAGGGCAGCGGGTTTCCTATCGGGGAACCCGCTCTAACTGAATATTAGTAGGAACGGGCGCGCAGTGCTGTAGGAGCAAGACGCTTTGCGCGACTGTTGCCACAGAACATCGCCAGCCCCGGGCCACGCATCGTCCACTTGATCGCTGGTGTCAGGCGGATGGCGCTTCGGCGACGCTTACCGGCCGGCCCGCGAACGGGTAGTTCGGATCGTTGTAGCCATGCGTCGAGGCATGTCCCCGCGGAACGAGACCATCGACCAGGCTCTCTTCTTCCGGCGAAATGGTCACGTTCAGCGCGCCGAAATAATCTTCGAACTGCGCAAGCGTGCGCGGTCCCGCGATCACGGACGAAATAATGGGGTTGGCCAGCACCCACGCCGTGGCAAACTGTCCCGCCGTGAGGCCGCGCGCCTCGGCATGCTTCTTGAGCAGTTGCGCGATCAGCAGCGATTCCTCGCGGAACTCGGTCTCCATCATGCGGCGGTCGGCGCGGCCCGCGCGCGTGCCGGTGGCGGGCGCCTGGCCCGGTAGGTACTTGCCGGTCAGCACGCCGCGCGCAATCGGGCTGTACGGCACCACACCCAGGCCGAAATGTTCGCACGCCGGCAGGATTTCCACTTCCGGCATGCGGTTGAGAAGGTTGTAGTACGGCTGGCAGGCCACGGGGCGCGGCACGCCGAACTGGTCGCACAGCCGAGCGATCTCCGCAATGCGCCAGCCGCGGAAGTTCGACACGGCCCAGTAGCGGATCTTCCCCGCGCGCACGAGGTCACCCATGGCGCGCACGGCTTCCTCCAGGTTTTCTTGCGCGTAGTCGCGATGCAGGTACAGGATGTCGAGATAGTCAGTGGCCAGGCGGCGCAGGCTCTCCTCGACTTCGCGCAGGATCCACACGCGCGAATAGTGCGAATGGTTGGGACCCGGCTGCATGGGGTTGCCGAGCTTGGAAGCTAGCACCCAGTCGTGCCGGCTGTCTGTCAGCAAGCGTCCTACCATCTGCTCGGACGCGCCCTTGCTGTAGACGTCGGCGGTGTCGATGAAATTCACGCCGTGCTCGCGCGCGCTGCCGACGATGCGCGCGGCTTCGGCTTCATCGGTCTGGTCGGCGAACATCATGGTGCCCAGGCACAGTGCGGAGACCTTGAGGTTGCTGGCGCCAAGGCGGCGGTAGGGCATGTCGGGCGTGGCAATGGCAGGCATGGAGAGTTCCCTGTGGGGTGGATCGATGTCCGGATTGGTTAGATTCGCGGCAGTGTGCCGGCCTTGCATTTTGCCGTGATTGCGTGAATCGCGCAGGCGGGCGATATGAAATCCCCATCGCCTCCGCGCAGCCGATGTTCACCATGAATCGAGCCGGCGATTTGCGCCGAGATAAGTGGTGTGACATGCAGCCCTTACACATTCTTACAGCAGTGATGCGGCAACTTGCATAGCCTTGAAACGCTCCGGGCAGCAACGTCGCGCTGCAACATTCCCGGGGATCAATGGCGTTCGCGCCTCGCTCTTCCTGCTCGCACGACTCACTGCGGTGCGCATTGTGGTGATGACGCGGGCAACTCCAGGACCGGCTGGCCCGGTCCGATACGCAGGTCCGTTCCGTGCCGAGACAGGCTCCGGGACGCGGTGCATAAAAAAATGTGTTGGGGGATGACGACTGCGCTTGCGCGCCAGCCTGCGGGCCACGCGCGCCGACAGCGCTCGCCCATGCTGCCCGGTGCCTGCCGAGGTGGCGCGGACCAGCTTTATTTGCCAGAGGAAACCATGGACAAGAAGCCCGAGAAGCCGGACCCGAAAAATACCAGGCACTTGTTGCCGACGAAGACGCCGCAGTCGCGCCTGTCTCGGCAGGAAGAAGCGCTGGTGCGCCGACGAAGCCGCGAGATCGGCCTGCGTCCGCTGTGGCAGATCGCCCCGCGCCTGGCCAGCTACGGGATGGTCGCCTTCATCATCTGGATCATCCTGTCGGTGATGTTTCCACCGGTGTTCAACCGGTCTTCGGAACGCGCCGTCGTCAACAGCCCCGTGAATCTTGTGACCACGCCCGTCGAAGGCGTCATCACGCGCCAGACGGTCGCGGTGGGCGGCACGTTTGCAGCCGGGCAGCCGCTCATGACGCTGCAGAACTCCAACCTCGACCGCGCGCTGCTGACGGAGCTGACCGGCAAGCAGCTCGACAACCAGACGCGCCTGGAAGCCGCCAGGGCCAAGCTCGCTTCGGACCAGGCCCGTCTCGCATCGACGGGCCAGGACATCCAGCGCTATCAGTCGGCGGCGCAGCGCGAACACGCGGCGCGCGTCAAGGGCATCGAAGCGAAGCTGGCCGTCGCGCGCCAGCAGATCGACCAGCAGGAAGACGTGGTCAACCGCAACCAGGCCATGCAATGGGCGGGCGCGGTCAGCGAGGCCTACACCAATGCGTCGCGCAACCAGCTGACCGTGCTGTCGGGTCAGCGTGATGCCATCCAGGCCGAACTGGACAGCGCGCGCGGCAGCAGCGAAGCCGCGCGCAGCAAGGTCTACATGAGCAGCGCGGACGGTGCCGTCGGCGCGCTGGTGCAGCGCCAGGACGAACTGCGCGCCAGCATCGCGCAGCTGCAGTCCGAGATCACGCAGCTGCAGGAGTACGGCGCGTCCGTCGACAAGATGGTCAGCACCGAACAGGAACGGCTGGAGCGCGTGTCCAACCTGGAGATCAAGGCCTATACCGGCGGCGTGGTCGAAGACGTGCTGGCGCCCCCGGGCACGCGTGTCGCCGCGGGCGCCACGCTCATGCGCACCACCACCTGCAGCCAGCCGCGCGTGGTTGCGGTGTTCCCGCGCAGCCTGAGCAAGGACCTGCTGCCGGGCGCCCGCGTCACGGTGAAGGTGGATGGCGTCGCCAGGCCCGTACCGGGCTCGGTGGCCGAGGTCCTGCCGCGCGCCCCCGACGGCGACCAGGCGCGCTATTTCGTGCCGTTCCCGCCGATCGAGAAGAACGAGGTGTACCTGATCGCCCGCCTCGACAAGCCGCTGCCGGACCTGCCCGCGACCGGCACGCACCAGACCGACCGGTGCGCACTGGGGCACTGGGCCAAGGTCAGCCTGGACCGCTCCTGGCTGCGCAGCCTGATCTGATCCGATCAACCCAGGGTGGAACGAGCGCCCGCAGGATGGAGTTCACCGTGCAGCGTTATCCGATTCCACGCTTGCCCGCCCGCAGTCCGCCGCATCGTGGCCCGCGCCACGTGCGGCGGCTGGCAGCGGCGCTGATGGTTTGCTCCGCATTGAGCACGGCCATGGCGGCGCCTCCGAATGCTTCCGATCCGTCATCGCGCGAGCAGCTGCTGCGCGACGGCTGCAAGGCGCTGAGCGCGCGCGTGGCCGCCATACCCGGCAAGGGTCCGGTGATGATCGGCAGCTATGAACCCGCACCGGGCGGCGAGCCGCTGCCACCGCCGCTGCAGCAATCCGCCTTCGTCTACGACAACGCGCTCGCAGGCGTGGCGCTGATTGCGTGCGGCCAGCCTGACGCCGCGCGCCGCATCGCCGATGGCGTGGCGGCGGGCGTCACGCGCGACCGGCATTACCACGACGGCCGTGTGCGCAATGCCTATCGCGCCGGCGCCGTGCCGGATGGGCCCGTGCCGATGCCGGGCTGGTGGGACGCGCCCAGCAAGCGCTGGTTCGAGGATGCCTACCAGGTCGGCACCGCTACCGGCAACGTCGCGTGGGCGGCGCTGCTGCTGCTGGCCACCTACGAATCCACGCATGAGCGCCGCTACCTCGACACTGCGGCGACGCTGATGGCCTGGATCGACAAGCAGACCTTCGGCAGCGAAAACCCGGCCGGCTATATCGGCGGCTTCTTCGGCCACGAGCCGACGCCACGGCGCCAGGGCTGGAAATCGACCGAACACAATGTCGACGCCTATGCCGCGTTCCGCTGGCTCGCGCTGCGCACCAGCGACCCGCGCTGGGACGCCGCCGCGCAGCGCGCGCGCCGCTTCGTCGAGGCGATGTGGCAGCCCGGCGAAGGCCGCTTCGTGATCGGCACGCGCGACGACGGGCGCGCGCTCAACAGCGAGCCGTCGGCACTCGATGCCTCGCTGTGGCCGCTGATCGCGGTGCCCGAGTCGGCGGCGTCATGGCGGCGCGCGCTGGACTGGGCCCGCGCGCACCACACGGTGGGCGGCGGCTATGGCTTCAAGGCGCGGCCCGACGGTGTCTGGACCGAAGGCACAGGCCAGGCCGCCCTGGTGCTGCGCGCCAGCGGCCGCGATGACGAGACCCGTCCGCTGTGGCCGCTGCTGCTGGCGCAGCGCGCGCCGTCCGGCATGCTGTTCGCCACGCCGCAAGCCCGCATCAGCACGGGTCTGTCGATCGGTCCGGATTCGACCACCGAAGACTTCTACTACTTCCACCTGCCACACCTGGGCGCGACGGCCTGGGCTGTGCTGGCTGCCGCGGGCTGGAATCCGTTCCAGCCTGGTGGCGCCTGCCCGGCCTGCAAGACCGGCACGGCACGGGCGCAGGCTTCACCCGACGACATCCGCAGGGAGTGACGATGTTCGCCTACTTTCTTGAAAACCGCATGCTGGTGGAGATCAACGCCGGCGCCTTCCTGATCGCGGTGCTGTGCCTGCGCGGCGACCGCCACCGCGCCGCCGACCGGTGGCTGTTCGGCGCGGCAGCGGCGGTCCTGCTGATCGTCTACTACATCTGGCGCTTCTCGCAGACGCTGCCCGATTGGCGCATGGATTTCCCGAGCCTGTGGGCCTATGTGTTCTTCGGCTTCGAAACCATGACGATCGCCTATACGCTGATCTCCATCGTCACGCTGACCCGCACCTCGGACCACAGCGCCGACGCCGATGCCGGCGAGGCCGCGCTGCGGCGCAACCGGCGCGCGCCGGCGGTGGACATTTTCATCGCCACCTACAACGAAGGCCTGGACGTGCTGGAGAAGACCATCGTCTCGGCGCAGGCGATCGACTACCCGAACTTCCGCGTCTGGGTGCTCGACGATACGCGCCGCGACTGGCTGAAGGACTACTGCGAGCGCGTCGGCGTCAACTACGTGACGCGGCCCGACAACGCCCACGCCAAGGCCGGCAATCTCAACAACGGCCTGCAGCACAGCTCGGCGCAGCCGGACGGCGGCGCGCCGTTCATCATGGTGCTGGACGCGGACTTCGCGCCCAACCGCAATATCCTGCTGCGCACCGTGGGCCTGTTCAAGGACGCTGAGGTCGGCGTCGTGCAGACCCCGCAGTTCTACTACAACGCCGACCCGATCCAGTACAACCTGCGCTCGACCGAATGCTGGGTCGACGAGCAGCGTGCCTTCTTCGACATCATGCAGCCCGCCAAGGACGCGTGGGGCACGGCGTTCTGCAT
This sequence comes from Cupriavidus sp. 22TCCZM04-2, assembly GCF_057798895.1. Taxonomy (NCBI): domain Bacteria; kingdom Pseudomonadati; phylum Pseudomonadota; class Betaproteobacteria; order Burkholderiales; family Burkholderiaceae; genus Cupriavidus; species Cupriavidus sp. 22TCCZM04-2. Next base: position 255,772 of record NZ_JBYOJS010000002.1, read on the forward strand.
CGGCACCTCGTTCGTGGTGCGGCGTGAAGCGCTGGAGGCCATCGGCGGTTTCCCGACCGGCACCGTCACGGAAGACATCCACCTGACATACCGGCTCATGCCGCACGGCTACGTCACGCGCTGGCTCAACGAGCGGCTGAGCGTGGGCCTGTCCGCCGAAGGCCTGCCCGAGTACATCAGCCAGCGCAGCCGCTGGGGCCTGGGCACGATCCAGGTGGCGCTGACGGCCGACGGGCCGCTGCGCGGTCGCGGCTACACGGGCTTGCAGCGCCTGCATTACATCCACGGGCTGCTGCACTGGCTCAGCCGGCCGTTCACGCTGATGCTGCTGGCCGGGCCGCTGCTGTACTGGTACCTGAATATCCCCACGCTCTACGGCGATCCGCTGCAGTTCCTGGCCTACGGCGTGCCGGCCCTGTTGATGTACTGGGCTTACAGCATCTGGGTCACCGGTTCGCGCGCGATGCCGATCTTCACGGAAGTCACGCAGATCGTCGCCGCGGCTGCGGTCACCGCGACCCTGGCCAGTGCGGTGATCAAACCCTTCGGGCGGCCCTTCAAGGTCACCAACAAGGGGCTCGACCGCTCGAAAGTGGTCGTGCACGGCAAGTTCGCAGTGCTGTATGGCGCGCTGTTCGTGCTGGCCGGCATGGGGCTGGCACGCGCCGTGGCGGCCGATGTCGACGCACAGGGCGTAGCGTTCAACATTACGTGGACCATCGTATCGATGGTGCTCTACCTAGCGTCGTTGCTGGTCTGCTTCGAGCTGCCGCGGCCGCGCAAGGAAGAGCGCTTTCCGTACCAGGCGCGTGCCCTGCTTCGGCTGCACGGCACCGATGGCACGGCACGCGAGTTCGTCGGCGTCACGCGGGATCTTTCCTGCAACGGCGCGGCGCTGCTGTGCCCGCACGCGGCCGCCGCGACGGACGGCGCCGAGGGCGCCTTCTGGCTGGCGCCATTGGGCTGGGTGCCCTGCCGCGTCGCCCGCACGCGCAAGGGGCTGATCGGCATAGCGCTGCGGCCCGACATGGCCGCACGGCACCGGCTGATCCGCCTGCTGTTCAGCGAGCCCGCCCACAACATCGCCTACCAGGGCAGCCCGCGCGTCGCCATCGCGCAGCTGCTGCGCCGCGCCTTTGCCGGCTGACCACGGATGAACTCTATGAAATCACGACAGATGCGGACCTTCTTTCCCTTGCGGCGCATTGCGGCGGCCGCGGTGCCCCTTGCCCTGGCGGCCTGCACGCTGGAGCCGACCTATCAGCGGCCCGACCAGCCGGTGCCCAATGCCTGGCCGACGGGTCCGGCCTACGTCCAGGGCACGGGCGCGCCAGGCCGGCAGGCGTCAGACAAGACCCTCGCCGAAACGCAGACGCCCGCGGCCAGCCTCGGCTGGGAAGATTTCTTCACCGATCCGCGCCTGCGCCGGCTGATCGAACTGTCGCTGGCAAATAATCGCGACCTCCGCATGGCGACACTGGCCATCGACCAGGCGCGCGCGCAGTACCGCATCCAGCGCGCGGCGCAGTTCCCGTCGATCAATGCCGGTGCCAACATGGTCGCCACGCGCGTGCCCGGCGCGTTGGTTGGGGGCGGGCAGTCATCGGTCATCCACGCCTACACCGCGGGCGTTGGCTTCAATGCCTTCGAACTGGATGTATTCGGCCGCGTGCGCAGCCTCAAGCACGAGGCGCTCGAGCAGTACCTGGCGGTGCAGGAAGTGCGCCGCAGCGCGCAGATCAGCCTGGTGGCGGAAGTCGCCAGTGCCTACCTGACGCTGCAGGCCGACAAGGAACTGCTGAAGATCTCGCAGGAGACGCTGGACGTGCAGCAGTCCGCCGTGCAGATGGTCGAGCGCAGCAAGCGTGCCGGCGGCATGGCGCAGATCGACATGCATCGCGCGCAGACGCAGCTGGAAACGGCGCGCGTGGGCGTGGAGCAGTACACACGCCAGGTCGCGCAGGACGAGAATGCACTGGCGGTGTTGATCGGTACGCAGCTGCCGCAGGACCTGCCGCCGCCGCAGCCGTTCGAGAACACCTCGTTCGTCGCCGAACTGCCGGCCGGTTTGCCGTCGGCGCTGCTCGAGCAACGGCCCGACATCATGGCTGCCGAGCACCGGCTGAGAGCGGCCAATGCCGATATCGGCGCGGCCCGTGCGGCCTTCTTCCCGAGCATTTCGCTGACAGCGGCGATCGGCGTGGCCAGCACCGCGCTGGCGGGGCTGTTCTCGAGCGGCATGGCGTGGGCGTTCGCACCGGCCATCACCATGCCGATCTTCAACGGCGGCGCCAACCAGGCCAGGCTCGATGCGTCGAAGGTGCAGAAGGACATCAACGTCGCCGCCTACGAGAAGACGATCCAGCAGGCTTTCCGCGAGGTCGCGGACGGACTCGCTGCGCGCGGGACTTACGATCGCGAAGCCGCCGCGCAGGAAACGCTCGCACGAGAGATCGGCGAGACGCGGCGCCTGTCGGAAATGCGGTTTCGCAATGGCGTGGATGACTACTTCCCGGTGTTCGATGCGCAGCGCCAGCTTTATTCGGCGCAGCAGTCGTTGGTCACCATCCGGCTGGCGCGGCTGACCAGTCGTGTTGATCTCTACAAGGCGCTTGGCGGCGGCTGGTCGCAGCGCACGGCAACGGCGCAAGCCGCGCCTGCGCAATCGGCAAGGCCAGCGTCCGCGCCCGCTGGCACGACGGCCAGTGCGGGCACGGCTTCGCGGTAGCCGGCATATTCAGGCAGGACAATGCAAAACGGGCACCGGCGACAGTCGCCGGTGCCCGCCGTTGCAAATGAGCGGTCTCGCTATCTGACGCGATCTCAATAGCGCGGAGCCGTTGACGATGTGCCGCCCGAGGTAGCGCCACTCGATGTAGCCCCGCCCGATGTGGAACGCGGGGCGGTGCCGTACCCTGAGCGACCGGTATCCGAGACGGAGCCCGAACCTGTCACGGTGCCCGTACCGGCACCGGAACCTGAAGCCGTGCCGGTTGCGCTGCAGCCCGCCAGCGCGCCAAGGGTGGTCGCCACCATCATGCAGATCAGTATCTTCTTGCTCATGCTTTCCTCCATCTGAGCCGTTGCCAATCGGCACCGCAGGCCAGCCTTCAGCCGGGCCTGTTCTCCAAGCCGGTCCTGCTTGGCACAGGCAACTGCCATACCAACGCAGGAAGACCGGCCTATGTGCACTGTCTTGCCTTTTCGGTGTCAGGTTATGCTCGGGCACGCAACGTAATTACTGCTTTCAATGTAGAAAATGCATCATCTGGCGACACCCCTCACTGTAAAAGCGCAGAGAGGCGATCTTCCGTACCGCGAGTTCGTTATGTCCGTTGCATCGTGATCAAGACCGCTTCGGCGGCGATGCGGCATGAGCAACGCGACGAGGCCGCCGGATGCACTACTATGCCCAACTGAATCGGGTAGGAAAGAACCAGCGAGGCAACATGAATTCCGCAGACGACGAACGCGCCATCCGTGAACTGGTGCAGAACTGGTTCTCCGCCAGCCAGCGCGGCGATACCAACACGGTGTTGAGCCTGATGACCGACGACGTCGTCTTCATGGTTCCCGGACAGGAGCCCTTCGGCAAGGCCGCTTTTGCGCAAGCGGCCGCGGGGATGAAGTCGGTGCAGATGCAGGGCCGCTATGACATTCGGGAAGTGCAGGTGATGGGGGATTGGGCTTACCTGCGGAATTTCATCGAACTGACGGTGACGCCGCCCGGTGGTCAGGCCGTGCACCGCTCGGGCTATACACTCACGGTGCTGCGCAGGGATGCAGATGGCAACTGGCGGCTTTGCCGGGATGCCAATTTGCTTGCGGGGTGAGATTTGGTGGGGGCGCTGGTAATGAATCTGCAGGCTCTCCGACAATGATTGAACCAGCCCCGAAACTGTCCGTGGCCCGATACTGCGAGCGCTGTCGCACCAGCGCCTTCGGCTGCTGCGCGGCTCAGTAGCGGGCATGCGGGGCATGCACTAACGGCGCTGGCCCGGTGTACGTGCAACCCCCACAACAAACTCCCCGTCCAGCCCTTCCGCCGCATTGCGTACCCGCACCAGCGGCGGCGCGCTGCCCGCAATCGGATCCTGCGCGTTCACCCGCGTCGGCACCCCGCGCGCGCGGTACGCCGGATGGTTGCCCAGCACTTCGCGATTGAGCGCATCGCTGAAGTAGAGCTGGCTGGTCAGCACTTCGGCATTTCCCATCAGCACCTTGAAATGGATGTGCACGGCGCGTGGCCGGTACCAGCCGGGATAGATTGTGACGAAGTTGGCTGCGCCATCGGCGCCGGTCCGTTGCACCCCGCGCAAGAAACGCGTGGCATCGCGCGGTCCCTCTTCTCCGCTGTAACTGCCCTGAGCATCGCAATGCCAGATGCTGACCAGCGCGCCCGGGACTGCGGCACAGCCACGGTCCGCGTCGACAAGGAGCAGCCGCAGGCGCAGCGGCTGGCCAGGACGGCCGTCGCGGATGTCACTGCGCACCTGCGCATCGCCGAGATAAAACGGTCCTTCAGTCGCAGCAGTAGTCAGCAGGCACGCAGCCGGCGCGCTCTGCGCCGCGCCCGCTGCGGGTGTCACGCTTGCCATGGCGGCCAGGCCTCCAAGCTCGCGAAGGAAATGGCGGCGGGTGGTCGTGACGGGACGGTCGGGAGGCGATGTGCTCATGTGAAGCTCCCCTCGGACATTCTCACACCAGTCTATGCGCCCGAAGATTCAGACTGAAGCCCCCGTGGGGCACGGATACAGGGCCTTGAAAGTCTGCCGCTCTCCTCTGAGCGCTGGCCGGCCCCACTTCTATACTGAGCTTACGAGCGTGCGAAACGCCCCGCGTGAGCCGGCATCACCACACGCCCGGCGACGATGTACGCGTCGACTCACATTTTTCCCCGGGATTCCGGCAAGGAGAATGTCATGGACAACCATCAAGGACAACTCGTCTCTACGCTGAACCACCTCATCGAAGTCGGCAAGGATGGCGAACTCAGTTGCATGACCGGTGCCAAGGAAGTGGACAACGCCGAGATGCGCGGCATCCTGGCGGGCACCGCCGAAACCTGCCGCCACTCCGTGACCGAATTGCAGGCCCTGGTAAGTGCCCTGGGCGCCGTGCCGCGCGACCGCGGCACCATGACGGGCACGATGCATCGCGCCTGGATGGGCGTGATGCACATCATCGCCCCGCACAACGATGACGCGGTGCTGCAGTTGTGCGAACGCGAGGAAGAAGCCGCCACGCGCGAGTACCGCTCGGCGCTGATGAAGGACATGCCCGAGGAAATCCGCTCGGTGGTCCTGCGCCAGTACGAGGGCATGCAGAAGCATCACGAACGCATCCACGCCATGCGTGGCATGCAGATTCACTGACGCGCGCAGCTGCTACGCCGCGGCCGCCTCTTCGCGCAGGCGGCGGGCTTCGTCGCGCAGGAACTGCTGGTAGTCGTCCAGGTCGCCGTCGAAGGGCTCGACGCCGCCCTTGGTGACCAGCCAGAACTCGTCGCACACCGCGCGCAGCAGCGCGCGGTCGTGGCTGACCAGCATCACGGTGCCTTCGAATTCGTTGAGCGCCATGCCCAGCGCTTCGCGGGTCGACAGGTCAAGGTGGTTGGTCGGCTCGTCGAGCAGCAGCAGGTTGGGGCGCTGCCACACGATCATGCACAACACCAGCCGCGCCTTTTCGCCGCCGCTCATCGTGCCGACCGCCTGGTGGACCATGTCGCCCGTGAAGTTGAAGGTGCCGAGGAAGGTGCGAAGGGATTGCTCGGTGCCACTCTGGCCGGGCGCGCGCAAATGCGGCGGCGTGTCCTTGGCCAGGCGGATCATGTGTTCCATCGGCGTGTCGAGCGGGCGCAGCACGTCGAGTTCCTGCTGGGCGAAATAGCCGATATTCAGGCCCTTGCCTTCGCTGATCTCGCCGGCAATCGGCGCCAGCGCGTGCGCCACCGTCTTCACCAGCGTGGACTTGCCCTGGCCGTTGGCGCCCAGGATGCCGATGCGCTGCCCCGCCATCACGGAACGGTTGATGCCCCGCACGATGACCGTAGGCGGCGTGCCCGGCAGTGCGCCGGCCGGCGCGGGGTAGCCAAAGGTTGCGTCCAGCATCGACAACAGCGGGTTCGGGACGTTGAGCGGCTCCTTGAACTCGAAGTTGAACTCTGCGTCGGCAAGCACCGGTGCAATTTTCTCCATGCGTTCAAGCGCCTTGACCCGGCTCTGCGCCTGCTTCGCCTTCGAGGCCTTGGCCTTGAAACGGTCGATGAATTTCTGCAGGTGCGCGATCTTGTCCGCCTGCTTTGCCATCGCGGCCTGCTGCAGGACGAGCTGCTCGGCGCGCATGTCTTCGAACTTGCTGTAGTTGCCGCCATAACGCACGAGCTTGGCGTTGTCGACGTGCACCGTCACCTGCGTCACCGCGTCGAGGAATTCGCGGTCGTGGCTGATCACGACCATGGTTCCCTGGTAGCGCTTGAGCCACGCCTCCAGCCAGACCAGCGCGTCGAGGTCCAGGTGATTGGTCGGTTCGTCCAGCAGCAGCAGGTCGGACGGGCACATGAGCGCGCGTGCCAGTTGCAGCCGCATGCGCCAGCCGCCGGAGAAGCTGTTGACCGGCTGGTCAAGCTGCGCGGCACTGAAGCCAAGGCCCAGGATCAGCGCCTGGGCACGTGCGGGGGCATCGTGTGCGCCGGCATCGTGCAGGGCCATGTAGGCGTGCGCCATGCGCATGCCGTCGTCGCTGGCCTCGGCGGCGGCGACTTCGGCCTGTGCGGCCAGCAGCACGGTGTCGCCTTCGACGACGAAGTCGGTCGCGCTCTGTTCGGTCTCCGGCATGTCCTGCGCGACCTGGCCCATCCTCCATGCCGCGGGAATCGAGAACTCGCCGCTGTCTTCGTGCAGCGTGCCGTTGAGCAGGCCGAAGAAAGACGACTTGCCGGCGCCATTGCGGCCGACCAGACCGATCTTTTCGCCGGGGTTGAAGGTGGCCGACGCGCGGTCGAGCACGACATTGACGCCACGGCGCAGCGTGACATTACGGACGGAAATCATAGGGAACGGCTTCAGGGAGGATTGGCATGATAGCCGAGCGGGAGTGCCGCGCCGTCTCTTTCCGGCGCAGCGGGCTTTGACCCGGCCGCGCGCCGTTTTCAACGGGGCGGCGACGTCGCAGTGAATGCGCGATGGTCAACCGAAAAAAAACCGGCACCCGAGAGTGCCGGCCTTTTCATGACGCTGCGCGATCGCGCAGCACCATCTCAGCGGTCCGATCAGTCTTCCAGCTTCGGCAGCGAAGCGCTGACCGACGACGACAGCAGCCCCGTCTTCGCATACGTCTGCAGCTTCTCGCGGGTATCCACGATATCCAGCGTGCGCATGGTCAGCTGGCCGATGCGATCCAGCGGGGTGAACATCGACTCGCCCTTTTCCATGGTCAGACGTTCCGGCTTGTAGGTCAGGTTCGGCGAGGTGGTGTTGACGATCGAGTAGTCGTTGCCGCGGCGCAGTTCGATGGTGACTTCGCCGGTGACGGCGCCCGCCACCCAGCGCTGCGCGGTTTCGCGCAGCATGATGGCCTGCGGGTCGAACCAGCGGCCCTGGTACAGCAGGCGGCCCAGGCGGCGGCCGTTGTCGCGGTACTGCTCGATGGTGTCTTCGTTGTGGATGCCGGTGATCAGGCGCTCGTAGGCGATGAACAGCAGCGCCAGGCCCGGGGCTTCGTAGATGCCGCGGCTCTTGGCTTCGATGATGCGGTTTTCGATCTGGTCGCTCATGCCCAGGCCATGGCGGCCGCCGATGCGGTTGGCTTCCATGAACAGGTCGACGGCGTTGGCGAAGGTCTTGCCGTTCAGCGCGACCGGCTGGCCTTCTTCGAAGCGCACGGTGACTTCCTCGCGCTTGACTTCGACGTCATCGCGCCAGAACTGCACGCCCATGATCGGCTGGACGATGCGGATGCCCGAATCCAGGTGCTCCAGGTCCTTGGCCTCGTGGGTCGCTCCCAGCATGTTCGAATCGGTGGAGTACGCCTTCTCGGCCGACATCTTGTAGTCGAAGCCGTTCTGGCGCATGAATTCCGACATCTCGGCACGGCCGCCCAGTTCGTCGATGAACTGCTGGTCCAGCCACGGCTTGTAGATCTGCAAGCCGGGGTTGGTCAGCAGGCCGTAGCGGTAGAAACGCTCGATGTCGTTGCCCTTGAACGTGCTGCCATCGCCCCAGATATTGACGCCATCTTCCTTCATCGCGGCAACCAGCATGGTGCCGGTGACGGCACGGCCGATCGGGGTCGTGTTGAAGTAGGTGATGCCGGCGGTCGAAATGTGGAAGGCACCGCACTGCAGCGCGGCAATCCCTTCGGCGACCAGCTGGGTGCGGCAGTCGACCAGGCGGGCTTCCTCGGCGCCGTAGGCCTTGGCGCGGCGCGGGATGTCGTCGTAGTCCGGCTCGTCCGGCTGGCCCAGGTTGGCGGTGTAGGCGTACGGGACGGCGCCCTTCTGGCGCATCCAGAGAAGCGCCGCGCTGGTGTCCAGGCCGCCAGAGAACGCAATGCCGACGCGCTGGCCGGAGGGAATGTGCTGAAGGATGGTAGTCATCGCCAGTAAATCTATGTGAATTTGTCGGCTCTTGGAGCGGCTTTCGGCCGGGGCCGGAAGCACGGGGACTGCGGCCGAGCCGAGTCGCGTGCCGAGTCAGGTGCCGCTCGGGTCCAAAGGCGAATTGTGACACGGCAGCGGGCTGACGCCAAACCCGGCGTCGGCAAAGGCCATGCCGGAGCGTTCAAAACTGGCGAACGCCCCATTAAAAACTCTCGACTGGATTGGCCTCGGAGCCCCTCCCTATACTGCGCCGCATTGTCTGGCGAATGCGGAGTTGTCATGCTTGAACGCGCCCTTGAAGGCGTCCGGGTCCTCGACCTGTCGCGCATCCTGGCCGGTCCCTGGTGCACCCAGAACCTGGCCGACCTTGGCGCCGAGGTGACCAAGGTCGAACACCCGGAGCGCGGCGACGATACGCGCGGCTGGGGCCCGCCCTACCTGCACGCGGCCGACGGCAGCGACGCGCGGCTGTCCGCCTACTTCATCAGCTGCAACCGCGGCAAGCGCTCGGTAGCGATCGACTACAGCACGCCCGAGGGGGCCGCGCACGTGCGCGAACTGGCCCGCCAGGCCGACGTGCTGGTGGAGAACTACAAGGTCGGCACGTTGCGGCGCTACGGGCTGGACTACGACAGCCTCAAGGCGATCAACCCGCGGCTGGTCTACCTGTCGATCACCGGCTTCGGCCAGGACGGCCCGATGGCCGACAAGCCCGGCTACGACTACGTGTTCCAGGGCATGGGCGGGCTCATGAGCTATACCGGCCAGCCCGACGGCAGCCCGGGCGCCGGCCCGCTGCGCACGGGCGTGGCGGTAGTGGACCTGAGCACCGGCATGTACGCGACCTCCGCCGTGCTGGCGGCGCTGTACCAGCGCCAGGCCAGCGGCGCCGGCCAGCACCTGGACATCGCGCTGCTCGACGTGGCGGTGGCGCTCAACGCCAACCAGGGCGCCAACTACCTGGTGTCCGGCCAGAACCCGCAGCGCAGCGGCAATGCGCATCCCAATTGCGCGCCGTATGAAGTGTTCCGCTGCGCCGATGGCTACCTGATCCTCGCCATCGGCAACGATGGCCAGTTCGCCCGCTTCTGCACGGTGGCCGGCATGCCGGAGCTGGCACAGGATGCGCGCTACACCACCAATTCCGCTCGCATCGAGCACCTGCCGCAACTGCGCGCATTGCTGACGGAGATCTTCCCGACGCGCACGCGCAGCGCATGGACCGATGCATTCGACGCCGCCGGCGTGCCGTGGGGGCCAATCCACACGATGGAAGAGGTGTTCGCGCATCCGCAGGTGCGCCACCGCGGGCTGCAGCAAATGGCCGAGCACCCGGTGATGGGCACCGTGCCGATGGTGCGCAACCCGATGCTGGCCGGCCAGAGCGGACCGCTGCAGCCGCCGCCCTTGCAGGGCGAGCACACCGCGGCGGCATGACGCCATCGCGCCCATATAGAACCGATACCTCTGACACGGAGACATCCCATGAAACCCACCCTTACCGCTGCGGCCCTGCTGGCCGCTCTTGGCCTGGCCAGCACCGCGCAGGCCGCCTGGCCAGAACGCCCGATCAAGCTGATCGTGCCTTACGCGGCCGGCGGCACCACCGACATCATCGCCCGCATCGTCGGCACGCGGCTGGGCCCGGTGATCGGCCAGCCCGTGGTCGTGGAAAACCGCCCGGGCGCCGGCGGCGCGGTGGGCAGTGCCTACGCGGCCAAGCAATCGCCCGATGGCTATACGCTCGTGATGGAGGTGGAGAGCTCGCACGCGGTGAACCCCAACGTGTACCTGAAGACCGCCTATGACCCGGTGAAGGACTTCGATCCGATCAGCAACCTGGCCGACGTGCCCAACGTGCTGGTCGTGTACCCCGCCTTCCCGGCCGCCGACCTGGCGGCGTTCATCAAGCTGCTGAAGGCCAACCCGGGCAAGTATTCTTTCGGGTCGTCCGGCAACGGCGGCCTGAGCCACATGAACGGCGAACTGTTCATGAACGAGACCGGCACGCGCATGCTGCATGTGCCGTACAAGGGCCTGGGCCCGGCGCTCAATGACGCGGTGGCGGGCCAGATCCAGGTCGTGTTCGACAATATCCCCTCCTCGTCCGGACTGATCCAGGGCGGCAAGCTCAAGCCGCTGGCCGTGGCGGCGAAGCATCGGCTGAAGGTGCTGCCGAACGTGCCGACCTATGCCGAAGCCGGCCTGGGCACCATGAACAACCCGTCGTGGTTTGGCCTCGGCGCGCCCGCGGGCACCCCGGCCCCGATCCTCGACAAGCTCAACGATGCCGTGCGCCAGGTGCTGGCCGAGCCGGAAGTGATCAGCGCCATCGAGAAGCAGGGCGCGATGCCGGCATGGACCTCGCGCAAGGCCTTCGCCGACCTGATCCGCGCGCAGAACGCGCACTGGAAGAAGGTGGTCGAGGACATCCACTTCACCAAGCTGCAATAAGGAACGCATCATCATGAGCGCACACGCATCCCACGCCACCCCCGCATCGCTTGCGCACGCCGGCGTCGAGATCGACGAACGCGGCGTTGCCACGCTGACCATCCGCGAAGCGGGCTCGCTGAATATCCTCGGCACGCCGGTGATCGCGGACCTGACCCGCGCGATCGGCGCGCTGGCCGCCAACGACGCCGTGCGCGTGCTGGTGGTGCGCGGCGCGGGCGAGAAGGGCTTTATCGGCGGCGCCGACATCAAGGAGATGGCGGCGCTGACGCGCGCAAGCGCCGAGGTCTTCATCAGCGGCCTGCGCGGCCTGTGCGACGCGCTGCGGCATTTCCCGGCACCGGTGATCGCGCGCATGCCGGGCTGGTGCCTGGGCGGCGGACTGGAACTGGCGCTGGCCTGCGACCTGCGCATTGCGGCGGATAACGCTCAACTGGGCATGCCCGAGGTCAAGGTCGGCATTCCGTCCGTGATCCACGCCGCGCTGATGCCGCGGCTGGTCGGCAACGCCCGCGCCAACTGGATGCTGCTGACTGGAGAACTGTGCGGCGCGGAACAAGCGCTGTCGTGGGGCCTGGTGAATCGCGTGGTGCCGCTGGCCGAACTCGACGCGGAAGTCGAGCGCGTCGCGGCGCTGTTCGCCGGCTTTGGCCCGCAGGTGGTGCGCCAGCAGAAGCGCCTGCTGCGCGAATGGGAGGAAGCCCCGCTCGATGTCTCGATCGACAACAGCGTGACGGAGTTCGGCCGCGCGTTCGATACCGGCGAGCCGCAGCATCACATGGCGACGTTCCTCAACCGCAAGCGGTGATCCTCGCGATCGTTACGGTGCGGTCACCGCGACCGCACCGCCTTCGCGCGTGGCCGCCACGCGCGGGTCGTTGAGCAGGAACTGCACGAATGCGGCGGCAAACCCGGGCAGCTTGCCATCGGCGCGCACGATCAGGTTGAGTTCGCGCAGCGCCCAGGGCTCGGCCAGCCGCACGCCCACCACACGCGCGTCGCGCAGCGCCGCCGCCGCGACGCTGCGCGGCACCAGCGCCACCCCGACACCCGCCTCCGCCAGCGACAGCACCGCGTCGAAACTGTGCGCATGCAGGCGCACGTTGGGGCTCTTGCCCGCGCGCTGCGCCATGTCGCGCAGGAACAGGAAGTTGCTGCTGGTGCGGCTCATGCACACGAAGTCGAACGCCAGCGACGCGCCGAAGCGCACCTCCGCCTCGCGCGCGAGCGGATGGTCCGCGGCTACGGCCAGGATCAGCTCGTCGACGGCATAGCGGACCGAGCGCACGCCAGTCGTGTCGAAGTCGCCGGCAAGAATGCCCACGTCCGCTTCGTGCGCGGCCACCGCCGTCAGGATGGACTGGCTCGCGCGTTCCTCCAGGTCGATATTCACGTCCCGGTTCGCCGCCAGGAAGCGGCTCACGCTGGGGATGATGAAACCATTGAGCGAACTGCTGTTGGCCAGCAGGCGGATGTGGCCCTTGAGGCCGGCGGAAAATCGCCCGACCTCGCCATGCATGCGCTCCACGCCCAGCAGCAGTTCACGCACGTGCACCAGCAGCGTCTCGCCAGCCGGGGTCAGCTCCATGCCGCGCGCATAGCGCACGAACAACGGCGTCCCCATCGCATGTTCCAGGTTCTTCAGCCGGTAACTCGCGGCCGAGGCCGTGATGTGCGTGGCCGACGCACCGCCGGACAGGCTTTGTGCATCGGCAATCGCCTGGAACAGGCGCAGGTCGGTGAGTTCGTAACGCAATGCAACCCCATTTGTCGGTTGGTGGCCGCCGTGCCAGATTGGAATGCGAGAGCGGCGGCGCGGCCATTCTATGTCATGGCACCGACGGCGGCGCACGGCCTCGGCAAGGCGACGTGGACGTCGTCCACTTTCTTTGCTAAGGTATTGTGGACGGCGTACACAAACGCAGTGTCGCCGCTCCCGACCGGTGCCGCGGGCCCGGTTCCAGACTGTTCCAGACTGATTTCCAAGGCTGTCCGCCAGGACCGCCACACCAGGAGATGTCCATGCTAGTCCAGCCTTATCTGTTCTTCGAAGGCCGTTGCGAGGAAGCACTGGAGTTCTACAAAAAGACGATCGGCGCCCAGCCCGGCATGCTGATGCGATTCAAGGACAACCCCGAAAAAGACAAGGCCGGCGCCGGCGAAGGCTGCGGCCCCACGGCCGCCATGGATGACAAGGTCATGCACGCCGAGTTCACCATCGGCGACAGCCGCATCATGGTGTCCGACGGCCGCTGCAGCGGGAAGCCGAATTTCGAGGGCGTGGCCCTGTCGATCACCTACGACGATGCATCCGCCCTGGAAAAGGCGTTCAACGGCCTGAACGACGGCGGCCAGGTCATGATGCCGCTCACCCAGACCTTCTTCGCCGAGAAATTCGGCATGGTGACCGACCGCTTCGGCGTGCTCTGGATGCTGATCAAGCCTGCAGCCCATCACTAAGGCGCCAGCCGGTGGGTAGATCCGGAAGGACCCCGGCGCCTGGCCTCGCTTACAATGCGCGGCTCGGCGCCCTTGCCGGAGATGAAGCCGGAGACACACGCCCATGGATGACCACCTCATAGAACTGGAAATCAAGCTCGCCTTCCAGGAAGACCTGCTCGAAACGCTGAACCTGACCGTCGCGCGCCAACAGCAGCAGCTGGACCTGCTCCAGGAGCAGTTCCGCGCGCTCTACCAGCAGGTGCACAGCGCCGCGTCGACAGCGGCCGAGTCCAACCCGCAGCACGAAATCCCCCCGCACTACTGAACCCGAAGCCGTGACACGGCAACAGCGTTGCCCGTGCGCCGGAACGTTGCCGTGCCGATCCGTGTCTGACAGGCACCTGCAGACAATGTTGCGCCAATGCGCGCCCATCGCCACATGCGCCTTCATCGACGCTTTCTTCCTCGCCACCTGATACTCGCTGCGGCGGCCCTTGCCGTGGCCACCGCCGCCCACGCCGGCTACAACATCTGGACCGGCGATTACACCTTTACCAGGCAGGAGCTGCAGCAGGCCGTGGACAAGCGCTTTCCGGCCACGCTGCGCTATGCGCAGGTGGTCAGCGTGCAGCTCACCAACCCGCGCCTGGTGATGGACGACGCCAATAACCGCATCACCACGCAGATGGATGCCCAGCTCACCAATGGGCTGGCCGCGTCGCCGCCGGTCAACGGCACGCTCTCGCTGAACAGTGGCCTGCGCTACGACAGGACCCAACGCGCCGTGCTGCTGGACAACCCCACGGTGCAGGACGTGCAGGTGCAAGGCATGGCGCTGTACAGGGAGCAGCTCAATGCCATTGGCGCCGTGGTCGCCCAGCAGTTGCTGAAGGATTACCCGATCTACACGTTCAGGCCGGACGAATTGCGCTTCGGCGGCAAGGAAGTCGAGCCCGGCGCGATCAAGGTGGAACCCGACGGCATCCGCGTCGAGGTGAAGGACCGATAAGATCAGCCGCCGCCTGGCGGCGACTCCCGCGGCGCGACGGACCAGCCGGCATGTTCCTCCAGCAGCCCGGCCATCAACTGTGCGGCGCCTGACAGGTTGCGTCCGCCCGGATACACCAGCGTCAGCGGCAAGGGCGCCGGGGCCAGGTAATCCAGCGCCAGCGGCATCAGCGTTCCTGCGTCGAGTTCCCTGCGCACGGCCTCATGGGTGGCGAACAGCACCGTGTCCGAAGCGCTGGCCACTTCGCACAGCACCTGCACGTTGTCGCACTCGAGCCGCACGGCCAGATTCTCCGCATCGGCGAGGCCGAACAGCGTGGCGAGTTCTTCGCGCGCACGCGGCGGCAACCGCGTCGTTGCCAGGCCAAAACCTGCCATCTGTCCACGCAAGGCCTGGTGGTCCAGCCGGGCCAACGGATGGCCCGGGCGGACGAAAAACCCCATGCGCTGCGCCGGCAACTGCCGCACCTGGAAATCCGCCGGCGGCGGCAGGCTGTGGGTAACGGCGACGACGAAATCCAGCTCGTCGCGCTGCAGCTTTTCGAGCAGTCGACGCCAGCTCTCCGTTTCCACCCGCACCACGAGTCCCGGGTAATCGCGCGCCACGCGCGTCATGACCGAGCCCAGGAATGCCGCGGCCGGGAAAGAGCCGACGCCAAAGTTCACCGTACCGGTCTCGAAGCCGCGCAGCCGCCCGGCTTCGCGCTGCAGCGCGCGCACGTCTCCGAGCATGCGGCGCGAGCGCTCCAGCACCATGCCCCCCGCCTCGGTCAGCACCAGCCCGCTGGCGGCGCGGTCTACCAGCTGCAGGCCAAGCGTTTCCTCCAGCGTCTGGATGCTGCGCGTCAGCGCCGGCTGGGTCAGATTCAAGCGGCGCGCCGCGCGCGAAAAGCTGCGTTCCTCGGACAACACCGCGAAATGCTCCAGTCGGCGCAAGCTGAGCATATAGATTTATTTCATGGGATGAGCCACAAATATGCATTGGATTTCACTGCGCGGCAATCCCATACTCGACTCGCAGACCTGCCAGAGAGCATCCGGCGTCCCACCCACGCCAAGGCTGCGACCTTCCGACTTTCATTACGGAACAGGAGACAAGATGGATCGCCTTGCCCCGCAAGCGCGCGTAAGCACGCGCCTGAGCCTTGCGTTCGCCGTCACCGTGGCCGCATTCGCCGGCAATTCCGCCAGCGCGGCCTCGCCCAATGACTGGCCGCAGGCCGGCAGGCCGGTGCGCGTGGTGGTGCCCTTCAGTGCCGGGTCGGGCAGTGACGGCCTGCTGCGCGTGATCGCCAAGCGCGTGTCGGACCAGACCGGCGCCAACGTGATCATCGACAACAAGCCGGGCGCCGGCACCTTCATCGGCGCGGCGGACGTGGCCCATGCGCCCGCCGACGGCCATACGCTGCTCTACACCATCGTCGTCACCCACACGCAGAACCCGCATCTCTACAACAAGCTGCCCTACGACGCGTTCAAGGACTTCACGCCAGTCGTGCAGCTGGTGCGCTCGGCCACCGTGCTGGTGGCCAATCGCAACGCGCCGTTCAGCAACGTGCGCGAGATGGTCGGCTATGCCAGGCAGCATCCGGGCGCACTCAACTTCGCGTCGTACAGCCTCGGTTCGACCTCGCACCTGAATGGCGAGATCCTGCAACAGCGCGCCGGCATCGAGATGGTCCACGTGCCATACAAAGGCACGGCCGACGCCACGCGCGCACTGCTGGCCGGCGATGTGCAGATCTATTTCGATGGCACCGCGACCGCCGTGGAAAACGCACGCGCGGGCAAGGTCAAGCTGCTCGGCGTGGCGGCCGACAAGCGCCTGGCGGTGCTGCCCGACCTGCCGACCATGGCCGAGCAAGGCGTGCCCGGCCTCGACATCGTCGGCTGGCAGGGCTTGTTCGGCCCCGGCAAGCTGCCGCCGGCCACCGCCCAGAAGATCGCCAACGCGTTCCGCACCGCCGTGGAGTCGCCCGATATCGCCGAGCTGATCCGTGCGCAAGGCAACGAGATCAGCGGCGCCGGCCCCGAGGCATTCAAGCAGATCGTGGCCAATGACTATGAGCGCTGGGGCGCGGTAATCAAGCGCATCGGGCTCAAGCTCGACTGATATCCCCAGCGCACAAACCTGACCAGACACCGCAAAGGAACAAACAATGCACGACTTAGTCATCCGTGGCGGCACCATCGTCGACGGCACCGGCGCACCGGCCTATCAGGGCGACCTTGCGATCGATGGCGGTCGCGTCAGCCAGGCCGGTGGCAAGGCCGGCGCCGCGCGGCGCGAGATCGATGCCGATGGCGCGCTGGTCGTGCCCGGCTGGATCGACATCCATACCCACTACGACGGTCAGGCCACCTGGGACCCGTACCTGTCGCCATCGACCTGGCATGGCGTGACCACCGCGGTGATGGGCAACTGCGGCGTGGGCTTCGCGCCAGTACGCCCCGCCGACCGCTCGTGGCTGATCAAGGTGATGGAAGGCGTGGAAGACATCCCGGGCTCGGTGCTGTCCGAAGGCATCGAGTGGGACTGGGAGACCTTCCCGGAATACCTGGACGCACTCGACCGCCGGCCCAAGGCGCTCGACATCGGTGCGCAGATTCCGCACGCCGCGCTGCGCGCCTATGTGATGGGCGAGCGCGGCATCCACCACGACGAAGCCACGCCGCACGACCTCGACCAGATGTGCCAGCTGATGCGCGAAGGCATGGCGGCCGGCGCGCTGGGCTTTTCGACGTCGCGCACCTTCCTGCACAAGTACGACGAGCGCAAGTACCCGCCCGGTACCTTCGCCAGCGGCGACGAGATCACGAGCCTCGGCCGCGTGCTCGGCGAAGTGGGACACGGCGTGTTCCAGATGACGGCCAACCATGTGTCGATGAGCAACGAGTTGCCGTGGCTCGAACGGCTGGCGCGCCATAACAAGCTCCCGGTACTGTTCAACCTGCAGCAGACCGATCCCGCACCCGACCTCTGGCGCGACCTGCTGACGGCGCTCGACGCCGCGCACGCGGGCGGCGTGCCGCTGTATGGCGGCATCAGTGGCCGGCCGCTGGGGCTGCTGTTCTCGTGGCAGAGTTCGCTGCATCCGTTTATCGCCTGCCCCGCGTTCCTGGAGCTGGCCGGACTGAGCTTCGAAGCGCGCGTGGCAAAGCTGCGCGACCCCGCCGTGCGGCAACGGATCCTGACCGAGCCGCGTGCGCGCATGGATCGCGGGCTCGAGGCGATGTTCGGCCACTTCGAGCGCATCTTCCCGCTCGGCGACACGCCCGACTACGAGCCGCCACCCGAGACAAGCGTCGCAGCCATCGCGGCACGCTGCGGTCAGACCCCGCTCGCGGCGATCTACGACCTGATGCTCGAGCAGGATGGCAAGGCCATCCTCTACTACCCGAGCTTCAACTACTCGTACGGGTCTCTCACGCACCTGCACGAGATGTTGCAGCATCCCTCCACCGTCAACAGCCTGTCCGACGGCGGCGCGCACTGCGGCTATATCTGCGATGTCAGCATGCCGACCTTCATGCTGACCCACTGGGCGCGCGAGCGCACACGCGGCCCGCGTCTGCCCATGGAAGCGCTAGTCAGGCGCCAGACCGCGGATACGGCGCGGCTCTACGGGCTCACCGACCGCGGCACGCTGCAGGCGGGCATGAAAGCGGACGTCAACGCGATCGACTACGACGGCTTGCGGCTGCATGCGCCCCGCATGGCGTTCGACCTGCCCGCAGGCGGACGGCGCCTGGTGCAGGAGGCCGATGGCTACCTGGCCACGCTCGTGGCCGGCGTGCCGATCTTCGAGCACAAGGAAGCCACCGGCGCCCTGCCCGGCAAGCTGCTGCGGGGCAAGGCGGCGGGCTGAGCCGCGGCGTTCAGTGTTCCGGCCTGCGCCGGAACACCAGCGCCAGTCCCGCCAGGATAGCCCCCATCCCGGCAATCGCCATCGGCGCGAGCCGGTTGCCGAGCAGCAGATAGTCGAACACGGCCGTGCCCGCCGGCACGAGGTAGAACAGGCTCGTCACGTTGACCAGGTTGCCGGCGCGGATCAGCCGGTAGAACAGCAGCGTCGCGGCGACGGAGATCACCAGCGCCAGCCACAGCAGCGGCACGAAGAACGCCAGCGTGGCATCGAAGGCGAACGGCTGGAACGGCAGGCATAGCAGGCATGCCAGCGTGCTTGCGCCGTACTGCAGCGGCAGCACCTGCGTCGGGGTGCCGGCGAGCCGCTTCTGCACGATCGCGCCCACGGTCACGCTCATCAGCGAGGCCAGCGCGAACAGCACGCCGGCCGGCGACAGCCGCGCCATCAGCAAGCTGTCCGCCACCACCATCGCCAGTCCCGCAAGCGCAAGGGCGAGTCCGGCCATGCGCGCCGCGCCAAAGCGCCGTTCGGTCAGCAGCAGCGTGAGCACCGGTTGCGCACCGAGGATGGTGGCCAGCACCCCCGGCGTCAGGCCGCGCTCCAGCGCCAGGAAATAGCCGATGGAATACCCGGCAATCATCAGCAAACCCGCTAGCGCGGCCAGCCCACGCTCACCGCGCGGCGGCAGCACCGGCCCGCGTGCGAGCGCAATGGCGACGAGCACGGCAAGCGCCAGTGCAAAGCGCAGCGTCAGCAGCGCAAACGGCGTGGCATGGTCGAGCGCCCAGCGGGCAAAGATGGCGCCGCTGCTCCACAGCAGCACGAAAAGGGGCGTGGCGCCCAGCGAGGCCAGCGTGCGCTGGCCGGAAGCGGCACGGGTCCGTGCCGCCAGATTGTTGTCGATACGCATGGTGTTGCACCTGTCGAATGCATGGCAGGCTCCGGCACGCGCGCGTGTCATCGGCGCAATCGCGCGCCAACACTGGCTGATACCGGAGACGTCAGGAGGTGCCGCGGGAAGAACCCGTCAGCCGAGCAATGCCGGCGGCGGAGGCGCGCCGGCGGTCGCCGGGGGTGGCGACGCGACAGGGAGAGGGGGAGCGACCGAGACCATCGCAGCCAGGCCGCGTGCGCGCGCGCCGGCCGCAAGGGCAGACAGGGCGTGGCGATGGCGGGCTGCGTTCATGGGACTCGAAGTCTGGAAGACAAGAAACAATGCGACGATGCTATCGCCCGGAGACGCGTCGGTCAATCACCTGGCCGCAGCGAGCTGCGCCGTCAGTTCCGACAACGCCTGCGCGCACGGCGCTTCGACTTTAAGCGCGAGCATCGGATCGGCACGCGTCACGCCAAGATTGACCACGGCCACCGGCTTGCCCATCTGGGCAGCCCAGACGCAGAAGCGATAGCCCGAATACACGACCAGCGACGAACCGACCACGAGCACCGCGTCGGACTCGGCCAATGCCGCGCGCGCATCCTCGACGCGATCGCGCGGCACGGACTCGCCGAAGAAGACCACATCGGGCTTGAGCAGGCCATCGCAGCGTTCGCACGACGGCACGCGGAACTGCGCGAACAGCGGCGATTCGAAATGGGCATCGCCATCGGCGGCGGGCTCGGCGATCACATCGCGCATCTCGCCGTTCTGTTCGGCCAGCCAGCGCTGCACGCCGGCGCGGTCATGGCGCGCGCCGCATGACAGGCAGATCGCGCTGCCGATGCTGCCGTGCAGCTCGATCACGTCTTCACTGCCTGCACGCTGGTGCAGGCCGTCCACGTTCTGCGTGACCAGCCGCGTCACGTGCCCTTGCCCGGCCAGCGCCACCAGCGCGTGATGGCCGGCGTTGGGCTGTGCGCCAGCCGCCACGGGCCAGCCGATCATGCTGCGCGCCCAGTAGCGCTGGCGCGCCGCGTGAGAACCGAGAAAGGCCTGCAGCGTGATCGGCTGCGAACGCTGCCACTGGCCATTCGCGTCGCGGTAGCCCGGGATGCCGGAATCGGTGCTGATGCCGGCACCCGTCAGCACGAACAGGCGCGGATGCTGACGCACGAAGTCGCCGAGCGCGCTCACGTGGGCGAGTCCTCGGCGGCGGCGTGGCGCGCCTCCCAGGCTTTCAGCGCGTCGCGGTAGCGCTCCAGTTCCTGGTAGTAGTAATCAAAGATGCAGGGGTCGCAGCCGGAGCCGCAGCATTCGTTGTCGCCGGGCCGCTCGGGCGGCAGGGGACGGGGGTCGTCTTGATGGGAATGATCGGACACGGAACAGCTCGAAGTCGCAAAGCCGGCAACGCCGGTGTTGGCGACAGTATATGCCCGGGGCGGAAAGCAAGCCGGGGGTGCCTTGGCGAGCACTGCCGCGCTAGTGATTCAGCAACCCCTCCCCCACCGGGATCACCAGCCTGTCCGCGCCCAGGCAAGCGATATCATCGCCCGCCAGCCAGCGCGACACGACATCCGCCAGCTTGCAGCCGATGCGCGCAAGCTCGGCCGCATCGGCCACGTAGACCGCGTCGATCACTTCCTGGTCGAACTCCAGTGCCGCGCCGTGATGCGGGCGGCCACCCGTGCCCGGCGGCTCCGCCTGCCAGACCACCTGCACCTGGCTGCCGCTGCCACGGCTGTATTGCGCCGACATCGGAAAGAGCCGACAAGTGTGCTCACGCGCCCAATCGACCAGTGCAGTCATGGCGGATCCCTCCATAGGGCGCCGGCATGCCGGCGGGCCGCTCAGCGGCTCAACACATGGTAGAGCCAGTCGTGCGCGCGCCTGGGAATCCCTAGGCCCCGGGCGTCCAGTGGCTGCCCGCGCACCCGCAAATCACCCTCGTGAAGGGCATCCACCGCAGCCTGGGCATCCGGATAGCGTCCGACGACGCCGTTGCCCAACATCAGCATCCAGTCCTTTTCCCGAGGAATCAGGGTCAGTTGCCCCGCGGCGGTCTGGCAAAAAAAATAACCGTGCATGCGGTCCCCAGATCCTTGCCTGTCCCTTGATAGTAGCCGTTCCGCTCGCCCCGCGCCTGGCATGTTGTGGTGCAGTGCGGCGATCTGAACGCTTCCGAGAGCCATGATGAATTGTTTCGACGGCGGGCTCGGTGCCTCCGGCTTTGCGCCAAGATACCTTCAAGCATCGCCGGCCCGTCAGCGTCACCCATCCCCGGCCGGGCGACCCGAGCCATAACTCCCGGCGCCTGCGGACCTGTCCCATGAACGTTGCGACGCGATCCCTGTTGGCTGCGCTGCCCGCTGCCGCACTGCTGCTGGGGCTGGGCAATGCCTGCGCGGCCGAGGCCGCGGGCGAGCCCACGCCGGCGCCAGGCCCCGTGCCCACCGTCACGCCGCCGTCGCCGCCGGGGGTGCCGGCCCCGGGCCTGGGCCGCCCGCGCATCTGCCTGGTGCTGTCGGGCGGCGGAGCGCGCGGCGCGGCGCATATCGGCGTGCTCAAGGTCCTGGAAGCGATGCGCGTGCCGGTCGATTGCATCGCCGGCACCAGCATGGGCTCGCTGGTCGGCGGCGCCTATGCCAGTGGCATGTCGCCGGCCGACATGGAAAAGCTCGTGGGCGGCCTGACGACCGCGAAGATCTTCAAGGAACGCCCGCCGCGCCAGGACCTGACGGTGCGCCGCAAGCTCGACGACTACACCAACCTGTTCACGCCCGAGATCGGCCTCAAGGACGGGAAGATCCAGTTGCCCAAGGGCGCGGTCTCGGGCGTGCAGCTGGAAACGGTGCTGCGCCAGCTGGCCCAGGTGCCTGGCTACCGCGACTTCGACAAGTTGCCGATTCCCTACCGGGCCGTGGCCACCGACCTGGTCGCGGGAACGCCGGTCGTGTTCAGCAACGGCGAACTTGCGCAAGTCATGCGCGCCAGCATGTCCGTGCCGGGCGCGGTCGCGCCGGCCGAGTACGAGGGGCGCCTGCTGGTCGACGGCGGACTGACGGACAACCTGCCGGTGGACGTGGCGCGGACAATGGGCGCCGACATCGTGATCGCCGTGAACCTGGGCACGCCGCTGATGCGGCGCGATGAGCTCAACTCGATCCTCGGCGTGACGGGGCAGATGCTCAACATCCTGACCGAGCAGAATGTGCGCAGCTCGCTGGCCTTGCTCAAGCCCACCGATGTGCTGATCCTGCCGGAGCTGGGCGATTTCTCGGCCAGCGATTTCGACCACCTGACCGACACCATCCCCATCGGCGAAGCCGCCGCGCGCAAGGTGGCGGACCGCCTCGCGCCGCTGGCGCTGCCGCCGGAGCAGTACGCGGCACTGCGCACGCGCCAGCAGAACCTGGCGCCGCCGGACCTGCGGCCCGTCGATGAAATCCGCTTTGCGCCGATGGAACGGGTCAATCCCGCCTTTGCCGCAGCGGCGATGGAAACCAAGCCGGGGCAGCCGATCGACCAGGCGCAGCTCGACCTCGACATGCGGCACCTGTTCGGGACCGGCGACTTTGAACATGTGAACTATGGCTTCCTGGAAGAGCCGGGCCGGCACATCATGACCGTCGATGCCGTCGAGAAGTCCTACGGGCCGAACTACCTGCGCTTCGGCCTGGGCCTGAACACGGACTTCCGCGGCGATGCGTACTTCAACCTCGTCGCCAGCCACCGGCGCACGTGGATCAACTCGCTGGGCGCCGAATGGCGCAATGACGTGCAGGTCGGCCAGACCTCCGCGCTGCACAGCGAGTTCTACCAGCCGCTGAATATCCGCCAGTTCTTTTTCGTGGCGCCGCGCATCGATCTCGAACGCAGGCCCGTCAACATCTTCCAGGGCACCACGCGGATCGCCCAGTACGACGTGCGCAGCTACACCGCGTCGCTGGACTTCGGCAGCCAGTTCACCAAATACGGCGAAGCCCGCATCGGCGTGCAGGCCGGTGCGGCCGATGCCTCGCTCAGCACCGGCCCGGCCCAACTCGCACCGGGGCCCGGCCATATCCGGATCGGCGCCATTACCGGCCGCGTCTTCCTGGATCAGCTCGACAGCACGTCCTTCCCGCGCAGCGGTTACGCGGGCTGGCTCAAGGTCTTCGCTTCCCAGCCCGGGCTGGGCGCCGACCAGGCCTATGTCAAGGGCACCATCGACGGCATCTATGCGATTTCGTTCGGCAACAACACCTTCAACCTGGGCTTCCGGGCTGGCAGCAAGATCGGCAGCAACCCGCTGCCGCGCTACGACCTGTTCCAATGGGGCGGCTTCCTGCAGCAATCGGGCTACAGCACGGGCCAGCTGCTTGGCGAGAACCTGCAGTTCGCGCGCATCGTCTACTACAACAAGCTGGTCAAGCAAACCCTGCTCGAAGGCGTCTATGCCGGCATGTCGCTGGAAGCCGGGCACGTGGGCGGTCCGCTCGTGCCCGGCAGCCCTACGGGCATCCTGAAGTCAGGCTCGATCTTCCTTGCGCTCGACAGCCCGATCGGTCCGCTTTACCTGGCCTACGGCCGGGCGACGGCAGGCGTCTACAGCTTCTACCTGTTCCTCGGCAAACCCTATTGAAGCGACGGTTGCGTTGCTTTTTAATTGTTGCCCAACGAACCCCCTCTAAAGTTGTATGTAATGTCTTAATACATAACCTATAATGGTCTTGTCGTTGAGACCCCCATCTTGACTGACAACCCCCTTCCCCATCGCCGCCGCAAGCGGCGATTTTTCTTGGCGAAACGGCTTTTTTGACCGCCGGCAGAGATCAGCCCACGCGTTGGGCCTGAGCCCACGCCAGGTCCGCCACGCGCGCGAAGCGCTCGCCCATGGCATGCGCCTGCGCACTGGACGCCGTGCCGCGTGCGGCCCGGCCCTTGACGCCATGCAGGATCGCCGCGAAGCGGAACATGTTGAAGGCGATATAGAAGTCGAGATCGGCAATGCCGTCGCGTCCCGTGCGACCGCAATAGGCCTCAACGTAGGCCGCCTCATCGGGCAAGCCCGCCGCAGCAAGGTCACGCCCCGCGATGCCGCCCAGGATATCGGGCGGCATGCGGAACATCATGGCGTGGTAGGCGAAGTCGGCAAGCGGGTCGCCCAGGGTCGACAGCTCCCAATCCAGCACTGCCAGCACGCGCGGCTCGGTCGGGTGGAAGATCAGGTTGTCGGCACGGAAATCGCCATGGGTGATGGCGACATCGTCGGCAGCGGGCAGATGCCGAGGCAGCCATTCGACCAGCTTATCCATCGCCGGATGCCGGCCAGCGAGTTCGTCGTTCAGGTACTGCGCGGACCAGCGCGCCACCTGGCGCGCCACATAGCCGCCAGCCTTGCCGTAGTCGCCGAGCCCGATGGCCTGCGGGTCGATCGTATGCAGCCTGGCCAGCGTCGCATTCATGGCATCCATGTACGCGGCACGGTCGACCCGTGGCACATCGGCAAAGCCGGCATCCCAGAAAATGCGTCCCTCGACCATGTCCATCACGAAGAACCAGCTGCCGATCACGGAATCATCGGTGCAGAGTCCGTGGATGCGCGGCACCGGAAAGCCCGCCTGCCCCAGCGCCGCCATCACGCGGGCTTCGCGTTCCACCGCATGGGCGCCCTTGAGCAGTTCGCCGGGCGGCTTGCGCCGCAGCACATAGCTGTGGCCCGGCGTGCGAAGGCGGTAGGTCGGGTTGGATTGGCCGCCCTTGAACTGGTCGATCGTCAGCGGCCCGGCATAGCCCTCGACGTACTGCGCCATCCAGCGCTCCAGGGCGGCCTGGTCGAAACGGTGCTGCTCGCGGACCGGCACGGTGCCGCCGAAATCGTTTGCCTCAGCCATGGCGCGCCTCGCCGGTCAGGGCCGTGCGCTTGATCATCTTCGCCAGCGACCACTTGTGGACTTCGGTCGGGCCGTCGTAGATGCGGAAGGCGCGCACTTCGCGGAACACCTGCTCGACGATCGAATCGCGCGAGACGCCCATGCCGCCCATGACCTGCACGCAGCGGTCCGCGACGCGGTACACGGCCTCCGACACCGCGACCTTGGCCATCGAGCTTTCCGTGGTGCCGAGCACGCCGCCATCGAGCACGCCGGCGCACCAGTCGATCATCAGCGCCGCCTGCTGCAGGTCGATCAGGTTCTCGGCCAGCATGAAGCCCACCCCCTCATGGTCGATCAGCAGCTTGCCGAAGGCCTTGCGCCGCGTCGCGTAGTCCGTGGCGATCTCGTGCGCGCGCGTGGCGCAACCATGCCAGCGCATGCAGTGCGACAGCCGCGCCGGGGACAGCCGCACCTGCGCATAGCGGAAGCCTTCATTGACCTCGCCCAGCACCTGGCTGGCCGGCACGCGCAGGTTGTCGATGACGATCAGCGCATGGCCGCCCGGCATCGAGTTGTCGATGGTGTCGAGCACGCGTTCGACGCGGATTGCGGGATCCGGCAGGTCCACGAGGAACATCGTCGAGCGGACCTTGTCGTCGCCACCCGTGCGCGCCATCACGATGCCGACCGAGGCGCCTTGCGCGCCGGTGATGAACATCTTGCGGCCACTGATGACCCAGTGGTCGCCCTGCTGCACGGCAATGGTCTGCAGCATCGACGGATCGGAACCCGCGCCGCCATCCTCGGCCGGCTCGGTCATGAAGAAGGCCGAGCGCGCCTCGCCGCTCACGAGCTTGTCGAGGAACCGCCGCTTCTGCTCCGGCGTGCCGACCTTGCCGAGCAGGTACATATTGCCTTCGTCCGGCGCCATCGTGTTAACGGCCACGGGACCCAGCGGCGACAGCGCGGAGCGCTTGAGCACCGCAGCCGTCTCCAGCTGCGTCAGGTGATCGCCATCGGGCAGGATGTGCGGCGTCATGACGCCGGCTTCGCGCGCCTTGGCACGCAGTTCGCGGACCAGGTCCTCGGTGGGACCGTGGCCGGCATTGCGCGGATCGCGCTCGTAAGGCACGACGACCTTGCGCACGAAGGCCTCGACGCGCTCGGCGATGGCCTGGCTGCGCTCGGTGGGGCAGGGAGTGAACATGGGAGCTTGCCTCGAAGCGAAATTAGAGCGAATTGATGGAATGGCCGCCGTCGACGGGCAGCACCGTGCCGGTCATGAAGTCGGAGGCATCGGAGGCCAGTAGCAGCAGCGCGCCGTCGAGCTGGCGCGGCTGCCCGAGCCGGCGCTGCGGAATGCGCCGGATCAGTGCCTGTCCGCTGTCGGTCTCGAAGAAACTGCGGTTGATCTCGGTCTCGAAATAGCCCGGCGCCAGCGCATTGACGCGGATGCCATGGCGCGCCCACTCCAGCGCCAGCGAACGCGTCAGGTGGATCAGCCCGGCCTTGGCGGCGGTGTACGCGGGCACCTGCTGGGCCACGCGCAGGCCAAGGATCGAGGCGATGTTGATGATGCTGCCGCCCGTCTCGTGAGCGCGCATCATGCGCGCGGCGCGCTGGGCCACGCGCCAGGCGCCGTTCAGGTTGGTGTCGATGACGCTTTGCCACTGCGCCTCGTCCACCTCCATGGCCGCGCCCGTGGTCGCGATGCCCGCGCTGTTGACGACGATCTGCACCGGCCCAAGCTCGCGCTGTGCGCCCTCGAACGCCGCGTCGACCCAGGTCGGGTCTCTTACGTCGAGCGCGACCACGCAGCCTTCTGCGCCCTGCTTGCGCAGTTCGGCCAGCAGTGCTTCGCCCTCGCCCACGCGCCGGCCGGCCAATGCCACCTTGCAGCCCGCGCGCGCCAGGGTCTTCGCGAAATGCAGACCCAGTCCACCGAAGGCCCCGGTGACCAGCGCCACCTTGCCCTCCAGGTCAGCGAACGGGTTCAGGCTGCGTCCGTCCTCGTGGTTCATTGCCATGTCTCCTCCGATATCCGTATGACGTCGTCTTTACGTCGTCTTTACGTCGTCTTGACGTCGTCTTTACGCCGCCTTGACCATGTCTTCGACCACCTTCTTCGCGTCGCCGAACACCATCATGGTCTTGTCCATGTAGAACAGTTCGTTGTCCAGCCCGGCGTAGCCCGCGGCCATCGAGCGCTTGTTGACGATGATGGTCTTGGCCTTGTAGGCCTCCAGGATCGGCATGCCCGCGATCGGCGACTTCGGGTCGGTCTTCGCCGACGGATTCACCACATCGTTGGCGCCGAGCACCAGCACCACGTCGGCCTGGCCGAACTCGCTGTTGATGTCTTCCATCTCGAAGACCTGGTCGTACGGCACCTCGGCCTCGGCCAGCAGTACGTTCATGTGGCCCGGCATGCGTCCCGCCACCGGGTGGATCGCGTACTTCACGGTCACACCCTTCTCGGTCAGCTTCTCGGTCAGTTCCTTCAGTGCGTGCTGGGCGCGCGCCACGGCCAGGCCGTAGCCCGGCACGATGATCACGGTCTCGGCATTGCCCATCAGGAACGAGGCGTCATCGGCCGAACCCGACTTCACGTTACGCTGGGCCTGCGCGCCGCCCGCGCTGGCCGCCGTCGCATCGCTGCCGAAGCCACCCAGGATCACGTTGAAGAACGAGCGGTTCATCGCCTTGCACATGATGTACGAGAGGATCGCACCGCTGGAACCCACCAGCGAACCGGCGATGATCAGCATGGGGTTGTTCAGCGAGAAGCCGATGCCCGCCGCCGCCCAGCCCGAATACGAGTTCAGCATCGACACCACCACCGGCATGTCGGCGCCGCCGATCGGAATGATGATCAGCACGCCGAGCACGAAGGCGATGGCCAGCATCAACAGGAACGGCAGCCAGTCCTGCGTCATGAAGAACGCGATGCCGAAGCCGACCATCGCAACCGCCAGCGCCAGGTTCAGCATGTGCTGGCCCGGGAACACCACCGGTGCGCCCTGGAACAGGCGGAACTTGTAGCGCCCGGCCAGCTTGCCGAACGCGATCACCGAACCGGAGAACGTGATGGCGCCGACAAAGCAGCCGATGAACAGCTCGATACGATTACCCATCGGGATCTCGTGCGAGCCCGCCGCCGCGATGCCAAATGCGGCAGGCTCCGCGACCGCTGCCACGGCAATGCACACCGCCGCCATGCCGATTAGCGAGTGCATGGCGGCCACCAGTTCGGGCATCTTGGTCATCTCGACCTTCTTCGCCACATAGGCGCCAATGCCGCCACCGACCACCAGCCCCGCGAGAATCAGCGCCAGGCCCGCACCCGTGCCAGCGCCAGCCGCGAGGAACTCGCTCTTGAGCTTGGCGATTAGCGCCACCGTGGTGAGCGCCGCCACCGCCATGCCGATCATGCCGAAGGCGTTGCCCTTGCGGGCGGAAGCCGGATGCGACAGGCCCTTCAAGGCCTGGATGAAGCAGACCGACGCCCCCAGGTAGAACAGCGTCACCATATTCATGGACAGGGCATTCATCGCGGCATCTCCACCAGTTCGCCGCCCGCATGCGGGGCCTTCGCGTTGCCTTCGGCCTTCACCTTGGGCGCCTTCTTGCGGAACATCTCCAGCATGCGCTGCGTGACCAGGAAGCCGCCGAACACATTGACCGCGGCCAGTGCCACCGCCAGCGTGCCCATGGTGCGGCCCACGCCGCCTTCGGTCAGGCCGGCCGCCAGCATGGCGCCGACAATAATGATGGCCGAGATCGCATTGGTTACGGCCATCAGCGGCGTATGCAGCGCGGGCGTGACGGTCCAGACCACGTGGTAGCCCACGTAGATCGCCAGCACGAAGATGATCAGGTTGATCACCGTGTGGTTCACCATTTCCATCGAACTCTCCTTAACAGGCCAATGCCTCTTCTTCCCGCCGTGTCATCAGGCAGGCGGCGACGATGTCGTCGTCCGGGTTGAGCGTGAACCGGCCTTCCTTGTCGATGACCAGCTTGAGGAAGTCCAGCACGTTGCGCGCATAGAGCGCCGAGGCATCGGCAGCAACCATGCTGGCGAGGTTGGTGTGACCGACGAAGGTCACACCATGGCGCTCGACCACTTCGTCTGCCACGGTCAGCGGGCAATTGCCGCCTTGCGCGGCGGCCAGGTCGACCACGACCGAGCCCGGCTTCATCTGCTGCACAGTCGTTTCGTGCAGCAGCACAGGTGCCTGGCGGCCGGGAATCAGCGCGGTGGTGATGATGATGTCGGCCTGCTTGGCGCGCTCATGCACCAGTTCGGCCTGGCGGCGCATCCAGTCCGGCGGCATCGGCCGGGCATAGCCGCCCACGCCTTGCGCGATCTCGCGCTCTTCGTCGGTGATGAACGGCACGTCCAGGAACTTGCCGCCGAGCGATTCGATCTGCTCCTTCACGGCCGGGCGCACATCGGACGCCTCGATCACCGCGCCCAGGCGCTTGGCCGTGGCGATGGCCTGCAGGCCCGCCACGCCGGCGCCGAGGATCAGCACGCGCGCCGCCTTGACGGTGCCGGCGGCGGTCATCAGCATCGGCATGAAGCGCTGGTAGTGGTGCGCGGCCACCAGCACGGCCTTGTAGCCGGCGATATTGGCCTGCGACGACAGCACGTCCATGCTCTGCGCGCGCGTGGTGCGCGGCGCGGCTTCGAGCGCGAATGCCGTGATGCCGGCGGCGGCCATGCGCGCCTTGTTTTCGGTATCGAACGGATTGAGCATGCCCACCAGCACTGCACCCGGTTTCATGTGCGCCAGCTCGGTGATCTCCGGCGCGCGCACCTTCAGCACCAGTTGGGCGCCGAGCGCCTCGGCAGCGCTGCCGATGCGGGCGCCCGCGGCCTCATAGGCGGCATCCGGCTGGCTGGCCCGTACGCCGGCACCCGCCTGCACCACGACCTGATGGCCTTGTGCGACATATTTCTTGACCGTCTCCGGCGTTGCGGCGACGCGCGCCTCCCCCGCCCGAGTCTCAGTCGGGATTCCTATCTGCATGCTTCACTCCTGTGGTCCGCGCCGTCCTACGTGAGGCAGTGCGCCGGGCCACGCCACCGGCCAACAGCGGCCGGGGCGGTGCCGGTATGGTGGTGCCGCTTAGCGGGGCACGTCGCCTTCGAGCGTCACGCGGTTGAGCACGCGCTCGGCATTGCCGTAGTCATGCACGGCGTAGTGCATGGTGTTGCGGTTGTCCCACATCACCACATCGCCTTCCTGCCACATGTGGCGGTAGACGTTGTCCGGCGTGGTGGAGTGCTCGTAGAGGAAGTCGAGCAGCGGGCGGCTTTCCGCCTC
Organism: Cupriavidus sp. 22TCCZM04-2; assembly: GCF_057798895.1. Taxonomy (NCBI): domain Bacteria; kingdom Pseudomonadati; phylum Pseudomonadota; class Betaproteobacteria; order Burkholderiales; family Burkholderiaceae; genus Cupriavidus; species Cupriavidus sp. 22TCCZM04-2. The sequence continues at coordinate 286,212 of NZ_JBYOJS010000002.1, forward strand.
GGTCATGCCTTCGATGCACAGCGCGGTATCCGGGTGGCCGACGTACAGCGCCTTGCGGCCGGTTTCCGGATGCGTGCGCACGATCGGGTGAACCGCGGTCGGCACCTTGTCCGAGCCGGTCATCTTCGCCAGGCGGCCGCCGCTGAACGTGCAGCGCAGCCCTTCGATCATGCGCTTCAAGGTCGGCGACAGACGGTCGTACGACAGGTACTGGTTGCACCACATGGTGTCCCCGCCCACCGGGATGGTGACGGCAGACAGGATGGAGATCTTCGGCGGCACGGCGGTGTAGATGGAATCCGAGTGCCAGGCTTCGGTGGAGGCCGTCTCCTTCGGAATCTTGGTGACCTGGAACAGTTCCGGGAATTCCGCCAGGCCCTTGAGCAGCGGGTTGCCCTGCACCGGCGTGCCCCACAGGCGCGCGAAGGCCACCTGTGCCGCGGGCTGCAGGAACTGGCCGCGGAAGACCAGCATGCCGTGCTCCAGGAAGGCCTGGTGCAGGACCTGGAAGGTGGCGTCGTTGATCGGGTCGTTCAGGTTCACCCCGGTGATCGCCGCGCCCACGGAGCCGGTCAGCGGCTTGATTTCAATGGTCATCATGTCTCCTCGTTTGTCGATGGCTCAGTCGACCAGCAGCACGATCTTGCCGACGTGCTGGTCTTGCTTCATGTATGCGTGGGCCGCGCCGATATCGCTCAGGGCAAAGGTGCGGTCGATCGGCAGCTTGACGCGGCCGGCGCGCAGGAACGGCAGCATGTCGCGCGCGCAGGCCTGGATGCATTCCAGCCGCTCCTGCTCGGTGCGCGTGCGGAACGTCACGCCGATCAGGTGCAGGCGCTTGAGCCACAGCGTCGACAGGTCGATCTGCGCCGTGGCCGAACCGAGCCGCGCGATGTTCACCAGGCGGCCCTTGACGGCCAGGCTCTTCATATTGGCCTCGAACACGGGGCCGCCGACGGTGTCGATGATGATGTCGACGCCCTTGTTGTCGGTCGCCTTCATGACCATGTCGACCTGATCGTCCTTCGACGAATCGATGCCGACATCCACGCCGTACTGGCTGAGCTTGTCCAGCTTGGCGGCCGAACGCGAAGTGGCGATGACGGGCTTCGCGCCCATCAGCGAAGCGATCTGGATCGCGGCCAGCGCGACCCCGCCCGATGCGCCGTTGATCAGCACCGACTCGCCGGCCTTGAGCTGCCCGTTGACCACCAGCGCATCGTGCGCGGTGATGAAGACATTGGGAAACGCCGCCGCGTCGATCCACGACATGCCATCCGGCACGGCGATCAGCGCCATCGGATCGGCCACCACATACTCGGCCTGGCAGCCTTTGCCGTGCCCCATGACCCGGTCGCCCTTGCGCCAGCCGTGCACGCCTTCACCGACTTCGGCCACCTCGCCCGCGAACTCGACGCCGGTGGTGATGGTGTTGCCGGTGCGAAGCTCCCTGGCCTGGTTGATTTCGCCGCGGTTCAGGCCCGAGGCCCGGACCCGCACCAGCACCTGGCCCGCCGCCGCCACGGGCACGGGAATATCCTGTACTTCGACCTTGCCGCCCTCCGGGCCCGGTACTACGCGGACTGCCTTCACTGTTCGCTCCTTGTCTGACTCTGTGGTTGTCTGTTGATCTGTGCGCGGCTCACGCGTTGCCGCATCACGTCGCGCCAAGCGCCGACGCGCGGATCCGCGCAAGCAGCTTCAATGCCCGTTCGGCCGCGGCCTCGCCGCCGGCATGATTGCCCCGCACGAACGGCGCACGGCAGTCTTCGATCGCGGCAAGCGCCGCGAGCGGCTTTTCCGCGGCCACCGTGAGCCGCCGGAATTCATTGACGGTCAGCAGGTAGCTGTGGAACACGTCCTGCGTCGACGGCGTGGCGCCGCACTTGTGCAGCAGCACGTTCAGCCAGTGCGTGCCGGCGAGCATGGCCGCTTCAATGGTCATCTCGTAATCCGTGGCCTCGCACTTCTGCATCGACGCCTCAATGCGGCGCGCAATCGCCATGTGCGCTTCAATGTCCATGTGCGGCTCCTTCCATGCGGCGGTTCAGCACGCCCAGGCATCGTTGCAGTGCGGCGTCGCAGTTCCGCACAATCGCTTGCGTGGGCGCCAGGCCTTCACGCAAGCACGGATCACGGTAGTGCTCGATGCGCTCCATGTCTTCCATCATCGCCGCGATATCGGCGGGCACTGGCGCTTCGACCTTCGGACGGCCGACATGCAGCACGTCGCCCAGCGGGCGGAAGGCCGCCTTCAGGTTGCCGTCCGGCTGCGGCACCAGATAGACCCCGGGCTGCGTCGCGAACATCTCGTCGTCGAGCGTGATGCCGGCGTGGTGCAGTGCTGCATTGACCGCATGCGTGCCCGCGGTCATGCCTGCCCAGAACCACAGTTCGAAATCCTCGAGCGGATCCAGGCGTTCACGCAGTGCGTGGAGCTTCGCAATTTTCACGAGGTGTGATGCCACCTTCATGCCTGTCCTCTTATGTTGGGAGCGGATGCCGCATCCGGGCGGCTCCGTTGTTATGACGATAGACATGCGCATGGACGATGTCAACAACTTCTATATAGGACTTCTACGTAGGAGTAGTGGTTTTCTCGGGGATATCCTTGTTTCTTCTTGACTAAGGCCACGTCGATTCTCTACATTGCATCTCAACACCTATACAGGAGTTAATCAATGCCCCGAGCCATCGTACTGAACCCGGCCGACAACGTGGCCACCCTGCTGGACGCCGGCCATGCCGGCGACGCCTGTGCCCTGGAAGGGGAACGAACCGGAAAGCTGGTCCTGCTGCAGGACGTTCCGTTCGGCCACAAGGTCTGCGTCACCGAGACCACGGCAGGCCAGGACATCCTGAAGTACGGCCAGATCATCGGCCGCGCCAGCCACGCGATCCGTGCCGGCGAACACATGCACGTTCACAACATCGAGTCGGCGCGGGCGCGCGGCGACCTGCACAAGGGCTAACACAGATGGCAACCACCTTTCTCGGTTACCCGCGCGAAAACGGCGCGGTCGGCGTGCGCAACTGGGTCGCCGTCGTCTCGGTCATGGACAACTGCAACCCCGTGACGCGCACCATTGCGCGCACCGTGGGCGGCTGCATCCCGGTCACCACGCTGTTCGTGCGCGGCCAGTTCGGCGCCGACCTGGATTTCGCCTTCGAATCGCTGGCGGGCCTTGGCCGCAACCCGAACATCGCCTCGGTGCTGCTGGTGGGCCTGGAGCCGTCTTCCACCGAGGAAGTCGCGCGCCGCATCAAAGCCAGCGGCAAGCCCGTGGAACAAGTGCACCTGCAACCCAACGGCACCGTCGATTGCATTGCCGAAGGCACGCGCAAGGCCACGCGACTTTCCTTGCAGGCATCGCGCGCACGCCGCGTGCCGTGCCCGGTATCGTCGCTGGTGCTCGGCGTCGAATGCGGCGGATCGGATACCACCTCGGGCCTGAGCTGCAACCCGGTAATCGGCCGCATGGCCGACCTGGTGATCGCGGAAGGCGGCACGGTCATCATCTCCGAAACCTCCGAGTTCATCGGCGCCGATCACCTGTTTGCCGACCGGGCCACCGACGGGCGCGTGCGCGAGGCCTTCGTCACGGCCGTGCGCAATATGGAAAACCTGGCGATTTCGCGCGGCGTCGACATGCGCGAGGACCAGCCTTCGCCCGACAACAAACGCGGCGGCCTGACCACGGTCGAGGAAAAAGCGCTCGGCGCCCTGGCGAAGGCCGGGACTACGCCGCTGGTGGGCGTACTGCGCTATGGCGAGGCGCCGCAGAAGAAGGGGCTGCATTTCATGGACGCCCCGGCCGCGGCAGTGGAAAATCTGACTGCGCTTGCTGCCGGCGGGTGCCAGCTCACGTTCTTCGGCACCGGAGTGGGCAACCCGATCGGCAGCATGGTGGCACCGACCGTCAAGGTGTGCGGCAACGTCAATACGCTGCAGACCATGGCCGACAACATAGATTTCGACGTCAGCGGGATCCTTCAGCACGGAGAAAAAATCTCCGATCTCGGCGATCAGCTCTATGCCTATGCGATGGACGTCGCATCCGGCACGCAGCTGACCAGCGAGGTGCTCGATATCCGGGAGACCGCGATCAGTCGATTCGCACTGAGCCTCTGAGCAACCATGACCAAACTCAACAGCGTCTCCGACGCGATCATCCGCTCCATCGAATCCGGCGACCTGCGCGAGGGCGACCGCCTGCCTTCGGAAGGCGAGCTGGCCGCGATACATGGCGTGAGCGTCGGAACGATCCAGAAGGCGCTGATCCGTTTGACGCACTCCGGACTGATCACACGCGAGCAGGGACGCGGCACCTTCGTTTCCGGCACGCGCGTGGCGCCCGCGGATGTCCGCTACCTGCGCTTTCGCGATGAAGAGGGCAACGAGCTGCCGTCCTACGTCCATGCGCGCTCGGTCAAGCGCATCAAGCGCAAGGGCCCGTGGGCGGACTTCCTCGAAGGCGATGGCTACGTGCGCATCGAGCGCGTGATCAATGTCGGCGGCCGCTTCGACCTGTACAGCGAATTCTGGCTGCGCGAGGAAGACTTTGCCCAACTGGGTGGCCTGGACCGCGAGGCGCTGGAGAAGAACCTGCGCGAGCTGATCGGCCAGCGCCTGTCGCTGCCGACGCTGCGCGTGGACCAGTGGATCCGCTTCGGCCCGCCGCCGGCAACGGCCGCGCGCGAGCTGGGGCTCGACGCCGAAGCACCTGCCTTCATCATGGAAATGCGCGGCTACACGCTGCGCGACCAGCCGCTCTATTACCAGTCGGTCTATGCCGCCCCGTTCACCGAGCGGCTGATGATCGTACGGGAGAAATCTTCATGACCACACGCCGGACCGCCCAAAGCCTGGAGCGCTGGACGTCTGCCGTATTCGAAGCGTGCGGCGTGGCGCCCAAGCATGCCGCCGAGGCCGCCACCGCGCTCGTGCGCAGCGAACTGCGCGGCTACAAGACGCATGGCATGACGCGCGTGCCGTCCTATGTCGATCGTCTGCGCGCCGGTGACTTCAACCCGCGCGCCAGCATGTCGCACCGCACGTTCCCCGGCGGCATCGTGCTGGACGCCGATGGCGCCATGGGCCAGGTCGCCGGCCCGCACGCCGTGCAACTGGGCCTCGAAGCGCTGGAATCGAGTGCCAGCGTACTGGTTGCCGTGCAGTCGTGCGGCCACCTGGGCGCACTGGGCATCCACGCGCTGCTCGCGGCCGAAGCCGGCGCGTTCTGCATCGTCGGACAGCGCACGCCGCCCGTGCTCGGCATGGAAGGCTTTGCCCGTCCCGCCATCGGGCACAACCCCATTGCCTTCGGCTGCCCCCTGCCGGGCCAGGCACCGATCGTGTTCGACGTGGCCTGCAGCGTCGCCGCGCGCGGCCACATCCTGCTTGCCGCGCGGGAAGGCAAACCCATTCCGGAGGGCTGGGCGCTCGATGCCGACGGCGAACCGACCACCGATGCGCAGCGCGCGCTGGCCGGCTCGCTGCTGCCGACCGGCGGCCACAAGGGCATCGGCATCGCGATGATGGTCGAATGCCTGGCCGGCGCGCTGTCGGCTACCGCAGGCTCGCTTGACCCCGCGCGCAACAGCGTCGGCAGCGGCGGCGCGGTCGGACGCCAGGGCGGCTTTGTGTGGCTGGTGCGGCCCGAGGCATTTTCCGGCCAGGAGCTTTTCGCCGATTACATGGCGCAGTGGACCGGCAACTACCTCGCCGCCGGCGGCCCCGAGGCCAGGCTTCCCGGCCAGCGCGGCGACACACTCGAACGCGAGGGCCGCGAGCGCGGCATTGCCCTGCCCGAAGCCATCGCCCGCGAGCTGGGCGAACTTGGCCGGACCTTGGCCATCCCGTTTCCGGCCTAGCCGGGTTTTCGACCGACATCAACGATATCCGGGCTACCGGCAGACGCTGGCCGTCCCTACCCCACAAATACACAGGCTGAATTCGCCATGAACGCTCCAATTCTCCCCGACGAAGCCCGGAAGGCCATGGAGGCCGTGTCGATCGACGACAAGTACGCGCTCGAATCCGGCCGCGCCTTCATGAGCGGCGTGCAAGCCCTGGTGCGCCTGCCGCTGCTGCAGCGCCGGCGCGATGCGCTGGCCGGCCACAACACTGCGGCATTCATTTCCGGCTACCGCGGTTCGCCGCTCGGCACCTATGACCAGGCAATGTGGCAAGCCAAGAAGTACCTGGCCGACAACCACGTGGTGTTCAAGCCCGGCGTCAACGAGGAACTCGGCGTAACCGCCGTGTGGGGTTCGCAGCAGCTCGACTTCGACGCGGAAAGCAAGAAGTACGACGGCGTGTTCGGCATCTGGTATGGCAAGGGCCCCGGCGTCGACCGCAGCGGCGATGCGCTCAAGCACGCCAACCTGGCCGGCACCTCGCGCCTGGGCGGCGTGATCGCGCTGGCCGGCGACGACCACGTGTCCAAGAGCAGCACGCTGGCGCACCAGAGCGATCACACCCTGATCGCCTGCGGCCTGCCGGTGTTCTTCCCGTCGAACGTGCAGGACATCCTGGACCTGGGCGTGCATGCGTTTGCCATGAGCCGCTTCAGTGGCCTGTGGGCCGGCATGAAGACCGTGCAGGAAGTTGTGGAATCGGGCGCGTCGGTGATCACGGACTCGGACCGCGCGCGCATCCTCCTGCCGGAAGACTTCGCCATGCCCGAGGGCGGCCTGCATATCCGCTGGCCCGATGATCCCCTGGCCGCCGAAGCGCGCATGATGGAATTCAAGTGGCCGGCGGCGCTCGCCTACGTGCGCGCCAACCGCCTGAACCGCAACGTGGTCGAAGGCCCGAGCGACCGCCTTGGCATCATCGCCAGCGGCAAGGCCTATAGCGACACGCGCCAGGCCCTGCTCGACCTGGGGCTCGATGACGCGACCTGCCGCGCGATGGGCGTGCGGGTCCACAAGGTCAGCGTGGTATGGCCGCTGGAGCCGGACAGCGTGCGCGATTTTGCACGCGGACTGCGCGAAGTGCTGGTAGTCGAGGAGAAGCGCCCGCTGATCGAACAGCAGCTCAAGGACGAGCTTTACCACTATCCCGCCGATGCACGCCCGGCCGTGTTCGGCAAGTACCACCACACCGACGGCGCCGGCGGCGAATGGAGCCACCGCAAGCCGGCCGAGGACTGGCTGCTGCGCGCCAAGGCCGACCTGTCGCCGGCCCTGGTCGCCAAGGCCATCGCGCAGCGCCTCAAGGCACTGGGCGTGCCCGCCGACGTGGCCGCGCGCATGGATGTGCGCCTGCAGGAAATCGAGGCCAAGGAGCGCGCCACCGCGCAGGGCGATTCGCGCGCCGCCGACCGTCTGCCGTGGTTCTGCCCCGGCTGCCCGCACAACACCAGCACCAAGGTTCCGGAAGGCTCCGTCGCCACGGCCGGCATCGGCTGCCATGGCATGGTGGTCTGGATGGACCGCTCCACCACCTCGTGGTCGCAGATGGGCGGCGAAGGCGTGCACTGGATGGGCCAGTCGCCGTTCAGCAAGCGCAAGCACATGTTCGCCAACCTGGGCGACGGCACGTACAACCACTCCGGCTTGCTGGCGATACGCCAGTCGATCCACGCCGGCGTGAACCTGACCTACAAGATCCTGTTCAACAGCGCCGTGGCGATGACCGGTGGCCAGCCGGTGGACGGCGGCGAGCTCGATGTCCCCGCGATGTCGCGCGAGCTGCACGCCGAAGGCGTCCGCCAGATCGTGGTGGTCACGGACGAGCCGGAAAAGTACAAGGGGGTCGCCAACCTGGCGGCGGGCGTCACGGTGCGCCATCGCGATGAACTCGACGCCGTGCAGCGCGAACTGCGCGAAGTGAGCGGCGTGACCGCCATCATCTACGACCAGACCTGCGCCACCAAGAAGCGCCGCGAGCGCAAGCGCGGCACCATGCCTGATCCGGCCAGGCGTGTCGTCATCAACGAACTGGTGTGCGAAGGTTGCGGCGACTGCTCCGTGGAAAGCAACTGCCTGGCCGTGCAGCCGGTGGAAACCGAGTTCGGCCGCAAGCGCAAGGTCAACCAGGACACCTGCAACAAGGACTTCTCCTGCACCAAGGGCTTCTGCCCAAGCTTCGTGACCGTCGAAGGCGGCCAGCTGAAGAAGCCGTCGGCAGGCGGCAAGAAGCAGCCGGTCCCGACCGACATCCCGATGCCCCTGCTGCCCGATGCCGCCACGCCCCGGCGCATCGTCGTGGCCGGCATCGGCGGTACCGGCATCGTGACGATCGGCGGCGTGCTGGGCATGGCCGCGCACCTGGAAGGCAAGGGCGTGATCACGCAGGACGCCACCGGCATGGCGCAGATGGGCGGCTCGACCTGGAGCCACATCCAGATCGCCGCGAGCCCCGATGCCCTGCACGCCAGCCGCGTCGACATGGCGATGGCCGACCTGGTGATCGCCTGCGACACGGTGGTGGCCGCCAGCAAGGCATCGCTCGCCGCCATGTCGCCGCAGCGGACCTACGTGGTGCTCAACAGCCACGTCACGCCGACCGCCGCGTTCGTGCGCAATCCGGACTGGGACCCGCAAACCGCGGAAGCCGTTGGACGCATTGCGCAGGCCGCCGGCAGCGACAACGTGGGCAGCTTCGATGCCGAGCAGGTCGCGAAGCAGGTCATGGGGCAGTCGATCTACGCCAACCTGATGATGCTGGGCTATGCGTGGCAGAAGGGCCGCGTGCCGCTGTCGCATGCCGCGCTGATGCGTGCCATCGAACTCAACGGCGTGCAGGTCGACAGCAACAAGGCCGCATTCGAATGGGGCCGGATGTGTGCGCATGACATGTCGCGCGTGCCGCTGAAGGCTGCCAACGCGCAGGTGATCCAGTTCGTGCGCAAGCCGACGCTGGACGATCTGCTCGCCAGGCACGTCGAGTTCCTCACCGCCTACCAGAACCGCGCCTACGCCGCGCAGTACGAGTCCCTGGTCGACCGCGTCAGGAAGGCCGAGACCGTCACGGGCGGCACCCGCCTCACCGAAGCCGTGGCGCGTTCGCTGTTCAAGCTAATGGCCTACAAGGACGAGTACGAAGTGGCGCGCCTGCACACCGACGCCGCGTTCCGCAAGCAGATCGAGTCGATGTTCGAAGGCGACTTCCGCCTGGTGCACCACCTGGCGCCGCCGCTGTTCGCGAAGAAGAACAAGGATGGTGAGCCGCTCAAGGCTGCCTATGGTCCCTGGGTGCGCAAGGCCTTCACGTTGCTGGCCCGCTTCAAGGGCCTGCGCGGCACCGCGCTCGACCCGTTCGGCTACACCGCAGAGCGCCGTGAAGAGCGCGCGCTGATCGCGGAGTACCGCGACTGCATCGCGGCGCTGCTGCCGAAGCTCACCGCGCAGAACGTTGAACTGGCGCTGGAGATCGCACGGCTGCCAATGGACATTCGCGGCTATGGCCACGTCAAGGCACGCAACCTCGCTGCCGCCGGTGCCCGCTGGGAACGGCTGAAGGCGCAGTGGGACGGCAGCGAGGTCCGCGAAGAAGAAATCAAGCCGACCGTGGCGGCCTGAACCAGACTGGTGTAGCGAGGCCCCGCGCTGCAAGGACGGCGTGGGGACCATCCAACGATAAGAGGAGACAAGCCATGAAATCCGTACTGCACCGTGCCCTTGGCGCCATTGCGCTTGCCGCCTGTGCCGCCAGCGCCCTGGCCCAGGGTGGCTACCCGAACCGCCCGGTCAAGATCATCGTGCCCTGGCCGGCAGGCGGCGGCGTCGATACCGTCACGCGCACCGTGGCCGAGAAGCTGAGCGCCAGCCTGGGCCAGCAGTTCGTGGTCGACAACCGTCCCGGCGCGACCGGCAATATCGGCGCGGGTGCCGCGGCCAAGGCCGCGCCCGACGGCTACACGCTGCTGGTCGCCAGCGCACCGATGGCTATCAACGCGAGCCTGCAGAAGAACCTGCCGTTCGACCTGGGCAGGGACTTCGCGCCGCTCGGCCTGATGGCGAGCTCGCCTTACATGCTCGTGGTCAATCCGTCCGTCGCGGGCTCGGTCAAGGATCTCGTCGCCCGGGCGAAGGCGGAGCCGGGCAAGCTCAGCTACGCATCGGTAGGCCCGGGCACGCAGCAGAACGTGGTCAGCGAACTCTTCAAGGACATGGCTCGCGTCGATATCGTCCACGCGCCGTACAAGGGCGGCCCGCAGGCGCTCACCGACATGGTGGGCGGCCATATCCACATGATGTTCCACGGCGTGCCGGCGGTGATGCCGTTCGTGAAGGGCGGCCAGCTCAAGGGCATTGCGGTGGCAAGCAAGCAGCGCCTGCCGTTGTTCCCGGAGATCCCGACCATGGCCGAGGCCGGCTACCCCGGCATCGAGGCAAGCGAATGGTACGGGCTGGTCGCCCCGGCCGGCACGCCGAAGGACATCGTGGTCCTGCTGGGCAAGGAAATCGAGAAGGCGCTCAATGCGCCCGGCGTGCGCCAGCAGTTGGCGAGCAAGGGGTATGAGCCGGCTGCCCCTGGTTCGCCCGACCAGTTCGGGACCTTCATGGCCGCCGAGCAGAAGAAATGGGCACTGGCCATCAAGCAGACGGGATTCCGGCTGGAATAACGCACAGGTGTCCCGTCGCAGCGGGGGGACACTGGCAAGAAGCGAGGAGACGGTTATGACATTCCAGACGCGATGCACGCGAACGGTACTCGGCGCGATCGGACTTACGGCCATGATGATGACCTGCGCCTGGGCGCAGGGCACTTATCCGAATCACGTGGTCCGCGTCATCGTGCCGTGGCCCGCGGGCGGCAGCGTGGACATGGCCACGCGCGTGGTCGCCGAGCAGCTTTCCGGCGGCCTCGGCCAGCCGGTGGTGATCGAGAACCGTCCGGGCGCGGCCGGCAACATCGGCGCGGCCGCTGCGGCGAAAGCGGCCCCGGACGGGTACACCCTGCTGGTGGCGACCACGCCGATGATCATCAACCGCAGCCTGCAAGGCAGCACGGCGGTGGACCTGTCGCGCGAATTCGTGCCGGTCGGGCAGCTGGTCAGCCTGAACTACGTCATGGTGGTCAACCCCGCGGTGGCCGGCACGGTACAGGAGCTGGTGACGAAGGCCAAGGCCAGCCCCGGTCGCCTGAGCTATGCCTCTTCGGGGCCGGGCACGCAGCTCCACCTGATCGGCGAATCGTTCAAGCGAGAGGCGGGCGTGGACATCGTGCACGCGCCGTACAAGGGCGCGCCCCCGGCGCTGGCCGACCTCGTCGGCGGCCATGTGCAGCTGATGTTCCCGGGCCTTCCGGTGGCGGAGCCGCTGCTTCGTGCAAAGCAACTCAAGGCGCTTGCCGTAGTCAGCACCCACCGGCTGCCGCAGTTGCCTGACGTGCCGACGCTGGCCGAGGCGGGTATCTCCGGCATCGACTCAAGCGAGTGGTATGGCCTGGTGGCGCCTGCCGGCACGCCGCCGCAGGTGGTGGCCAGGCTGAGCGGAGAACTGGCCAAGGCCATGCGCAACCCAGCCGTCCGGCAGCGCCTGACGAGCCAGGGCTTCGAGCCGGTTGGCGGCACCCCGCAGGCATTCGCCAGCCTGATCGAGGCGGATCAGAGGAAATGGCCCCTCGCCGTGCGTCGCGCCGGGCTTCAGCCCGAGTAGCGTAGCGGGAAACAAGATTAAGTCGACGGCGCCCCGAAAGGGCCGTCATCGGTCAGATTCAGATTGAGACAACGCGGCAGCCGGACAAGACCTGCCGGCCCGCCGCGCCAGGAGAATTGCAATGCCTCTCGACCCCACCACCATGGCCGCACCGGCGCACCCGCCGGTATCCAGCCACGACACGGACCAGAAGAAACCCATGTCGAAGGCGTCGGCCATTACGGCCATCACCATCGGCGGCGCGCTGGAACTGTATGACTCCGGCGTCTACAACTTCTTCGCCACGCTGATCATTCCGCTCTACTTTCCCGTCGGCAATCCGTTTGGCCAGCTGCTGCTGTCCTTCGGCACGTTCGGCGCGGGCTACCTGATGCGCCCGCTCGGCGGGCTGGTGATCGGCGCCTATGCCGACCGCCGCGGCCGCAAGCCGGCGGTGCTGCTGTCGATGTGGCTGATGGCGTTCAGCGCGCTGATCCTGGTGGTGACACCACCGTATGCCCAGATCGGTGTCATGGCCCCGATCCTGATGATCGTGGCGCGGCTGGTGCAGGGCTTTGCGATCGGCGGCGAGATGGGCTCGGCCACCGCCATGCTGATGGAGTATGCCGACGAACGTTCGCGCGGCTTCTACACCAGCTGGCAGACCGCCAGCCAGGGCATTGCCGCCGTCTTCGCCGCACTGGTGGCGCTTGGGCTCACCCATTCCCTGAGCCCGGCAGCGCTGGAACACTGGGGCTGGCGCGCGGCATTCCTGATCGGCATTCTCGTGATTCCGGTCGGGCAGGTGATTCGCCGCCGCCTGGAAGAGACGCTGGAGCCGCCCGCGCGCAAGAAGGCGGCCGCCGGTGGCTGGAAGCTGATGCGCCAGCACTGGCGTGAACTGGTGGCCAGCGTGCTGCTGATGACGGGCCTGGCAGCCGCGGTGCACCTGATCGCCTACTACCTGCCCAACTATGCCAGCTTCCAGCTCAACATCCCGCGCGGTGACGCCGTCTGGGCGGGCTTTGTTGCCGCGGGCATGATGGTTATCTTCGGCCCCATCGCCGGCTGGATGAGCGACCGCTACGGGCGCCGCACCATCGTCTGGTGGTCGCGCGTGGCGCTGCTGGTGATGGCGTACCCGGCCTTCGAGCTGATCAACGCCTTCCCGACGCTGACGTGCCTGCTGGTGGTGGTCGGCTGCCTGGCGATCCCGATGGCGATGACCTCGCCCGCCACGCTGGTGCTGGTCAGCGAGGTGCTCCCACAGCGCATGCGCGCCACCGGCATGGCGGTGACCTACTACGTGGCCATCGCGGTGTTCGGCGGCTTCGCGCAGTTGTTCTCTACCGTGCTGATCCATATGACCGGGAGCCCTAATGCGCCGGCGTTCTACCTGATCGGCTGCGGACTGGTCTCGCTGCTGGGGCTGGCGATGGTACCCGAGACGCTGGGGAGGAAGCTTTCCTGACGGGGCGGCGAGCGCATACTGACGGTTATTCGAGAATCGTTTGAAGACGCGCCAGCGCGTCTTCCACAACCTCCGCCGGTGCTTGTTCGACTTTTCTGGCACCGCGCGCCTCAAGATCTCGGTTTCTGCATTGTAGATACCGAAAAGTGACAACGTGCCGATGGTCAATTTCTCGCCATACCGAGTTCACAAGGCGTAATATTCCTGAGCCGCATCCTGCCACTCTGTGATTGACGCTGCTCCGCGAGTTCATACCAGTGACGATCGCAGTCAAGCCGACGACTTTCTCCGAGGACAGTTATGAAAACGCTGTTTCTGCAGGCACCTTCATATGACGGCTTCGATGGGGGAGCGGGCTCGCGATTCCAGACCAAGCGCGAGATCCGGTCTTTCTGGTATCCGACGTGGCTCGCCCAGCCCGCCGCGCTGATCCCGGACAGTCGCCTGGTGGATGCGCCCGCAGACGGCCTGTCACTGGAAGCGACCCTGGACATTGCCGAGCCGTATGAGCTGGTCATCATCCATACCAGTTCTCCGTCGTTCCCGAGCGACATCCAGTTCGCGGAACACCTGAAGCGGCGCAATCCGGCGATCCTGATCGGCATGGTTGGCGCCAAAGTGGCCGTGGATCCCCACGGCTCGCTGACGGCAAGCGATGCACTCGACTTCGTGTGCCGCGAGGAATTCGACTTCACCTGCCGGGATATCGCGCAAGGCCTGCCGTTCGAATCCATTCTCGGGCTCAGTTATCGCCTGCCCGACGGTGGCATCACGCACAACGAGGCGCGCCCGATCCTGGAAGACATGGACCAGCTTCCGTTCGTCGCGCCGGTCTACAAGCGCGACCTCACGACCCGCAATTACTTCAGCGGCTACCTCAAGCATCCTTATGTCTCCCTCTATACGGGGCGCGGCTGCAAATCGCGGTGCACGTTCTGCCTGTGGCCGCACACGGTCGGGGGACATCGTTACCGCACCCGTTCGGTCGACAACGTCCTGGAAGAGGTGAAGTGGATCCGGGACAACATGCCCGAGATCAAGGAGATCATGTTCGACGATGACACCTTCACCGACCTCAGGCCGAGAGCAGAAGAGATCGCCCGCGGCCTGGGCAAGCTCGGGGTGACGTGGTCGTGCAATGCCAAGGCGAATGTGCCCTACTCCACGCTTAAGGTAATGAAGGACAACGGGCTGCGGCTGCTGCTGGTGGGCTACGAATCCGGCGACGACCAGATCCTCGTCAATGTCAAAAAGGGCCTGCGTACCGATATGGCGCGCCGCTTCAGCGACGACTCCCGAAAACTCGGCATCAAGATCCACGGCACGTTCATTCTCGGGCTTCCGGGCGAGACGCACGAGACCATCAAGAAGACGATCGAATACGCGAAGGAGATCAACCCTCACACCATCCAGGTGTCGCTCGCTGCGCCCTATCCGGGGACGGTCCTTCACAAGCAGGCGGTCGAGAATGGATGGCTCAACGACAGCAAGGTCATCACCCTGCTTAATGACTCCGGCACCCAGGCTTCGACCATCGGCTACCCGCACCTGTCGCGCGAAGAGATCTACCTTGGCGTGGAGGAGTTCTATAAGCGGTTTTATTTCCGGCCATCGAAGATCTGGGAAATCGTGCGCGAGATGCTGATGAGCTGGGACATGATGAAGCGGCGCTTGCAGGAAGGCGTGGAGTTCTTCAGGTTTCTCAGGGCGCGCAAGGCATAACGTCCAGGGGCGCTAAGCGCCCGTTCTCTCTCAAGCATTCGACACCGATGGTGCGCAGCACGCCAACCTGGCCGCGGCCTATGCGAAAAACGCTGGCCTGATGCTAAATCGCTGGCGACTGCCAACAGCCTGGCGCTGGGCTTGCGGCACAAGTTCTGATCAGCTGGGCGGGCAGCACCGGCGACTGATCGGGTCGCCGGTAGAATCGCTGCTTTGATGGCCGGGCAGCGCGCCCGGCATGCGCCGGAACCGCACGTGCCCTTTATCCTGCTCGGACTTGCCCTCATCGGTGCCCTGATCTACGGGTACGTTCGTCTTTACCACGCCGTCGCCGCCGCGTTCGGCACCGTGGCAGGTGCCGGCGCCGTCGCGCTCGCCGTTGCCCTGCTGGCGGCGTTGGTCGCCGGCGGCGTGCGGCGCTGGCGCGCCATTCATGGCGTGCGCATCCAGGGCGAGCGCATCCTGTCGCTCGACGGCACGTGGGGCAGCCTGCGCGTCGATGCGGAACGCAAGCTTGGCACGGTGACACTCGGCGACGCGCAATCGCGCTTTATCTTCGCCGACATCGCCAGCGCGGAGCCGGTATCCGATGCAGGTGCCTGGGCGCTCGCCCTGCGGCTCGAGCACAATACCCGGCCGCTATGGCACATTCCCATGCCAACGCGCACGCATGCGCGGCGCTGGGCGAAGATCTTCTCGCTGGCCGCGCTGCAGAAGCTCTGAGGCTGGAGGCGTGCGATAGAGGCCGCCAGCCTCGGCTACCGCCACGCAGGCTCGCTCCGCTGCTCGAAATGCTCGTACGCGGCCACCAGGCCGCTCAGCACTTCGGCTGACGTTTCGAACAAGGCCTGGGCTTTTGGATCCGTGACCTTTCCGACATCCGAACGCATATGCTGCAGCGCCGCTTCCAACATTGACTTGATCTTGAGCGCGTGATGTCGCGGGTCGGTGTCCGGGTACTGTTTCTGGTCCGCCATCTCGATTCTCCTGAGGTGCCAACGGGCATGGGGAACGTCCATGATTTCGTTCTATACCAAGCCACTGGTCATCGATGTAGGGCGGTCACTGACAACCGCCGCGCTGCGCACCGTTGAACGGGGATCGCAAGCTACTCGAATGTGACCGTGCGGCGACCGCGTTGGATTACGGAGAAACTGCTACCGTCCGACGTTGCGAAGTCAGGAACATGACCAGGCCGAACAGCTGCAACCCTGCCATGCAGATCGCCATCTTGACCGGGGAGTCCAGTAGCGGGACCAGCAGCGCCGACAACAGCAGATTGCCGAACTGCTGGGTCGTGACATAACCACTGGACGCCAGCCCGCGCCGCGCGGGAAAGCAATCGAGCGCCAGCAGTTGCAGACTGGGTTGCGTGATGGTCATCCCGGCCGCAAAGACCGGCAGCGCAACCAGTGCCCAGGGCATGGCGGGGGCGTGCAGGGCGCATACGGCAATGTTGAAGGTACCGGCCAGCAGCATGATGGCATGCCCGATCCACACGCTCTGCTCCGGACGGACCCGGCCGGCGATGCGATGCGATGCCAGGGCCCCGAACAGAATTCCTGCCACGATCGGGATGAATACCCAGCCGAACGATTGCGCGCCCAGGCCGAGATACTGGGTCACAAAGCGCGGAGCGGTAAAAACGTAGACGTAGATGGCAACATTGACGCCGGCATTGGCTAGCGCCAGGGCGGCAAAGCGGCCATGCGTCAGCATGTTCCCATAGGCGCGCGCGAGCGACATGGGCTCGAGCGGATGCCGGCGCGCCCGCGGCAGCGTCTCCGGGACCCATAGCCAGCAGGCGGCAAGAAGCGATGCGGACACCAGCGCCAGGAAAACGAAGATGCTGCGCCATCCGATCCACAGCAATAGCCAGCCGCCGCAGACGGGTGCGAGGGCCGGCCCGAGTGCGAAGATCATGGCGACGAGTGCCATGACCTTCTGCGCCTTGATGCCGTGGAAAACATCCCTGACCATCGCGCGGCCCACGATCACGCCAATGCCGGCGCTGCCGCCCTGCAAAGCCCGCCCGACGTGAAGCCCCCAGATGCCGGTGGCACCCGCGCAGACCAGGGACCCCAGGGTGAACAGCGCGCAGCCGAGCAGGATCATCCGCCGCCGGCCGAGGGCGTCGGAGATGGCGCCGTGCCAGGGCATCATCAGCACGAACGGCAGCAGATAGGCGGTCAGCGACTGCTGCACCTGCGCCCCGGTGACGTGCATGTCATCGGCAATGACCGGGAAGGCAGGCAAATAGCTGGCAATGGCGAATTGCCCGAGCATCGACAATCCGGCGACGACGGCAGCCATGGCAGCGACCCCCGGCATGGGTTCCGTGTGCGGCGTTTCGCCGGATGCCGGCATGGAGGGGGTGTTCATCGGGATGTCATG
This sequence comes from Cupriavidus sp. 22TCCZM04-2, assembly GCF_057798895.1. Lineage (NCBI taxonomy): Bacteria > Pseudomonadati > Pseudomonadota > Betaproteobacteria > Burkholderiales > Burkholderiaceae > Cupriavidus > Cupriavidus sp. 22TCCZM04-2. Next base: position 303,391 of record NZ_JBYOJS010000002.1, read on the forward strand.
AGGTTGCCCTTGGCATCCGATGTCGTGGACATTTCCGTCGTAGTCCACAGATGAACGAATCGTCGAGTTCCATCGGTCTCCGTGCCAGGCTGGCGAAAGCTCTGCCTCGATCGTACGAGCATCGGAGACCGCAAAGATCACAATAGGCGCCATTGACTTGGCAATTCGCGCCACAAGGCGAGTCGTCAGTCCCCCACCGAGCCCAGCGGGGGTACCGTGTCATCGGCATCCGGCAGGCCCAGCGAGAACTTCACCGGAAACCGCAGCGCGATCGCGTCCTCTGCCGGCAAGTGGCGAATGAGTCCGCGTGCCTGGACGTGCGGATCGTCGAACAATTCCCCCGCCTGCAGCGACGGCGAGAACGGTACATCCAGCGTCGCGAACACCTGTGCCCACGCAGCCAGCGTGCGCGTGCGGAACATGTCCTGGAGCAGGCGATGCACCTCGCGCTTGTGCTGCTGGCGGCCGGCACGCGCGGCAAAGCGCGCATCGCGCAATGCCGGGAATTCCGCGCTCATGGCTTCGCACAGATTCGTCCAGAACTTGTTCTCCAGGATGCCAAGCGCGAGGTGGCGGCCGTCGCGGGTCTCGAACAGGTCGTTGTCCGGCATCACCATCGGCGCGTCGACGGGACGGTCCGCGTAGTCGCGTGCGGCCCATGCCCCTTGCGCGGTCCACGACAGGATCGCGTCGTGGATCGACACGTCGAGATGCTGCCCATGGCCGCTGGCGCGCGCACTCATGATGGCCACGGCCAGCGACAGTGCTGCGTAGCCCGAAGCGGCATAGTCGGAGATGCGCGCGCGCGGCCGCGACACCGTGTCATGCACCTGCACCGGCACCGCCCAGTAGCCCGCCAGCGCCAGGTAGTTCAGGTCATGACCGGCATGGTCGGCGTAGGGTCCTTCCTGGCCAAAGCCGGAAATCGAGCACAGCACGATGGCGGGATTCACCTCGGCCAGCGCCGCGTAGTCGAGCCCGAGCCGACGCATCACGCCCGGGCGGAAACCTTCGACCACCGCATCGGCCTCGCGCGCCAGCGCCAGGAAAGCCTCGCGGCCCTCGGCAGTCTTCAAATCGAGCGCCACGGAACGCTTGCCGCGATTAAACTGCGCAAACACCGCCTTGCCAAGCTGGCGCGAGGTATCGCCCGTGCCTGGCTGCTCCACCTTGATCACGTCGGCACCGAGCTGCATCAGCAGGCTGGTCGCGTGCGGACCTGGCAGCAGCTGGCTGACGTCCAGGATCTTCACATCCTTGAGGCAGGACCACTCTGGCTTCATGGCAACGCTCCCGGGTTCAGCTGATATCGCCATTCATGCCGATCGAGCGCATCAGCGCCGCGTAGCGCGCTGTGTCGGCGGCGACCATGGCCTGGAACTGCGCCGGCGATGCGCTGCGGCGCACTTCGCCGGCGTTGGCCTTGACCTGCGCTGCCAGGCGCGGTCCGGACTGCAGCTCCGCCACGGCGGTGAACAGCCGTTGCGTCAGCTCGGCGGGGAAATGCGCCGGCGCGAACAAGCCACTCCAGTTGTCGATGGCAAACCCGGGCGGCAGCACCTCGGCCAGCGTCGGCACGTCGGGAAAGAACGGCGAACGCGACGACGAAGACACCGCCAGCGCACGCACCTGCCCGTTGCGCAGGTACTGCGTGGCGGTGGCGAGCACCGGCATGCCGAACTGGGTCTGGTGGCTCAGCATCGCCGAGAGGATTTCCGGCGCGCCCTTGTACGGGACATGCACGGCCTCGCAGCCGGCCTGGTGCAGCAGCGCTTCGACCGCAAGATGGGCGATGCTGCCCTTGCCGCCCGAGCCGTAGTTGAACTTGCCCGGCGCCTTCTTCATCGCCTGGATCAGTTCGGACGCGGTCTTGTAGGGCGAGTCCGCCGGCACCACCAGCGCGGTCGGGCCGCCCGAGATGGCGGAAATTGCGGTGAAGTCGTGCGCCGGATCGTACGGCGGCTGCCGGTACATATGCACGTTGATGACATGCGTATTCGCCAGCAGGCCGATGGTGTAGCCGTCGGCGGCGGCGCGCTTGAGCGCATTGGCGCCGATGATGCCGCCCGCGCCGGGCATGTTCTCGACCACCAGCGGCTGGCCGAGCCGCGCGCCGAGTTCGGCCGAAACCGTCCGCGCCGTGTTGTCGGGGGAACTGCCGGCCAGGAAAGGAACGATCAGCCGGATCGGGCGGTTGGGATAAGCGGCGGTCGCGGCGGTCGCCGCGCGCACCGGTGCCAGCACGGAACTCACGGCGGCTGCGCCTGCCGTGGCAAGCCATTGTCGGCGGTTCATGGTTGTCTCCGTGGCGGGCACCGTGTCCAGCGCCGCCTGATGTCGTGTTGAGGTGAAGCTGGCGTGCCGCGCAACGCGGCTTACGCCGCCGCCGGTGCCGGTTCGAGAATCGCCTTGGCGATGGTGTTGCGCTGGATCTCGCTGGTGCCGGTGAAGACGCGGAACATGCGCAGCTTGCGGAACGCCTGCTCGACCGGATGGCCGCGCGTCACACCCACGTTGCCGTGGATCTGCACGGCCTTGTCGGCGACCTCGAAGCAGCGCTCCGACACGAACAGCTTGCACGCGGCGGCCTTCATGCGCAGGTCCGCGCCGGCATCGGCGAGCGCGGCGGTCTGCGCGATCATGCATTCGCAGGCCCACAGCGCCGCAGCCATGTCGGCCAGCATGTGCTGGATGGCCTGGAAGCGAGCGATCGGCCCTCCGAACTGGCGCCGCCGTCCCGCGTACTCCAGCGACGACCGGTAAGCCTGCGTCGCCAGCCCCAGCATCGACGGGCAGTGCAACAGGCGGTTGACGTTGATGCGCGACATGCCGAGGCGGAAGCCGTTGCCTTCGCCGCCGAGGATGTTGGCGCGCGGCACGCGCACGTTGTCGAAGGCGATGTCGGCGTCGATATGCTGGCCCGACATCGGCACATAGGCTTGCGTCACCGTCACGCCCGGCAGGTCGAGGTCAACCAGCACGGCGCTGATGGCCGGCGGCGACACGCTCGCGTCGGTCACGCACATGACGATGGCGAAGTCGGCGAACGGCGCACCGCTGATGTAGTGCTTGCCGCCGTTGATCACCAGCTCGTCGCCGTCGGGCACTGCGGTGGTGGCGATGCTTTGCGCGTCCGAGCCCGAATGCGTTTCGGTCAGCGCGAAGCAAGTCGACTTCTCGCCGCGGATCACGGGACGGAAATAGCGTTCGAGCTGATCGGGCGTGGCGTACTTGAGCATATTGCCCACGCGCGGCGGCCCGCCGAGGTCGCCCAGCACATGGGGCGCCAGTGTGCAGCCGCTGGCCGCGAGGTCCGCCTTCAGCGCGCACTGCTCGGCGATATTGAGCCCCTTGCCACCCAGCGCTTCAGGCAGGCAAGCGGCGTAGAGACCAAGCTCGCTCGAGCGGCGCCACACGCCGCGCAGGGTCTCGACGGGCCACGGGTCTTCCGGGCCCAGGCCGAGTTCGCGCTCGAGCGGACGCAGCTCTTCGTCGATGAAGCGCCGGATGGCCGCGCGCGTTTCGCGCAGCACGGGATTGGTCAGGGTATCGAACATGGCGGTGCTTTCCTCAGTTCACGCGGCGCGAAGCGCCATGCCAGTACGGCTCGCGCACCAGCTTGCGGGCCAGCTTGCCGCTGGCGTTCTTGGGCAGTTCATCGACGAAGTCGACCGAACGCGGCGACTTGTAGTCGGCAATCCGTTCGCGGCAATGCGAGATCAATGCCTGCGCGCTGGCCTCGCGTCCCGGGCGCAGCGTGACCACGGCCTTCACGCTTTCGCCCCAGGTGTCGTCGGGCACGCTGATCACGCAGGCTTCGAGCACGTCGGGGTGCTGGTACAGCGTGGCCTCGACCTCGGTCGGGTAAACGTTGAAGCCGCCGGAAATGATCATGTCCTTCTTGCGGTCCACCAGGTAGATGTAGCCCTGCGCATCGACACGCGCCATGTCGCCGGTGCGCAGCCAGCCATCGACCAGCACCTCCTGCGTCAGTGCGGGCTCGCCCCAGTAGCCCTGGAAGACATCCTCGCCGCGGATCACGAGTTCGCCGATCTGGTCGACGCCGACCTCGCGGCCGTGGTCATCGACCACGCGCACTTCCGTCTCGCCCAATGCACGGCCGCAGGAGGCAAGCCGCTCCGGGCACGAAGCCATCGCCAGTGCATGGTCGGCGGTGGACAGGCGCGTGACGCCCGAGGTCGATTCGCTCGCGCCATAGCCTTGCGACAGCACCGGGCCAATGCGTTCCCACGCCTCGCGGATCCGCGCCGGCGCCATCGGTGCGGCGCCGTAGGCGAGCGTCTTCAGGCTGCTGAGGTCCGCGCTGGCGAGAGACGGCTCGGCCAGCAGCATGTTGATCATGGCCGGCACCATGAACACGTGCGTGATGCGCAGGCGGGCCACCTCGGCCAGGAAGTGTGCGGGCTCGTACTTCTCGAACAGCACCAGCGTGGCCCCGCAGTACAGGTAGGGCTGCATCAGCATGCCGGAGGCGTGCGTGACGGGGCCGATCAGCGCCAGGCGATCGCCGGGACGCGGCGGGCTGTCCATGCTCATCAGCATCTTGCGCAGCGCCGCCTGCCGGTTGCCGTAGCTTTGCATGGCGGCCTTGATCTTGCCGGTCGAACCCGATGAAAAATGCAGCACGGCAAGGTCATCGGCTGCCGGCACGAGCTCCGTCAATTCGGTTCCCGCCCGGGCGAGCAGGGCTTCGTAGCCGGCATAGCCCGGGGCGTCCGCGCCGATGGCGATGAAGGTCTCCACCGAGCCGAAGCCGCGCGTGGCGGACACGTAGCCGGTGTAGCCAGGCCCCGCGATCAATACGCGCGGCTTGCAGTTGTCCACCACGTCAGAGGCTTCGGCAGCCGTGAAACGCGGGTTCAGCGCGGCCTTCACCAGCCCCGCCTTGTACAGCGCGCATTCGATCTCGACCAGTTCCGGGCGGTTGCGCGACTGCACGGCCACGCGGTCGCCCTTGCGCAGCCCGAGCGCGAGCAGCGCGTTGGCGAGCCGCGTGGAGCGCTCATCCAGCTGCCGATAGGTCAACACCTGGTCGCGGTAGAGAACGGCCGGCTGGTCGCCCCAATAGCGCGCCGCGCGGCGCAGGAAATATGCAAAGCCCATGGGCGTCTCCGTGTATTCGTTTTTGCGTCTTGCCTGTGGCTAAGTCTGTAAGATGGACGACATCACCACAATGCATGAATGGCTATAAAGCCATAACTGATGGGAATGCCAGCATGGAGACACGCGACGTTGAATACATCCTTGCCGTGGAACGCAGCGGAGGGATCGGCCGGGCCGCGGACCAGCTGGGCATTAGCCAGCCCGCCCTGACCAAGGCCGTGCAGCGCGTCGAAGCCCAGGCTGGCCTGCCACTGTTCGAGCGGACGGCCAACGGCATGAGCGTCACCCATGCGGGCCGGCTCTTTATCGAACGCGCCCGCCGCATCCACCTGGAGTACGAAGACGCACTCAAGGAGATGCAGGGCATCCGCACAGGCGAACTGGGTATGCTGCGGCTGGGATATTCGCCTTCGTTGCCGAATGCCATCGTGCTGGGCGCCTGCCGCCAGCTCGTGAAGGAGCGGCCGGTGGCCCGCCTGAAGCTGCGCCGGCGCCTCGCCCGTGACCTGATGGACCTGCTCGCGGCCGGGGAGCTTGACCTGGCCGTGGCACCCCTGCCACGTCACGCAACCGAGGCCTTTGCAATCGAACCGCTGTTCGACGACCGGCTGGTCGTGGTGGCCGACGAATCCCATCCGCTGCAGCAGCGGCGCAACCTCAGCCTGGCGGACCTGGCCAGCCAGGAGTGGCTGCTGCCCGAAGGGCATATCGTGCTGCGCCAGCAGGTCGACGAGGCCTTCCGCCGGCGTGGCCTGCCGCCGCCTGCGCTGCGCGTGGAGGTCGATTTCGGTACCGCGTCGCTGTTCGCGCTGGTCCGCGGCACGCCGATGCTGAGCATTTCCAGCGCGCATGTCGAAGCCATCATGCCCGGGCTCAGGCCGCTGGACGTCGGGCTGGACGAACTGGACCTGCGGCGGCGCATCGGCGTGGTCACGCGCGCGGGTGCGTATCTTTCGCCACTGGCACAGCGCATGACGACCTTGCTGCGCGAGCAGGTCGGCTAAGACCGCTGCTGCGATAGCGAAACCGCTGGCCCGCGGCGCCGACTCCGTTTAAGATTGCGCGATTATCGAACAAGACAAGCACGATGGAGACTACCCGCCCCCTTGGCATCGGCCAGGCCCAGGCCGATACGGTCCGAGTTGCCCGCCCCCAGTCCGACCTGCTCGGCAGTTTCTCGGGCGATCCGAACTTCATGCTGTCGCTGGCGCGCGGCCTGACCGTGCTTGAAGCGTTTTCCGAACGCAAGCGCCCGCTGACGATCTCGCAGGTGGCCCAGCGCACGCAGCTGTCGCGCGCGTCGGTGCGCCGCTGCCTGTATACGCTCGAGCAGCTTGGCTACGTCAGCCAGCAGGACGGCCAGTTCGCACTGCGCCCGCGGGTGCTGCACCTGGGGCATGCGTATTTCTCGTCGACGTCGATGGTGTCGCTGTCGCAGCCGATCCTCGACAACCTGAGCGCGCGCATCCACGAGACCTGCACGCTGGCCATCCTGGACGGTACCGACATCCTGTACCTGGTGCGCTCGGAAGTGCAGCGCGTGGTCAGTTACTCGCTCGGCATGGGCAGCCGGCTGCCGGCCTACTGCACGTCCAACGGGCGCCTGCTGCTCGCGCACCAGCCCTCGTCGGTGCTCGACGGCTTTTTCGAGCATGCGGACCTGCGTCCGCGCACGCTGCAGACCAAGGTGTCGCGCCAGGAACTGGAAAGCTGCTTCGAGCGCGCCCGGGAACTGGACTACGTGATCGTCGATGAAGAGCTTGAACCGGGCCTGCGCGCAATCGCGGTGCCGGTGCGCTCGGCCGCCGGCATCGTGCTGGCGGGCATCAGCGTGAGCGTGCGCGCGGCCAAGGTGACCGAGGCGGAGATGGTGTCGCGCCTGCTGCCGCCGATGCGCGAAGCCGCCGCGGCCATCGGGCGCCTGATCACGTCCTGATCAGCGTGTGAACAGCCGGGAGAGCCGCACTGCCGAATGCCGCGATGCGAGCGGGCAATCGAGCGCCAACCCCCGCCTCAGCCGCGGTGCGCAAGCTCCAGCGAGAACACCAGCCGCTGCAGGAAGTTCTCCATGCGGCCGTCCGGGCTGACGAAGGCGCAGCCGTAGTGGTGAATGGCGCTGTCGTCGTTGCCGACCAGCCAGTGCCCCACGATCTGGAGGTCGACGTCGAGCTTGCCCAGCTCGCGGAAGTCCAGCCGGCAGCGGCTCACCATGGTGCCGACCGGCAGCTGGTCCGCGCCCACGGTCCTGGAACGCAGGCCCACGCCAGACAGCGACAGGTCGGCGATGTCCAGCGCCAGCACGCTGTTGTCCGGGTTGCGGATCTCGCAGCGGTAGCCCTTGGTCACCAGCGTGCGCGCGCGGAAATGGCGGCGGCGCTGGAAGTGGTAGAGCTTCTCGGGAAACTCCACGATAAAGGCCGGACCTTGCTCGTAGCGCGTGGCCGACGGCCGGCCCACCATGAAATTGACCGGCACGCCACGCAACAGGCCCGAAAAGGCGTTCTCGTCCGAGGTCATCAGCGCGTGGCGCTCGGCATCGGCGTTGCACCAGTCGAAGATAAAGGTGCGGTTGACCGGGTCCATGTGCAGCACCGACGTCACGAACTGATGGCCCGTGCGCGTGCGCACCGTGATCAGGCACTTCTGCCAGGACAGGTCCCGCAGCACCGTGCCGATCTGCGAGGTATGGGTCAGGCGGTAGCGCTCGTCAGGCAGGGCCCCGGCCTCCGTGTCGGTTTCGTCTTGCGGGCCGGAACCGGCTTGGGTGGACTCGGAGGAATCTTGGAAGCTCATGGAATCACGCAACATCAGAGTGGCAGCACCGCGCGTTGGCAGGAGCGCCGCGGCAGGATAGGCTTGCGGCCCGAGCGCCGCATATTAAGGGGACGCTCCACTGGACGGCAAGACTCATGGCATGGGCTTCGGCATTCTGTGGCGAAACTTGAGCACAGACTTTTGAGGGGTAGCGCTTGCGCCGCTTTCGCGCTGCGGCGGGCCGAATCCCGTTCACGCAGAAACGGGTACGCTTGCCATCGTGTGCGCGTCGCCGGGGTCGATGAGCGGCCACGCGGCGATCGGCGCGTGCGTGGCACCGTGCCGGTCGAGGCGGCTCTCGAACAGCACGAAACGCCGTGCCTGCCAGGGCGGCACGGCAAGCTCCCGATGCGCGGCTACCCAGTCGCGCAGCATCGCGTCGGGGACGGCCGGGCGGCACCGCGCGAGGGTCAGGTGGGCGCGGAAACGGCGCCGCTCGGGCGCGATGCCTGCGGCCTGCAGGCAATCGGTCACGGCCACATGGAGCGCGTCGAGCGCGGGACATGGCGCAAGGCCGGCCCACAGCACGCTGCCCTGCTGGCCGCGAAAGCGTCCGGCGCCCGTCACGCGCAGCGCGAAATCCTCGGCCGCCAGCGTGTCGAGCGCGGCGGTGATGCGTCCGGCCTGCTCCGCATCGCACTCGCCCAGGAAACGCAAGGTCAGGTGCACCTGCGCGGCTGGCGTGGGGCGGATGCCGCTTGCCGCCGGCACGATGCCCACCAGATGCGCCGCGACCGCCGGCGGTGTTTCCACGGCGATAAACAGGCGGGCCATGCTGGCTGCGCTGCCGCGCCTACGCTAACGCCAGCGCGGACTGCTGCATGATCGGCAGGCGCGCGGCCGCGGCAAAGCTTTCGAGCTTGAGCAGCGCGCGCTTGCGGTCAGTTCCGCCCGCATAGCCAGTCAGGTCCCCGTCGGCGCCCAGCACGCGGTGGCACGGCACGATCACCGACAGCGGATTACGCCCCACCGCGCCCCCGACCGCGCGGACATGGCCATGCGGCAGTTCGAGCTGCCGGGTGAGCTGGCCGTAGGACACCGTCTCGCCAAAAGGAATGGCACGCAGCGCCTCCCACACGCGCATCTGGAAGTCGGTGCCCGCCAGCCGCAGCGGCAGCGAGAACGCTTCGAGCGATCCATCGAAGTAGGCCGCAATCTGCGCCGCCACGTCGTCGAACAGGCGCGCGGTGGTTTCGGGCGCGGCGCCCGGCACCGCGCCGTGCGGATAGTACTTCTGCCCGTCGAAATAGATACCTGTCAGGAAGCTGCCCTCCGCGCGCAGCAGCATGGCGCCAAGCGGGCTGTCGATCAGGCGGTAGCTGGTCATGTCGTCACCTCGATATCGGAATTGACAGGAATCATGGCTGCCAAAGGTACCACTGCGCCGTCGCCCTGTGACTTCATCGCTTCATAGCGATGCCACAGGTGGATGGCGGCATAGGCGCGCCACGGCGCCCACTGCGCGGTGCGGGCCTGCATGGCGCGCACGGTGTTCACGCCCAGCATCTTGCGCAACGCATAGTCGGTGCCCGGGAACGCGTCGGGCCAGCCCAGCGCGCGCATGGCGACGTACTGCGCCGTCCAGTCGCCGATCCCGTCGATCTCGCGCAGCGCCGCCACGGTCTGTTCGGGCGCCGTGTGCGGGCCCAGCGGCAACGCGCCGCTGGCGACGCGCTGCGCGAGCGCGCGCAGCGTACGCGCCTTGACCTGCGACACGCCGGCGGCGGCCATTGCGGCATCGGGCAGCGCGGCCAGCGCTGCGGCGCAGGGAAAACAGTGCTGCAGCGGCATACAACCATCGATTGGCATCGCCGCGGCTGGCAAGGCATCTCCCGCCGCCTGCGCGAGCCGCGCCAGGATACGCCGGGCCTGCACCACCGAAATCACCTGGCCGATCACGGCGCGCACCGCGATCTCGAAACCATCGACGCTGCCCGGCAGCCGCATGCCAGACACATCGCTGGCCAGTTCGCCGAGATGGCGGTCGACGATATCGGGCCGGCAGCCGAGGTCGCACAAGCGCCGCACCTTGCCCAGCGCCTGCGGAATCACGCGCGCGAGCGAAGCCGACAGGGTCACGCGCAGCACTGACCGCGCAGGCACGTGGTCGAGCCGCAGCCAGCCGCGATGCATCACGCCCCCGGCTTCCACCGCAAGCGTGCGGGCATAGGCGCCATCGCGCACCTGCTCGATGCCATCGACCGCGCGCACGGCCAGGAAGCTCAGCAGCGCCTGCCACGCCAGCGGCGGGCGGTAGCCCAGCTCGAACACCAGCCGGTCGGCCACGCCGTCGGACGCGCGCTTGCGCAAGGCCATCGGCGTCAGCCCGTAGCGCGTGCGCAGCACGTCGTTGAAGCGGCGCACGCTGCCGAAGCCCGCGGCCAGCGCCACTTCGGTCACGGGCAACGCGGTATCGGTCAGCAGCCGCTTGGCCAGCAGCAGGCGCTGCGTCTGCACGTACTCCAGCACCGACACGCCGAACTGCGCCGTGAAGAGGCGGTGCAGGTGGCGTTCGGTCACCCCGATGCGCGCCGCCAGTGCGGCCACGCCGGCATCGGCCATGAAGCCTTCGTCGATCAGCGTGGCCGCAGCCTGCGCGAGGCGGCCGGACAGATCGGCCAGCCCGTGGCCGGGCGCCAGTTCGGGTCGGCAGCGCAGGCAAGGGCGGAAGCCTTGCTTCTCCGCCGCCGCGGCGCTTTCGTAGAAGGTGCAGTTCTCGCGCTTCGGGGTACGCACCGCGCACACGGGCCGGCAATAGATGCCCGTGGACGACACGCCGACAAAGAAGCGGCCGTCGAAGCGGCGGTCGTGCGAGGCCACGGCCTTGTAGCAGGTATCGGGATCGAGTTCCATGCAGGCATGCTACCGCTTCAGGCAGGCCCGCACCCGCTGGATTCGGACATTCCCCTCTGGCCAGCGACCGTGCCATGGAGCACAGTCATGGCAAACCCAGTCCGGCTAGAATCACCAGCCTGTGTTGTTTCCCGGAGATTCCATGCGCCCAGTCAAACCGCTTCCGCTGACCTGCTCGCTCGCGCTCGCGGGGCTGCTATGGCTGGAACTGCCTGGGGCTGCCGGAGCCGCGCCGGCCGCAGCCACAACGGCTGCGCCGTCAGGCCAGGCGACGGCAAGCGCGGTCGAGGTCACCTCGGTCGAGGGCATCACCGAGTACCGGCTGCCCAATGGCCTGCGCATCGTGCTCGCGCCCGATGCGGCCAAGCCGACCACCACGGTCAACATGACCTACCTGGTCGGCAGCCGCAACGAGAACTATGGCGAGACCGGCATGGCGCACCTGCTCGAACACCTGCTGTTCAAGGGCACGCCCACGCTGCCGAGCAAGACCATCCCGACCGAGTTCGCGCGGCGCGGCATGTCATCCAACGGCACCACGGCGCAGGACCGCACCAACTACTTCGAGACCTTCACCGCCAGCGACGACAACCTCGACTGGGCGCTGCGCATGGAGGCGGACCGCATGGTCAACAGCTTCGTCTCGCGCGCCGACCTCGACAGCGAGATGACGGTGGTGCGCAACGAGATGGAGATGGGCGAGAACAGCCCGGGCCGCATGCTGATCCAGCAGATGATGTCCGCCTCGTACCGCTGGCACAACTACGGCAAGGCGCCGATCGGCGCGCGCAGCGACGTGGAGCAGGTCAGCATCGACAACCTGCGCGCGTTCTACCGCCGCTACTACCAGCCCGACAATGCGGTGCTGGTGGTGGCCGGCAAGTTCGATCCGGCGTGGGCGATCGCGCGCATCGAACGCTATTTCGGCCCGATCGCGCGCCCGACGCGCGTGCTGCCACCCGAGCACACCGTCGAACCGCCGCAGGAAGGAGCGCGCGAACTCGTCGTGACGCGCCCCGGCGACAGCGGGCTGGTGGCGGCGCAGTACCACGTCAGCGCCGGCGCCCACCCCGATACCACCGCGCTGTCAATGCTGACCATCATCCTCGGCGACACGCCCGGCGGGCGCCTGTACAAGGCGCTGGTGGAGCAGAAGAAGGCCACCTCGGTCGGCACCTCGTTCAGTGCGATGAAGGACCCGGGCACGCTGCTGTTCATGGCCGAGACATCGAAGGACCAGTCGCTGGCAGCGGCGCGCGCGGGGCTGATCACGCAGGTCGAGGGCTTCGCCGAAGCGCCCGTGACGCCCGAGGAGCTGGAGCGGGCGCGCGTGCGCATGCGCAACGCCTACGAGCACTACCTGAACGATCCGGGCGCACTTGGCATTGCGCTGTCGGAAGCCATTGCCAAGGGCGACTGGCGCCTGTTTTTGATCGCGCGCGACCGCATCGAGACCGTGACGCTCGAAGACGTGCAGCGCGTCGCGCTCAACTACTTCCAGACTTCGAACCGCACGGTGGGCGTGTTCCTGCCGCAGGACAAGCCGCTGCGCGCGCAGATTCCCGCGACCCCCGACGTGGCGGCGCAGGTGCGCGGCTACCAGGGCAAGCCGGCGCTGGCGGCAGTGCCGGCGTTCGATCCGAGCCCGGCCAACATCGAGGCACACACGCGGCGCCAGACCCTGGCCAACGGCATGCAGCTGGCGTTGCTGCCCAAGCCCACGCGCGGCGGCGTGGTCAACGGCACGCTGATCCTGCGCATGGGCGATGTCGAAAGCCTGCAGGGCCTGACCACGGTGGGTGACCTGGCGGCATCGATGCTCAAGCGCGGTGCCGGCAACATGGACCGCCTGCAGCTTGCCGACCGCATCGAGGCCCTGCGCGCGCGCGTGATGGTCTCGGGTGGCTCCGAGCGCGTCACTGTCAGCTTCGAGACCCGGCGCGAACAGCTGCCGGAACTGCTGGCGCTGGTGCGCGACATCCTGCGCGCGCCCACCTTCCCGCAGGCGGAATTCGACACGCTGCGCAGCACCGCCATCGCCGATATCGAAAGCGTGCGCCGGCAGCCGGGCGTGATGGCCGCCGATGCGCTGGGCCGCCATGGCGACCCCTACCCGGCCGGCGATCCGCGCCACGCGCCCACGTTCGACGAGACCATTGCCGCGCTCAAGGCCACCACGCTGGAGCAGGTGCGCGATTTCCATGCGCGCTTCTACGGCACGGGCAATGCGCAACTGAGCCTGGTGGGCGACTTCGATGCCGACGCGGCCACCGCGCAGGCGGCCGAGCTGTTCGGCGACTGGCGCGCGCAACAGCCGTTTGCGCGCGTGGACCGGCCCTTCGTGGCGATTGCCCCGGCCGACTTCACGCTCGCCACGCCCGGCAAGGCCAACGCCGTGTACGTCGCCGCCGAACCGATCGACCTGGTCAGCGACCAACCTGACTTCGCACTGATGCTGATCGCCAACCGCGTCTTTGGCGGCGGCTCGCTGCGCAGTCGCCTGGCCGACCGCCTGCGTCAGAAGGAAGGGCTCAGCTATGGTGCGTCGAGCTGGGTGAACGTGGGTGCGCTGGACCGTGCGGGCCGCTTCGGCCTGCAGGCGCAATATGCCCCGCAGAACCTGGAGCGCCTGCAACGGGCCGTGTCCGAAGAGCTGGAGCGCTTCGTGCGCGACGGCATCAGCGCGCCCGAACTGTCGGAAGCCGTCAGCGGCATCCTGCAGCAGGGCATGGTGAGCCGCAGCAGCGACGGCGCATTGGCCGGCGCGCTCGCCAATCAGCTTTACCTCGGCCGCACCATGGCCTACACCGAAGAACTGGAAGCGCGATTGCGCGCGGCCACGCCCGAGGCGGTGAATGCGGCGATTCGCAAGTACGTGCGCCCGGACGGGCTGTCGCAAGTCTACGCGGGCGACTTCGCCACCGCCCCGGTACCCGATGGCGCCGCAGGCGAGGCGCCGGCTGCGCGCCCGTAGCCGCTGTCACGCAAGCGACAAGGAGACAGGCCAGAATGGACCGACGCTCCGGCAGCCAGCCGGGCGCCGGAGCGGGGCAGCCCCTTGCCGTGCCCTGGTGTTGACTGTATATTCGTACAGTATAAGTAGAGATAAGAGGTGTGGATGTCAAACGTGCGGGCTGGCAGCAAGGCGGAAGCGCTCCGGCTTCTCGCCGCGGAAGGCGTGCTGGGTCTGGAGCTGGACTACGAGACCGGATGGCAGGACGCCGTCGAACTCGGCAGGCTCGGGGAGAAGCGCGGCATCAAGGTGCAGTATCGCGGCCAGGAAAGTGTCGCCGTACGTTCGCGCGAAGCGCTGATCGAGGGCCTCGCCAAGGTCAAGGCAACGTTCCGGCAACGTAACCTGTACTGCCAGTTCGATCTCGGCACGCTGACGGACCACGAATTGCTCGATCTCGAAGCCCGGGCCACACGGCTTGGCGACTACATTCTTGCCGGACACCTGCTGCGGGACGTGGACTGCGTCTGGCCCGCCGAATAAGGCAGGCGCGAGCGCCGGTTCCTGCAATAAGGCGCGGGCGCCGGTTCCGAATCCTCCCAAAACGAACATGCCGCCAACCGGCGGCATGTTTGCTTCATAGCGGGCAGCGACTCACTCAGTGCCAGACGCGCGCGGCATTGGCCCAGCGCGCGGCGGCTGACTGCACCATCGCACTGCCGGCCACATCCTCGACAACGGCGGCGCAGGGGGTTGCCGCCGGCTGGATCGCGGTATGCCAGAGCACCGCCGACACCAGCGTCTGGCAGTGGCGACGCTCGCCATGGGCGAGCGCGAGCAGGCGCTCATAGCCATCGATCACAATCAGCCGGTCACCGGCCTGTGGCCGCATTTCCAGCGCATACAGGTGGTCGCATTCGCAATGCATGCGGCCCCCGCTTACCGCCACCACGATCGCGCCGGGCAGGGCGATGCCGCTGGCATGCACGTCTTCACGCAGGCGCTCCAGGTGCGCATGCGCGCGCGGATCGCGCGCCGCGGCCAGGTCGCCGGGCATGGCGCTGAGCGCCATCAGCTCGGCCGGCGACACCGCCAGCGTGTAGGCCGGAAAATCCGTCCGGTAGGTCGCCACCACGGCGCGCAGGCGACGCACGCCACGGCCATCCGGAAGGCTGCCCGGGTCGCGTCCCGCAGCCGTGACCGCCATCAGTCGCGCAGCAGGTGCTTGGCGATAATGACCTGCTGGATCTGCGTGGTGCCTTCGTAAAGGCGCAGCAGGCGCACGTCGCGGTAGAAGCGCTCGGCCGTGTACTCGGCGATGTAGCCCGCGCCGCCATGGATCTGCACGGCACGGTCGGCGATGCGGCCGACCATTTCGGTACAGAACATCTTGGTGCACGAGGCCAGCATGCTGACTTCCGGGTCGCTCTTGCCGGCGGGCTTGGCGTCATAGCGCTGCGCGCAATCGCGCATCATCGACAGGCCCGCGTACAACTCGGCCTGGCTGTCGGCCAGCATGCCCTGGATCAGCTGGAAGTCGCCGATCGGCTTGCCGAACTGCTTGCGTTCCTTGGCATAGGCCACGGCGTCGGTGATCAGGCGGTGCGCCATGCCGCAGGCCAGCGCCGACAGGTGCAGGCGGCCGCGGTCGAGCACTTTCATCGCAGTCTTGAAACCCACGCCGGGCACGCCGCCAATGATGTTGGCGGCCGGCACGCGCGCGTTTTCCAGCACCACGTCGCAGGTCTTGGTGCCGCGCTGGCCCATCTTCTTGTCCGGCTTGCCCAGCGAGATGCCCGGGGTGTCGGCCGGCACAATGAACGACGAGATGCCGGAGGCACCGGGACCGCCAGTGCGCGCCATCAGCGTGAAGGCACCGGCGCGTGGCGCGTTGGTGATGAAACGCTTGGTGCCGTTGATGACGTAATGGTCGCCGTCCAGCTCGGCCCTGGTCTGCAGCGAAGCAGCGTCGGAACCGGCGTTCGGCTCGGTCAGCGCAAACGAGATGATCAGCTCGCCGCTGGCGATCTTCGGCAGGTAGGCCTGCTTCTGCGCTTCGGTGCCATCCATCAGGATGCCTTGCGAGCCGATGCCGACATTGGTGCCGAACACCGAACGGAACGCGAACGCAGTGTGGCCCAGGTCGTAGACCACGTCGCATTCCTGCGACATCGACAAGCCGATGCCGCCATAGTTTTCCGGGATGGAGATGCCGAACAGGCCCATTTCCTTCATGTCGGCGACGATATCGGCCGGCACGTCGTCGAGCTCTTCGAGCGTGTCTTCAGCCGGCTTCAGGCGTTCGTCGATAAAGCGCTGCACCGAGGCGCGCAGCAGGGCAAAGGATTCCTGGTCAAGGGCCATGTTGGTTCTCCGATCAAGCCAATTCGACAGTATGGGCGCCAATGGTACGCGCACCGCCTGATTTGACAATCCACCCGATATTGAACAGAAGCGTCAACAAAATTTGACATTCAGTCGCGTGTGACGGCAAGCAGTCCTGCCAGGCCGATTGCCATTGCTGCGAGTGCATCGCCGGCGATCATCCCGCCGCCAACCAGCGACGTGGTGCTCATGTCGTCCGGCATGGGCTGGCTTGGCCGGCGTGGCCCGAACCGTTCGGCGAGGCCCGTCACGACCCCACCGGCCGCCATCCATGCCGCGGCGGGCAGATTAACGAAGCCGCCGAACGACGAGGCATACGGAGAGGGCAGCAAGACGGCGTCCAGCGCGAAATCCACCGTCCGGCCCGCTTTGCCCGATTGTGCGAAGCGCCGGTAGCCCGCGTGCGCCCGCAGCCCCTTGCGCAGCACTTCCGTCACCAGGCCAATCACTGCCCCCATGATGACGGCAAGGTGCTGGTAGCCCCGTGCCTCGGCCAGCCCGCGCAGCACGCCGACGATCTTGTAGGTCATGGCCGAGGTCCAGCGCGCCGGCTGCTGCGCGGCCGTGAGCACGGTCTGGTCCAGCGCCAGCACCGGATACGCCAGCATGAACAGCCGCGCCAGCGCCACGGCAAGCAGCGCGCCGACGATGATCCCGGCAACCTGGTAGCCGAACTGCACCATGCGGTTGCTGCCCAGGCGCCAGCCGGTGGAGCGGTCCTGCTGCATGTCGCAGGCCTCGGCGGTGGACACCAGCAGCACCGTCGCGGCGATCAGGCCGACATGCGGCGCGCGCAACCCGGCGGCGGCCATGAGGATCACGCACAGCACGAATGCCGACGAGATCGGGTTCTGGTCGACCATGCCGACGGAAATGCCATTGACCAGCGCGAACACCAGCACCAGCAGCACCGCCATCAGCTGGAAGCCCAGCGGCTGCCCGAACCAGGCCACGCCTGCGGCCACCACGGCCGCGCCCCAGAACAGCACCCATGCCGCCACCCAGCGCATGTCGGTCCCGCCGGCTTGCCGCGTCGCGGGCGCGGTGCCGCCACGCCACTGTCGCCACGCACGCGCCAGCAGCAGCGAGACGTCGACCACCGCCGCCCCCAAGATCATGCCGAGCGCGATCAGGAAGGTGATCTTGCGGAAGGGCTCGCCCGGGGCCAGCCAGCCGATCGAGACGAAGGTCGGGGTCATCGCCCATCCCGCCAGGCCGCCGGTCAACGCGGCAATGCCGATGCGCGCGCCGACGATCATGCCGGCGCCGAGGGTCGAGGCCGACATATCGAGCGCCGCCAGCGGCGCCAGCCTGGAGAGCCACAGGCCACTGGCCAACCCCGCCGCCATGCCGCCGGCCAGGCGCGACACCGAGCGGCGCAAGAGATGCGGATCGGTCAGCGCGCGCAGGATATTCGCCACCGCCAGCCCGGACGGAAAAGTAAGCTGCATGCGGTCCACCAGCAGCGGCGTGTACAGCATGCCGACGCCGACGCCGTACATGCCGATGCACAGCATGTATCCGATCAATTGCCATAGCGGTGGCTGGGCCAACCCGAGCCAGCTCATCGCCTGGATCACGACGGCCATGCCGCCCATGCCGGCGACCGATGCCGCCGCGGTCTGGATGTAGTTGGCGCCGTGCCGCCCCGAGGCACCGTAGCCACAGGTCACCACCGAGCCAAGGATGCCGGCCAGCACCTGGCCGCCAACGAAAAAGCCGAGCGAGAAGTTCATATAGGCCGCGGCAATGCCGCCCAGCGGCCCAAGCACCAGCATGCCCGCCGCGCCAAGCAGCAGATGGTATGGCCAGCTCCCCGGCGCAGGTAGCCAGTGCAGGTGCGGAGCGGTTTCTGATGGGACTGAGGGCATGGCAAAGGGCGGCGTGCCGGACAAGTGCTTCAGGCAAAGCATAGGCGAGAGCAGGCTCCGCCTGGGTTTACACTAGTTTCTCGCGCAACTATATTGTCGATATAGTTGCGTACACAACTACATTTGCAGAGGGTGTCCATGCCAGACCTTTCCGTGCCTGCTTGCGCGGCCATGCCCGCACCGCCTGCCACCGGGCCGCGCCCATGGCCTTTATCCGTCCCGGTGCTCATTGCTGGCGGCGGGCCAGTAGGGCTGGCGTTGAGCGCCCTGCTCGCACGGCATGGCATTGACTCGCTCGTGGTGGAGGCCGATGACGGCTACTGCGCAGGCAGTCGCGCCATCTGCATGTCGCGCCGTTCGCTGGAAATCCTCGGCTGGGTGCACGCCGACCAGGCCACCGTCGACAAGGGCCTGCCCTGGGTCGGCGGGCGCAGCTACTACCGCGATACGGAAGTGCTGCACTTCCAGATGCCAAGCGAACCCGGCGAGCGCTTTGCGCCGATGGTCAACATCCAGCAGTACTACCTGGAGGCCTTCGCCCACCAGGCCGCGCTGGCCTGCGGTCCGCACGCCGACGTGCGCTTCGGCGCGCGCGTGGCCGACGTGCGCCACGATGCGGATGGCGTCAGCGTGGACATCGGGACCGCGCAGGGCAGCCGGCAGGTCCGTGCCCAATGGCTGGTGGCGTGCGACGGCGGCCGTAGCACCGTGCGCGAAAAGCTTGGCCTGCGCATGGAAGGAACGCAGTACGAAGGCCGCTACGTGATCGTCGATATCGTGCAGAAGACGTGGCGCGAGGTGGAGCGGCTGGCGTGGTTCGATCCGCCGTCGAATCCGGGCTCGACCATCCTGATGCACCGCCAGCCCGATGACGTCTGGCGCATCGACTACCAGATCCGCGACGACGAGGATCCGGTTGAAGCCGTCAAGCCCGAAAACGTGCTGCCGCGCGTGCAGAGCCACCTCGATATGATCGGCGAGACCGAACCGTGGGAACCGCTGTGGATTTCGATCTACAACGCCAAGTGCCTCACGCTCGATGCGTACCGGCACGGCCGCGTGCTGTTCGCGGGCGACGCCGCGCACCTGGTGCCGATTTTCGGCGTGCGCGGGCTCAACTCCGGGCTGGACGATGCCGGCAACCTGGCCTGGAAGCTCGCCTCGGTCATCGCGGACCGCGCCGACGCGAGCCTGCTCGATTCCTATTCGACCGAACGTGTTCACGCCACGCGGCAGAACATCGCCTACGGCGCCAAGAGCACGGAGTTCATGGCGCCGCCCAATTTCGCCTTCAGCCTGATGCGCGAGGCCACGCTGCGCCTGGCGCTGGATCAACCCGCAGTGCGTTCGCTGATCAACCCGCGCCAGTCGGCGCCGATCGCCTATACGGGCGCGGGCTCGGCGCTGAACGGCCCATCGGACTTCGGCGACGATTGTCCCAGCGCCGCACCTGGCATGCCCGCGCCGGAAGCGCGACTCGATGGCGAACACCTGACCGCCAGCTTCGGCCGGCGCTTCACGCTGCTGTGGTTCGGCGATCGCGCGTCCGTGCCTGCTGAACTGGCGGCCTTTGCGCGGACGCATGCGGCCAACGTGCAGCTTCGCGTGGTGGTTCCCGCCGACAGCGTGCCAAAGGACGGCGCGCTGGCCGATATCGACGGCCACGCCTTCACACGCTATGCCGCGCAAGCGGGCACGCTGTACGTGATCCGTCCCGATGGCTATGTACTCGCGCGCTGGCGCGCACCGCAAGCGGCGCAGGTACGCGCCGCCCTCGCCCCTTTCCTGCAAACCCCGCGCTGACGGAGCCCGCCATGCAAGCTGAAGAACTCGACCTCGCCTACACCCGCTTGTGCGAAGCCGTGGCCGGTGTCGGCCAGGACAAGGCGTCGCTGCTGCTCGCCATGGTTTGCCTGGGCCTGATGAGCCGCCAGGAGGCACTGGACCCGGTGCTTGCCTTGATCGAGACCGCCCGGGCGCGGGTGTAAACTTCCGCTCCCCTGTACGGATCCGCTATGAAAGCCCTGCCCCGCCTGGACCAGTTCCTGACCTACCGCCTGCACCAGGTCAACAAACTCAGCGACAAGGACAGCGCCTACGCCTACCTGGAGCAATGTGGCCTGCTGCTCAGCGAAGGCCGCTGCCTGGCCGCCATTGGCGCGTTCGCGCCGCTGTCGGTCAATGCGCTGGCGCAGAAGGCCAACCTGACCAAGGGCCAGGCGAGCCGCTCGGCGCAAGCTCTGGTCGCTCGCGGCCTGGTCAGCAAGTCCGCGAGCGAGGCGGACGGGCGCGGCGTGGTGCTCGAGCTAACGCCGCAAGGCAAGCCGATGTATCGGCAGGCCATTGCGATGATCGCCCGCCGCAACGAGGAAATCTTTGGCTGCCTGAACGAGCAGGAGCAGGCGGTGCTGGGCGGGCTGCTCGACAAGCTGGTGGCCCACGCCACGCGTGACGACCAGGCCGGCGACGCTTAGCGCCTAAGCCCGTCCACGTGGTCACGCGCCGCGCCGCGTCGCGCGGCCTCGGCCACCTCATTGGGCACCACGGTCTGCCCGATCGGTGCCAGCGCGATGCCGGCCAGCTTCAGGTGCTGGATGGCGAACGGAATGCCGATGATGGTCACAAAGCACGCGATGGCCGACATCACGTGGCCGATCGCCAGCCAGATCCCGGCAAAGAGGAACCACAGCACATTGCCGACCATGCCGAGCGCGCCGGTGCCGATATCGTCGCGCTGGTTCAGCTCGCGCCGGCTGATCGCCTGCTTGCCGAACGGAAAGAAGGTGAAGCTGCCGATCACGAAGCACGCCTTGCCCCATGGAATGCCGACGATCGAGCAGAAGGCCAGCAGCCCCGCCAGCCACCAGGCCAGGCCCATGAAGACGCCGCCAAGAATGAACCAGAGGAAATTGCCAATCGCGCGCATGCATGCATTCCGGAAGTGAAGGAGTTCCCGATGATACGCGCCGGCCAAAGCGTACCCGTTTCTGCGTGCCTGCCAAACGCGCCGGGACGTCCGGGATTTCCGCAGTCAAAGCCAGCACCGGCACGCGCAAACATGCCGACTTTCCTGAAGCACGGCATACCAAAGCGTACCCAATTCTGCGTGCGTACCCGTTTCTGCGAACACCGCTCGAGGAGGCAGCCGTACCCGTTTCTGCGTGCCGACATAGAGACAGCCGTCCACGCGGCGTGGCGCTGCAGGGCTAGAATGTGCGCCTCGTCTCCCTTGCGCCCTACGCCGTGACCACGGCAGTCGCTCCCGCAGTCTCCGTCATGAAGCCCGTCCTGCTTGTCCTGAACCCGATGTCGTCACAACACCTCGCCAGCCTTGGCGAGCGATTCACGGTGCACTACGCGCCGGATGCCGCCGCGCGCGCCGATGCCGTGGCTACGCATGGCAGCACGGTACGCGCGGTACTCACGATCGGCTCGATTGGCCTGACGGCGGCGGAGATCGACGCCATGCCGCAGCTGGAGTTGGTCAGCGCGCTCGGCGCCGGCTATGAAAACATCGCGCACACGCATGCCCGCGCGCGCGGCATCGCCGTGGCCAATGGCGCCGGCACCAATGACAGTTGCGTAGCCGATCACGCCATGGCGCTGTTGCTGGCCGTGGTGCGCGCGGTCCCGCAAC
The DNA here is from genome assembly GCF_057798895.1 of Cupriavidus sp. 22TCCZM04-2. NCBI lineage: Bacteria > Pseudomonadati > Pseudomonadota > Betaproteobacteria > Burkholderiales > Burkholderiaceae > Cupriavidus > Cupriavidus sp. 22TCCZM04-2. The sequence goes on from NZ_JBYOJS010000002.1 coordinate 325,028, forward strand.
TGGACCTCGCCACGCGCGCCGGCCAGTGGCGTGACACGCTGCCGCTGAGCCCGAACTTCTCGGGCAAGCGGATGGGCATCGTCGGCCTGGGAACCATTGGCCGCCGCATCGCGCGGCGCGGCGAAGGCTTCGACCTGGAAATCGGCTATCACAACCGCACGGCGCGAGCCGATACGACGTACCGGTATTTCGACAGCATCCCCGCGCTGGCGCAGTGGGCCGATTACCTCATCATCGCGACGCCCGGCGGTGCCGGCACGCGCCACCTCGTGGACGCCGGCGTGCTGGCCGCACTGGGTCCGGACGGCTTCCTCGTCAACATCGCGCGCGGCAGCGTGGTGGATACCGCCGCGCTCGCGCAGGCGCTGCGCGCGGGGACCGTTCGCGGTGCCGGCCTGGATGTTTACGAAACCGAGCCGGCACCGCCAACGGTGCTGCTCGACTGCCCGAACGTGGTGTTGACCCCGCACATGGCCGGCTGGTCGCCGGAGGCGATCCAGGCATCGGTGGACCAGTTCATCGAGAATGCCCGCCGCCACTTTGCCGGCGAGCCGCTGCTGACGCCGGTCTGAACCGCGAGCCGGCTCAGGCGGCCGGGAACGTCACGCGCACGCGCAGGCCGGGCGCAGCGTCCTCCAGCGCCAGGCTGGCGCCATGCGACTGCGCGATCTCGGCGACGATGGCCAGCCCGAGTCCGCTGCCGCCGGTGGGGGCATCGGGCAAGCGGTAGAAGCGGTCGAAGACGCGCCCGCGCTCGGCGGCGGGAATGCCCGGCCCGTTATCGCTGACCACCAGCTCCACCTGGCTGCCTTGCGGCGCCCTCACCTGCACGTCGACGCGGCTGCCGCGCGGAACGTACGCCAGCGCGTTGTCGATCAGGTTGGTCAGCAGGATGCGCAGGGCATCGGCATCGCCGCGTATGCGGGCTGCCGGCAGGCTGTCGGCGTCCATGCCGAGGTCGATTTCACGGTCGAGCGCGGCCTGCGCCATATCGGCCACCACGCCGGCTGCCAGCTCGGGCAGGTCCAGCGGCTCATGCGGCAGCGTTACCGCGCCGGGCTCCTGGCGCGCCAGCGTCAGCAACTGCGCCACCAGATGGGTCAGGCGCTCCAGCCCCTGGCGCAATTTGCCGACCGCCTCGCGCCGGGCCTGCGGATCTTCGGCGCGCTCCACCAGTTGCGCCTGCAACTGCAATGCCGTCAGTGGCGTGCGCAGCGCGTGCGCGGCATCGGCCACGAACGCGCGCTGGGTATCGAGCGCGTGCGACAGCCGTCCCAGCAACTGGTCGAGTGCGGCGCTGAGCGGCGCGATCTCGTCGGGCATCGGGCGCTTGGCCAGCGGCGCGAGTGAACTGGCGTCGCGCGCCCGCACTTCGGTGGCGATCTCGCGCAAGGGCCGCAGCCCGCGGCCCACCGCCATCCATACCAGCCAGGCCAGCAACGGCAGCAGGAGCAGCAGCGGCGCCACGGTGCGCAGCGCCATGCGCGCGGCCAGCGTGCGCCGCGCGCTCATGGGCTGCGCGATCTGAACCACGGCGGGTCCCAGCTGCATGCTGTAGAGCCGCCATTCGCCTTCGCCGGTGGTGACATTGGAAAAGCCCAGTTCCGCCCGTGCCGGCAACGCCGGATGCGCGTGCGAAAGGTACAGGCTGCGGCCCGAGCCGTCCCAGATATGGATGACCACGTCCTCGTCCGCGTGCAGCAGGTCGGCGCTGGCGCCCCCTTCCATGATGAACGGCGCCGCCACCGGGTCCACAAACTGGCTCGGCAAGGCGGCGGCGACCTGCTTCATCTGGTAGTCGAACAGCGCATTGGCCTCCTGGCGGGCCTGCCCGTAGATCAGCACGGTGGCCATGGCAATGCCGGCGAGCAGGCCGGCGGCGAGCCACCATAGCAAGGTTCGCTGGATCGAGCGCATCAGTGTCCTGGTTCCTCTTCGAGCCGGGGCACGACATAGCCCACGCCCCGGATATTGCGGATCAGCGCGGCGCCGAATTTCTTGCGCAGCGCGTGGATATAGACCTCCACCGTATTGCTGCCGACTTCGTCGTCCCAGCCGTACAAGCGCTCCTGCAACTGCGCCACCGACCACACCTTGCCCGGACGCGCCATCAGCGCCGACAGCAGCGAGAATTCTCGCGCGGACAGCCGCACGGGCTCGCCGCCCAGCGTCACTTCGCGCGTCGCCGCGTTGAGCGAAATGGCACCGTAGCTGAGGATCGGCTCGGCCCGTCCTTCCGCGCGGCGTGCGAGCGCATGCATGCGCGCGGCCAGTTCCTGCAGGTCGAACGGCTTGACGAGGTAATCGTCGGCGCCCGCATTGAGCCCGGCCACGCGGTCCGCCACCGCGTCGCGCGCGGTCAGGATCAGCACCGGCGTGGATACGCCGCGCGCACGCAGCGCGCGCAGCACGTCCAGGCCCGACCGGCGCGGCAGCCCGAGGTCCAGCAGGATCAGGTCATAGCAGGCTGCGTCGCCGGGCCCACCCACGGGCGTGGCGGCGGCAAGACCGGCCTCGCCGTCCTGGACCCAGTCCACCGCAAACCCTTCCTGACGCAGCGCGAGCTTCACGCTGTCGCCGATCATGGCATCGTCTTCCACCAGCAACACACGCATGTCTTATCCGATCGTTGGCTGGCCGGGATGAAGCGTATCCGCCAGCGCGCGCGCCAGCCCGGGCAGCGCGGGATAGCTGGCGGTAATCACGTATACCGGCAGCTTGTCGAGGTAGCCCTGCATGCGTCCCTTGGCGACGAAGCGCGCGTTGAACGCGGACGCCTGCAGCGCCGGCACGAAACGCGGCAGGATGCCGCCACCCAGGTAAACGCCCCCGAGCGCGCCGAGCACCAGCGCCACATCCGCCGCGACCGAGCCGAGCAGGCCGAAGAATACCGCCATGGTGCGCTCGCAGAGCGGATCGTGGCGCTCGAACGCGCCCGTGGTGACCTGCTCCGGCGTCAGCGGCGCGTCGGCGAGCGTACCCGTTTCTGCGGACAGCGCGGCGTGGATATGCGACAGCCCCATGCCCGACAAAAGACGCTCCGCCGACACGCGTCCGAAGGTACGGTGCGCGGCTTGCCAGGCGATCCACTCGTCATCGGTCACGGGCATCAGCTCGATATGACCGCCCTCTCCCGCCAAGGCCACGGCACTGCCAGCGGGACACGGCACAAGACCCGACACGCCAAGTCCGGTGCCGGGTCCCACCAGCGCGCGCGGCGCGGTGGCCACGGCCTGGCCCGGCCGCACCTGCACGAGATCGCTCGCGCGGAGGTAAGGCAAGCCCAGTGCAAGCGAAGTGAAGTCGTTGATGGCGACCAGCCGCTCCAGCCCGACCGCCTGCCGCGTAGCCTCGACCGAGAAAGCCCAGTCGTGGTTGGTCAGCCGCACTTGGTCGCCGGTGACCGGATTGGCCAGGCCGATGGCCGCATGACGCGGCAGCGTGGCGCGCGCGGCGCGCAGGCCGTCCAGATAGTGGCGCATGGCCGCTTCGAGCGACGCGTGGTCGGCCACTTTCAGGGCGGTCACCGCGCCAATCTGCATCGGCGCCGTTTCGAGCGCAAAGCGCACGTTGGTGCCGCCCACGTCGGCAAGCAGGCGCGGGTAGGTGTCGTCGACAGACACGGCCGAAGCAGTCATGGCATGGCTCATGCGCGGAAAATATCGAAACCGTGACGCTGGTTGGCGAGCACGATGCTGACCGGCAAGGCAGGCGTCGGCCCTTGTTTGGCGCGATCGAGCACCTTGCCTTTGACCTCGCCCGCAATGGCCAGGAACGTCCGCTCGGCGGCCAGTATCGCGGCCATGTTCAGCGTCACGCGGACATGCGGCGCGTTGGCCGGGTGCGTGACCAGGTAGCCAGGCTTGGGGTCGCTCAGCGCAGTCTGCAGTTCGGGCGCGTCGGGAAACAGCGAACCGGTGTGGCCGTCCTCGCCCATGCCGAGGACGATCACGTCGGGCTGGCGGTACGCCTGGTTCAGGCGCGCCACCGCGCGCTCCGGAGCGGCCACTTCGGCGGCGTCGGCGATCAGCGGCACGAACGCTGCGCGCCCCGCGGCCTCGCGCAGCAGGTGCGCGCGCACCAGCGCGCCGTTGCTGTCAGGATCATCTGGCGGCACCGCGCGTTCGTCGACCAGCGTGACGGTCACGGCTTCCCAGCGCACGGGGCGGTAGCGCAGGCGCTCGAACATCGGGATCGGCGAGCGGCTGCCCGAGACCGCAAGCACGGCCCAGCCGTTGACGCGAATCGCCAGGTCCAGCGCATGGCCGATGGAGATCGCCAGCGCTTCGGCCTGGTCCATCACCGTTGCATGTTCGAACTCGCGCATGATTTGTGTCTCCGTGTCAGGCTTCCTCGTGCCACAGCGCGTCGTCGCGCGACATCAGCGCCGACGAGGCAGCCGGGCCCCACGTGCCCGCGGTATACGGCTTGGGCGGCACGTTGCTTTCCTGCCAGGTGTCGAGGATCGGCTCGACCCAGCGCCATGCCTGCACCTGCTCGTCACGCCGCACGAACAGGCCCAGCCGGCCGCGAATCACGTCGAGCAGCAGGCGCTCATAGGCACCGGCGCGGCGCACCTTGAACGAGTTAGCGAAATCGAGATCGAGCGACGTCGGCGTCAGCTCCAGCGTGTCGCCGGGCTGCTTGACCAGGAAGTACAGCCGGATGCTCTCTTCCGGCTGCAGCTGGATCACGAGCCGGTTCTGCGGCGACAGCGTCAGCGGGCGCGGAAAGATGGCATGCGGCACGTCGCGGAAATGAATCACGATCTCGGCCACGCGCGACTGCATGCGCTTGCCGGTGCGCAGGTAGAACGGCACGCCTTCCCAGCGCCAGTTGGCGATCTCCGCCTTGATCGCGACGAAGGTCTCGGTGCGGCTGTCGGCGGCAATGCCCTTCTCGTCGAGATAGCCCGCCACCGGCTTGCCGCCGATAGCGCCGGCCCGGTACTGGCCGCGCACGGTCTTCTCGGCCACCGCCTGTGGCGTGATCGGCTTGAGCGCCTTGAGGATCTTGATCTTCTCGTCGCGGATGGCGTCTTCGGACAGGCTGGAGGGCGGCTCCATGGCCACCATGCACAGCAGTTGCAGCAGGTGGTTCTGCACCATGTCGCGCAGTGCGCCGGTCCGGTCATAGAAATCGCCGCGCGTTTCGACGCCGAGCTCCTCGGCAATGGTGATCTGCACGTCCTGCACCCATTCGCGCCGCCACAGCGGCTCGAACAGCGCATTGCCGAAGCGGATCGCCATCAGGTTCTGCACCGACTCCTTGCCCAGGTAGTGATCGATGCGATAGATCTGGTCTTCGGCGAAGAACTTCGCCACGGCGGCGTTGATCGCTTCCGACGATTCGAGGTCGTGCCCCAGCGGTTTTTCCAGCACGATGCGCACATTGGGCGTGTTCAGCCCCGTGCGCGCGAGCTGCTCGCAGATCGGCACGAACAGGTGCGGCGCGGTGGCCAGGTAGCACACCACGACTTCAGGACGGCGCGACAGCACCTTCTCGGCGAGCGCGTCGAAGTGCGCGGGCACGCGTGCGTCGGCCTGCACGTAGCAGATGCGGGCCAAAAACGCGGCCCATGAGTCAGGCGGCGCATGGGCCAGCCCCGGGCGCACGCCCTGCTCCAGCGAATCGAGGTAATCCTGCTGGCTGAGCGGCTGGCTTCCCGTAGCCAGGATGCGCGCCTGCGGATGCAGCAGCCCGGCGTGATGGGCTTCAAACAGGGATGGCAGCAGCTTGCGCCGCGCCAGGTCGCCAGTGCCGCCAAACAACACCATGTCGAAATCAGGCATGCTCACCGTGGACTCCTTGAAGGATGGCGGTCAGAACACTGCGAGCGCTGCGAGCGCGGCCCTGCCCGATGCGGCCTCATGGATTGAGTGTCTGCCCGCGGCGCATAAGTTCCGGGCAGTTTACGTGAGTCCCCGCCGCTTGGCGAGGCGCGCGCGCCACAAGCGTACCCGTTTCTGCGTGACCGGCGCCGATCCCGTGGCGCGTGCAGCGTGCCGCGAAGTGCGCTAGGCTGGAAGCAACCTTGCAGGAGAATCCTATGCCACGTCACCCAGTGCTCGAACGGGTCACGGCCCGCATCGTCTCGCGCAGCGGCCCTTCCCGGCAGGCCTACCTCGACCGCACCCGCGCCATGGCGGGCCAGAAGGTCGAGCGCTCCCAGATATCGTGTACCAACCTCGCGCACGCCATCGCCGCCATGCCGGACGAAGCCAAGATCCGGCTCAAGGCCGACGAGCGGCCCAACCTGGCGATCGTCTCCGCGTACAACGACATGTTGTCCGCTCACCAGCCGCTGGCAGCGTTCCCGAAGTGGCTCAAGGAAGCCGCGCTGGAGGCCGGCGGCACCGCGCAGTTCGCCGGCGGCACGCCCGCCATGTGCGACGGCGTGACCCAGGGGCAGGACGGCATGGACCTGTCGCTGTTCTCGCGCGATGTGATTGCACTGGCCACGGCGGTAGCGCTGTCGCATCAGATGTTCGATGGCGCGCTGTACCTGGGCGTGTGCGACAAGATCGTGCCGGGGCTGGTGATGGGCGCCCTGTCGTTCGGCCACCTGCCAGCGGTGTTCGTGCCGGGCGGCCCGATGACCACGGGCCTTAGCAACGACGAGAAGGCGCACGTGCGCCAGCTCTATGCCGAAGGCAAGATCGGCCGCAAGGAACTGCTCGAAGCCGAGACGCGTTCCTACCACGGCCCGGGCACCTGCACGTTCTACGGCACGGCCAACTCGAACCAGATGCTGATGGAGATGATGGGCCTGCATCTGCCGGGCACGGCCTTCATCAATCCGAACACGCCGCTGCGCGAAGCGCTCACGCGCGAATCGGCGCGGCAGGCGCTGCGGCTGGTGCATGGCGGCGAACGCTATACGCCCGTTGCCGAGGTGCTGGACGAGCATGCCTTTGTCAATGGCATCGTCGGCCTGCTCGCCACGGGCGGCTCGACCAACCACACGCTGCACCTGATCGCCATGGCGCGTGTCGCCGGCATCGTGCTGACGTGGGATGACTTCGACGAACTGTCGGCGGCGGTGCCGCTGCTCGCGCGCGTCTATCCGAATGGCAAGGCCGACGTGAACCAGTTCCAGGCTGCGGGCGGGCTCTCCGTGGTGATCCGCGGGCTGCTCGAACTGGGCCTGCTTCATGACGACGTGAACACGGTCGTCGGCCGCGGGCTGGAAGCCTACACGCGCGAGCCGGTGCTGCGCGACGGCAAGCTTGAATGGATCGACGGTCCGGCTACCACGCTGGAGGACACCATCGTGCGCGGTGCCGCCCAGCCGTTTCTGCCGGACGGCGGCATCAAGCTGCTCGATGGCAGGTTGGGGCGCGCGGTAATCAAGACCTCTGCGGTGAAGCCGGAGCACCAGGTGGTGGAAGCGCCTGCGATCGTGTTCGAGCACCAGGACGACGTGATTGCCGCGTTCAAGCGAGGCGAACTGGAGCGCGACTTCGTCGCGGTGCTGCCGTGGCAAGGGCCGGCGTCATGCGGCATGCCCGAACTTCACAAGCTCACGCCGACGCTGACGGTGCTGCAGGACCGGGGCTTCCATGTCGCGCTGGTGACCGATGGGCGCATGTCGGGTGCATCGGGCAAGGTGCCCGCGGCCATCCACGTCTGTCCGGAAGCGCTGAACGGCGGCGGCATCGGGCGCGTGCGCACGGGCGACATGGTGCGTGTCGATGCGCCCGCCGGTGTGCTGACCGTGCTCCTGGACGATGCCGAGTGGAATGCGCGGGAGTCCGTACGGCCGGACCTGAGCGCCAACCGTCACGGCGTGGGTCGCGACCTGTTCGCGACCTTCCGCCGCAACGTCAGCGACGCCGAAGCGGGTGCCTGCACGCTCTTCGCCGATGAAGACGCGCGCGCCTAGCCCGCGCGGCGCAACGGGTTGGCGCGCGGATCCGGCGTGGCTGCCGCCGGCGTGGTGACCGGCGTTGCGCCCGGGTCCGGCATACGGACTTCCTGGATCGGCACCGCGATCTTGCAGCCAGCGTCCTCCAGCACGTGCTTGATGCGCTCATAGAACGCGTATCGCACGGCCCAGTAGTGTTCGTTGGAGGTCCAGCAGCGCAGGTTCAGCGTAATGCCCTGCTGCGTGTAGTTGACCACCATCGCCTCGGGCTTCGGCTCGGGCAGCAGGCGCGGTTCGTCGGACAGCAGCTTGCGCAGCGCGTCTAGCCCCTTGTGCATATCGCTGCCGAATGCCACGGTGGTCTCGATGTCCATGCGGCGCGAGGGGTTCTCGCTGTAGTTCGTGATCGCGCTGCCCCACAGCTTGCCATTCGGCACGCGCAGGCAGACCCCGTCGGCCGTGGTCAGTTCAGTCATGAACAGCCCGGTCTCGCGCACCGTACCGGCCACGCCCTGCGCATCGATATATTGCCCCACGCGGAACGGCCGCAGCAGCACCAGCATGATGCCCGCGGCAATGTTCTGCAGCGTGCCCTGCAGCGCGAGCCCGATCGCAAGGCCGGCAGCACCGAGCATGGCGATGATGCTTGCGGTCTGCACCCCGAACTGCGACAGCACCAGCACGATGGTCAGCACGCGAACCATCCACTGAATCGCGCTGGCGAGTAGCGGCCGTATGGTCTCGTCGACGTGGGTGCGATCGAGTGCGCGGTGGATGGCCGCGGCCGCGCAGCCGGACAGCCACCAGCCGGCGATCAGGATCAGCAGGGCTGCAATGGCGTTCAGGCCCTGGTGCAGGGAGAACTGCACGAGGAAATTCCAGGCAGTCTCGATTTTGGCGGCGTCGATGCTCCAGTTATTCAAAAGCGGCTCCTGTCTTTGGGGGCGTACCCGTTTCTGCGCGCGCAAATCTGCATGGCGCGACGGTCCGAAGCCGCCGCAAAGCCATATATACGCCCCTTGATCGCGTAAAAATGTCGGACATTCACCGACAAAGGGCGCGATTGCGCAATTGATCCTGCTTCTAAGAGGACCGGTACAAGGGGAATTGGTTTCCCGCCCCAGGGATCGCAATCACGCAGAAACAGGTACGCTCACCACCCCGCGCTCAGCGCGGATGGTCGTGCAGGCGGTCGCGGTGGGTCAGTGCCGGGAACACGCGCATCCACAGCGCCACCACCAGCAGCGTGCCCACGCCGCCCATGACCACCGCGCCGATCGGGCCCAGCAGCGCCGCGGTCACGCCGGACTCGAACTCGCCCAATTGATTGGACGCGCCAATGAAGACCGAGTTGACGGCGCCGACGCGCCCGCGCATGTCGTCGGGCGTATCGAGCTGGACCAGCGTCGAGCGCACCACCACGCTGATCATGTCCGACGCGCCCAGCACGACGAGCGCAGCCATCGACAAGGGCAGCCAGTGCGACACGCCGAACACCAGCGTGGCCGTGCCGAATACCGCCACGGCGCCGAACATCACCTTGCCCGCGCGGCGATTGAGCGGATGACCGGCCAGCCACAGCGCCGTGACCAGCGCGCCGATGGCCGGCGACGAGCGCAGCAGTCCCAGGCCCCACGGGCCGGTGTGCAGGATGTCGCGCGCATAGATCGGCAGCAGCGCGGTCGCCCCGCCGAGCAGCACCGCGAACAGGTCCAGCGAGATCGCGCCGAGCAGCACCGGGCGGCTGCGGATATAGGCAAACCCCGCAAACAGGGTCTTCACGCTGACCGGTGCGGTCAGCCGCTGCATGGGCTGGCGCAGCGTCAGGCCGCTGACGAGGACCGCGGCGACCGCGAACAGCGTCGCGCTCAGCGCATACACCACCCCCGGACCCGCCACATAGGCAAAGCCCCCGATGGCCGGGCCGATGATGATGGCGGCCTGCGCCGCCGAACTGGCCAGCGCCACGGCGCGCGGCAACTGGCGCGGTGTCACCACGCTGGGCAGCAGCGCCTGCAGCGTCGGCGTCTCGAACGCGCGCGCGGCACCGATCAGCGCGACGAACACGAAGATGTGCCCGGGGTTGATCCGGCCGGAAAGGCTCGCCACTGCCATCGCCACGGCGATAAGCGCTTCAAGCGCCTGGCAGGTACGGACGATGCGGCGGCGGTCGAAGCGGTCCGCCGCGTGACCGGATATCAGGATCAGCACAACAGACGGCAGAAACTGCACCAGCCCCACCAGGCCGAGCATGAACGCGTTGCGCGTCAGGTCGTACATCTGCCATCCGACCGCCACGGTGAAGATCTGGTAACCGATGGTGGTGCACAGGCGCGCGAACCAGAAGCGACGGAACGAGGTATCGCCGAAGATGCGCTCGGACGCATCGGTGGCAGCAGGGGCGGCAGGGGTGGCAGGGGAAGACATGGGCGGGGATCGCTGGCGGGCAGGGCAGGACAACAAAGATGCGCCGCTTCGGGCACTAAGTACGCCAGCGTGACGGCAAAAGCGCCATTTTAAGACGCGCCACCATTCTGCGTGCATGCAACTGCCGACATTCGCGCACGACGTGTTTCCCACGTGTCGCCAATGTATCGAACATGATGCATGGAGACGACAGAAGTACGACAAGATTCGCATTTATAATCGCGTCCTGACGCAGCGCACGCTCCACTTTCCGCTGCGCGTTTTTCAGGACCTTTCCGCGCGCGATTCCGCAGGCCTTCGCGGCCCAGGCATCGGTCGAGAGCGACATCTATTCGCACGGCGGCAGCGTGAAGACCACGCCGCTATATGCTGACGAACATCCGCGCCGGCTATGACTTCGGCAAGAATGCCAAGATCGCGGTCGGCATCAAGAACCTGTTCGACCGCCGCTATTTCACGCGCTCCAACGACCAGAACTTCGGCAAGTACGTCGGCATGCCGCGCACGTTCTACGTGCAGGCCACGCTGTCGTACTGATCCGGCAATTCCGGTAAAGCAAAACGGCCCGGAGCAATGCGGGCCGTTTTGCCATCTGTGCAAGGTTGGCGTCAGACGATCTCGCGCGTTTCCATGAACTGCACGTTCGGGAACTTCTCCTGCGTAAGCCGCAGGTTGACCATGCTCGGTGCCAGGTAGACGTGATCGCCCGCACCATCGAGCGCGACGTTGTGGCCCGCCTTGGCAATCAGTTTCTCGATCTCGCCCGGCTCGCCCCGCAGCCAGCGCGCAGTCGCGCATTCATGCGATTCGAAGATCGCGTCGACACCGTATTCATGCTCGAGCCGGTGCGCCACCACGTCGAACTGCAGGATACCCACCGCGCCCAGCACCAGGTCGTTGGACACCAGCGGGCGGAACATCTGCGTAGCGCCCTCTTCGGCCAGCTGCTGCAAACCCTTCTGCAACTGCTTGACCTTGAGCGGGTTGTTCAACCGCGCGCGGCGGAAGAATTCCGGCGCGAACGACGGGATGCCCGTGAACTTGAGCGGCTCGCCTTCTGTGAAGACATCGCCCAGGCGGATGGTGCCGTGGTTCGGCACGCCGATGATGTCGCCGGCGTAGGCTTCTTCCGTGGTGTTGCGGTCCTGCGCCATGAAGGTGATGGCGTTGTTGATCGCCACGGTCTTGCCCTGCGCCACGTGCAGCAGCTTCATGCCGCGCTCGAAGCGGCCCGAGCACACACGCACGAACGCAATGCGGTCGCGGTGGCGCGGGTCCATATTGGCCTGGATCTTGAACACGAAGCCCGTGAACTTGGCTTCCTGCGGCTCCACCACCCGCGTTTCGGTGTGGCGCGCGAGCGGCGGCGGTGACAGCTGGCACAGCGCGTCGAGCAGCGACTGCACGCCGAAGTTGTTGATCGCCGAACCGAAGTACACAGGCGTCTGCTTGCCGGCCAAAAAGGCGTCCTTGTCGAAGGTGTGCGAAGCGCCGCGCACCAGTTCGATCTCGAGTCGCAACTCATCCGCCTGGCTGCCCAGGATGCGGTCCAGCTCCGGGTTGTCGAGCCCGTCGAGAATCGCCGCCGTGCCCTTGTCGCCGCGCGGATCGAACAGCTGCACCTTGTCGTCGATCAGGTGGTACACGCCGCGGAACGCCTTGCCCATGCCGATCGGCCACGTCATGGGCGCGCACTGGATCTGCAGCACGTCCTCGATCTCGTCGAGCAGCTCGATCGGCGAGCGGCCTTCGCGGTCAAGCTTGTTGATGAAGGTGAGGATGGGTGTCGCGCGCAGACGGCAGACGTTGAGCAGCTTGATGGTCTGCGCTTCCACGCCGTTGACCGAGTCGATCACCATCACGGCCGAGTCGACCGCGGTCAGCGTGCGGTAGGTGTCCTCGGAGAAGTCCTCGTGGCCCGGCGTGTCGAGCAGGTTGACGATGTTCTCCTCGGCCTTGCCATCGGCAGCTTCGCGACGGTACGGGAACTGCATCACCGAAGACGTCACGGAAATGCCGCGCTGCTTCTCCAGCTCCATCCAGTCCGACGTGGCGTGGCGGTCTGCTTTGCGCGCGCGCACTTCGCCGGCCACCTGGATCGCGCCGCCGAACCACAGCAGCTTCTCGGTCAGCGTGGTTTTACCCGCGTCAGGGTGGGAAATAATGGCAAAGGTGCGTCGACGCGCAATTTCGGAAACGAGCGAGCTCACGGCGGATAGGAATCGGGAGGATTGCAGGGCCCGGCATGCGGGGGCCGGCCGGGCAACAGCGAGGACCGCACGCGGGCGGTCGGGCCGGCACTGCGGGCACGCACGAAAGGGAATGGGGCGCTATTTTACCGGTTCGCCGCCCGCCCCGGGAATCGCATCCACCTGCTGGCCGCGCAAGCTGCCAAACTGCAGCGCGTACTGGCGCGTGAGTTCGGCACCGAAAAAGAAGATCTGTGCCGAGTAATACACCCATAGCATCAGCGCCACGACCGAGCCCGCCGCCCCGTAGGAAGACGCCACCGCGCTGTTGCCGAGATAGAGGCCAATCCCGCGCTTGCCGACGGAGAACAGCAGCGCGGTGATGATCGCGCCCATGGTGACGTCACGCCAGGCGATGCGTGCATTGGGCAGCATCTTGAAGATCACTGCGAACAGCAGCGTCACGACTGAGAACGAGAACAGCGTGGACAACACGTCCGCCACCGGCGCGAACCAGGACTGCGTCCACAGCTGGCCCCAGAAGCGTTCCACCACGGCCAGCGCGGCATTGACGATCAGCGACACCAGCAACATGAACGCCAGCACCAGCACCAGGCTGAACGACAGCAGGCGCGAGCGCAGCAGCTGCTGCCAGCCCGCAGTGGCCGGCACGGGCACGTGCCAGATATCGTCCAGGCTGCTCTTGAGCTCGGCAAAGGCGCTGGTCGCGCCGACAAACAGGATGCCCGTGGCGATCATGGCGGCCGGGCCGCTGCCGCCGGCACGGTGCGTGGCGGCCAGGATACCCTGGATCGCGCTGGCGCCCTGCTCGCCGACCAGACCCTGCAGCTGCTCGAAGATCTCGCCACGCGCCGCTTCGGCGCCAAAGAACAGCCCCGCGATGGAAATCACGAGTACCAGGATCGGGGCCAGCGAGAACAGCATGTAGAACGACAGCGCCGCGCCCTTGCTGGCGGCGCGGTGGGCAAACCATGACTGCACGGCGGCCGTCACCACGCGGACGGTGCGCTGCCCGGTATGGCGATCAGGCAGGTAACGCCGCGCGCCCGGGGGCGGACGCGACGCGCCGGAGTGGCGATGTCGGTCATCTGGCAGGTTATGTTCTTCGGCGGCCATGCTCGGGAGGTCCTTCGCAGCATTAGGGACAGCACGCAGCGGACGCGGCACCTGCGTTCATGATACTGCGCATTGGTGCGCTTCACCGAGCCGGGGGCGCCATGCCCGGCAGTGCGGAACCAACCTGCTACAGTAAGACAAGGCACGCTTGCCAGCGCCTGTGACGCGACCTGCGCCGCAAGGACTGCGAAAGGAGGCAATGTGACCCTAATCACCCCGGGGCGGATCCTGACCGCCCTCCTTCTGCTCGGATTGAGCCTCGTCACCGGGGGCTGCGAGCGTAGCCAGCCCGGCCCCAAGCCAATTTCGGGCGCCACCGCGAGCGGTGCCAGCGAGTCGGCGGCTGCGGCGCAACCCACCTCACCACTGCGTTGAAGCGTACCCGTTTCTGCGTCCTGCCGTGCCAGCGTGCAAGGGATACGGACGTGGCGCCTGTATCAGCGCTGTAACCGCACCCGATTCGTCAGGCTTTGCGCCTGCCGAGGTGTCATGCCGCGCGGGGCGCGGGATCGCGGCATGTGAGTCTTAAGCCCGCTGGCCGTCGCGGTGCAAGATTGGGAATGTCGGCGTTGCAGCAACGTAACCGATTCGTCAGCGGCCGCGGCGCAAGCCCACCATGAGCCCCTTGCACTTCCCCGAAAGCCGCATAAAACAAGCGTTTGCGGCCATTGGCATACTTGTCGCTCTCTGTCTGAACGGGAGTCGTCAAGAGACATAGCAAAATGACCTGCAGCATGCAGGAGGAGCCCCAGCCATGCGTCATCCGCCAGCACGCATGACGGCACGTCGGCGCTCGCACCGGTTGGCAGGACCGCCACCGTCCGTGATCGATCTGTTGTCGGCGCCGTTGCTGCCGTATCCGCGTTTGCCCGAGCGGCCCGTATCGCCTTGCGCGCTGTGGAGCCGGGCGCTTGCGATTTCGGCATACCGGCGCAGGACGGGACACTAGACCTGGACCACGGCGCGCCACAGGAGAGCGCCGCAAACCAGCAGGAATTTGTGCTCCGTCCCCCGGCGGGCACTTTTTTCCACCAAGGGAGGGAGCGACCCATGAAAGCCGGATGCCTTGCCGCCGCCCTGGCTCTGTTCTCGACCAGCGCCGCAGCGGCCAGCTATGCCTGGTTCGACCGGCCCGACAATGCCAGCGCCAACTCGCATGCTGCCGTGAGCAACGATATCTATGTGCGCGGTTTTGGCTGGGCATGGGGCGAATTGCAGTTCAAGCAGGACCCGGGCGCCGCGACGCCGAGTGAGCGGCAGGCACGCGATGGCCTGGACCGCCGCGACACGGCGCCCGGCCGCCACAGTGAAGGCGGCTATGCGCAGCCGCGCCATACGCGCGGCAAGATCAGCATGAACCTGGCGACCACGCCGGCCGCCGGGACGCAAGACACCGCCGGGACGGCGCGCAAGCCATCCGTGCCGGCCAACACCGTTGTGCGCTGACGTGCCGCAAGGCATGGGGAAAGGGGAACCGGAGAGCGGACGTCGCCAGTTCCCCTTTCCCTGGAGCGCCTGAGGTGCGCTACAGCCGCGCGACCTGGAGCGTGACGGGCCGGTGCTACTCGCCTGCGGCAGGCTGCGTTTCCACGCGAATGTTGTGCTTGTGCATGAGCCGGTACAGCGTCACGCGCGACACGTTCAGTTCGCGCGCGGCGGGCACGACATGAAAGCCGTGGCTGGCCATGACGCTGCGGATCGCCTCGCGCTCGGCTTCTTCGCGAATGGCATCGAGCGTCTTGCGCGGCAGCTCCGTTCCCCCATGCAGCTGCAGGTCCTCCGCCGTGATCTTGCGGTTGTCGGTCATGACGATGGCGCGCCGCACCCGGTTGATCAGCTCGCGCACATTGCCCGGCCACGCGTACTGCATCATCGCCTGCGTGGCGCAGGGGGAGAATCCGCGGATGCGCCGGTGGGCTTCGTGGCCATGCTCGGCCAGCACGACATTGGCCAGCAGCAGGATGTCCTCGCCACGCTCGCGCAACGCCGGAATCGTCAGCGTCAGCACGCACAGCCGGTGGAACAAGTCCGAGCGAAAGCGGCCATCGGCCTGCGCCGCCACCAGGTCCACGTGCGTGGCCGAGATAATGCGAAGATCCAGCGGAATGGACTGGTGTCCGCCCAGCCGTGTGATGGTGCCTTGCTGCAGGAAGCGCAACAGCGCCACCTGGCTTTCGAGCGGCAGGTCGCCGATTTCATCGAGGAACAAGGTGCCGCCCTGCGCCTGCTCGATCCAGCCGATCTTGCGCTGGTTCGCACCGGTGAAGGCGCCCTTCTCGTAGCCGAACAGTTCCGACTGCACCAGGTGCGATGGAATGGCACCGCAGTTGATCGCGACAAATGGCCCCTTGCGCCGGCTCGAGGCTTCGTGGATCGCCTGGGCGGCAAGCTCCTTGCCCGTGCCCGACTCGCCCGAAATGAATACCGGCGCTTCATTGTGCGCGACTTTCGCCAACGAACGGAACATGCTGCGCATGGGCGCGCATTCGCCGATCATCGCGCCGTGCGACGCCATCTCGGTGGCGCGGCCATGATGCAGGCAGGCCATGCCATGCGCGTGCTTGAGGGTGTACAACAACTCGTCGTGCGAGAAGGGCGTACGCACGTAGTCGACGCAGTAATCGCGGATCAGGATGCGCACGCGCTGGTCCGCCAGTTGGGCGTCGGTGGTGATCGCCACCCACGTCACGTGCTGGTGTTGCAGGCTCTGCTCCAGTTGCGCGAATTCTGCATCACTGTATTCGGCTTGCAGGTCGATCACGCCCGCCATGGGCGCGCTCCCGCGGACGACCCGCTCGAGGTCGCGCACCTGCTGGATGCGGCGCACGTCCCAGCCCGGCCCGAACTGGGCAGGGGTAAAACCAAAATCCTCATGACGCGACACGACCACGACCTGCGCAGCGCGTGCCGGCGCCTTGCACAGTCGGTCCATAACGATCTCCCGGACGTTGGGCTTATTGTTCACCCCGGTTTCCCGGCGCATTGGCACCGACCCTCCCGGCCGGTGCGCACGCCGCGGACTCGACGTCGGTATCACGAACTGGACTGACTATGCGCCGGATCGCCCATGGCGGCGAGCGGATCGCTGCCCAGGTGCAGTTCCTCTTGGAGACGGCGGCGGACAATATCGCGCTCGCGCATCAACTCGACGCGCGGCGACTCGGGCGTCTGCCCGGAATACTGGTAGTACAGCGCCTTGTAGGTCTGCTGGCTCAGGATCCATTCCTGCAGCAGTTCGCGCTGGCGGACCAGCTCGGCTTCAAGCAGCCGATGCCGCCGCAGCAGATTCTCAACGGCCTGGCGCGTGGTCGAGGACAAATCGCCTTCCTCGAGCAGAGTGGTCACGTCGGACACCGCTGCGCCGTCATGGCGGATCTTGCGGGTCGCTGAATCTCCTGTGGCGTCTCCCAACACTGCCCAGGTTCGATGCATGGAACGATTGGCGGACTCGCTGATGGGCCCGATGGCGGGTCGCCGGATTTCTCCTGCGTTCATATCTGATCCCCGTTGTACAACACCCCCGGCACTACACGTTCGCGTTTACCACTCTTCTGTCTTGAAATTCTTGTCTGTTTGGCGCACGTGTGTCCGCACGCTCTGTCTTCGTGGTGGCGATGCCGTATTGAAATACGGTCTGATCGGATGCGTCCCACGACGGGCGGACTTGCCGAAGATATATCACGGCGCTCGCTGGCGCCTTGCCGGGATGAACCGGAGTCGAGAAGGGGCGCGTCACGCGCCCCTCCGTTTGCCACGTCTCTAGTTCAGTGCATTTGCAGCGGTTTGTCCAGCCCCGAGTGGGGGATGTCCGACCAATCTCATGCCGGACTCATCCTTTGGGATGAAGCGCACATGAAGCATCGCATTCGCTGCATTTTTCCCAAATAGGCGCTTCCATGGCAATGGGCCAGGGTGTGACCGCCCCGCAGAAACGGGTACGCCTTGTTGCGCCATACCACGCAGAAACGGGTACGCGGCAGTCGCCGCAGCATGCATTTCGGACAGGCGATGCTACGGCTTCCCAGTGTCAGTGACCGGGCAGATAGTAGAACTTGAAGATAAACACGGCCGCGATGATCCACACCATCGCCGGCACCTGCCGGGCCCGTCCGGTCAGCAGCTTGAGCACCGCGTAGGTGATGAAACCGAACGCCACGCCATTGGCCACAGAATAGGTAAACGGCATGCCGAGCGCCGTCAGAACGGCCGGAACAACTTCAGTCACGTCATTCCAGTCGATATCGAGCAGCTCGCGCAGCATCAGGCAGGACACATAGAGCAGTGCCGGCGCGGTGGCATAGGCCGGAACCGTGCCGGCCAGCGGCGCGATGAACAGGCAGGCCAGGAACAGGACCGCAACAGTCACCGCAGTAAGGCCGGTGCGTCCCCCCGCCTGCACGCCCGAAGCGCTTTCGATATAGGCCGTGGTCGACGACGTGCCGAGGAACGAGCCGGCCATGATGGCCGTGCTGTCAGCCATCAGCGCCTTGTTGAGGCGGTCCATGCGGCCGGCCTTGAGAAGGCCGGCGCGGTTGGCCACGCCCATCAGCGTGCCGGTCGCATCGAACAGTTCGACCAGGAAGAAGACCAGCACCACGTTGATGATGCCGATCGACAACGCCGCGGACACATCGAGCTTGAACAGCGTGGGGCTGATCGACGGCGGCGAGGAGAACACGCCGTGGAACGTATTGCCAGCGAAGAGGAAGCTCAGCACCGTGGTCAGCAGGATGCCGATCAGGATGGCGCCTTTCACCTTCAGTTGGTCCAGCGAAACGATAACGAAGAAGCCGACGATCGCGAGCACGGCGGACGGCTGGTGCAGGTCGCCGATAGTGACGAGCGTGGCCGGGCTGGCGGTAACGATGCCCGCGTTCTTGAGCGCGACGATCGCCAGGAACAGGCCGATGCCCGCCGTGATCGCCACGCGGATCGAGTGCGGAATGCCGTTGACGATCATTTCGCGCACGCGGAACAGCGTCACCAGCAGGAACAGGCAGCCCGAGATGAACACGGCGCCCAGCGCGGCTTGCCAAGCAAAACCCATGCCCTTCACCACGGTATACGCGAAGTAGGCATTCAGGCCCATGCCCGGCGCCATGGCAATCGGATAATTGGCGTACAGGCCCATGATCAGCGTGCCGATCGCGGCCGCCACGCAGGTTGCCACGAAGACCGCATCCTTGGGCATGCCGGCATCCCCGAGGATCGACGGGTTCACGAAGATGATGTACGCCATCGTAAGGAAGGTGGTCATCCCCGCCAGGACTTCGGTACGCACATCGGTCTGGTGTTCGGATAGCCTGAAGATCCGCTCGAGCAGGGAGGGCGTGGGCTGGCCTGCGGCGGGGCCGGCCGCCTTGGAAGCGGGTTCCGGTATCGACATCAAAGGTCTCCTGAAAGTCTGTCGTTATGGCATCGGGCTGCCGCATGGACAACAGCCGCCACGGCAGGTGTAGCGGCGGCCATGACTTGAGCACGCATGGCGCACAGGGCTGCGGCCAGCGTACTCTGGCGCAGAATGGCCGCGCAGGTGCCCGCGCCGACGCATGAACAACATGTAAAGCGCGTGATGATCCCACAGCGCAGGAATGTGATGCCAGCCCCCGCTACGGGCCATCCCGAGCTTGACGGTAGCATCGATCCCCCGTATAAATCGCACTAGATTCAAGCGACGAGGCAACAGTTCATTCGTTAGCCACCGTCTGGTACTTCGGTTGTCCATGGTGTCCTTTCCTTGAGTTCCGTGTAGAGTGGCGCATTCGTCATTCGTTTATTTTATTTTTTCTGGAAAGCAAATCATGCAAACCGGTATCGTCAAATGGTTCAACGACGCCAAGGGCTTCGGCTTCATCAAGCCGGACGCAGGTGGCGACGACCTCTTCGCTCACTTCTCGGAAATCCGCTCGGACGGTTTCAAGTCGCTGCAGGAAAACCAACGTGTGTCGTTCGAAGTCAAGAACGGCCCGAAGGGTCTGCAAGCCGCGAACATCACCCCGCTGTAAGCTGGCACGCGGCGCGCCCTGCGCGCCACGACAAGAAACCCGCCCCCGAGGCGGGTTTTTTTGTGCCCGGCGCCACCAGCGTACGCCAGTCGGCGCCGTTTTCATCCCCTTCCTCCTGGCCCACTGCGGTGCAGTCCCCGAACTGCTACAGCACATTCTTCCGCGGCTAGCTCTCGTTCGCAGAAACGGGTACGCCCGCGCTCGAATCCCATTCGTTTGAAGTAACGCATTGCGGCGCACCACGCAGAAATGGGTACGCTGCCGCCGCCTCTTGTCCGCAGAAACAGGTACGCAGCGGGCCGCGCGCAACCCCCCGCCGGAAACTGGCCCGCAGAAATGGGTACGCAGAAGCCTGGATACGCGCGAAGGGCCTCGCCGGCGTTGCGTAAACACACTCCACCAGGTGCGTCGGTCAGCATCACTTTTCCTCGCAGAAACGGGTACGCGCCATGTTGCAGCGCGGCATGCAGCCGCCTAGAGCTCGATGTTTACGCACTCCGCAGAAATGGGTACGCCCGTTTTGGTTTTCCTGACGACAACGAAGCGCAGAAATAGGTACGCGGGGTAGCAACTCCATGTCGGGCCGACATCGATTGGCCGCGTCCGGCAGCGCGCGCATCGCAGAAACGGGTACGGGCGAGATACCCCCATGCGACCACGTATACGTTGAAAGTAAGCACTGGCTTTTAGCCAAGGCCCGGTGTATAATAGAATGTGCGATGAAGGTTCTGATGCCGCCCGGGAAGTATCCGCAGAAACGGGTACGCTAGGCTCAACAGGAGTCGTCTCGATGGACGCAGAAATGGGTACGGTCACGCTGCGCTCCCACCTTGAGCCGAGATCGCAGAAATAGGTACGCCGCAGAATTGGGTACGCCCGCGAGGTCCCAGCGCTGCACCGGGCCTTAGCGCAGAATCAGGTACGCTTTGCCCTGGTGTGGCGCAGAAACGGGTACGCTTTGCGGCGGAAGGGCGATGGGTATATGCCAGCACGAACCTATTTCTGCGGGGATAACTCCGTAAACCCGCCGCCCAGGCGCACTCAAACACCCGAAACCGCGCTTTCATCGCAGAAACAGGTACGCTAACGAGCTGTCTTGCTGTGGAAAAGCCTGTGGGAACAACAGGTTATCCACGCAGAATCCGGTTCGGGGTTTCCGCTGAAACAGGTTCGGTCTTGCGCAGATTCAGGTTCGGGCCTTCGCAGAATTGAGTACGGTTCTCCGCAGAATCTGGTTCGCGGGCGGTTCAATTCTTCTTTGAAATCAATGCCCTGACCTCTCCGTATACGGTTTACAAGTAGTTAACCCGTATCTGTATCGTTTACTTGTAGCCAAGGTCTGGCCATCCGTGGACAACCCCTGCGGGTTGCCCACCGACAACCAGCCTGCCGTCAACGAGGTAAACACGGCACCTCAACCCAATCGGCATTCAGGGAAGCACCGTAGAAACGTATACGTACCCGTTTCTGCGTGACAAGGTTTACGGGTTCGCGTAAAAAGGCGGGTAATCCGAAGCACGCCACTATGCCCATCAAACGCTCCCCGGTCGCCGCGGGGGATCGCACCGTCCTGGATATGGACGGCGAGCCATCCCGCATCATTGTTCCTGGCAACGAGAACAGCCTGGTTCCGTCCGAGAAATTTCAACGTCTGTTCGACGAGGCGCAAGCCATGGAGCGCGAGGACGCCTGGCAAAGCGGCGAAGTCGGGTTCCTGAGTCGTGCCAGCGTCCAGGTCACGTTGCCGTATCGCGCGCCCAAAGGCGCGCCTCCCGTGTGGACGCGTACCAGCGGCAACATTTCGCTGATGATCCAGCCTGGCTACTTCACGCAGCAGCGCTCTGAGCGCGCCAGCAACGGCCGGCAGAAGCTGGTCTCCGAAACGGTTTCGCTGGGCTATCCCTATGGGTCGTATCCGCGCCTGATGCTTGCCTGGATCGGCAAGGAAATCATGGCCAAGAAGAAGCGGGGGGAATTCACCGGCACGGTGGAAGACCGACGCATCTCGCTGGGCAATTCCTTGTCGGAGTTCATGTACAACCTCGGCATTCCGATGGCGACGGGTGGCAAGCGCGGCACGATGACGCTGGTCCGACAGCAGATGATCCGCCTGTTCTCGGCGACCATCGCGATCGTCCAGAACAAGTCCACGCCAAGCCAGAACCAGAACAGCAGCCACGAGCCGTTGTCCATCGACCGTGTCGGCTACTTGCTGGCCGATCAGCTGTCGACGTGGTGGGATCCCATGCAGCCGGGCCAGGGCTCCATGTTCGAGAGCTTTGTGGTGCTCTCAGAGCCCTTTTTCAACGAGTTGGTTAACCGTCCCGTACCGGTCGACATGCGCGCGCTGAAGGCGCTCAAGCAGTCGCCGTTTGCGTTGGACGTTTACTCGTGGCTAACGTACCGATTCTTTACAATCCAGCGACGCACCGAGATCCCGTGGGAGGCCCTGCAGATGCAGTTCGGCACGGAAACCGAAAGCGAGCGCAAATTTCGCGCATTGTTTCGCAAGGCACTCAAGGACGTGCTGGTGGTCTACCCCGGCGCCAAGGTCGATGCGGACTCCTCGAAGGCCCTCATCCTGCAGCCGTCCCGAACCAGCGTCCGCAAGCTGGGCTGACGAAGGCGCGGACGACAAAAAAGGCAAGCTGGAGGCTTGCCTTTTTTGTTTTCGGGCGATGGCCACGCAGCAAGCTGCGTGGCGCACGCTCATCAGGCGGGCTTGATGGCCGATGCCTGCAGACCCTTCGGGCCTTGCTTGACCTCAAAGGTCACGCGTTGACCGTCCTTCAGGGTCTTGAAGCCAGCGCCCTGGATCTCGGAGAAGTGCGCAAACAGATCCGCACCGCCGTCGTCCGGGGTAATGAAGCCAAAGCCCTTGGTCTCGTTGAACCACTTGACCGTACCGGTTGCCATAGGAATTTCCTTTCGAAGCAAGTTCTCTTGTACACCACGCAAACAACCGTTCAAGCACGTTGATTCTCGTAGATACCGAACGGAAGCCGACGAGGTTGACACGACTTGACTCGACTGTAGGGCGCATCATAACCAGATTTGTCCTGGTCTGTCATGTGCGCCGTAAAGCGCACTACAAATACTTTAGGCGGATTGACTGCCGCATTTCAAGCGGAAATATCAAACATTGGCAGTTTCACCCCATCGCGGTGAGTGATCGCACTCGCTTGTCTAACTACAAATGTTATAAAAATTTAGAATACGGTTGATGCGCCACCTGGATTTGGCTAAAGTGGCGCCTAAAGTTAACCGCGCACTTTCAGCGCTGAAAGAGAGGTCCTTGTGGCAGCAAAAATCATCACAGTCTTCAACCAGAAGGGCGGGTGTGGCAAGACGACGGTGAGCATGCATCTGGCCGGAACGCTGGGCCTGCGGGGCGCGCGCTCGATGCTTGTCGATATGGACGAACAAGGCACGGCGACAAGATGGGCGGCTCAGGCCAGCGACGAGCGTCCTTTCCCCGCCTCGGTAATTGGTTTGGCGCCGTCCGGCGGCGCAATGCACCGGGAAGTCCGCAAATTCGTCAATGACTACGACTACATTGTTGTCGACTGCCCGCCGGCCGTGCACTCGGCTGCGCCGTCCAGCGCCCTGCTGATTTCCGATCTGGCCATCATCCCCGTGGTTCCGTCACCGCCCGACCTGTGGGCTGCGGTGGCGGCAAAAACCCTCGCACAACACGCGCAAGTCCAGAATGAAACGCTGTTGATTCGCGTGATGGCGAACATGGTGCAAAGGCGTGTTTCCATCGCGCGTCAGGCAATCGAGATCCTTGGTGACGACGGCGAAGTTCCTCTGCTGAATTCGATGATCGGTTCGCGTTCGGCGTTCCGGGAGTGCCAGGCGATCGGTTGCACCGTCCACGGTGTCGCTGGCGCGCGCGAAGCCGTGCAGGAGGTCGACATGATGGTCGATGAAGTGTTGTCTTTGATTGAGCATTAAGGCATGGCTACAAAACTGAAGAGCCTGAAAGCAGGCATGCTGGCCGGCATGGCAGCGGAAAAGACCCGTAACGATTCCATGGACCGTTTTGCGCGCGCGGAGGCCGCAATTTCGCAGCATCCGAACGGGCTGCTACAGGGTCGCCCGCCAGAACCGGCGCTGTCTTTCAGCGCTGAAAGTGCCGAAACGGAGAGCTCCCGCCCTCTGGTCCGCATTCTCCTGACCCACCTGCACGACAATCCGCTCAACGCCCGCCGGATCTACGACCCTGCCGTCGTGCAGGAGCGTGCCGCGTCGATCGCCACGCACGGACAGAAGACGCCCGGCCTTGCCGCTCCGGACCCATCCCGTCCGGGCCACTACATCCTGATCGATGGCCACTATCGCAAGCGTGCCCTGGCATCCGCCGGCAAGCTGGAGATGGAATGCTTTGTCGAAAATGATCTCAGTGATCTGGATTTCTACCGCCTATCCTTCATGCTCAACGAGCAGCGGTCGGACCAGTCCGCGCTCGACAATGCGATCGCCTGGCGCCAGTTGCTGGACGAGGGCAAGGTACAGAAGGAGGAGGACATCTGCGAACTGACCGGCATCTCCGCCGGCACGGTGAACAAGACGCTCGCCTTGCTGCGATTGCCGGAATCGGTGCTCGGTGTCATGCGCGAACGGCCGAACGCTATCGGCATTGCGGCGGGGTACGAGCTGACGCTCTATTTCAAGCTCGCCGGCGAGGACCGCACGCGCGACCTGGCAGCACGCATCATGACCGACGGCTTGTCGAGCCGCGAAGTGGAATCCATCCGCAAGCAGGCCCAGGAAGGCAAATCGCGCAAGGTGAAGGAAATCAGTCGCCAGTACAAGATCCGTACCGAAGGCGGCCAGTTGCTAGGCACCATCAAGGAATGGGATTCCGGGCGGGTCATGCTCGATGTGCAACTCACCGACCGCGGCGCGCGCGAGGCGCTGGTCGAAGCGCTCAAGACGCGTTTTGGCCTGGACAAGACGTTGCTCTAGGACGTACCGGCTCCGATCCCGCGTTGGGGGAGGGCCCCTTGATGGCGTTCCCTGCGCCTTCACACTGCCGCGGAACGAATCTGTCTAGGTGTGAACGCGGGCAATGTCTTCGCCTGCGTGCTCGCGTAGGTCTTCCACGCGGCCCGCAACAACTGATCGAGACCGCTGGCTCCATAGCCGGCCGCGGACCCCGCCAGGCGCTTCGCGGCGCCTCGGCGAGTCGGCGGATAATCGGTCGGCCCCAGAAGCGCCGCGCCACGGGGCGGGGACTCCGTCAGGCCGCGCCGTACCCAATGCTTCCGCAACGCGGCAAGCGTATCCGGGGCCAAGGCGCGAGATCGTGCCTTCGCGTCATGCCAACGCAGGCAAGCTTCAGAACCTTCCGTTTGCAGCGCGTCGCAGGGAATGCTGGCAAGCTCGCCGAGCCTGAATCCGTCCCGGACCAGCAAGGCGGCAGCGAACGCTGCCTGCCACTTTGACTCACCTTGCGTGCCCAGCCAGTCCAGGAATTCGTCGATGTCACTGCGCGCGAGCGCACTACGTCCATGTGGCTCGACGGCGACACTAGCGCTGATAGCTGGCGTGTCGACGAGATCGATGCTGCCCCCGAACGCCTTTGCCATCGACAGCGACTTCAACATGGCACGAATCACCCTCAGTGCCGCCGTCTGCGAACTGGCGCGCAGTGGTCCCTCGAAAGGCCGCCAATGGACGCGATCCCGTGGGCTGGCCGGCCCACACCAGAACGCGGCCGGCTCGGGTGCCCGCAGAAAGGCTACATATCTTTGCAACGATTCCACTGTGAGATCTGCCAGCTGCAGACGCTCTCTCGCCAGCCAGAGCAGTAGCCGTTCGGCTTCCTTTCGGTAACTGCTTCGCGTATGGGGTGACCTCGGCTTGGCGTCGAGCCATTGCCGGACGCGCTCCAGGTCCGATCCCGCCGCGTCCGGGGCAGGCTGGCCCAACGGCGGCTCCTGCATATGTTCAAGCGGTACCGGGTACGCCATGTGTGGACCCAATGGAAGCGGCACGATGGCGGGGCGCTGGAAGACCTCGGAAGGCGGCACGATATGTGCCCCAATAAGTGCCGTATTGTTATCTTTTTCCGCTTTGCGTTGCTCGATCAACCATCGTGTAATGACCTCCGCCGACTTCGGGCCAATTCGTGGCACCGCGCGCCACCAACTACTGCCGCGGGCATTGGCGAGGCTGGCGAGATCGGAAATCTTGTGAATGCCAGCGGCGGCGAGACGGCGTGCCAGGCTTGGGCCGAACCACAGTCCGACTTCGTGCCCCGAGGCCGGCCGACCCTGCCCTAATCCTTCCAGCGACGAGAGTGCATCGACCCGGCGCGTCATGCCCACGTCGGACCGCCCGCGCAGCGCCTCGAACATCTCCGCGATGTCCGGGCGGTCATGCTGCAAGGCAAACTGGACGAGGCGGTCCCGCAGCGCGAGGATCCGCGCGATGGCCTGGCTCTCGGTCAGCGCGTCGTCATCGTCCGGATCGGACAGGTAGCGGTTGGCGATGTCGACCGGCCGCATGCCTTGCGCATAGGCGCGCACAACGGCGAATTCCGTCCGGGTCAGCTTGGTGGCGGCCGATGCGCCGTGATCTTCGCTCATCCTCGGTTCTTACCTAAGTGACTGAACTATAACAACTTTATTCAAAGTGGATTCCGAGCAGGCCACTTTTGCGGCATCAAAGTTAATGTAAATTATTTTTGTGCGAGCCACCACACTTTATTGGCTCGAACCTGTGATTTCGGACTGTGCGGCAGGCCCCCTTCGCTAGCTTGCCAGCCGGCTACGGGGCTTGCGCCAGTTCCGGGCGAAGGTCGCGAGAGCGAAAGCGTACCCATTTCTGCGTGTGCATTCCGGATCGCAGAAATCGAACGCCGGGGCGAAATGCTCGATATTCGCCGCACGGACGGGCCGGCAATGGACGACTACGCCTCACTGACGTCCATGCTGAACGCGCGGGATCACGACTTGCTCGACGAGCTAGCGGGGGCGCAATTGTCAGCGCTCCTGCATCGCCATGAACGGTTGTTGACGTCGCCATGAAAGGCGAGCCAGGCGCTGCCGCCAAGCAGACGTCTAGCGACGTCGATGCGGCTCCGGCGAAACACATATATGGGTTGCCGCACATAGATACGCCCTGACGCTGCCAGCGCCGCCGATAATTCTTGAAACCGGGTAAGACGCCAAACCATCCGTCTGTCCGGATCGCTCACACGTTCAAGCATCGTGTCTGATGCTGAGGATTGTCATTGCCGCGGAGATTTGCGAGCGCTCTGCATTCTGCAATGCGCTCTGATCAGGGCGTCATTCAAGGCGGGCACTCCGGCCACTTTCAACGAAGCATGGCCGGCGCCGTTGCTTCCTAGTTGGCGGCTTGGCTGAAAGACGTTACCTCTATCCCGACACATCAATGAACCACGACCTTGCCTTCGCGCCGCCGGCACGGCCACTGGACGCTGCGATCGATTTCGAGCGTCTCTCCGGCGCCCTGGTTGCGCAGCGCCCGCTGATCGCCACCTTGGCGTTGGGGCGCGGCCGTGAAATCCCGCTCTTGCGCCTAGCGGTCGGGAGCGCGGCCGATGATCTTCAACGCTATGTCGAAACCGAGCCGAAATATTCCGCACTGGTAGGTCGATGGCTGGTGGGCAGGATGAAGCCGCGTTCAGACCCTGGCCGGACATTGCCAGGCTCGACCTCAGATTGAGATCGTGTAGATCATGCGGCTATCCCATATTTCCTGGAATCTGGCTGGATTGGCGCTCCCATTACTCGTCGCCGCTGTCACGGTCCCACAACTCATACAGAAGCTCGGAAACGAACGGTTTGGGTTGCTAGCGCTGGCATGGGGATTGATCGGCTATGCGGGCGCGCTGGATCTCGGGATCGGCCGTGCACTGACGCAGTTGGTATCCAGTTTGCGGGGCGCAAACAATCTGGCAGATATACCGCACGTGCTGGCGACAGCCCGTCGCATTACTCTCCTGGCTGGGCTGGTTGGTGGCATTTTGGTTGCGGCGACCGCGTTGCTGGGTGGATACGCCTGGATCGATGCGCATGGTACGCCCCCGCTTGAGATCCGCTCGGCCATGATATTGCTAGCGATCGCGCTACCGGCCCAGGCGATGAGTGCCACCTATCGCGGGATGAACGAAGCCTTCCTGAACTTCAAAGGTATTAGCTTATTGCGCGCGGGACTCGGCGTCATCAATTTTGGCGGACCGTACCTGGTGACACTCTATACCAATCAGCTTCCGTGGCTGATTGCAACGCTAGTAGTCAGCAGGGTTCTTGCTTTGTTCGCATTTGACTACCTGGCTGCCCGATGCATGCGGAATGGTGGAGTCGCATATAAGGGAGTCTATTCTCCGAAAATCGCCCGGTCGTTGTTCGCTTTCGGCGGATGGGTCACCGTCAGTAGCATAGTAAGCCCGATCCTGGTCCAGGCAGATCGCTTTGTTATTGCCTCGGTCATCTCTGCTGCGGCAGTGACGGTCTATGTTTTGCCTTATGAGATGGTGACGCAGAGCCTGATATTGGTAAGCTCGGTATCGTCGGTAATGTTCCCGACTCTGAGCCGATTGATGCATGAGCATCCTGGCGAGTGGCGCCCCTATTTTCGTCGCTGGTTGTTCATCATGGTCGGATTAATGGCGGTGGTGAGCATATTAATGGCCTTGCTGCTGCCTGAGGTGCTCTTGTGGTGGATAAAGGGTCATCTGAAACCCGAATCGATTGCAATCGGTCAAGTCCTGTGTCTCGGAGTCTTTGCCAATGCGATTGGCTCCATGTTTTACGCGCTGATTCAGGCCGGTGGGCGAGCCAATCTGACTGCGACATTGCATGTCATCGAACTGCCGATTTTCGTTGTCGCGCTATATTTTCTCCTCGATAGATACGGTATTCATGGTGCCGCTTGGGCGTGGGTGGGGCGTATGATCTTCGACGCCAGCGCGTTAGCATACTATTCTAGGGTGCGGAATGTTTGAGGTATTGCTGCTCGTTACGTTGGCGGGGTTGCTGGCAGCGAGTCGGCGACAATTGGGGTTTGGGAATCCATTCCAGATCTACTTCTTCCTTTGGTTCTCCCTGCTCCTTGGATATTATCTGTCGCGGGATAGCTTCATCCCGGTATCAACGGAATTTGTCCTTCTTATCCTGACGGCAAAGCTTCTTGCATTGCTTATTATGTTCTGGTGCCATCTGCGACTCCGGAGGGAGAGCGCAAGAGTCTGGCGGCACGGGGTCATTGCGAAAAAAAACAGATTTATTGACATCGCGCAACTAGTGGCGATCATTGCCCTCCCGCTCGTCTACGGGCGAGCTACGGAAATTGCGGATGGGGAGAGCGTTTTTACTGTCGTGGGTTATATAACGCTCCGTGCGGGGATGACTGAGGACGGACAAGGCTACGGGATATTGGCATACCTGTGGGTACTTTCCTTTGCAACTACTTCCGTATCAATATTTCTCTACCGCCAGTCAAATTTGGGAGCTGGTCGCCTGTGCCTTTCCTTTGCGGTGAGCCTATGTTACTGCTACCTCAGCACCGGCCGGACCTATATCTTGTTCTTTTTGTGTCTGGCTCTGGTTCCGTTGATGACCGTCGGCGCAATTCGTATGCGGGGATTATTAATCGCGTTAGTAGTATTCACTACGCTATTGATATTCGTGACGACGATGACTGCCAAAGGAATTTCCGCGGATGACGGCGTCGCGGAAAACGCGACGTCTTTTCTCGAAAGTTTGCGGGGCTACACAATTGGTCCGCTTCTTGCGTTTTCCCGCCTTGTGGAGTGGAGTCCGGATCTAAGCTGGGGCGAAAATACGTTTCGCCTGTTTATCTCCATTCAATATGCGTTGGGCCTTTCAGATATGGCCCCCGTATCCTTGATGAAAGGGTATGCGTTCGTCCCGGATCCAACCAATGTGTATACGGTGTACGAGGTTTACTTCCGCGACTTTTCGTACCTTGGCGTGCTAATTCCACCGGTGTTCCTGATTTTGCACTTCTGGTTGTATAGGAAAGCGCGCTCGAGTGGTGGAGTCTGGATCTTTTATTACTCTGCGTCGGTGTACCCGTTGGTGATGCAGTTCTTCCAAGACCAGTATTTTTCATTGCTGTCAACCTGGATTCAGGTCTGGTTCTGGTATTGGCTCTTTATGACGCCGAACCGATTCAGGTGGAACAAGGGAGGGCTCGGTCATGCTTGATATTGTTCTGGTGAACTGGAATAGCCGAGGGCAACTTTCGGATGCCATCGCAAGTATTGTGCAGCATCACGGCGGACTGGTCAGGTCGGTAATTGTTGTCGACAACGCGTCAAGTGACGATTCGCTTTCGCTGGCGGAAGCGGCGGCATCCAATTCGCCTTTTGATGTAAAGGTAATAGTTAACACCAGAAATCGCGGCTTTGGTGCGGCCTGTAATCAAGGCGCGGCGCTTGCCGAGGCAGAGTTTGTGCTCTTCTTGAATCCGGATGCGAGATTATTTGCCGGTTCTTTGCATGTACCGTTGACTTACCTTAAGGAACCCGGGGCGGCGGACGTGGGGATTGTCGGTGTTTCACTCGTGGACGAGAACAATCAAGTGGCGCGCAGTTGCTCGCGTTTTCCGACGGTGGCATCTTTCTTTGCCAACGCCACCGGTCTCAATCGCCTTCCGGGCCTCCGGCGATGGACGCAGGCCATGGTGGAATGGCCGCACGATTCGAACAGGCAGGTAGACCAGGTGATAGGTGCATTCTTCTTGATGCGTCGTGACCTGTTCGTGGCACTGGGCGGATTTGACGAACGGTTCTTTGTTTACTTCGAGGAAGTTGATTTATCGCTACGCGCCCTTCAAGCCGGATTCCGGAGCATGTATATAGCCGACGTCCAGGCGTTTCACGCCGGTGGCGGCACCTCGCAACAGGTAAAGGGACATCGCTTGTTTTACTCCCTGCGTAGCCGCTTGCTTTACGGGTTCAAGCATTTCAGGCGGATGCCCGCGTGGACGTTGGTTTTTGTGACGCTTTGCCTGGAACCGTTAAGTCGCATAGGCTTTCTGCTAATCGCCGGAAAAATTGATGATGCGCGCAATACATTGATGGGCTATCGCATGCTGATTGGAGATCTCGGCGATATATTGATGCGGGCGAACCGGCCATGAAAATACTTGTGCTCTCCCGCCTGCGCTTCAAGCAAAAGAGCCGCGCTGGGGCGATGGCAAATGAGTATGGAGTTGCCACGATATGAGTCAAAGGCGGAGGATTCTTCTCGGAGGGCTTGCAACGGGCATCGGTGCTTCGCTGCTCCGGTGGCAAACAGGTCTCGCAGGCACTGAGGATCGCTCTGCCTCGCATCGTCCGGGAGACGAACCGACGAGCGTAAGGCGGTTCGGTGCGCGGGGAGATGGTGTTGCCGATGACACCGCTGCCGTCGTGGCTGCCGTGGCGGGGGTCAGGGATGGCGGTACGTTGGTGTTTCCGGCCGGCGGTCGCTACAGGCTGACGGAGGTGGACCTTTCCGGAAAGGCGGTCACGGTCATCGCGTACGGGGCCGAAATCATATGTGCCATGGAAGGCAAAGGAGCCATACGGAAAAGCGATCACGGAAAGAAGCTGACGATCTGCGGTGGCAATTTCACCGGGCGGGGTATCGGCATCAGGTGGGTGACCGGCACCAGCACGACTCAATACGATGATTTCTTGCTGGTCGGCGTCAATTTCATGAATGCCGACTACGGCGTGTATCTCGATGGGGTGCGCGAGGGGACGCTAGTTGGGTGTTCCTTCGACGGTGCGTTTGGCAACAAGGGGGTTTACCGTGTCAGGACAGTCAACACGCAGCTTATAGGCTGTAATTGGAAGAATACGGCGTATATGGTCAATGATGACGGTGACTACAGCCCTTATTCTGCTGGTCTGATCATCAATGGCGGTGCCGCCATCGGCTGTGCGATCGGCGTCTATTCCCAGGGAACTGATCTGGTAACGATCACCGGGGGGGCGGTCATTGATTATTGTGATGCCCCCGTATTGCTGCGTGGGGTTGATGGCGTCGAGATCAACGGTGGGTGCTACCTGTCAAGTCGCCAGCTTCGCGGGGGGAAATCCAATCCCGCGTTGGACGTCAGCCTGGCTGGCAACGGCGACCCCACGAGAAACCTCAAGATTGGCTTTATTTCAGCACTGAACCATTCGAACGATGCCGGCGCTGATTGCATCAGGCTGCGAGGCGTGGCATCTGGATTCCTGGTGCACTGTACGATTTCATTCTTTAGACGTTTTGGGATCGATTTCGCTGGCTGCACGCGCTTCCAGGTTAACGAGAACACGCTGGCTCGAGGGGCGGGCTCGCCTGCCACGACGGCAATCATTGAGTCGGCGGACGGTGAAAGCAGCAACAGCGTAAGCCGAAATGATACCGGGGGGATGCGGATATCTACCTTGTTCGCCAGGGTTGAAGGCAACCTGGGGTTCGCTACCGAAGGAAGTGGCGAGGCAATGGCCGCTGCAGATTCATCTTCGGTGATGGTGAAGCATGGCTTGAGCTATACACCGGCCAAGAGCGAAATTGCATTGACGGCCACCAACCGGGAGGCAGCGAACGCCAGGCCGTATATCGCGGCCGTATCATCCACGACATTCACGATCGGTTTCGCATCTGCCACAACGTCGAGTGCTAGCGTGGCTTGGCATGTAAAGAAAAAAACGTTCTGACCTGGCGCCGGGCACGGCCGAACCATTTGTCGGCGCCCACCGACACAATAATCATCCTCAGCCGCCTTCATTCCCTTCGGTCCCTCGACGTATGATGCCCTGGTCCCCCGCTGCGGGGTATCGCGACCGCCTGCCGGCCGCAGCGCATCAGGAGGCACGCTTGGACCCACCCCGACCGCTTCCCACCGACACGCCACGCGGCGGCGATCTCATCGTCGCCCGCCCGGAAGGCCTCTACTGCCCGCCCGGCGATTTCTATATCGATCCCTGGCGTCCGGTGGACCGCGCGGTCATCACCCACGCCCATTCCGACCATGCTCGCCCGGGGCACGCGCACTACCTGTGTGCCGAGCCCGGGTGCGGCGTGCTGCTGGCACGGCTGCCCAACATCCCGCTCGACACCTTGCCCTACGGCCAGCGCATCATCCACCACGGCGTCACGCTGAGCCTGCATCCGGCCGGGCATGTGCTAGGTTCCGCGCAGGTGCGGCTCGAATATGCCGGCCAGGTGTGGGTGGCCTCGGGCGACTACAAGCTCGAGGCGGATGGCACGTGCGACCCGTTCGAGCCCGTGCCTTGCGACACCTTCATTACCGAAAGCACCTTCGGCCTGCCGGTCTACCGCTGGCCCCCGCAGGCGGCGCTGATGGCGGAGATCTTCCACTGGTGGCAGGCCAACGCGCAGGCGGGGCGCGCCAGCATCGTCTACGCCTACACCTTCGGCAAGGCGCAGCGCATCCTGCACGGCTTGCTGCGCCACGCCGGCGCGGACAGCCTGCCCGGGCCGGTGATCGTCCATGGCGCGCTGGCCATGCTCAACGCCGCCTATGCCGAAGCGGGCGTGGCGCTGCCGCCGATGTCGGTGGCCACCGACCTGCCGCCGCGCAGCCCGCTGCTGCGGCAGGCCCTGGTGGTGGCACCGCCCTCGGCGCAGCGCTCGCCGTGGCTGCGCCGCTTTGGCGATGCCTCCGATGCCTTCGCCAGTGGCTGGATGCAACTGCGCGGCACGCGCCGCCGCCGTGGCGTGGACCGCGGCTTCGCGCTGTCCGACCATGCCGACTGGCCCGGGCTGCTGCAGGCAATCGATGCCACCGGCGCGAAGCGCATCATCGTGACCCACGGCAACGTGCCGGTGATGGTGCGCTACCTGAGCGAGCGCGGCTGGCAGGCGCAGGCCTTCGAGACTGAATTCGGCGATGACGACGATTCCGTGCGCACCGAGGCCCAAGCGGAGTCGGTCGCCGACGGCGAGCCAGCGTTGCCATGAAGGCCTTCGCCGAGCTCTACGCCGCGCTCGACGGCACCACCTCGACGAAGGCGCGGCTGGCTGCGCTGGTGGACTACCTGCGCGCGGCGCCGCCGCAGGACGCCGCCTGGGCGGTCTACTTCCTGGCCGGTGGCAAGCCGCGGCAGATCGTGCCGGTGTCGATGCTGCGCGAGCTGGCGCGCCAGGCCGCCGACCTGCCGGACTGGCTGTTCGAGGAAAGCTACCAGGCCGTCGGCGACCTGGCCGAGACCATCGCGCTGCTGCTGCCGGACCCGACGGATGCCGACCGCGCCGGCCTGGCCGAATGGGTCGAGCAGCGCCTGCTGCCGCTGCGCGGGTTGCCGCCTGAAGCCTTGATACCGCGTCTGGACGCACTGTGGCGGCCGCTCGACGCGCACGGCAGGCTGGTGCTGTTCAAGCTGATCACCGGTGCGTTCCGCGTGGGCGTATCGCGGCTGCTGGTGACGCGCGCATTGGGCGAGGTGGCGGGCATCGATCCCAAGCGCGTGGCCGAGCGCATGGTCGGCTACACGGACTTGTCGGCGCGGCCCGACCCGGCACGATTCCAGGCGTTGATCGCATCGGAAGGCGAAGACGATCGCGCGCTGCGGGCCGGTGGCCAGCCCTACCCGTTCTTCCTCGCGCATCCGCTGCAGGCGCCGCTGGAGCAGTTCGACGCTGTGCTGGGCGCGCCCGAAGACTGGTTGGTCGAATGGAAGTGGGATGGCATCCGTGCGCAGCTCGTTTGCCGTGGCAGCCAGACCTGGCTGTGGTCGCGCGGCGAGGAACTGATTACGGAGCGTTTCCCCGAGATCGTCGACGCGGCTGCGGCGCTGCCCGACGGCACCGTGCTGGATGGCGAGATCGTGATCTGGCAGCAGGGCCGCGTGCAGCCCTTTGCGCTGCTGCAGCAGCGCATCGGCCGCAAGACGCTGAATGCAAAGCTGCTGCGCGAAGCGCCCGCCATCCTGATGGCCTATGACGTGCTCGAATGGCAGGGCGAGGACTGGCGTTCGCGGCCGCAGGCCCAACGCCGTGCGCAGCTGGACCAGGTCATCGCCCGGCATGTGCATCCGTCGCTGGAACTGAGCCCGCTGGTCCAGGCCGATGACTGGCCGCACTTCGCCAGGCTGCGCGAGGCCTCGCGCGATCTCGGCGTGGAGGGCTTTATGCTCAAGGCTGCCAGCGCGGCCTATGGCGCGGGACGTACCAAGGATGTGGGCGTCTGGTGGAAGTGGAAGATCGACCCGTACTCGGTCGACGCCGTGCTGGTCTACGCGCAGCGGGGGCACGGCCGGCGCGCCAGCCTTTATACCGATTTCACCTTTGCGGTCTGGAGCGCGCCGCCCGGCACGCCGGGCCGCACGCTGGTGCCGTTCGCCAAGGCGTATTCCGGCCTGACCGATGAAGAGATGCGCGCGGTCGACGCCATCGTGCGACGGACCACGGTGGAGCAGTTCGGCCCCGTCCGCAGCGTGGAGCCGACGCAGGTATTCGAGCTGGGCTTTGAGGGCATCGCCCGAAGCGGGCGGCACAAGAGCGGTATTGCGGTGCGCTTTCCGCGCATGCTGCGCTGGCGCACCGACAAGCCGATCGAGGAAGCCGATACGCTGGCCACGCTGGAAGCCATGCTGCCCGGCGCCGGCAAGGTTGATCAGGTGGGAAGTCCCGTTTCATCGAGTACAGAATCGAGCTGAGCCTTCAGCAGGCCGAGCAGGCAAAACACGCTGAAGCTGGCCTCGGATCGTTCGCATTGCAGTTCGGACAAGCGTCGCGTGTTGCGGATCGTGAATCGATAAGACGGATCGCATTTGTCTCGGGACCGTCACCAAGCCTCTGGGCTGTGGTGATGACTTGCTGGTCGTGCTTGGTACGCGGCGAGGCGATCATCTAAGTAGCCTGAGCGCGACATTTCATGCTCATCCACACCCCCCTCTTCAGCGGGGAGCCGCCCTCAAACTCATGCCACCGCAC
This sequence comes from Cupriavidus sp. 22TCCZM04-2, assembly GCF_057798895.1. Classification (NCBI taxonomy): domain Bacteria; kingdom Pseudomonadati; phylum Pseudomonadota; class Betaproteobacteria; order Burkholderiales; family Burkholderiaceae; genus Cupriavidus; species Cupriavidus sp. 22TCCZM04-2. The sequence continues at coordinate 360,588 of NZ_JBYOJS010000002.1, forward strand.
CCCCCGATCGGGGGTCGTCATACTCGCGAACCCGTCATTGATATAACGCATTCTGCACAGCACGTCTCTCAACGAGACGATGACACCACATATCCTTCCCCGCGCGCATCATGAAAATTGACCATGGGGAAAACCCGCTCCGTCCGGAGCAGTCTTGCTTTCCTCCAACCCCTTTCATATGCTGGTTACCAGAGTTACGAAATTTTACATCTGAGTTCAATGGCGTCGAAGAACGCCATCGGGTTTGATAAGCGTCGGATAGACGCAAACGGGGCGATTCAACATCTCCAAGCGAAGGGACCATCAGCAGGCCGGACGGGTACGCTGAAGGGGCTGGAGCGCTGTCGGATCGTAGGGAAAATGCATCCCGCAGGATAGCGAGGCATTTTCCGACCGCAAGTGCGGGTTGTCGCAGGGTTCGCGCTTGCCGCTACAAGAAAAGAGAGCGGCCATGGCCACCATCCTCTTGATCGAGCCTCATCCACTGTTGCGCCTGGGGCTGCGCCATCTGCTGGCGCAAGCACACATCCCCGGGGACCTGATCGATATCGATCCGCTGGCGCCCATTGAATCTGACCTCTGGCTGCATGGCGCAGACCTGCTGGTGTTCGGACTGCCGTCCGACCCCGGCAGCGGCTGCCATCAGCTGGCCCAACTGTGCGAGTGCCTGCAGCCGCAGCGCGTGCTGGTGCTGGCCGAATCCCCGGCCGCTGCGCTGGCCACCACCGGCTTGCCCGAGTCCGTGCGTGGCTGCATGCACAAGCACAGCAGTGCCGAGGCGCTGGACGCAGCGGTGCGCCTGGTGCTGGCCGGTGGCGAGTGTTTCCCGTCCCGCATCCAGATGGAAAGCGCCGCAGCCATGACCGATGTGCCGATGACTCACGGCATGCTGTCCGACGCGGCGGCCGGCGAGGCCCGCAACGTCGTGGCCCTGCAACGCGGCCATGGTTTGCCGGCGACAGGCACCCACGTGGAATCGGCACAGCCCGCACCGCGCACCGTGTCGCTGTCGCATGTAGGCGGCTACGAAACACCGTCCGCCGGCGCGCACCTGCTCAACATCACCGAGCGGCAGTACGAGGTGCTCGCACTGCTTGCGCGCGGCTATCCGATCAAGACCGTCAGCCGGATCCTCAACATCTCGGTCGCCACCGCCAAGACGCATGCGTGCACGCTGTACCAGCGGCTGCACGTGCGCAACAAGGGGGAAGCGGTCTACGTCGCACTCCAGCGCGGTGCCACGCTCAACTGGGCCGGTCCGCCAACGGCCGGCCAGCCGCAGATGTCCGCGGGCATGGCGGCGGCATAGTCGCTGCCGGGCGGTCTCATCCTTCTGTAGAGCCGGGCTCATCCAAAAGCATGAGGCAGGCGTTGCGGCGGGTTGCTACGTTTCGAGTGAAGGCCCTGGCGCGCCCCGCTTGCCGCGCCGGGCAGGCGCGTACAACGTGCTCCCATTCTCCAACGGTGGTATTGCTTCCGCGGCCAGGGCTGCCGCTCCATACCGTCAATGTCGACCTATCTGATTGCCAGCAATGAAGTGATGTGCCGGGTCCTGGCCCGCCGGCTGCAGGCGCTCAGCCTGCCCAGCCCGATCCGCTGGCGCGCGCCGCAATGGCTCGACGAAGCCGATGACTGCATTCCTGCCGAACAAGCCGAAGACCCCGCCGACATGGCGCTGCTCGATTGCAGCGGGGTCGAAGGCGATCAACGCGCGCTGCTCGACCGCCTGCACGCCAGGCTGGCGCCGCGGCGCTGGCTTGTTATCTCCGACCGGCTCGATGCTTCGCTGATGCTGCATGCCGCGTTGCTCGGCGCGAGCGGTTGCCTGGCGGCGCCGGTATCGGCGGAGCTCGTGTGCGCCGCCACGGCGCTGATCTGGGCGGGTGGCCAGTGTTTCCCGCGCACCGCGCTCACGCTGGGCGATGGCACGCCGCTGTCCTCCCTCGTTTGCCCGGTGGGGACTACGGCGACCGGATGAGGGCGAATCGCGCGCAACGCGGCTATGCTTGATTTGCCCGCGACAGAAGCTGGTCCCGCTTCAGAGGCCGCCGCCGCGGGAGTGCAAGGGGGTCGTATGGAGTGCGGTCTGGAATTCCTCGTCGTGCGCGGCTTTGCCGTTCGCGAAGGGCGGGGCAAGTGGGCATGTTGCTTCGAAATCCGGCTGGCCACGCAAAGCGATGAACCGCTGCTGTACCGCGGCGAGCTGCATGGCCGGCAATTCGACTGCGAATTCGCGGCCGCCGAGGCGGCCCGCGAGGCAGGCGAGCGCGAGGCGCGACTGCGCGTGGACAGCCTCAAGGCTCTCATCATTGCCCAGCACCGCCACCGCGTCCCGGAATCATTTGTTCCGTAAGCTGAGGTCACAGCGCGAGCTTTGCGAAAGAGAGGATGGGCGTTAGCGACGTCGATCCGCTCAAGCTTGCCGGCCAGTGCGTCGCACAGCAGCCGAAGGCAATGATGCAATACCGGTCGCAAAGGCCGCAGCAGGTCGCCACCACCCATCCCCCGGCAGAGAACCAAAAAAGAAGCCCGCCGACCGGGGGACCATGCGGGCTTTGAACCGTGCAAGCCGTGTAAAGCGCTTGCACGTCCCATCGACGATAGGCAATCGCCGTCCTGCCCTCCATCCGCCAGAAGCACCATGCGTGCGGGGTCGCGCACCAGGCATTCATTCCTACTTCAACCCTGCCGCGGCCATGCGATGACCCCTTCGCGACCCGCCGCGCGCAGGCCCGCGGGACTCTGTGCGCCGTCCAACAGACTGCCGTGAACACGCCGCGCAATGATCGCCAGCACGACCGGTCATAGCAGCAGCGGATACGGTGGGGGAGGCGCGCAGGACAGGAGTAGATGCACGGGCATTCGACTGCAGGCGCGCTGGCGCGTGCAGCCCTGGCCGTGCGCGCCCGTGAACGCAACGTCTTGGCACGCGCGGAGGCCAATGGTGTACGGCGACACAAAGATGCGTGGGCGTGGCGGTCCGGGATTGCGCGGTGGAAATCCGGTCTGGTCGCACGTCAACAGCCATGTCGATCTGTGGATCGAACTGCTGCATGGCCTGGACCTGCCACCGATCGCGGCGCTGCCTTGCACCGTGAGGCAGGCGTTTGAAGCGGATCATTTTACGCAGTGCCGGATACCCGAAGCCGATCTCGAGCGGCTGTTCGGCCTGAGCATCCATGCGCTGACCTTGTATGACTCGCTCGAGAGCCACGTGGCCGCGCAGACCAGCCGCGGCAATATCGTGGTGATGGAAGTCGACAGCAGCCAGCTCCCGCCTGCGCCGGGCGCTGCTTACCATCGACAGCGCACGCTTTCATGCATCGGCATCGACGTGATGATTCCCGATGCGCTGGCCGTGGGGTATTTCCATTCGGACGGCTATCACACGGCCAGCGGCGAAGACTACACCGCGCTGTTCGGGCGGGTGGCCGGCACCCGCAACCCGGAAGTCCAGATCTTCACCCACGCCGACGTGGTGCGCCGCAATCCCTGCACCCACAGTGAGGCGTCGTTGCTGAAGGCCTCTCTGGAACTCTTTCGCTTTCACCTGGCGAACCGCCCGTCCGACAATCCGGTCAGCACCTTCCGAGCAGCGTTCCCCGAGCATCTCGATCGCCTGATGGCGCGCGGCGAGCCGGGCTTTCATCACTATGCGGCCGGCGTGCTGCGCCAGCTCGGCGCCAACTTCGAACTGCTTGCGCGTTATCTGCGCTGGCTGGTCGCGCAGGGCGAGCCGGTGCCCGACAAGACCGCCGAGGCCTGCTACACGATGGCATCGGAGGCCATGGTCATGCAGTTCCGGCTGATGCGCGCGGTGATCAGCCGCAAGCCCGACACCTGCGAAGATTGCCTGGACCAGCTCGAAGCCTCCTACCAGGCCTGCGTACCGGTACTGGCGCGGCATTTCGCGGGGAGCAAGACGTGACGACAGTGCCCGCCATCGCTGCGCGCGGGCGCCGCGATGCGCGGCTGCCCGGAGTGCTGCGCGTGCCGGGCGACTGGTCGTGGCTCGAAACACTGCCTGGCGCCGCGGACAGCCCGGCTTGCCTCGACGAGCGCGCGGCGTGGCTGCCGGCGCCGGTGCCGGGCACCGTGGCCGACGCCTTGCGCGTGGCAGGCCGCTGGCGCGAGACCACGTCAGCGGTGCATCGGCACGATTACTGGTATCGCCTGCGCTTTGCCGGCACCGGGCGCCGGCTGCTGCGCCTGCGCGGCCTGGCCGGCGCGGCGCAGGCCTGGGTGAACGGGCGCCCGATCGCCGCACCGCAGGCTCTGTGCGACGCCTGTGATGCCGAAGTGGAGCTTGCTGGCATCAACACCCTGCACTTGTGCTTCCGGGCCAGCGTGCCGCGCCTGCATGCGGCGCGCGGCACGCTGTGCTGGCGCACGGCACCGGCCTTCCAGTCGGCCCGCGTCATCGGATATGCCGCGGCCGAGGACATGCCGCTGCACGCGGTGGGCCTGTTGCAACCCGTCGAGATGCTAGAGCTGGGCGGCAGCGACGCGCTTGCCGATGCCGCGGTGGATCTCCGCGCCGGACTTCAGGATGGCGCGGGCCGTGTGGCGCTGCGCCTGCATCTGCATCGTGAAGCACCGGCGCAGGCGAGCCTGAGCCTTTGCAACGCGGATGGCGCCGTGCATGCGCCGCTCTTGCGCGAGAACGCCTTTACGCTGGAAGCCGATGTGCGCGTGGACGCCCCGCGCTTCTGGTGGCCCCATACGCATGGCCAGCCGGCGCAGTATCGCGTGCTGGCCGAAGCGGGCGGACACGTGCTCGATTGCGGGCGGCTCGCCTTGCGCAGCGTGCGCGTCGACCGGCAGGGAAGCGATCCCTTGCCTCGCATCAACGATGTGCCGGTGTTCTGCCGGGGCGCACGCCTGGACGCCGCCGAGCTGGCTGCGCTCGTTTCGTCGCCGCTGGCCGCGCGCCACCGGTTGCGCCTTGCGCGCGGAGCTGGCCTGAACGCGCTGGTTCTCGATCGCGACTGCGCGCCGCCCGCCGATTTGCGCAGCGCCTGCGATGCGCTCGGCATCCTGCTCTGGCGCGAAGGCATGCCAGCGCCCGACACCGCATGGTTTCCCGAGATCGCAGCTGTGCCGTGCGCGCGCACGCTCGACGCGCTTGGCCTGTCGCAAGCGCTTGGCGATCCGCGCTGGAAGGCCGGCGTATTGCACCGGAGCGGCACGCTGTGCGATGCCGAGGATGCACGCGACCGGCACTTGCTCGCGCTGTACGGCGTGGATCCGCCGCAGCTGCGCCGCACGGATCCGCAGCGCTATCTGCGCCTGTCGCGTGCGCTGGCCGCGGAACTGGCGAATGACTTCATCGCCGGTTGCCGCCGCGCTGGCGGCCAGTCCGGACTGGCGTTGGTGCCGGCGCTGCGCGATGTGGCGCTGGCCAATGGTGCCGGTGTGATCGATGTGCTGGGACGGCCCAAGTCGGCCTGGCATGCGATACGGGCCGCAAGCCGCCCGCTGCAGGTCCTGCTCGGGACCGATGCCGCGGGCTGCCTCCGCGTGGACCTGCTGAACGAGACCGCGAGCGCGCGAGACATCCGCCTCAGGGTTTGCTGGGTCCGGAACGGCATGCACGTACACGCCGAGTCAATGCAAATGCTGCAGCTGGCGCCGCGTCAGTCGCTCGTGCTGACGCCGCGGCCGCAGCACGGCGGTTCCCCCGAAATGGGCGATATCGTGCTGGCCACGCTGACCGACGCCCGCAGCGGCGCGCCGCTCAGCCAGGCGGCGCACGTGCCCGATCGCCGCGCGCAAGCGCTGCCGCAGGCGGGCCTGCAAGCCGAAGTGCGGCAGGACGCGGGGCACTGGTGGCTGGAGATATCGGCTACGCATTTCGCGCGCTGGGTGCATATCGAGGACGATGTGCTGCGGCCGTCGCAGGACTGGTTCCATCTCGCGCCCGGTGCGCGAACGCGCATCCGACTTTTGCATGAAGGCGGCCATACGTCTCAACCCGGAGTCATGCCCGCCGGCAAGGTCTGGGCCCTGAACCAGGATCACCCCGCCTGCTACGCCGCCTAGCGGCCCCCCTTCCGCCTTCGCCTGCGCGCGGGGAGGCGCCGCGAGCACGCAGCCCTGCATGTCCGCTTTCCGGCCGACCTACCAATGGATGACGGCGCACCAGCCGTCTGCCTACTGTCCCATTGGCAATCCATGGCGCTAAATACAGACACCGGGTCAGGTGCATTGCCGCAGGGTGCGGGTCCGCGGCAGGCCTGTCCGGGAGGGAACACCAATGCAAAGCGCCGGCACGGCGGGACAAGCCGCCGACAGGTAGATTCTTGCCCGGATACGGGATGGGGGGTACGGAAATGATCACGCATCGCTCGGATCTGAATGCCAACTATCTGCTCAATGCCTTGCCGCGCAGCGAATGGGAATCGCTGGCGCAGCACATCGAGCTGGTGCGCCTGCGTGCCGGCGAGTTGCTGACGGATTCGGGGCAGCGCATCGTCCATGTGTACTTTCCCACCACGTCGGTGGTGTCGCTGCTGTCCTTGCTGGAAGACGGCGCCACCGTGGAAATCGCCGCGGTCGGCAATGAAGGCCTGGTCGGCGTGCCGGTGGTGACCGGCGGCGACACCATGCCCTGCCGCGTGGAAGTGCGCAGCCCGGGCCTGGCCTACCGTGTCCCCGCGCGGCTGCTGCGCAGCGAGTTGCCGCGCACTCCCACGCTGCAACGGATCACGCTGCTCTACGTGCAGGCGATGCTCACGCAGATCGCGCAGACGGCCGCCTGCAACCGGCACCATTCGCTGAACAAGCAACTGTGCCGCTGGCTGCTGCTGGCGGTGGACCGGCTCAGCTCGAACGAGCTGGTGATCACGCAGCAGGTCATCGCCAACATGCTCGGCGTGCGCCGCGAGGGCGTGACCGAAGCCGCCGGCAAGCTCGAAGACCTTGGCCTGATCCATCACAGCCGCGGCCACATCACGGTGCTGGATCGCTGCGGCCTGGAGAAGCATTCCTGCGAGTGCTACAAGCTGGTCAAGCGCGAATACGACCGCCTGCTCCCAGCGCTGGCGCATGCCTGAGGCGGGAACGCCGCACCAGAACCGCTATGGCCGGTGCCGCAGCACACGCTGCGTGTCCGGCCTTCATCGCTTTGAGGATGAGGAGTCGTGTCCGTGAGCAGACTGTCCTATGCCGGTGCACCGGCCGACCGGGAGATGCCCCGGCATGAAGCCCCGGTGGCGCGGGCCTTGCGGGCTCGCGTCCTGCTGGACCATCTGGGATGGATCGTCGCCGCCGGAGCGCTCGGCGCGGCCATCGGCGGCATGGTGGCGCTGTCGTCCCCGCTGGAATACCGTGCCCAGGCGCTGGTGCAGGTGGAAGGCAAGGAGGGCGCCGCGCGCAATGCCGGGCAGACGCAGCCGGGCGCGCAGCTCGACGCCGGCCTGCTGCGCAGCCGTGCCATCGTGGCGCCGGTGGTCGAGGCATTGCACCTGGACATCACCGCGCGGCCGGTGCGCGCGCCGCTGCTCGGCGCGCTGTTCGAGCGATGGTCCACGCCAGGCCAGCCGCGTGGCACGTGGCTTGGCTATGCATGGGGCGGCGAGCGGCTCTTGCTGGACCGCCTGGCCGTGCCGGAGCGGCTGGTGGACCAGCCCATGATGTTCGAAGTGCTACGGGATGGCAGCTACCGCATCAGCTACCAGGACACCGCGCTGGTCGAAGGCGTGGTCGGCGAGAATGCCGCCGGCAACGGCGTGGAGCTGCGCGTGGCGCGCATCGAGGCCGCGCCCGGCACGCGCTTCCTGCTGACGCGCCATGACCCGGCCCGCATCGCCGATGCGATCCGGCAGGGCCTGGTCGTCGACAGCGAAAGCGGCGAGTCCGGTGGCAGCACGGTCCGCGTCGCCTGGCAATCTCCGGAGCCGGGTGCCGCCGCCGCGCTCGTCAATGGCGTGACGGCCGCCTACATCAGCGGACAGACCGCCCAGCGCCGCGGCGACGTCGCCGACTCGCTGGCCTTCCTGACCGGCGAGTTGCCGCGCGTGCAGGCCGAACTCGCGCGCGCCGAAGAGGCGCAGAGCCGCTATCGCGCCCGCACCGGCTCGATGCAACCCAGCCGCGACGCGCAATCGTTCCTGAACAACAGCATGGAGTACCAGCGCCAGATCACCGCGCTCAGGATGGAACGGACCAAGCTGCTGCAGCGCTTCACCACGGATGCGAACGAGGTCAAGACCGTCGACAGCCAGATCCAGCAGATGACGCGCGATCGCGCCGAGATCGATGCCCGCATGCAGAGCCTGTCGGCCTCCGAACGCGAGGCGGTGGCGCTGGCGCGCGACGTCAAGGTGGCCGAGGACATGTACATGACGCTGCGCACGAAAGTCGAGCAGTTGTCGCTGCAGCGTTCGGACAACTCCAGCCAGATGCGGCTGGTCGACAAGGCCATCGTCCCGGCGCGCTCGGTCGGCCCCGGGGCCTGGCCGTACGTCTCCGGCGGGCTGCTGCTGGGCCTGTGCCTTGGCGTGGCAGGCGTCGGCGTGCGCCAGCGCCTGAAGCCATCGCTGGCCACGGCCAACGATGCCGAGCAGCGGCTTGGCATTGCCATGCTGGGGGATGTCGCCTTCAGCGACGAACAGGCGGAGCTCGAACGCGAGATCGACGCCAAGCGGCGCCTGGGCATTGCCGCGGGTTTTGCCTTGCACGCGAACAGCCGCCTCGAGGCCCCGCGCGCGGGCACGGCGCTCGTCGATGCATCCGCCATCGACGAGTCCGACAGCGATTGCGCGGAAAGCGAACGGCTGCTCAGGCAGGGACTGCATGACCATTTCCTGCTGGCCCGGCGCGCGCCGCACTCGCTCGCCGTGGAAGGGCTGCGCAGCTTGCGCGCGGCGCTGCATTTCTCGCTGCGTGGTGCGCCCGATGGCGTGGTGGCCGTGACCAGCCCCGCGGTGGGCGCGGGCAAGACGTTCTCGGCGGTCAATCTCGCGGTGCTGTTCGCCGAAGCCGGCCAGCGCGTGCTGCTGGTCGATGCGGACCTGCGCCGCGGAAAGATCGCCGACTGGTTCGACCAGCCGCCAGAAGGCGGGCTTGCCGAAGTCCTGGCCGGCCGCCTGCAGATTGCCGAGGCCGTCCGGCCGACCGTGGTCAGCGGGCTATTCATCCTCACGCACGGCAAGACGCCAACCAACCCGTCCGAGCTGCTGATGCTGCCAACGCTGGCGGACAACCTGCGCCGCTGCGCGGGCCGCTTCGACCTGGTCATCGTCGACACGCCGCCCGTGATGGCGGTGGCGGACGCGACGCTGGTCGCCAGCCTGGCGGGATCGACGCTGCTGGTCATTCGCGCCGACGTCACGCCGGCGGAGCAGGTCAACGAAACCCTCAAGCGCCTGGCGCGCGCCGATGCGCGGCTGATGGGCGGCATCCTGAATGGCGTGGTGCAACGGCGCAGCAACCGCGCGGATTTCAACAGCATCAATCCGTACCTCGGGATGCCCTTGCCGCGTGCCGCGATCAAGCATCCGGCGTTGACCAACCATGCCGACAAGGCGGCGGACGCATCGGGTACGAAGGCCGCATGAGGTAGCCCGGCGGCAGCCGGGCGTACCCGTTTCTGCGTGGCCCCATCCACGTCCATTCGGCTTTCTTTCGGCGTCCATTCCGAGTCCGATAGCGATCGGCGCGCGGGTCCATACCACGATCAGGTGTTCTTCGCCCGCGACGATGCACGGCTGCAACATCCGGGGCGATCCGGTGATTCGAAGATGCAACGTTCGTGTGGCACCGCACCGATTTCTTCACCCGCCTTAGGCCAAATGGGTGAAACACGGGCCAGCAGGCTCGCCTCGGGAGCGCAAGCATGAAAGCAGCCATACGTACCATCCTTTCGGAAGTCGCCCGGCTCGATGTACCGGTGGAGTCGTTGGACGACCAGGCCGACCTGTATGCGGCGGGACTTTCCTCGCTCGCTACCGTGCATGTCATGCTGGCGATGGAGAACGAATTCGGCATCGAGATCCCGGACCGGCTGTTGACCCGCCAGTTGTTCCGCAGCATCAACTCGCTGGCCGCCGCGGCGGAGCTGATCAAGCAAGAACAGGAGGCCGCATGAAACCCGTCCTTGCCAGCGTGGAGCTGGCGCATCCGCGGCCCGATGTCATGGATGCCGGCGACTGGCTGGCCGCAGCGCACCGCGCGGTGCCCGAGGCGGCCCGCTTTGCGGACCAGGTTGACGGCGAAGCGCGTTTTCCGCACGAAGCCTTCGCGGTGCTGCGCGAGCAGAAGCTGCTTGGCGCCATGGTGCCCGTGGCCTTCGGTGGCGGCGGCGCGTCCCTGGACACCATCGCAGGCGTCTGCCGCATCCTCGGAAGCGCCTGTGCCTCGACCGGGATGATCTACGCCATGCACCAGATCCAGGTGGCGTGCCTGGTCAACCATGCGAGCGACAGCGCATGGCATGCGCAGCTGTTGCGGCGCCTGGCCGGCGAACAGTTGCTGCTGGCCTCGGCCACGTCGGAAGAAGCCATCGGCGGCGCCTTGCGCAACAGCGGCTGCGCCATCAATGTCGACGGCGCCAGCCTGCACCTGCTCAAGATGGCGCCGACCATATCCTATGGCGCGCACGCGGATGGCATTCTCGTGACCGCGCGGCGCAGTCCCGATGCTTCGCCATCGGATCAGGTCATGGTCAGCGTGCTCAAGCCCGACTATGCGCTGGAAAGCCTGTCCACGTGGGACACGCTGGGCATGCGCGGCACCTGCAGCAATGGCTACCGGCTGGAGGCCCGTGGCCATACAGACCAGGTTCTCCCGGTGCCGTTCGGTGAAATCGCCGACGCCACCATGACGCCCGTGTCGCACATCCTGTGGTCCGCGCTGTGGACCGGCATTGCGGCCGATGCGGTGCAGCGTGCCAAGTCGCTGTTCCAGGGCCAGGCCCGCGCCCGCCCCGGAACGCTGCCGCCATCGGCCACGCGCGTGGCGGAAGCCGTGGCCATCATTCAGATGCTGGAAGGCAGGCTCGCACTCGCGTTGACGCACCAGCGCGAGCGTGACGCGGGCCAGAGCATGTCGGCGACTTTCAACCTGGCGGCGGAAATGAATGGCCTGAAGACCAGCGTGTCGGCCATGGCGCTGGAAGCGGTGCATATCGCGATGCTGGTCTGCGGCATGGCCGGCTACAAGCACGGCACGCCCTTCAGCCTGGGCCGCCACCTGCGCGACCTGTGGTCCGCGCCGCTCATGATCAACAACGATCGCATCCTGACCAACACCGCCAACCTGTTGCTGGCGGACCGGTCCGCGTAAGGAACCGACCATGGAAAATGCCAGCAGCGCTTATGCGCCGGACGACGAATCGCCGGCCGCTTCCGGCCGCAGCTATACCTCGCCAAAGCCCGCACCCGACCCCGACGCGGGGCGTCGCGCTTACCGGCAGGCGCTGATCGATGCGCGCGTGCTTTATCCGAGCGCGGTCGACGGCATTTACGGCCGGAGCGGCTTGTTCGAGAGCATTGCCGATGGCCTGAACGCCGCCGTGACCCAGCTTGGCGCCGATCAGCACGCGGAAGTGATGCGCTTTCCCCCGGCCATGCCGCGCCAGGATTTCGAGGCCAGCGAGTACCTGAAGAGCTTTCCGCAGCTGGCGGGTACGGTGCATTGCTTCTGCGGCAGCGATCGCGACCACCACCGCCTGCTGGCGCGGCTCGAACAAGGCGAGGAATGGGCCGACCAGCAGCGCCCGACCGATGTCGTGCTGGCGCCCGCGGCGTGCTATCCGGTGTATCCGCTGATTGCGTCGCGCGGACCCATGCCCGTCGAAGGGATGGTGGTCGACGTGCTCACATACTGCTTCCGCCATGAGCCGTCGATCGATCCCGCACGCATGCAGATGTTCCGGCAGCGCGAATACGTGCGGCTCGGTACGGCCGAGCAGATCGTCGCGTTCCGTCAGGTGTGGATCGAGCGCGGCAAGCAGCTTGCCGGCATGCTGGAGCTGCCCCATGAGGTCGATCTGGCGAACGATCCGTTCTTTGGCCGCGGCGGCAAGATCGTCGCCGACAGCCAGCGCGAACTGAAGCTGAAGTTCGAACTGCTGGTGCCGATCAACGATGGCGCGCCGCCCACGGCCTGCATGAGCTTCAACTACCACATGGACCATTTTGCCCATGCGTGGCCCTTGCGCACGGCGGACGGCGAGCTGGCCCACACCGGTTGCGTCGGCTTCGGCATCGAGCGCCTGACGCTGGCATTGCTGCGCCATCACGGCTTCGAGCTGGCGAAGTGGCCGCGGCGCGTGCGCGAGGCGCTCGGGGGCCTCTGACACGCCGCGACGAGTGCCTCATGACGCAGCACAACTGCCTGGACACCAGCCGTGTGCCGATCTGGGGCGCGGTGCCGGCCGGCCGGCCAGGGATCGGCATCGTCAGTGCCGCGCTCGACGGGGCATGGACCTGGGCGCAAATGGCCGCCGGCGCCGCGCAAAGTCCCGCGGCCTTGCCGGCCGGCATGGCGTGGTTGCCAGCCCCGGTTCCGGGCACCGTGGCCGGCGCGCTGCGCGCCGCAGGGCGCTGGGACGACGCGGCACCGCCGCCCTTGCACGCGTACGACCATTGGTATCGCACGGCGTTCAGCGGCCAGGGCCGCAAGACGCTGCGCTTCAACGGCCTCGCCACGGTCGCCGAAGTCTGGCTAAACGGCACGCTGGTACTGAGCACGCGGCACATGTTTGTCGCGCACGAGGTCGAGGTCGACCTCGCCGGCGACAACGTGCTGCATATTTGCTTTCGCGCGCTCGAACCCTGGCTGCGCAAGCAGCGCGGTCCAGTGCGCTGGAAGCCAAGGATGATCGTGCCGGCGCAGTTGCGCGCGGTGCGCACGACGCTGCTGGGCCACATGCCGGGCTGGTGCCCGCCGGTCCATGCGGTCGGGCCGTGGCGGCCCGTGGAACTGCTTGACCCGGCCAGCGGCGATATCCTGCACGGCCTGCGCGCCGACTTGCGTGCGCGCATGCAGGAACACGGTGGAGTGGTCTCGGTGCGCCTGCATTTTCCGGCAACGGCGCCCGCATCGGGATCGTTCGAGGTCAGCGACCAATCGGGAAGCCGCCATTGGGGCGCGTTGACGCGAACCGATGGCCACACGCTGGAAGGTGCCATCCATATCGATCGCCCGCGGCTATGGTGGCCGCATACGCATGGCGAGCCGCATCTCTACGGCGTCGAAGCGAGCATCGAAGGGCGCAGGGTCCACTGCGGCCGCGTGGGCTTTCGCAGTGTCTCGCTCGGTCCGTCCGAGGCATCGGGCGCATTCGCGCTGCACATCAATGGCGAGCCCATATTCTGCCGCGGCGCCTGCATTTCCAGCGTGGACCTGCCCGGCCTGGCCGACACCGAAGAAGCGTCCCGGCGCTGGCTGGCACTGGCGCGCGCGGGCGGCATGAACATGGTCCGCGTGAGCGGCGTGACGTGCTATCCGGGCGACGCCTTCTATCGGGTTTGCGATGAACTGGGACTACTGGTCTGGCAAGATTTCATGTTTGCCAACTTCGACTACGGCAGCATCGGACCCGGCGTTGGCCTGATGGAAGATGCGGCGCGCGAAGTGGCCGAATGGCTGACTTCGACGCGCACGCATCCGTCGATCGCGGTGGTCTGCGGTGCCAGCGAAGCGGAACAGCAGGCCGCCATGCTCGGGGCCGCGCGCAGTGACTGGAAGCAACCGCTGTTCGATGCCCTGATGCCGGACCTGGTTGCCACGCATCGGCCCGATGTCGTGTACGTCGGCAACTCGCCCAGTGGCGGTGCCTTGCCGTTCCAGCCCGATACCGGCGTCAGCCACTATTACGGCGTCGGGGCCTACCAGCGGCCGCTGGCCGACGCGCGGCTGGCGCAGGTACGGTTCGCCTCCGAATGCCTGGCCTTTGCCAATGTCCCGTGCGACCGCACGCTCGCTGAGAACGGTTCGCCCCCGCTGCATTCGCCGCGCTGGAAAGCGAGGGTGCCTCGCGATGCCGGCGCCTCGTGGGACTTCGAGGATGTGCGCGAACACTACCTGCGCACCTTGTATGACGTCGATCCCGCGCGCCTGCGCTATGAACAGCCCCAGCGCTACCTGATGCTGTCGCGCGCGGTGGTGGCCGAGGTGATGAGCGATGTCTTCGCCGAATGGCGGCGCGTTGGCTCCAGTTGCGCGGGCGGGCTGGTCTGGCAGTTCCAGGATCTGCTGCCGGGTGCCGGCTGGGGCATTGTCGATGCGTGCGGCAGGCCCAAATCGGCCTGGCACGCGTTGAGGCAGGCCTGGCAGCCGCTTCAGGTACTGATCACCGATGAAGGCCTCAACGGCCTGCACCTGCACGTGCTCAACGAAACGGCGCAGGCGCGTGCGTTGTGGCTGGAGCTGCGTTGCCTGCGCGATGGCGAGGTCGTCGTGGCTCAGGCGCGACAGCTGCTCCAGCTGCCTGCCCACGGCGCGGCCTGCGTAGAGGCGGCCGCGCTGCTCGACCGGTTCTTCGATTTCACCTATGCCTACCGCTTCGGCCCGCCCACGCACGACGTGGTGCAGGCAACGCTGCGCGCGGAAGAGGGTGGCGAGACGCTGAGCCAGGCCGTGTACCTGCCTGATCGTCGCGCCGCCGCACTCAAGGCGCCGGATCTGCAGGCCCGGCTCGAACGCGTGGATGACGACTGGTGGCTCACCGTCACGGCCCGGCGCTTTGCGCGCTGGGTGCATATCGAAGACCGCAGCTACGACGCCAGCGAGAACTGGTTTCATCTCGCGCCGGGCGACAGCCGGCGGCTTCGGCTCGTGTTCGATGGCAAGTCCGGCGGCGATGCCGCGCCGGCGCCCTCCGGCGAAATCTACGCGCTCAACGCCGAGCACCCGCTTGGCTACGACGGATAGCGGCGCACGACATGCCCGCTGTGGTGCGCGCGATTCCCGTCGCCGGCGAGGCGACGGGAATCGTCGAAGGCTTCAGGCGGCCGCCGCGACCGAGGGGCCGAAGGCCGCAACCAGGTTGTCGATGGTCTTCTCGTAGCCGGATTCCAATGCCTCCAGGCTCTGCGTGCAAGGATCGGCGCGGCGACGCGCGACGGCACGGGCCAGGCGGAACTGCAGCACCTTTGCTTCCGTCGCGATGGCGCTTGCCGTCTCGGCGGCCTCGGCCGTCAACGGTGTACCGCGGCCCTGCTCGTCGAGCCACCGCAGCCAGTGATGCAGCATCTCGAAGTTCGCCCCGAGCTGACGGGGCAGGTTGAAGGTGTAGAGGTGGAAGTAGGCTTCGTCGCGCGCCAGCAGCGTGTCCATATGCGCGTCGAATTCCTGCCGCCAGTGGCTGACGGGATTGATGACGGGCAGCCGCACCAGGTGCCGGCGCATCAGCGCGACCGAGGCATCGGCCATGGCCGGCATGGCCAGCGCGGGCCGTACGCGCTTGGCGCATTCGGCATAGGGAAAGAGGATGTTGCCGTTGCCGCTCAGTTCCGGCGACAGCCGCAACAGGCCGCGATAGTCCTCGTCCTGCGCGCTGTGATAGCCCAGGCTGTGGAAATACGAGAGCCGTTGTGCCTGGGGATTGATGTAGTCGATCGCCACCGTGGTCTTGACGTGTTCGCGCCGGTACGCCGTGGCGTGCGTATCGGGCAGATAGAAGCTGTCGACCTCGACCAGCACCGTATGGCCGCGCTCGACCTGCGCGACGACGTGCGCGAGCAGCGTGTCATAGACCGCCATTTCCTGGACCACCGTGCCGTACAGCGTCTCCAGGTCGGCTTGCGGATACTTGAAGAAGGTGAAGTGGTCGCCTTCGAAGTCCTGCGCCACCGTGAACGGCAGCGCGGCGCGCGGATCGAGACCCCAGGCGTGCAGCAGTTCGACCCACAGGTCGATATAGCAGTTGGTTTCCTGCCAGATCGCATCGGGACCGTGCAACGGGTGGGGGGGAAGCGCGGCGGGCGTGGTGGCGTCGAGCCCGCCACCGCCTTCGCTGGGTACGGTCGTAGATTTCATGTGGATCCTCTGCACCGGTCAACGCCGGGCGCGCGGCAAGCCCGATCGTCGAGGCTGACTGTACCGATGCACCCGGGTGGCATCGGTGCGCTCTCCAACAGATGCCCGGCGCTTCGCAGGCATGGGCATACCGGAACACCACCGCATGTGTGGGACGGGCAACAGTGCTGCCGTTTGCCGAGCGCCAGAATGTCAGGACAAAGCCCCCGTTCGGGGCATACATAGCCGTCCAGGCCACCATCGGGAGCGCACGAACCATGTCCAAGCCAATGCTGTCTTCCGTCCAGTGCCTGCGTGCCATCGCAGCGATGGCGGTCGTTGCCTACCATTGCGCTGCCACCATACAGATCCACGGCTGGAAACCGGGGATCGTGAGCCATGCGTCCGCGTGGGGATGGGCGGGTGTCGACATCTTCTTCTTTATCTCCGGCTTCGTCATGGTGATGACGACTGCGGGGCGAGACCGGGGCATGGTGGCGGCAAGGGAATTCATGGCCGCCCGGATCGCGCGGATCGCCCCGATGTACTGGCTGCTCACAAGCGTGATGCTGGCGATCGTGTGGTGCGTGCCGAGCCTGAAGACGACGGAGTTCACGCTGACGCAAGCGGTGACCTCGTATCTCTTCATCCCCTACGAGGCGCGGGAAAGCGGCAGCTATTACCCGATCCTCTATGTTGGCTGGACGCTGACCTACGAGATGTTCTTCTATGCGGTGTTTGCCGTGTCGATCTGCTTTGCGGAATCACGCAGCCGGCTGGTCCTCATCGCTATTTTTGCAGGGCTTTCCGTCCTGTCATTGACGCGGCCGTCGGCGTACATCTTCAGGTTCCTGACCGATCCGTTGTTGCTGGAGTTCATATTCGGCTGCGTCTTCGCCTGGTCTTATCGAGCCGGCTTCAGAGTCTCCGCGCGCACGTCGGCCATCATCATTGCCGCCGGTGTGCTGGGGTTCTGCGTCGGGACGCCTGCCTCCGACATGGCGCACAGGGTCGTATGTGCGGGGATTCCGGCAGCGCTGCTGGTCTCGGGGGTGATCCTCAGGGAAGCCGCGGGTGGCTGGAAAGGAAGTGACCTCCTGCAGCAGGTCGGGGACGCATCATATTCCCTGTACCTGCTGCAGGCGTTCACGATTCCGGCGTTTGCACGGGTGCTTGCCGGAGCCGACAGACATCGCTTCCTGCCAGGGGACCTGATCTGTCTATCGCTCGTGTTTGCGTCGGTGCTTGTAGCGGCCTTTGTCTATCGCACCGTTGAACGTCCTGTCGATATCAGGGTACGCGCGTGGATCAGGGGCTATCGGCAGGTGCATGCCGCTGATCATGCCGCGCTGGCGAAACAGGCGGCCAGGGTCACGCAGCGCGACCACGGGATGTAAGGGTGAAGTGCACACTGTGCCCGCCGCCACATATCGATCATCGGGAGCGTTTGTGCTCGATTATATTTATCGAATGGTGCAGATCGGCCAGGGTCTGTCTTTGCGCAGAAGGCCGGCGCACGATATCAGGCGGGTGACGAGCCTCGTCCTGCGGTGTTCCGCATCCAGGTTGCGAACGTTGTGGCTTGCCTCGCCAAAAGGCCGAAATTCAATGATTGGCAGGAAGCATCATGAAGCGCATCTTTGACATCGTCCTCTCCGTGGTGGGCCTGCTGCTGCTCGCCATTCCTCTTCTTGTCTTGATCTGCGCCGTCCGCCGGAAGCTGGGCACGCCGGTTTTCTTCCGGCAAGTGCGGCCAGGACTGCATGGCCAGCCCTTTCATATCGTCAAGTTCCGCACCATGACCGATGCGCGCGGGCCGGATGGCGAGTTGCTGCCCGACCCGGACCGGCTCACGAAGTTCGGTGCGTTCCTTCGCGCTACCAGTCTCGACGAGCTGCCCGAGCTCTGGAACGTCCTGAAAGGCGATATGAGCCTGGTGGGCCCGCGCCCGCTGCTGATGGAGTACCTGCCGCTTTACTCGGCGGAACAGGCGCGTCGCCATGATGTTCGTCCCGGCATCACCGGGCTGGCGCAGATCAGCGGGCGCAACGCGATCAGCTGGGAGGAGAAATTCAGGCTGGATGTGTGGTACGTGGACCATGTGTCCGTCTGGCTGGATATCGTGGTGCTGTGGCGGACGGTCAACAAGGTGCTGGCGCGGGACGGGATCAGTGCGGCGGGAGAGTTTTCGGCGCCGCGGTTCAGGGGGAGCCCACGGCATGCGGCGGATGCCGATGGTGTGTAAGGCCCTCGGCATCATCATTCCGCATTTCGCCAAGCCGGATGCAGACGGCGACCTGGAGCGAGCGTGCATATTCCCTGGTTCCTAGTTGCGCGGTTTGGCGATGCGTCTTTCCTGTTTCCACTCGCGGCCTTTGTTGCGATGCGTCTCGCATACCAGGGGTTCTGGAAGCAGGCCTACTATTGGCTCTTCACACTTTGCGCGGGCGCGTCCGCGATCGTCGCGGGAAAGCTGGCTTTCGAGTTCGGTGGCTGGTCCATCCCCTCTGCCAACCTGTACAGCATCAGCGGACACGCCATGCTGACCGCTGCCGTCTATCCGATGTCGTTGACCGTGCTGGGGTCGATCTGGGGCGAAAAGGCGGCCCGCATGGGAACGAGGGCCGGCATCGGCGTGGCGTTGCTCGCGGCGGTCGCGCTGATCGCAGGCCGCTATCACACGATGGCGGAGACCGTGATCGGCATGGGCATCGGGTTCATCGTGACGTGGGCGAATCTGCGTCCTTCCCGCAGGAAGATTCCGGCTGTCCGGGCGCCCGCCCTGAATTGCCTGGTGCTGGCCCTGGTCCTGGTCGTGCTGGTTCCTGTATCGCTGTATCCGATCCGCGTGCAGCTGTGGTCGAAAGGGTTGGACTGCCTTGGCGTTACCGAGCGATATTCGCGCAGGATAGCGATTGACCCGATCTCCGGCGGAACCGTCGTGACGATCTTCGTCCAGTGGCGTCTACGTTCCTAGCGGGGCCGCCGCAGACGGGGCGTATGGTGGCCGCGCAGGCCACGCCCAACCTATTCGTCACGAACGCGGCGTGAAGCAATCTGGTACGCCCCGGAAGTGACGAACTGCCGGTCCTTGACATTGGATGACACGCCTGTGTGAGAGTCCACCATGCATTCCGCGCCGACGCTGACGCCGGGATACACCGTGGCGCGGGTACCCAGGAAGCAGCCGGGTCCGACGGAAGAATTGCCATTCAGTACGACATGCGGGGAAAGCACCGAGCAGTGGCCGACGGAAGCCCCATGGCCGATGCCGCAGAACGCATTGGCAACCACGCCGTCCTCCACCGATGCATCGCGGCTCACGACGGTAAACGGGAAGATCAACGCGGCCATGCCCAGGCGGGACGACGTTGAAACCAGTGCCGTGGCATGGACATACGAGGGCATCATGGCGCCTTGTTGCGATAGCCAGGTGAGTACCTCGCGACGTGCTCCGGGCGAGCCAATGGCAACCATCACCCCCTGATGGGGCGCGGCAACGAACTGCCGGATCGGACCGAGGTTGGGCCGGTTCACGCCATCCGGTACCTTGCCGGGCGTGTCGTCAATGAAGCCGACCACCGGCGGTCCCCCATCCAGGGCTTCCCTGTCAAGGTAATCAAAGAGCTCCAGCCCCAGGCCGCCGGCCCCGGCGATCACGATGGAGACCACTGAGGATGCAGTGATGAGTGGCATGGCGACCTCGCCTACGTCAGTCACCGGGGCCTGGCAGACGGCTCCGGAGCGGGACTTGCAAAAAGGCCTGGCCTATCTTGCGAATTCCAGGCACAAGACGACCGTATCACGCGCGCTTCGAATTCACGTTGCCATATTCGCCAGAGTAACGATATTTGCCAAAGTAGTAGTGTGCCCGGTACCAGCGTCCTTCGACGTTCAGTCCGTTGAAGATTACGCCCCTGACCTCTCCGCCGGCCTGCTGGATCTCCCTTCGCGATGCGACCAGTTCGCTGATTGTGGTGCTTTCCGCACGGACGACCATGAACACCGCACCTGCCTTGCTGGCCAGGATACCGGCGTCGGAGGCCGCCAGTACGGGCGGCGTATCGATCAGGACCAGGTCATAGCGCGACTTGAGTTCGTCCAGCAAGGCGTCCATACCCGGACCCGACAGCAGGTCGGCAGCATGCGGTGGCTCGCTACCCGTAGGGATGAAGTCCAGTCCAGGTGCCACCTGGCGCCGTATCACGCGATCCAGCGGCGCACCCATCAGCAGTTCGGTCAGCCCGGGGCTGCGCTTGTCGTTGAAGCGGCGATGCAGTTCGCCGCGGCGCAGGTCTCCGTCAATGAGCACCACACGATGCCCGGCGGCCGCAATGGCGGCGAAGTTCGAGCAGACGAACGACTTGCCCACCCCGGGGGCCGGCCCGACAAAGACGACCACTTTGTTGTTCCTGCCAGTGATGGCGAACTGCAGTGCGGTCCGGAAGCTGCGCAGGCATTCCGTGATCGGGTCATCGGGGTGCTCGGTCGCCAGCAGTCCCACGGGATTGCTGCCGGCCGGATCGAGTTGCGACTGCTGTCCGCTGAACGGGATCGTCGAGTACACGATCATCCCGGTCTTCTCCTCGATTTCTTCCGCATCGGCCACGCCCCCGTTTAGCAGCTGGCGCACGACGACCAGCGAGAGTCCGGCCATCAGCCCGGCCAGGACCGCAAGCATGCCGATCATCTTGCGATTGGGCCGTACAGGCTTCACCGGAACCTCCGCGGGGTCGACCAGGCGAGCCGTCCCCACCTTGCTGGCCCGCATCAGCCGCAGCTGCTGAACATCGTTGAGCGTGGATTGCAGCATTTCCGAATTGACCTTGACGTCACGCATCAGGCGCAGCACTTTCTGTTCATCGTCCGGAAGCTTCTGGATACGCCCGGAAAGACTATTGAGTTCGCCGGTCAGGCCGGCTATCTGGCTGTCGATCAGGCCAATGGCAGGGTGGCCCGGCGTAAAACGCGATGCCAGGTCCTGCCGTCGTTGCCTGAGCTCCTGCAGTTTCGTGTGGATCTGCACCTGTTGCGCCAGCAGCAGCTTGGATTCTTCATTCAGGTCCACGGTCCCGCGCTGGTTGCGCATGGCGTTGTACCGGGTCTCCGCGGCCTCTACCTGTTGGCGGAGTTCCGGCAACTGCTGTTCCAGGAATGCCAGCGATTTCTCGGCTTCCGCTGCCTTGCGTCGCACGTTCTGATCCACGTAGGCGTCGCCAATTTCATTGAGTATCTGGGCGATCGTATCCGGGGATTCGCCTTCCAGCGAGACGCCGATGACCCCGCTTTGCTTTCCTCGTTCGGCAATGGTCAGCCGCACCTGCAATTGCGCAATCGCATCGCCGCGCGAAAGCCGCCGCAGCGTGAAGGCCGTACCCGCCTTGCTGTCCAGTTCGCTCACAAGAAGCGTCACGGGGCCCGCGGCAGTGGCAATCGACAGTGGCACGCCCACCATGCCCGTGGCGGTTGCGTTGTCGCTGGAAAATCCGACGCGGTACTGGCGGTCTCCCAGGGCGGTCAGCAAGATCTTGCGGCCTTCCATGTGTGCCGGCACGTCGAGTTGCCGGACGGTGATCGATTCATGCCCCCAGGCGAAGCCACCCCAGCCGAACAGGCCAGGCGTCGACAGTTCGCGATTGAAGCTGGCGATGACCTTGCCGATCAACGGGAAGTAGCGAGGCTTAGCCTCGATGTAAAGCTGCATGTTGTCGACCGCTTTGCCCACCACCATACGGGAACGCAACAGCTCGACTTCGGCACTGGCCGTGGGCTTCACGTCCAGCATCGGAAAAATCCCGGCATTGAGCTTGCCGTTATTGGCGTTGGTGTTGCTGTTGGGCTCTTCCACCTGAATCAGCACGTCGCTGCGGTAGATCGGGCGTGCAAGGACCGCGTAGAGGACGCCGATCCCGATGACGAGGGCCGCCGTAATCAGGAACGTCCAGCGATAGCGCACCAGGACGTCAAGATAGGCCGTCACGTCGATCGACTTGCCATCGATGTCCCGGCCGCCGGACGTGTCATCGTGCATATCGACCGTTCTCATGGCGAATCTCCATCAGTTTTAGCGGCGGCTGGCGCCGCCTCGAGTTGCGTGAGCCATGTTTCGATGCCGTGCTTCATCAAGTCAAGCACGATACCGAACATGCTGGCGGAACAGCCGTAAGGATCCGGTACGTCCGCGTACACAAACTCGCAGATTCGATATGTTTTGCCCTGGGCATGCGGGAAAAGATCCTCCAGCTGCCTGCGCTGTTCGCCGTCCATCACAAGA
This sequence comes from Cupriavidus sp. 22TCCZM04-2, assembly GCF_057798895.1. NCBI lineage: Bacteria > Pseudomonadati > Pseudomonadota > Betaproteobacteria > Burkholderiales > Burkholderiaceae > Cupriavidus > Cupriavidus sp. 22TCCZM04-2. The sequence goes on from NZ_JBYOJS010000002.1 coordinate 382,828, forward strand.
ATCAGCTCGGCAGTCGCCACCATGGCCGCGTCGACCGCGCGCGCGCGGTGGGCGGCAAGGTCGCACCCCTCGCTCGCGAGAAGCCTGACGGCACGCGGATCTGCCTTGGCGCCGATCGGTGGGGCAAGACCCGCGGATGCAACTTCGCAGTCGGGCAGGGCACGCCTGAACAGGCATGCAGCCATGGGACTGCGACAGACATTGCCGGTGCAGATGATAAGGATTGACCGGATCATGGCATGGCACCGACTATTTGACGACGCTGGCGGTGCCGAGCACCGGTTGCGTGACGGGCAGCAGCAGGTTGATCACGCGGCTCCAGCGCACCAGGTCGCGCGCATCGACATAGACGACATCCTTGGGCTCAAGCTCGAAGCCCTCGGCGATGGCAAGCGCAACCGGTGAGTTGCCATCCAGGTGGTACACCTTCGGTTCGCCATCCGACATCTTGCGAATCACAAAGATCTGCTCCGCGTTGGCGGAGCCAGGGTTGACACCGCCGGCGTCCCCCAACGCCTCGTTCAGGGTCATGCGGCCATTTCGCATCAGCAGCGAGGTGGGACGCACCACTTCCCCCGTGACGAAGATCTTGTTGTCTTCCCGCTGCTCGACGCGAACAATATCGCCAGATTTGAGGAGAATCTGCGCGGGATCCACCCCCTTGGCCAGTAGTGCAGGGATGTTGACATACCAGCTTTGCTCCCCGCGGGTAACGCGCACGCGGCTGTTGTCACCGGTTTGGTTCAGTACGCCCCCGGCGCGATTGAGTGCCTCGACCAGCGTCATGGGCGCGTCGTCAATGGCCTGCATGCCCGGGACCTTGACTTCACCGTCTACGTACACACGCTGGCTGCGAAAGCCCAGTACCCGTACGGTCATCTGGGGATCCCTCACCACGCGCGAGAGGATGCGAGCCATGCGGTCCCTGACTTGACCTGCCGTCATGCCTGCCACATGCATCACGCCAGCGTAGGGAAACTGGATGTCACCTTGCGCGCTGACAACGTACCCCGGCACATTGGACCCACCGCTGGACTGCGGAACCTCGAACGCCGCGCCGATGCTGTACGTTTGCGTAGGAAAGACCAGTTCGGGGTGGTCCCACACCACCACCGAAAGAATGTCGCCGGCGCCGATCCGATAGGGCTCTGGCTTTGCGAACAATTGTTCCACGCGTTCGTTATCCACCCTTGGCTTGCTCTTCAGTTCGCGCACGAGGTCCAGCGTGATCGGCGTCACGTTCGGCACGGCGTCGGGCCCGATCGCCGAAACCTTCGCCTTCGAATCGAAGTACATGCCGGGTGACGCCGCGCATGCACCCAGCAACATCGCCGCGACGATCGCGGTCAAAATCGACGCGGTGGCATGGCAGCGCCCTTCCGGGCCCAGCCAACCTGATTCCTTTCCTTCAGGGATCGCTCTCATAGCAGTCTCCTTCCTGGGTACGGCCGGACATCGCGCCCGTGCATGCCCGCCTTTGCATCGTAGGAAGGCGTCGACCATGCTTCGGTGCGCTCTCGCACACTGCAGGACCGCGACCAAGCCTGTGGCAGGACGCTCGCGCGGTACCAGGGGCGTTGCGCCCAACAGCGTCCGGCCATCCGCTTTCGCCAGGGCGAAGGACCGATTCGTTCGGCAACCCACCCACCGGTATTGAAGGACGGCGGCCTCGAACGGTAATCTGCGGACAACGAAAGCCTCAGGTAGAACTGCAGGCCGAGCCATAGGACTCATGCCACGCATTCATGCTCAGTCAATGAAATACAGCACGCTTGCAGCCAATCTCGGCAATCAGGACCTCTCGGCTCATTTGGAACTGGAAGCCGGCACGGTACGCGTTCTGGTGCTGTCGAAGTACGGGCGGCTTGGTGCATCCTCGCGTCTGCGCGGCCTGCAGTTTCGCCCCTGGCTGGAGCAAGCCGGCTTGTCACTGACCGTGCAGCCACTGCTGTCCGATGCGTTGCTGGGCCAGCGCTACACCGGCGGCGGCTACGGGTTGGCGCCACTTCTCCATGCTTATGCGCGGCGCATTCTTGCGCTGGCCGGGCGGCGGAACTTCGATCTCGTCTGGATCGAGAAGGAAGCGCTCCCCTGGTTGCCAGCCTGGCTTGAGCGCGGACTGCTGAAGGGCGTGCCTTACATTCTCGATTACGACGACGCGCAGTTCCACGTCTACGATCTTCATCACTCCGCGCTGGTTCGATTCTGGTACGGTCGCCGCCTCGATGCATTGATGGCTGGAGCGCGGTTGGTCACGGCCGGAAACGCCTATCTCGCAGAGCGCGCAAGGCGCGCAGGAGCGAGCTGGGTCGAGACGGTTCCGACTGTCGTTGACCTGAACCGCTACGGCATCCAGCGTCGGTTGAGCGAGGATCCGGCTGCACCATTGCGGCTCGTCTGGATCGGATCTCCGTCTACGGTCGGGTATTTGTCTACGCTGAGGGCGGCGTTGGCTTCGCTGAGCCCTCGTCGCGAATTCGTGCTTCGCGTGATAGGGGGCAGCGTCACGATCCCGGGCGTGAACGTGGAATGCTTGCCGTGGACGGAAGATACAGAGGCGCAATGTATCGCGGATTGCGATGTCGGGCTCATGCCCCTGCTCGATTCTCCGTGGGAGCGGGGAAAGTGCGGTTACAAGCTGATTCAGTACATGGCATGCGGCCTTCCGGTGATTGCATCGCCGGTCGGCGTCAACAACGAGATCGTGCGCGATGGCTTCAATGGATTCCTTGCGCGGGACGAAGCGGAATGGATCTCCCGGCTGTCACAGTTGCTGGATGACGGGCACCTGCGGCGCACCATGGGGACAGCGGGACGCGGACTCGTCGAAAGCCTCTACTGCGTGCAGACGGTGATCCCGAGAATTGCGAACATGTTCTCGCAAGCCGCAACCTCGAGACTGTGAACGTTCCACGCCTCGCCGATATTCGAGCAGGAAACAGGGTGAAGCGGACCGCAGGGTTTCCGTTGCGCATTCAACGGCCGCGACGCCGTCATTCGGGATGACCCGCGTACAGACGGGCCCTGCCACACGGTCGCCTCGCGATGCCGGCGGCGCTCAGCCGAATCCCATCTCGCGCAGCATCACCGCGTTGATCTTGTGAACGTCGTACTTGTGCTCGGCGATCTGGCGCGAGCGCTGGCCCATGCGCTCGACCTGTTGCCAGTCCTCGATGAGGCGCATCATCGCGTGCTCCAGTTCGCCGGCGGACTTGACCGGCACCAGCAGCCCATTGTCGCCATCGACAACCGTCTCGCGGCAACCCGGTGCGTCGGTCGTGATAATGGGACGCCCCATCGCCATGGCTTCGAGCACGGCGCGCGGCGTCCCTTCGCCATAGGATGGCAGCACGAACACGTTGCAGTCGGCAATCGCGGGACGTACATCGGACAGGCGCCCAAGAAAATCGACGGTTCCGTCCGCCACCCACGCGTCCAGTTCATGCTGGGCGATCGCATCGGGGCTGGTATCGATCCAGCCAACCAGGCCGAAGCGAGCACCGGAGCGGCGTGCCCGGATGCGCCGGGCCGCTTCCGCATATTCCCGCACGCCCTTGTCGCCCAGCAGGCGCGCGACCAGCAGGAAGCGAGGACCATCGTCGGGCAAGGGGGTCACCTGGAAGCTGGCGATATCGACGCCGGACCCATTGACGATACAGGACCGCTTGTGTCGAGCCAGTATTCCCGAGCGCCGGAACAATGCCTCGTCGTCAGGATTCTGGAAGAACGTGATATGGGCTTGCCTGAGCGCCAGCGTGTACAGCCGCAGGACCACGGCGCGCAGGCTGTTCCTGCCCTCTTCATCGCGGAACGTGTAACCCAGCCCGGTAATCAGCGCGAAGCGGCGCGGCACGCGCGCAAGCCATCCGGCCAGGATGCCGTAGATCACGGGCTTGATCGTATAGCTCAGCATGCAGTCCGGCCGGATGCTGCGCATCAGCCGATAAAGCGCGAACAGCGTGCGAAAGTCGGCGAGCGGGTTCTTTCCGGTTCGGTCGAGGGGAAAATGGTGCACGACTACGCCGCGTGCCTCCAGCGCGACGCGCACCGGATCTCCTTCCAGCAAGCCGGGCGCCGCGACATGCATTTCCAGTCCGCTATCCTGCAATGCTTCCATCAGTGGCCCGCGAAACGCGATCAGCGACTCTGCGTAGCTCGCGATCATCAGAAAGCGCATGCCAGCCTCCTATCGGATGTCGGAATATCGGTGAGCGGCGAAGCGGTCCGCTCGACTGCCTCGTGCCCTAGCCAGGCCTGGAACATGAGCACGCACCAAAGCGGATGCTGCCAGTTGCGCCGCCCGGACAGATGCTCGTTCCAACGCTGGCGTATCGGATGCGGATTCAGGTAGCCCTCGCGCCGCAGGCGCTGCTCGCTCAGGAGATCCTCGGCCCAGTCGCGCAGCGGGCCGCGCAGCCATGCGTCGATCGGAACGCCGAATCCCATCTTCGGCCGCTCGATCAGCTCACGCGGCACATAGCGGTCAAGCACGCGCCTGAGTACCCATTTGGTCGTGTACCCGGCGTCCTCCTGCCGGATCTTGTAGGCCAGCGGCAGCCGCCAGGCAAACTCCACGACGCGGTGATCGAGGAACGGGATGCGCGTTTCAAGGCTTCGCGCCATGGCCGCGCGGTCGACCTTGGCGAGAATGTCGTCGGGCAGGTAGGTCAGCATGTCGGCCGCCATCATGCGTTCCACGTCGCCGAGCATCGCCAGTTCCCTTGCAGCAGGCGCAAGCAAGGTTGCCGGCTCCGTCCCGCCGATGACGATCGCATCCGGGCATTGCCACTGGGAGACCATGCCGCGATAGAGTTCATCCACGGAGCGCGCGGCCATGACGCCCGCGCCCTTGTGGACCTTCTCTCCCACATGGGACCAGCGCGATGCCATCGGCAGCAGCGTCGCGACGCGATTGATCTGACGCGGAGAGAGACGGGTCAGGCCCCATGCCGCCGCGGCACGCAACGGGCCGGGGATGCGGGAAAGCCGGCCCCACAGCTCTGCCGTGATCTGGTAGCGGTTATACCCGCCGAACAACTCGTCTCCCGCGTCGCCCGATAGGGACACCTTCACGTGCTGCCTGGCGAGTTCGCTGACCAGCAGCGTTGGAATCTGCGAGGAGTCGGAGAATGGCTCGTCATAGATTTCCGGCAATCGCGGAATCACTGCCATGGCATGCTCGGCCGAAACATACAGTTCGGTGTGGCTGGTGCCCAGGTGGCGGGCGACTGCCTTGGCGTGTGCGGCCTCGTTATAGCCGGCGTCGTGGAAGCCGATCGAGAACGTTCGGATCGGCTGCGTCGACTGGGACTGCATCAGTGCGACCACGGTCGACGAATCGATGCCCCCGGAAAGGAATGCGCCCAATGGCACGTCAGCCATCATCTGGCGCCCGACAGACTCTCGCAGCAGCGCATCGAGGCTGTCGACGGCTTCCTCGGGACTGCCCGTAAACGGGTCTTGCTTGCCTCGCAGTGCTGCGGCGCAGCCGGACCAGTAGGCGCGCACGAAGGGCTCGGGCGCCAGCATCGACACGGTCAGCAAGTGTGCAGGTGGAAGCTTGGCGATGCCCTGGTAGATCGAATGCCCGCCGCTGACATTGTTGTAGCGCATGTACAAGCTGAGGGCGTTGCGGTCGATGCTGCCATCGAATGCCGGGTGAGGGCGCAGTGCCTTGAGTTCGGATCCGAAGAGAAAGGTACGCGCCTGGCCCGAGCGCTGCCAGCCGTAGTAGAGCGGTTTCTCGCCCAGCCGGTCGCGCGCCAGCGTCAGCGAATGCGTCTGGCGGTCCCACACGGCAAAGGCAAACATGCCGACGGCGCGCCGGACGGTGGCATCGGCGCCCCACGCGTCGATGCCGGCAAGCAGTGTCTCCGTGTCGGAGTGCCCTCGCCATCGTGGGGCAGCCCCTGCGCTTTCGAGTTCGGCGCGTATTTCGGGATGGTTATAGATTTCGCCATTGAACGCAATGACGTAGCGGCCGCTCGCCGAAATCATCGGCTGTTGTCCGGCGGGGGACAGATCGACAATCGCGAGGCGCCGGTGCGCAAAGCCGAATAGGGCGGCAGGATCGCACCATAGGTCGCCATGGTCCGGCCCCCGGTGAAGGATCCGCTCTCCCATGCGGGTCAGCAAGATCGCACGATCCTCCAGGGAACTCGGGATACCGCCAAGAAATCCAGCAAATCCGCACATCGCGCTCGTCCGTTTTGTCTTCTGTGCCGCTCAGGCATCCTGCGTGCGGTGCAACCGCACATACCAGTGCATGGCCTCGGCCAGTCCATCACCGATGCGGTGGGTGGGCTGGTAGCCGAGCAACCGCTGTGCCTTGCCGATGTCCGCCTGGCTGTGGCGCACGTCGCCTGCGCGGAAGGCCCGGTAAGTGGGTTCCGTGTCCGCGGGAATGCCGTAGGGGCGGAGCCCGTCGCGCAGAAGCTGGAACAGCGTACTCAGCGTGGTGCGGTCGCCGACGGCGACGTTGTAGACCTGGCTTTCCGCGTCCCCGCCGCAGCTGAGCGCGGCGAGCAGGTTGGCCTGCACGGCGTTCGCCACGTAGCAGAAATCGCGGCTCGTTTCGCCGTCGCCATTGATGTAGACGGTCTCGCGCCGCAGCAACGCGGAAATCCACCGCGGAATCACGGCAGCGTAGGCGCCGTTCGGATCCTGGCGCGGACCAAACACATTGAAGTAGCGCAGTCCGATAGCACGCAAGCCGTAGCAGCGCCTGAACACGTCGGCGTACAACTCGTTCGCGTATTTCGTGACCGCGTAGGGGCTTAATGGCTTGCCGATACGGTCTTCGACCTTGGGCAGGCCAGGGTGGTCGCCGTAGGTGCTGCTGCTTGCGGCATAGACGAAGGCACGCACCCCGGCGTCACGCGCCGCGACCAGCATGTTAAGGAAGCCACTGATGTTGACGCTGTGGGTCGAGATGGGGTCTTCCAGGCTGCGCGGCACGGAACCCAGAGCAGCCTGGTGCAGCACAAAGTCGACCGGATAGCCGATCGCGCCGGGCGTTCCTTGACGCTCCCCCGAACGAAAGCCCATGGCGCTCCGGCAATGCCCGAGGTCCCGGATGTCGCCTTCGATGAACTGGAAGTTCTCCCACTGCGCGGAAGATACCAGCGCCTGTACTTCAAGCAGGTTGCGGCGGTGGCCGGTCGAAAAGTTGTCCAGTCCAACCACGCGCTGGTTCAGGCGCAGCAAGGCTTCCAGCAAGTTGCTGCCGATGAATCCGGCCACTCCCGTCACCAGCCACGTGCACGGATTGGCAACCAGGCCGGTCCTGAAATTCGCATACGTGGTGGATTCCATGCGAGCTCTTGTAGAAGGTGCGCTGCTAGAGGCGGGCGTCGACATCGTTGCGCGGCAGAATGCCCTTTACGTCGAACAGCACGGCGTGCGATTTGCCAAAGGCCCTGATCGCCCGCACCCCCATCGTGACAAACTGATGATGTGGCACCGCCAGTACGATGGCATCGTATTGATCATGGCGCGGAAGTTCGCGCAGGCAAGCCAGGCCATACTCGGCTTCGGCTTCTTCGACATCGATCCAGGGGTCGTAGACGTCGATCGCGGCGTTGTAGCCGCGCAGCGTGGTCACGATGTCGACCGCCTTCGTATTGCGCACGTCGGGGCAGTTTTCCTTGAAGGTGAGACCGAGCATGAGGATGCGGCTGCCCAGCACGGAGATGCCCCGGCGCAGCATCAGTTTCACCAGCTCGTCCGCGACATGGATAGCCATCCGGTCGTTGATACGCCGGCCTGCCAGGATGACCTGCGGGTGATAGCCCACTTCCTGCGCCTTATGGGTGAGATAGTAGGGATCTACGCCTATGCAATGCCCTCCCACCAGTCCCGGGCGGAAAGGCAGGAAATTCCATTTTGTGCCCGCTGCCTTCAACACCTCCAGCGTGTCGATGCCCAGCTTGTGGAAAAGCAGGCTGAGTTCGTTCATCAGCGCGATATTCACGTCGCGCTGGGTGTTCTCTATAACCTTTGCGGCCTCCGCCACGCGAATGCTGCTGGCCCGATGCGTCCCGGCCACAATGATCTTGCGGTAAAGCTCGTCGATGGCCTCGCTCACCTCGGGCGTGCTGCCACTGGTGACCTTGCGGATGTCCGGGAGCCTATGTTCCTTGTCCCCAGGATTGATCCGCTCCGGACTGTAGCCGCAATAGAAATCCACATTGAATTTCAAGCCACTGTGTTGTTCGAGCAGCGGTACGCAGACTTCTTCGGTAGCGCCGGGATAGACCGTCGATTCATAGATCACTACAGCGTCCTGCCCCATGACGCGGCCCACCGTCTCGCTGGCGCGAACCAGCGGCGTGAGGTCGGGTCGCTTCGCCCTGTCCACAGGGGTTGGCACCGTGACGATAAAGACCTGGCAGTCTTTCAGATCCGCAGGATCGCAGGAGTACTGCAGGCAGCGTGCGCTGCGCAGGTCGTCGTGGCTGACCTCAAGTGTCGAGTCCTGTCCGCCACGCAACTCGTCAATGCGTACAGCATTGATATCGAAGCCTACGACCGGGCGTTGTTTGCCGAACTCCACTGCAAGCGGCAGGCCGACATAGCCCAGGCCGATGATGGCAATCTTTGCGTTGCTGAGGTCCATGACCGAAATCTCCGTGGTGAGTGGGCCTGGCGGCATGGATGTGGACTTTTAAAGAATTATCGCGGGCAGGGGGCCCCCCGTGCGCAGGGCTTCGTGTCTTGGCGTACAAACGCAGGCGGTTTAGGACGATTGAGGGCGATCGGGCTCGCGCGGGTCCGGTGCGCGCGCTACAGGTCCGGCCGCTGCGCGCGGAACCGGGCGTTCCGGGTCGCGGGTGCGCACCCGCGGCCAGGCGGACTGATGCGCGTGACGTCGTCAGGAGCTTCCAGAGATTCCGGAGATCCCGGCTTGCGCGGGCTTCAGGTTGAGCACGGGCAATGGTGTCGATTGCCGGGCCTCGTCCGCAACCGCGCCACTGTCGCGCGGTGTGTCCAGCGAACTGTAGGGAGCGTATTCCGGAACCAGGCTTTGCACGGCCAGCTGGATGGCGAGTTCGTCACGGGATTCACAGGCAGCCAGCAGTTTCCCCAGCTTCTCGCGATACTCCGCTTCGTCCATGAATGGCTCGTGCGAACACATGATGCGTTCGTGCTCGCTTGGCGTAACGTCGCCCCCGATCAGCAACTCCTCGTAGAGCTTCTCGCCCGGGCGCAAGCCGACAAACTTGATTTCGATATCGCCCGCGGGATTCTTGCGCGTCTTCTCGACAAGTCCGGACATCTCGATCATGGTGCGGGCAAGGTCAGTGATCCTGACGGGCTTTCCCATGTCGAGGACAAAGACCTCTCCGCCCTTGGCCATGGCACCGGCCTGGATGACCAGCTGGGCCGCTTCGGGAATCAGCATGAAGAAGCGGATGACGTCGGGGTGCGTGATGGTCACGGGGCCGCCGCTGCGGATCTGTTTGCGGAACAATGGCACGACCGAGCCGGACGACCCCAGGACATTGCCGAAGCGAACCATCGAAAAGGTGGTGCCGGTATTCGGCCGTGCAGCAGCGGCCTGGAATGCCAGCTCGGCAATGCGCTTGCTGGCGCCCATGATGTTGGTTGGACGTACGGCCTTGTCCGTTGAGATCAGGACACACGTCTTTACGCCAAAATGATCGGCCATGTTGGCGATCGTTGCGGTCCCGAGGACGTTGTTGCGAATGCCCTCCGACATGTTCGACTCAACCATCGGAACGTGCTTGTAGGCCGCGGCGTGGTAGACCGAGTCGATGCGCTGGCCGCGCATGGCGGCCGCCACGGCCTCGGTGTCGCAGACCGAGCCGATGCGCGCGACGATCCGCAATTCGGGAAACGCGCGCCGCAGTTCCTGCTCTATGACGTAGAGTGCGAACTCGGAATGATCGAAGAGGATGAGCTTGCTGGGTTCCCTGCTGGCGATTTGCCGGCATAGTTCGCTGCCGATGGAGCCACCCGCGCCGGTCACCATCACGACTTTCCGGTGGGTGCACCTGGCAAACAGTTCTTCGCGCGGCGGCACGATGTCCCTTCCCAGGAGATCTTCGATCTTGATGTCGCGGACCGACTGCATGGTGATCTTGCGGTCGACGAGTTCCAGCAAGGTTGGCAGTGTCCGCACACTGACCGCGTACTTGTGCAACTTGTCTACGATCTGCTTGCGACGCTTGATGGAGAGCGAAGGCACCGCGAGCACGACTTCGTTGATGCCCAACTGGTTGATATGCTCCTTCATGTGGTCGCTGAAATACACAGGCAGATCAGAGAAGATTTTCCTGTCGAGCGTAAGGTCGTCGTCGAAGAAGCAGACGAGGCGGTGGCCGGAACTGGCGCGCATGGCGGCGGCCAGTTGCGCCCCCGCTTCACCGGCACCGAAGATGGCGACCCGCAGGACATTGCGGTCGCCAGTCTGTTTGCGCTGTTGGGCGCGTGTGATCACGGCCCGCGCCAGGAAGCGGGAGATGACGACGTATGAGAACGCGATGAACCAATAGATCAGGAGGCCGGTCCTGGGAAGGTGGCCGATCGCCACCAGGTAAGACAGCGCGTAAGTGAGGACGACCAGGCAGGCCAGGCTTGCCCCGGAAACCCACAGGACCCTGAGGTCAAAGTATCGAACCACCATTCGATACAGTCCGCTGAGCGAGAAGACAGGAATTGTGCAGGCCGCGATGATCAGCGAAGGTAAGAACCCATACTGCTGCAGGAGTTCGGTATTGCCGGCACGCAGGAAGAGTGCAAGGGAGAAGCACACGGGGAGGGCAATCAGGTCCGCGCAGATCATCAGCGCGATCTTTTGCCGGCGAGGAAGGGACGTTAGCCAGACGGGAGGGTAGATCCTCATTTTCGAGAGCTCTTTTTCTACCGGACCTTGAGCAGGGGCTCCAGTGGAACCGCCCGCTTTCAGGTTCCGACCTGCCCCAAAGTCCAGGCGCCGTCTTGCAGAGCGCGACAGCTGACTCTCGGTGGCGTCAAGGCGAGTACAGGAACGTTGCGGAAGCAGTCCGCCTGGATCTGCCTTCCCTAGCGACATTATTCATGCGTTGCCGGTCGCCGGAAGCGGCGCTGTGTTCGCTGCCGAACGCAGCGTGCCACCGATGAGGCGCAGAATCGGAATCGTTCGAAGGCATTGCAACGCGCTGGCGTCAGCCGGGTGGCTCTCATTCACTTGGCTAGTTTCATCGGGCCGTGCATCTCTGGTTAGATGAGAAGCGAAGAGCTGTGGCTACCGAAATCCCTGTCTCAGACTGGGAAGCCTCACTTGAGTAAAGGCGCCACAGCGTCGCAGACGCTCCCGTTGAGCGGAACGAGAGAGAGGATCTATGCTCGACACGCAATTTTCACCTTGGCCGAGTTTCACTCCGGAAGAAGCTGAAGCGGTTGGCCAGGTTCTCTTGTCCAATCGCGTCAATTACTGGACCGGATCGGAGTGTCGTCAGTTCGAATCCGAGTTTGGCGCGTGGGCGGGCGCCAGGTATGCAATTGCCCTGGCCAACGGCACGTTGGCGCTGGACCTAGCGCTCAAAGCCCTCGACATCGGGGCGGGCGACGAGGTGATCGTGACACCCCGAACCTTTATCGCGAGCATATCGTGCGTTGTCAACGCTGGCGCCACCCCTGTGTTTGTCGATGTGGACGAAGATAGCGGGAACATCTGCGCATCAACGATTGCGCCGGCATTGACCGCCCGTACCAAAGCCATCCTCTGCGTGCACCTGGCAGGCTTGTCCTGCGAGATGGACGAAATCATGGCACTGGCCCGGTCGCATGGGCTGAAGGTGATCGAGGATTGCGCACAAGCTCACGGCGCCCGGTACAAGGGTCGATCGGTCGGCACGATCGGTGACGTCGGCGCATGGTCCTTCTGCCAGGACAAGATCATGACCACGGGCGGGGAAGGCGGCATGGTCACGACCAATGACCGGGAACTGTGGTCGCGCATGTGGTCATTCAAGGATCATGGCAAGAGCTGGGAGGCGGTCTACGAGCGCGAGCACCCGGCGGGGTTTCGCTGGGTACACGACTCGTTCGGCACGAACTGGCGCATGATGGAAGTGCAGGCCGCGATCGGCCGCATCCAGCTGCGGCGGATGCCGCAATGGCACGCACAGCGAACGTCCAACGCCGCCATGCTCACGGAGGCCCTGGGCGCTTGTGCCGCATTGAGGCTCCCTGTGTATCCCGCCCATATGCAGCACGGCTGGTACAAGTTCTACGCCTTCGTGCGTCAAGAGGCATTGCGTGAAGGGTGGAACAGGGATCGGATGATTGCGGAGATCAATGGACAGGGCGTGCCGTGTTATGCCGGGAGCTGTTCCGAGGTCTATCTTGAAAAGGCGTTCGACGGCACCGGGTTGAGGCCTCGGCACAGACTGCCGGTTGCCCGGGAGCTCGGCGAGGCCAGCCTGATGTTCCTGGTGCACCCCACTCTGACGGACGCGCAGATGCAGAAAACCGCCGAAGTCGCCGTGCGGGTAGCCTCGCGCGCAGTGTCCTGCGAGGCGTCGGTGGACGGATGAGGTGACAGGCGCTGCGTTGCAGCGAATCCGTGATGCTTCGCTGCAATGCTGGCGTGGTGGCGGGGCGCGACGGCAACTGCGGATTGCCGTCCTGCACGAGGCCTCGGTTCGCACATTCATGTCTGTATTAAGAAGCAGGTGAAGCCATGGTCAGAGCCCGTTCACTTTGACAGCGCGCCCTGATACGTCTTCGAAGGGGGAGCGATGATTCGAGTCAAGTTCCTTGGGACCGCCTCTTCTGAATGGGCCGCTGCGCTGCAGCGATGTCCGCACGATTGCTACCAGCTCCCTGGCTGGATGCGGGCGGCTGAATTTGCCGATGGTGGCAAGGCACGCGCCATCTACGCGACCGACGGAGAGCGCGAATTGCTCGTACCCGTCATTCGAAGAAACGTCGATGCCGACTGCTGGGACGCGGTTTCGCCTTACGGGTATGGCGGCCCCGTCTACACGGATGACTGTTCCCGTGACTTCATCGATGCAGCCTTGCGTGCGATCGTCAATCGCCTGCATGAGACGGGTTGCGTTTCCTGGTTCATTCGCTTGCATCCCTTGCTGAATGCTGACTGGGAGAGCTCGGTCGGCGCGCTCGTCGAGCAAGGCATGACGGTGTCCATCGACCTGAACAAGAGCGATGAAGAACACTGGCGGGAGATGCGCACCGATCATCGGCGAAATATCGCCAAGGCGCTCAAGGCCGGCGTGACGGCCCATGTCGACCGGGATTTTGATGCGCTGCCGACGTTTATCCGCCTCTACAATGAGACCATGCGTCGTTTGGGCGCTGCGCCAGGCTACTTTTTTGACGAACGCTTCTACTACGCGCTGGTTGAGGAGGCAGGCGCCAACCTGAGACTCTTTGTGGCGGAAGAGGCCGGGGAAATCATTGGCGCCGCCCTGTTTTCGGTGGTGTGGGATGCTGGAATCATCCAGTACTATCTCGTCGGGACCGACCCGCGATACCAGCACCGGTACCCCACCAAAGTCATGACGCACGCTGCACGCAATTGGGGGCGGGAACGCGGTCTCAAGCGCCTTCACCTGGGTGGCGGGGTCGGCGGTTCCTCCCTGGACTCGCTGTTCAGGTTCAAGCGGGGATTCTCTGCCGATACCCACGTTTTCAAGACGCAGCGAGTGGTTGTCCATCCGGAGCGATATGTGCGGCTATGCGGTGGCGATGCGTCAGTCCTGTCGGATCTGGAGGGATATTTCCCCGCGTATCGACGCGACACCGCAGACGCTGTGGATAGCGGCGTCGAAGAAGCCCTTGCTGCGAGCGGGGTTTGCTCGTGACAGGCCCTTCAGGCTGCAGTGCCTGGAAGCCGTGCCCGGTCGTCGAGTTCCGGGTAATCGTGGCCACATTCGCGCAGCAGTCTCCGGAATTGGCCAATCGTCCGCCAAGCGGTGGCTGTGCCTTGCAAGCCCTCTGCCCTGACACACCTCCCAAAAATGTCGCTCCATGCCAGCAGAACGAACGCCAACGCCGTGAAGGGTCGATGCTGGAGATGCTTGTAGCCCGAAAACATCGCATAAAGCCGCGAAGCATCGCTGAGCAGCGCTTCGTCGGCAGACGCCGCACCGATGAGACTCCGGTTCACCGCACTAGGCACCAATTCAATCCGATGCCCCCGCGCATGGACAGCATGATCGACCAGCTCCACCGTGTCATAGCCACACGAGAGCTGTTCATTGAAGCGCCCCGGCTCGAACAGCCGTCGCGGGAACACCGCGCAATGCAGCAGCACCGACCGCGGCCGTTCGCCACATCGGTATTCGGGCGACGGATAGCCGAGGAATGAAGCCTTGCACGGCCTGCAGCAGCGACCGTCCCGCATCTCCATGCCGGTCAGGATCAACGGCGCTACCGCTTCTCCGACCTGCGCGCGGTGGATATAGTCATCGGCGATCCGCTCCGCCATCTGCTGCAGGAAGGTCTCGCCCAGCAGCGTCGTGTCGTCGATGAACAGCACGTGCGAGCCGGTCGCGACGCGCACGAGCCGGTTGCGGTTTGCCGCAGGCGTGCGCCTTGGCCCTTCGAGATACGGGATCGCGGGATACTCCTCGCGCATCATCTGCCGCGTGTCGTAGTTGCTGCTGTCGTCAGACACCAGGATCTCGTGCGGCGGCATGGTCGATGCCAGGACCGAGCGCAAGGTCTGGCGCAGGCCGTCGGGATTGTCGCGCGTGCAGATGCACACGGAAAACGTGGGCAGGAAAGTGCTGGCAGGCATGGCTGACCCCTTCAATCCCCGGCTTGGCCCGGGGCAGCGCCGGCCCGCTTGTCTCGCGGGTCTCGGCGTCGGTGCTGGCGTTCAGAGCGTCGGGCTTGCGGCCTCGTAGACGGCCGCTTCGCTGTGGCGCGCGATCACGGGGCGCATGCTGCTGTCCCGCGTCACGCGCTCGTCGCCGCTCACCCATTCGAGCGTGGCGCCACGCTGCAAGGCGGCGTAGACCGCTTCGCCCTTGTTGCGCACCTTGAGGCGCTGGTAGAGCGTGCAGGCATGGCTCTTCACCGTGGCCACGGAGATGTTCAGCATGCGGCTGACGGTCTTGATCGGATAGCCGCGCGCCAGCAGCACCAGCACCTCGTACTGGCGCGGCGTGATCTTGAGCATCTCGGCTTCGTCGTAGCTCGGCTCGGCCTCGGCCAGCGGTTCTTCGACCGGGCGCGCGCTGCCCGACAACGGCAGGCCGGGCTTGAGTCCCGTGAGGTCGCGCACGGCAACGCTGCTGCGCATGCCGCTGCGCGGCGCGCTGGCGCACGTGGCCAGGGAAAGCTGTTCGGGCAACGCCGTGGCCGGCAGCGGTGTGGCGGACGCCAGCGATTGCGCGACCGGCAGGGCCGGGCGCGATGCCGATGGCAAGGTGCCGGTCTCGGCGCTGAACAGCAGGCCTTGCACCGCGGAAACCGCGAGCCGGATGGCGGCCTCGATGACCGCCAGCGATGCCGATTTGGGCAGGCATCCGCAGACACCGCGCGCGCTTTCGGCGTCGGGCATGTGCAGCGGCAACTGATCGGCGAGGATCAGGATGCGCTGGGGCGAAAGGAGTTCGCGAGCGACTTGCAGTTGCGCCCATCCGCTGCGGATGTCGGTGGGCATGCCGAAGACCAGCAGGTCTGCGTTGTGCGGGACATTGTCGTGTCGTCCGAGCTCGTCAGGCGCGAGCGCCGCAACGTGACCGGAATCCTGGATGTTCTCGAGCATCTGCAGCAGCCCGAGACGGAGCAAGGGATGCTCCTCGATCAGCAAGGCGTTCATTTGTTTCACTCCCCGTTACTCGGGAGGGAATGCGGGCGCTTTGCGTGTGGGGAGACATGACACGGCAGGCGGGCGCGCGCTGCGGTCCGCTCACTGCCTTGACCCCCGTGCTTCCATGTCCGGCCTGTTCCCTTTTCTGCTCTGAACTTGTCGGCGGCTGGAAGATGACCCGAACCCAAACCCGAAAATTACTCACTCCTAAATCGGCTTAAAACCATCTTATGGGGTGGTGGTATGGATTGCAAGCGGCGCTAATGGGCGGGGGGTGAAGTGGGAATGAAGCGGGCTTCATAATACCTGCCGAAAATCCCTCCAAAAGGTGGGGGCATGTTGTGGAGGCGCCATGCCGGCGCGCGCGCGCAACCGTATCAGATCTGAGACATCGCTTTGCCGGATGGTTACAGGCCTGCAACGGATTTGATTATTCGAAGGCCTCCCGTGCCTGATATATAACCCCTTCGGGTGGATAAAAGAAAATCAAGGAATATTTAGTGACGCAATTATGAAACGGCTCGAATTACCCGTGTTAACCCATAGCCGCGTCGTTTGGTGCCCATGCCTGCGCACGCGATCTAGTGCTTCTGGATGAGAGGGGACTGCCACCTCGGGATGAGGCCGGAGCAGCGTGCGTCGCAGCCGCTCCGTGGCCTTGCCACCAACCTGTCGTGCCGGGTCGGGGGGCCAGGCCGGCGCCGCACGGCGCGCCCTCGACGCATCCTCAACGCGACCAGTAGCCGGGGCGCATGACCCAGCCGTGCGGGCCTTGCACCCAGCGGTCCGGCACGTAGCGTTGGCCGGGTCGTTGCGCCTGCCAGTAGCCGCCGCGCCAGTCGTAGTGTCCGCCGCGGGACACCCAGTGGCCGGGCACCCAGGCCTGGCCGGGGCGTGCCGGAGGGCGGGCTTCGTAGCGCGGCGCGGGCGGCGGATGGCCATAGGCGCGGAAGCCGTCATGGGCTTGCGCGGGGCTGAGCAGGCCGAAGGTGCCTCCGGCGGCGAGGACGGCTGCGGCGAGAAGGATCTGGCGTTTCATTTTGGTTCTCCTGGTGTCGGGTGGTCGGACCGGGCGGCAGGGATCAGTAGCGGTCGTGGTAGTAGTGGTAGCGGGGCGGCGGGCCGCCGCGCGGCGGTACCACGATGCAGGCGGAAAGCAGGGCTGCGGTGGTGGACAGCAGCACGGCCAGGCAGAGGGCGCGTTTCATGTGGGGCTCCGGATCGTTCGCGTTGAACACGGCTTCAATGTAGCGACGCGGCCCCGCGCTGCGTGCTTGCACTTGTAAGTCTGTCTCACATGACGCATGCGTGGCGCGGCGGCCAGGGCTGCTCGGTGGTATCGCCTGCAAAGCCTTGTGGCACAAGGCTCCGGAGGAGGCCTGCAGGATCCGCCCGCGTGCTTGCGGGAACCGGGCAAGGGGTAATGTGGCGTTACATCGGAAATAAATCTTGCAAAGGATTCGGCGTGCGCGGCCTCGTGGCGTGGCCGGCGTGCTGTCGTGGCGGCAGTGCAGCCTTACGCAGAATCGGGTACGCCCGCGCGTTTGCGCTGCCATCCGGCACCGGGCCCGATCCGGCCGATGTCAGCGCGGTCATCGAGCGGGCGATGGCGCGCCGAGCGGAAAGCTGAGGCGCGCGATCGGATTTGGGGCCGGCTACGCCGGTTGGGGAGCGGCGCCGGCCATGGACCGGGCGTAGCGCGCCGGGTCCAGGCGCATGGTGAGTGCCGCCACGAACGCCACGCAGCCAAGGTGGTACCACCACCCGGTCACGAAATCGCCGGTGTGCGAATGCAGGGCCGCGGTGATCCACGGCGCCAGCGAGGCCAGCAGGAAGCCGCCGCCCTGCATCAGCGCGCTCAGCGCGCCCGCGCCGTCGGGGTCGGGCAGGTGGTCAAGGGCGACCACCAGGTACAGGGCGAAGCAACCGCCCAATCCCGCTCCGCCGATGGCAGCCCAGGCGTAGGGCGACCATTCGGGCCACAGCGCCAGGCCGGCAAACCCCACGGCCTGCATGGCCAGGGCCGCGGCCATCCACAAGCGGCGGTCCTGCCGGCTGGCGGCGAGCGTCGGCAGCAGTAGCGCGGCGGCGGCCTGGGCCACCGCCATCACGGCCACCAGGCTGCCGCTGCGCGCCACGCTCCAGCCATGCTGCTGGTAGAACGGCGCCAGCCACGCCACGAGCGAGGCATAGCCTCCGTTCATCGCGCCGAAGCAGGCCATCAGCATCCATGTGCGGCGGCGGCGCAGCAGCTGGCTGGGCGGCCGGTGCGCGGCACGGGCCGCGGATGCGGCTGCCCCTGGGGCCGGCAGGGCGCGCCAGGCCAGGACAAATGCCGCCGCGGTGGGCAGCGCCCACCAGGCCAGGCCTTGCTGCCAAGCGCCGGACAGATCCGAGATCAGCGGGGCCAGCTGCGCGCCCAGCGCGCCGCCGCCCATCAGCGCGGCCGAATACAAACCCATGACCGGGGCCACGCGCCGGGGGAATTCCTGCTTGATGATGCCCGGGAAGGCCGCCTGCGCCACGGCCACGCCAAGCCCGCACAGGGCCGCCGTGGCCACCAGGATCGCGCCATCGGTCGCCAGCGCGCGCAGCGCCGATCCCAGGCACAGCGTGGCCAGCGCGGCCAGCACCGCGCGGCGTGCGCCAAGCCGCTGGCGGATGGCCGGGGCGGCAAACGCCCCGGCACCCATCAGCAGCATGGGCAGCAGCGTCAGCCACGCCATGCCTTCGTAGTCCAGCCCGGTGCCGGCGCGAATGGTGGTGGCCAGAGGCCCGACGGCGGTCAGGAACGGCCGCAGGTTCAGGCCGATCGCCACGACCGTGGCGAGGATCAGCCAGCGCGGCGGTGCGCGGTGCGAGACGTCGAACGACATGTCTTCACGCGCGCGGCGCACGCGAGCCGTAAAGCTGCACGGCGGCGATGTCCACCGGCACCCGCTGCAACGGCAGCGGCGGCGGCACCAGGGGCAGGCGCAGCGCCTGGTAGGCGGCGTCGCTGGACAGGCCGTAGGGCGCGGCGTCGTTGTTGTCGAAGGCGTAGTAGACCGCCTGCACGCCGGCCATGGTCATCGCGGCCAGGCACATCGGACACGGATGGCCGCTGGCATAGACCACGCTGCCGCGCAGGTCTGGGCGGCCGAGCTTGCGGGCGGCGGCGCGCAGCGCTTCCATTTCGGCATGCGTGGTCGGGTCGTGGCTGTGGACGATGTCGTTGACGCCGGTCGCCACGACTTCGCCGTCGATCGCCAGCAGCGCGCCGAACGGGCGGCCGCCGCGGTTCCGGTTGATCAGCGCGAGGTCGACGGCCTCGCGCATGAGTTGTTCGTGGGTTGCCATAGCGTAGCGAAAGTAAGCGCACGCTGACCGCAGAGTTCCGTCAAGGCGGCCTGCGGGGAGGGCGCGAATGGAGGAGAGCCGCCAATCTACGCCGTGGCTTGGCAATTGGGAAATTAAATGATGAAATCCCCGGCAGTGGAAAATCCAATACCTGACTGCCGTGCATGACGCCCGCCTCGATCCCGCGCTGTTGCAGAGCTTTGTCGCCGTGGCCGAGAGCGGAAGCTTCACGCGCGCGGCGCAGCGCGTTCACCTGACCCAGTCGACCGTCAGCCAGCAGGTGCGCAGGCTGGAGGAGCAGCTGGGCTGCCAGCTGCTGGACCGGGGTGGCCGCTATGTCACGACCACGCCCGAAGGCGAGCGCCTGCTGGGCTACGCGCGACGCCTGCAGCAATTGATGGCCGAAGCCGTGGAGCAGGTGCGACAGACGTCAGGCCAGGGCGAGATCCGGCTGGGGGTGCCGGAGGATTTCGCGGCGCAGCCGCTGACGGCGATGCTGGCGGGGTTTGCGGATACCTGGCCGGGGATCCGGCTGGAGGTCACCAGCGGTCTCAGCCACGATCTCTGGCAGGGCTTCCAGGACGGCGAACTGGACCTGGCACTGGTCAAGCAGCGCGTGGGCCATGCCGCCGGCATGGCTTGCTGGCCGGAGCCGCTGGCGTGGATCGACAGCCGCACGCGACCAGCCGTGGCGCGCGACCCGGTGCCGCTGGTGGCATTCCCGAGCGGCGGCCTCTACCGGGGCGAGATGACGCACGCGCTCGACGCCAGCGGGCGGCGCTGGCGCATCGGCTTCGTCAGCGCCAGCCTGGCCAGCATCAGCGCTGCCGTGGCCGACGGGTTGGGCATCAGCCTGCTGCCGCGCCGGCTCGCAGCGGCGCCGCATCGGCTGCTCGACGATCAGCCGTGGCTAGGCGCCGTGCCGGCCATCGAACTGACGCTGCACGCCCAGCCGGAGCCCTCCGCCGCCGCGCGCGACATGATGGAGCGGCTGGTCGCGCTGTGCGACCAGGCCATGGGCGCGAGCGCGGCGCCGCTCAGCTGAAGAATTCGCGGAAGTACCCGGCGCAGGTGCCGGTCTGGCGGAAGGTGTAAGGCAGTTCGACCATGGCGGCGGCGTCGAGCGAACCGAACGGGATGTCCGGCTCGTTGTCCGGGCGGGCGATGTCTTGCTCCTTGCTGTCAGGGTGCGGCGAAGTCATGTCAGGCTCACTGGTGGCGATGAGTTTGGCGGGGTTGCCGCCTGACCCACATCCTAGCGGGCTTGCCCCCGGCGATCAGCCTGCCGCAGTGCAACACACTGTTTCCGTGTTGCGTCCAATGCGCGGCACGCATGGCAGCGGGGCGCGACGCCGGGGACAGACTATAGTGACTTAGGGGGTGCGGTCCTGCCCCATGTGTCGAATTTGCCGACCACGCCGACACGCCGTCACGCCTATACGCCGACAGCCGGCAACCTGCAGGAGCGCGCCATGCCATTGCCGCCGTGCTTTGCCGACCGACGTGAGGCCGGCCTGTACCTTGGGCGCCGCCTGGCCGAACTCGGTGTGGGCCAGCCGCGCGACGGCGTGCCCGCGCTGGTGCTGGCGCTGCCGCGCGGCGGCGTGCCGGTGGCGTTCGAGGCCGCGCGCGCCATCGGCGCGCGGCTGGACGTGCTGCTGGTGCGCAAGATCGGCGCGCCGGGCTATCCTGAACTCGCGCTCGGCGCCGTCGTGGAAGGCGATGCCGGACGGGATCCGCATACCGTCGTCAATGACGATCCGTGGGTGCGGCGCACGGTCGAAAGCGGGACCTTCGCTGCCGAACGGGGGCGACAGATCGACGAGATCGTGCGGCGGCAGCAGCGCTACCGTAACGGCGCGCCGCTGCCGCGCCTGGCGGGGCGCACGTTGATCGTGGTCGACGATGGCGTGGCGACCGGCGCGACCATGCGCGCCGCGCTCGAGGGCCTGCGCATGGCGGGCGCCGCGCAAGTGATCGCCGCCGTACCGGTAGGGGCCGCGGAAGGGCTGGCCAGCCTGGAAGCCGCCGCCGACCAGGTGATCTGCCTGAACACGCCGGCCAACTTCGGTTCGGTGGGCGCGTTCTACCTCGACTTCACCCAGACCAGCGACGAAGAAGCCCTGGCGCTGCTGAGAGAGGCAGCCAACTGGCCGCCGCAGGGCCCGGCGCAGGGCCCGACATAGGCGCCGGGCCGGTCGTCAGGCGCGCGCCAGCCTGGCCTGCAGATGCGGGATCAGCCCGCCCGCGCTCAGGATCTCGCGCAGGAATGCCGGTACCGGTTCGCAGGCGACGGTGGTGCCGTCGTCCAGCTGCAGCACCGCGTTCTCCAGGTCGACCCGGGCCGGCGCGCCATCCGCCAGCCGGCTGGTGTCCGGGCAGACCAGCACCGGCAGGCCGAGATTGATGGCATTGCGGTAGAACAGGCCGCCAAACGATGGCGCCACCACGGCTTGCACGCCCAGCTGGCGCAGCGCCTGCGGCGCCTGCTCGCGCGACGAGCCGATGCCGAAGTTGGCGCCCGCTACCACCACGTCACCGGCGCGTACCTGGCCGGGGAACTCCGCACGCAGGCTTTCGAGGCAATGCGAGGCGAGGACCTCCGGCGCGGCCTTCATCCATACCGCCGGGGCCATGGCGTCGGTATCGATGTCGTCGCCAAAGCGCCAGATGCGGCCGGCGCGCGCGGGGAGGGAAGGCTCGGTCATGCGGAAAACGGGTTCAGAGCAGGGTGCGGGGATCGGTGATGCGCCCGGTCACGGCGCTGGCCGCCACCGTCAGCGGCGAGGCCAGCCAGACGGCGCTGCCGCCATCGCCCATGCGCCCGGGAAAATTGCGCGCGGTCGAGGCAATGGCGCGGCTGCCGGCGGGAAAGCGCGCGGCGCCATAGCCGGCACAGGCACCGCAGGCATTGGGCAGCAGTTCGGCACCCGCTTCGGCCAGGATGGCGAGGATGCCCTCGCGTTCCGCCTGCTGCTGGTCGCGCACCGAGGCGGGCGCCACTTGCAGGCTGACGCCGGGCGGGACGCGCCGGCCCCGCAGCACCTGCGCCGCCATGCGCAGGTCGTCCAGCTTGGCGCCGGTGCAGGCGCCAAGGTAGGCAATCTGCACGGCTTCGCCGGCCGCCTGCTCCACTGGCGCGCTGTTGGCCGGCGAATGGGGCGCGGCCACCTGCGGCACCAGAGCGCCGGCATCGAAGACATGGGTGGCCAGCAGCGGCGCGCCGGCATCGGTGCGCCACCAGGCCAGGTCGATGCCGGCCAGCGTCGACGCCGGCACGCCCGCCGCCGAGAGCCAGTCCAGCGTGGTGGCGTCGGGCGCGACCAGGCCGGTCTGGGCGCCAAGCTCGGCGCTCATATTGGCCAGCGTCATGCGTTCCTGCATGGACAGGGCCGCCACCGCGCTGCCGGCGTACTCGACGGCTTCATAGCGGCCGCCGCCCAGGCCCAGGCGCGCGCACAGGAACAGCATCATGTCCTTGGCGCAGACGCCGGGCGCCAGCGCGCCGTCCCATTGCAGCCGGATGGTCTGCGGCACGCGCAGCCAGATTTCGCCCGTGGCCAGCACGCCGGCCATCTCGGTGGCGCCGACGCCGAACATGTAGGCGCCGAACGCGCCGCCGGTCGGGCTGTGGCTGTCGCCGCCGACGATCAGCCGGCCCGGCAGCACATGGCCGTGCCCGGGCAGCACCACGTGGCAGATGCCCTCGCCGTCGATCAGGTGCGCGCCGCTGCGGCGTGTCCAGTCGCGGGTGAAGTGCAGGATCGCTTCGGCCGAGGGATCTGCGGCGGGCACGAAGTGGTCGGTCACGACCACGTAGCGCGAGGGGTCCCACACGGTGGCGCCCAGCGTCTCCAGCAGCGGCGCGACACGGCGCGGCCCGCTGGAATCATGCGACATCGCCAGGTCGACCCGGCACATTGCCAGCGCACCCGGCTCGACATGTGCCTGCCCCGCGGCGCGCGCCACCAGCTTCTGGGCCAGCGTTGCCGGACGGGCGGGCGCCGAGGCCGCGGCCACGTTCATTCCGAGGTGGCCCCCGAGTACTTCACCACGGCGGCCCAGCGCTTCACGTCCTGCTTCACGAACGCGGCGAAGGATTCCGGCGTGGTGCCGAGCGGCTGCGCACCGTCCGCTTCCAGGCGCTTGCGTACCGCCGGCGCCTCCAGGCCCTGGTGGGCCGCCTGGTAAAGGGCCCGGGTCACGTCTGCTGGCAACCCGGCCGGTCCGAACAGGCCGAACCAGGCGCTGGATTCGAAGCCCTTGACGGTGGCGCCGATCGGGGCGGCGCCCGGGAACTGCGGCAGCGGCGCGGGGCTGGTCACGCCCAGTACCTTGAGCTTGCCCGCGCGCACGTGCGGCAGGACATTGAGCGTGCTCGCGAACATCAGGTCGCACTGCCCGGCAAGCAGGTCCGTGATGGCGGGCGCGGTGCCCTTGTACGGAATGTTCACGATGTATGTGTGGGTCATCATCTTGAACATGTCGCCGGCCAGGTGCACCGACGAACCGACCGAGCCGATGGCGAAGTTCAGCTTGCCGGGCTGCGCACGCGCCAGCCGGATCAGTTCGGGGACGTTGTTGGCGGACAGCTTTGGATTGGCCACCAGCACGCTGGGCACCGTCGCCACCAGCGTGATCGGCGTGAAGTCCTGCAGCGGATCGAACGGCAGCTTCTTGTAGAGCGTTGCGTTGATGGTATGGCTGGTGAAGCTCATCAGCAGCGTGGACCCGTCGGGCGCGCTCTTGGCGACCAGGTCGGCGGCGATGTTGCCGCCCGCGCCGGGGCGGTTCTCGACCACCACCGGCTGGCCCAGCTGCTGCGACATTTCCTGGGCTATGCTGCGCGCCAGCGTGTCCGTGGTGCCGCCGGCCGGGGCCCCGACCAGGATGCGGATGGCCTTGCCGCCGGCGATCTGCGCATCCGCCGCCATCGGGAACGCGCACAGCGCCAGCACGCAGGCGCCTGCGGCGGCACGAAGTCGGGTGGCGAGTGAACGTCTGTGGGTAGACGTGCGCGGACGGAACGACGGCATGACGGCTGCTCCCTGCGAAAAGTGAAAAAGTGATCACGAATGCGCATTATCGCCCGGGACCGCGCTCGCGTGGGGCGGTCCCGATGGCGTGGCAGGGCGTTGAGGCGCCTGCCGTGGCCTGGCGCGCGGTGTCAGTCGCGCAGGCCCGGGCGGGTTTCGTTT
The DNA here is from genome assembly GCF_057798895.1 of Cupriavidus sp. 22TCCZM04-2. Taxonomy (NCBI): domain Bacteria; kingdom Pseudomonadati; phylum Pseudomonadota; class Betaproteobacteria; order Burkholderiales; family Burkholderiaceae; genus Cupriavidus; species Cupriavidus sp. 22TCCZM04-2. The sequence continues at coordinate 407,158 of NZ_JBYOJS010000002.1, forward strand.
TCCACCCAGACGTTGGTGCTGTCCTCACCGGCCGGCGACAGTTCCATGCGGTACTCGTAGCGATCCGGCCGGTACTGGCCCAGCAGGAACTGGACCGGACGGCCATCGGCGTCCTTGACCACGCGGCGGACCGCCAGCAGGGCGCCGCCCACCGGCACCTCGAGCAGCGGGGCGACCACCACGTCGGCGAGCCGCGCCGACAGGACCTGGCTGGCGCGGCCAAGCCGCACGCCGCTGCTTTCGAGCAGGCGCAGCACCGGCTGCTCCTCGAGCGCCTTGCGCGTGAGCGGTCGGCCCAGTTCGGCGGGCAGGTAGACCGTGATATGCGAGAGCGGCCGGTTGCGGTAGTGCCGCACGCGGATGATCTTCACCACCGGATCGCCCGGCGAGAGGTCGAGCGCCTCGGCCACTTCCGGCGTGGCGTGGACCTCGTCGATCGAGATCACCTTCACCGCCGTCTTCTGGCCCATGTCGATGATGTTGTCGAGCAGGCTGGCGCTGCGCTCTTCGGTCGTCGAGACCGGCCTGACCGGATGCGGGTTGACGAAAGTGCCCAGCCCGCGATGCCGGCGCACCAGTCCTTCCTGGACCAGCCGGTCGAACACCCGCCGCATGGTCACGCGCGACGCGTGGAACTGTTTGGCCAGGTCAATTTCGCCCGGCAGCGGTCCCTGGCCGAAGCGGCCTTCGACAATCTGCTGGCGCAGTACCACGTAAATCTGGTGATACAAGGGGACGACGGCTTCGCTCATGGTTTCGCTTGCGGAGACATGACAAGTCTGTAATGCCTCTAATGTACTGTAGATCAGACATAAGTCCTAGATGGACTGTGCAATGAGTGCGTTTCGGCACCGTTGCGGCGGTGAATCTGTTGCAACGGTGCACCTGAGGCCCGAACGCCGCATTCCGGCTGCGTGCGGACGCACGCAATGTCTTGCCCGAGCCGCTGCCACGGGGCTTTGCGGCATGCGATCCCAAGGCGATTTCTGCAGATTGCCACGCCCCCGAACGCCTGCCGGTCTGTGCATCGCCGGGCACCCTGTTTCAGTGCCGATACGCACCCATGCGCATCGGCCATTCCCGAGTGGGTCGGGTAAGCCACTGAAAACAATAAGCTTCTGTCCCGGGTCGAAAAACCGCCCAGCAGGCACGCGGGAGTCGGTGTCACATCGGTGTGACATGTCGCTTGCGATGCACTGCGGCGAAGGTGGGAGAGGATTGCCAATGGCCCCGGAAAGTTCCCCGCATCGGGTTGGCAAGCCCTTGTCCTGCAAGGGATTGTCCATTCGCGTCTAGAAGCTGGCACCGATTATGCGCAAGGGGAGTCTGGTTTGGCACTGTGCCGGACCGAACCTCCAGCCATCACTCGGGATGGGTGTTGCGCGGAGGCTGAGCCGCTGTGTGAAATTCTCCTGGGAGCTTCATATGAAAAAGACTTTACTGGCGTCGGCGATTGCCTTGGCATTCGGTTTTGGCAGTCAAGCGATGGCGAACCCGACAACGAATGCGGGCGATAGTGGCACGAGCAATACGCAGACCGCGACTGCCAACTCGACTCAGGGCGGCGGCGGTGCACAGGCGAATGAAAATTCACGTTCCCTGAACGTGACCGGCAATACCTCCACCTCCACTTCCAACAGGACATCGAACCGGACGTCGAACCGGACCCTCACCCGCGCGGATCAGGATATGAGCGGTTATGGCAATGCGGCCGCCGCCAACGGAAGCACGGCCCAGGCCAATTTCTCGAATTCATTCAACCATAGCAAGGCGCTGGCCATCAGCAAGCTGAATGGATACGTTTCCAATAACTCGTTCGCCGGCGTGGGTAACCAGGCCTGGAACACCGGCACTACCAGTGCTGGCGCGGGCGGAGCCGGCGGTGCTGGCACGGGCGGAGCCGCTACGGGCGGGACCGGTGGACACGGTACTGGCGGAAACGGCGGAAACGGTGGTAATGGCGGCAATGGCGGTAGCGGCGGCCTGAATGGCAGTGCGAGCGCCGGACAGGTGACGAATGGCAGCGCTACTGCGGGCGTCGGTGGTACCGGCGGCGGTGCGGGCGGTGCGGGCGGTGGCGGTGGCAGTGCTACGTCGACTGGCGGTAGCACGCTCAGTGCATCCGGCAGCGCCGGCGGCGATGGCGCAAGCGGCACCAGCCGTGGCGGCGGTGCGCTCAGCGCATCGATCGGTGCCGGTGGCCGTGGCGGTAGCGCCCTGGGCGCGAGCGGCGGCTTTGGTGGTTCGGCAGGTGCGGCGGGCGGCGGCACGTCTGCGACCAGTGGCGCGGGTACTGGCAGTTCCGCTGGCGCGGGTGCGGGCGGCGGAGCTGGCTCGCCCACGGCTAACGGTTCTGGCGGTACCGCAAGTGGCAGTGGCGGCGCTGGTGGTGCCGGTACTTCGTCGGCCAGCGCAACAGGCGGCGGAGCCGGTGCAACCGGTGGTGCCGGCGGTGCAGGCGGCGCGGCAACGGCTAGCGGCACGGGCGGCGCTTCCACCAGCAATGCTGGCGCTGGCGGCGCGCAAGCGAGCATTGCCGGCAATGGTGGCGCAGGCGGTACGGCTACCAATGGCAGCGCTTCGAGCACGGCCTCCAACGGCAGCGGCGGCGCCGGTGCTGCTGGCGCTGCTGGCGCTGTTGGCGCGACCGGCGGTGTCGGCAATGGCGGCGCTGGTGCTGGCGGCACGGGCGGTACCGGCAACGGTGCGGTCGGTGGCGTCGGCGGCGCGGGCGGCTATATCTCCGTCAGTGCCGGTTCGTTCCAGATGCAAAACGTCATGACCAGCGTTGGCCAGACCGCTGCCGGCATCATGATCGCCGCGCAGAACAATGGCGCCGGATCGATGATTCAACATAGCGTCAACGTGCAGGCGAACATGAACGTCGGCAAGTGAGGCCTCGCACGGCGCGGTCCGGCCAGTAGCAGTCATGGCCGGCCGGACGGTGCCGTCGCAAAGCTTCACGCGGCCGGGAGCGGCATCTCGGGGGCGCGGTTCGTCCCGGCGTGATGCCGTTCTCCTGGCCTGTCAGCCTGTGAGTATCGCCATGGGCCACCGGATGGGGGCGGAACGTGGCGAGCAACAAGGAGACGCACCATGCGACCGGTTCGCACCGCAGTCACCCTTCTGGGGACGGCATTCCTGGCTTGGCCCTTCGTGCAAGCCAAGGCGGATCCCATGGCGGACCCTGCGTCCGCGGCAGCGCAGGTCAGCGCGGCCAGCGTAATTGGCATCGGCACGCAAGCCGCTGCAAAGACCGACCTGGATACGGGGGCCCAGCGCAATCCGTTTGGCCCGAAGATCGTGGCCGTGGCAAGCGACAAGCTTGATGGCGTGCGTGGCGGTGCGGAACTGGTCGTCAACGACATGCGGCTGCACGGCACGGTGGCGGACAATACGACCAACAACTCGGTGTCCGGCAACAATATCGTGACCGACGGCGCGTTCGCCAATGCGGCGGGCATACCGACGGCAATCCAGAACACCGGCAACAGCGTGCTGATCCAGAACGCGACCATCATCAACGTTCAGTTCAAGTGATGAAGATGCTTCGACGGGGGTGGCTGGGGGTTCTGTCGTTCGCGCTGGCTTTGGGACACACCGCGCCGGCGCTCGCGGACCGGGTGGCAATCTACGGACCCGTCGGCGAGTACTACAGCGTGCCGGTGACGAGCCTGCGCGAAGCCCGCTTCAAGACCACGGTCCGGCAGCAATACGACTTCAGCTGCGGCTCGGCCGCCGTGGCGACCCTGCTGACCTTCCAGTACGGCGAGCCCGTGACCGAGGAACTGGCCTTCGCCAACATGTACGTCAACGGCGACCAGGCAAAGATCCGCCATGAAGGATTTTCCCTGCTGGACATGAAGCGCTTCCTGGAGTCGCGCGGCTATCAGGCCGACGGCTATGAATTGCCCCTGTCCAAGCTGGAGGAGACGCAGATCCCCGCGATCGTGCTGATCTCCGAAGGGGGCTACCACCACTTCGTGGTGGTCAAGGGGGTCAGGGGAGACCGCGTGCTGATCGGCGATCCCGCGCGCGGCACGCGCTCCATTTCGCGCGAGCATTTCGAGAGCGTCTGGGAAGGCCAGCTGCTCTTCGTGATCCATAACCGTACCGATCGTGCGCGGTTCAATCTTGCGGCCGACTGGCGCGTTGCGCCAATGGGCCCCTATTGGATGGGAGTCAACCGGGACAGCTTGTTCTTCACCGTCATGCCTTCGCATGGCGCCAGCGATTTCTGAGGAACACATCATGCTCGAGACGTCCGCTTCATTTCCTGGCCTGGCCGGCAGCCGATGCGGCACGGCGGGGCAGGCCACCGTCCTGTTGCTGCTCGGGGCGGGCATGGCCTATGCTGGTTCCGTGCGCGCGGCCGATGCATCGCCGCCGGACCCGCTCGATGCCGGGGCGGTCCCGGCGCAGGCGGCGCTGGCGCGCGGCGACCGCGCCGATGACATGCCGCCGGACAGCCATGTTGCCGCCGCGCGTAGCGACATGACCGGCTGGAAGCCGGTCGCGCAGGAACGGCTCGAAGACGCGCGGGGCGGGTTCGATGCGGGCGGACTGCAGGTTTCGTTCGGTATCGAACGCGCGGTGTACATCAACGGTGCGCTGGTCGTGGCAACCACCCTTAATATCCCGGATGTGGGGAGGATCACGACGGAACAGGCTTCTCGCCTGGCCTCGACCCTGGGACCGTCGATCGTCAGTGCGACCCAGGGAGCTGCCCTCGGTCCGGCGACCGGTGTGTCGGTCGCGGCCGGCAGCAATGGCGGTGCAGGCGGCGCGGCCGGTGCGAGTGCGGCGGGCGGTGCCGGCGCGGCAGGCGCCAGCACCGCCTCGGCCGCCGGGGCAACCTCGGTCGCGACCGCGGCGGCCGGCGCGGGTGGCATGCCGGTGACGACGGTCAACACCGGCGCCGCCCAGGTTGTCACCAATGGCGCCCTGACCGTCATCCAGAATGGCCCGGGCAATCTTGCGAACGTCGGCGCGCTCGCGGGCTCGCCGGCAACGGTGATCCAGAACTCGCTGAACAACCAGAGCATCCAGAGCGTCATGACAATCGACGCCGGCGTGAATACATTGCAGGCATTCCGATCACAGCTGGCCAACACAGCGCTGAACAGCGCGCTGATGCGGGCCGCGAGCATGAGGTAGTCGTAGCGAAGGCATCGCGCAGTGCAGGCAGCGGACTCCTGTCTAATCAGTCCGCCGTCCGGGGGAGGATAGACGTCATGAAGAAGCGGTCGATGCAGGGCATCCGCAACGCGGGATGCTCGACGTTGCTATTGGTCGGAGGGCTGGCACAGGCCCAGACCTTGCCGGATGCCGGCGCACCGCCCGCACCGGGCATCGAAGCCTTGCAACACCAGTTGACCGAGCAACAGAGTCAGCTGGAGGCCATGAAGCGCGCGCTGGCCGAGCAGGAAGCGGTCATCAGGGAGCTTCGCAGTGTGATCGGCAACGATGTCCTCGCCAGGAAACGCGGGGGCGCGGGGCCGGGCGTGGCACCGGCGGACTATGCGACCAATGCCGCGGCCGCGGCCGCCGCCGCGAGTGCCACGCAGGGTGTGGCGCCCAATGTCGTCAACGCGCCCCAGCAGGTCACGGGCCAGCAGCAGGCCGTTGCGCCACCGCAGCAAGGCCAGCCCCAGCAGGGCGAATCGGCGGACCCGCAGACCGTGGCCGGCGTCGAGGAGCCGGTGGGCCAGCCGCCCGAGCGCAATACGCGGCCGCCTGAAATTGCTCCCATCACGGACCAGCCCGGCGTGCTGACCGGCGAAGGGAAACTGGTAGTCGAGCCCGGGCTCCAGTATGGCTACTCATCCAACAATCGCGTGGCCCTGGTCGGCTACACGGTCATTCCCGCCATCCTGATCGGCCTGGTCGACGTGCGCGAGGTCAAGACCACCACGTACCTCGCCTCGGTTGCATTACGCTACGGCATCACCAAGCGCCTGGAAATCGAAGCGAAGGTGCCCTATGTCCACGCCTCCGGGTCTACCGTCAGCCGCGAGATTTTCACGGGCACCGCGGTCGACAACGTCTTCAATTCCAGTGGCACCGGCCTTGGCGACGTGGAAGCGACCCTGCGCTACCAGCTCAACTACGGCAATGAAAAGATGCCGTACTTCATCGGCTGGCTGCGCTACAAGTCGGCCACCGGCAAGGACCCGTTCGAGGTCGTCACCGATTGCATCACGCGCTGCGTGGGCAACGCGACCGGCACGGGCCTGCCGCTCGGCCTGCCAACCGGCACGGGCTTCCAGGCGCTTCAGCCTGGCATCACCTGGCTGCTGCCGACCGATCCGGCGGTGTTCTTCGGTACCTTCAGCTACCTGCATAACTTCGCGCGCGACAACGTCAGCCGCACCGTGCTGAATGGCCAGAAGGAAGACCTCGGCAAGATCGCCCCGGGCGACATCTTCGAATTCAGCTTCGGCATGGGCCTCGCGCTCAACGAGAAAGCGTCGTTCTCGATCGGCTACGACCAGGCCATCATCTGGCCGACCAAGCAGAACGGGCAGACGGTGCCGGGTTCCGTGCGCGTGACGCAGGGCACGCTGCTGGTGGGCTACTCCTATCGCTTCAACAACCGCTACACGATCAACCTGTCGGTGGGCGCCGGCCTGACGCGCGACACGCCCGACCTGCAGGTTAATGTGCGTCTGCCGATCACATTCTGAAGCGCGTTTCCGGCGTTTGTGACGCGCGCGGCCGATGCGCGCGTCACATCGCCAGGCCACCGGATTGCTTGCCTTGCACTCGCTGCATGAAGGGCGTACAAAGAAACAACCCCCGTCCCACAGACGGTATCCCCACTCCCGGGACGGCCTGATTAAGGAGACAGACATGCGCAAACGCATCTTCTGGTTATTGCCCGATCTGGTCAGCGCCCGACGTACCATGGACGACCTCCTGCTGGCCCGCGTCGAAAACAGCCACATCCACTTCGTGGCGCGCGACGGGGCCGACATGACGGGCCTGCATGAAGCCAACCTGTTCCAGACTTCCGACATCATCCACGCCGCCGAGATGGGGCTGATGGTCGGCGGCGGCGTGGGCCTGGTGGCGGGCGTGGTGGTGGCCATGTTCCCGATCGCCAGCGATACCCCGCAGTGGGGGCTGGTCGGCGTGCTGGCGGTGCTGGGCGCGGTGTTCGGTGCCTGGGCCTCGAGCATGATCGGCAGCTCGGCGCCCAACAGCCGCTTGCGCGCGTTCGAGAAGGACATCGAGGCGGGCAAGATCCTGCTGATGGTCGACGTGCCGCGCGGCCGTGTCGAGGAAATCGAGATGCTGCTGCAGCAGGCGCATCCGGAAGCCGCTTTCGCCGGCCTGGATCCGGCCGTGCCGGCATTTCCCTGAGCCACGCGATTGCCATCCTGAACCCGGTAGTTCGATCCCTCCGGGCGCGCCCGTGCGGCGCGCCCTGATGCGCGGTTGCGCCTTCATTCCTGCCGCACGCCCGCACCGGCGGTCGGTGCCGGTGTGAGGCCGCAGCAACACTCCCCCGTTCCCCGTTTGCTCCGATACCCTGCTTGGGGTAATTTGCGAAGCGTCGCTCGCGCCTCCACGCCAGCGACAGTCACGCTACAACTACAGACACGCCAACCAGGCGGAGGGGTCGAGACGATGAAGGCAACATGGATGGCGTGCGGCATGATGGCCGCCGCGCTGGGGTTCGCCGCGCCTGCGGCAATGGCGGAGCCGGGGGTCAGCAAGGCGGCGATCCGCATCGGGCAATCGGCCGGCGTGACCGGGCCGGTGGCGGGTTCGGTCAGGGAACAGATCGAAGGCGCGCAGGTATACCTGCGCGCGGTCAATGCGAACGGCGGTGTCGCGGGGCGCCGCATCGAACTGGTGACGCTGGACGACGGCTTTGACGCCAAGCGCACGCCGGACAACGTGCGCAAGCTGTTGCAGGACGAGAAGGTCTTCGCGCTCTTCATGGTGCGCGGCACGCCGCAGAACGAAAGCATCCTGCCGATCATCGCGACCGAAAAGGTGCCGCTGGTGGCGCCGCTGACCGGCGCGATCACGCTGCATCGCCCGGTCAACCGCTACGTCTTCAACGTGCGCGCCAAGTACCAGGATGAAGTCGCGCGCGCGATCAACCATCTCGCGACTTCGGGCATGACGCGCATCGCCATCGTCTATGCCAGCGACGGCTTCGGCAAGGACGTATACGAGGGCTTCAACATCGCGCTGCAGGCGCGCGGCGTGCAACCGGCTGCATCCGCCAGCTTTGCGCGGCCGATGGGCGACATCACGCAGCAGGTGGCGACGGTGAACAAGGCCGATCCGCAGGCGGTGCTGGTGATCGGCTCGGGTTCGGAGGCCGCGCGCGTGATTCGCGATATGCGCAAGGCCGGCAGCCAGGCGCAGTTCGTCACGCTGTCGAACAACGCGGCCGATTCCTTTATCAAGGAACTGGGGCCGGATGCCCGCGGGCTCATCATCACGCAGGTCGTGCCGGGTATGAACTCGAGCCAGATGTCACTGGCCAGCGAATACCGCAGCCTGGCGCGCCAGCAGAACGTGGACCCGACCAATGCCGGCATGGAGGGCTTTATGTCCGCGAAGGTGCTGGTGGAAGGCCTGCGCCGCGCGGGCCCCGACCTGACCCGCGAACGCCTGGTCGCGGCGCTGGAGAACCTGCGCGACTATGACCTTGGCGGCATTCTCATCAGCTACAGTCCGGCCCGCCACACGGGCTCGTCCTTTGTCGAGATGTCGATTGTCTCGTCGACGGGCAAGCTGATCCGCTGAGTCATCGAAGGCAGGGCGTACCCGTTTCTGCGTGGTGCTTCGCCCTGCCTTGCAAGGCCCGCCGCACACACCCTGCCGGGCGGCAAACATCCCCAAAGCGTACCCAATTCTGCGTGCCTTCAACCCCGGCGGCGACGGTAGTGTTCGCGCAGGCAATCGACCATTGCCGCCGCCGCGGCGGAGTCGCCACGCTCGCGCAGCCGCACCAGGCAGATATCCCTGACCAGCGACGGCATCTGCAGCGGTCGTATCGCCAGCCCTTCGCGCTGGAACTGGAACAGCGCCAGCGACGGCACCACGCTCACGCCCAGCCCCGCCTGCACCAGCGCGGCAACCGTGGCCAGGTGCTCCACTTCCATCACGCTGCTGAGCTTGAGCGGATGCAGCGCGGCATCCAGGTGCTGGCGCACGCTGCTGGTCCGCGACAGGTGGATGAACGGCTGGCCCGCCAGCATCTGCGGCGTGATGCGGCGCTTGCGCGCCAGCGCATGCGTCGCGGGACAGACCAGGTGGAAGGTGTCGTGCACCAGTGGCTCGACGCTCAGGTCATCGTCCTGGGCGGGCGCCGGGGCCAGCGCAAAGTCGGCGCGTCCGCGCCGTACCATATCGATGCAGCCGTCGGCCAGCTGGTCGAACAGCTCCAGCGCAATGCCCGGGTAGCGCCGGCGAAAGGCTGCCAGCAACGGCGGCAGGTCGCCACCGGCAATCGACGGCAGCGCCGCGATGCTGACGCGGCCCTTGCGGCGCTCGGCGTGGTCGCGCAGGTCCGCGAACGCGGTTTCGAAATCGGCCAGCAGGCGCCGCGCGGTTTCCTCGAAGCGCACGCCGTCGGCGCTCAGTTCGACATGCCGCGTGGTGCGCTCGAACAGGCGGCTCCCGGCCTGCTCTTCCAGGGTCTGGACCAGCGCGCTGAATGCCGATTGCGACAGGTGGCACGCACGCGCGGCGCGCGTGAAGTTGCGATGGGTGGCCAGCGCCACGAAGGCGCGCAGGTGCTTGACGGAGAGGTTCATGGCGGTCCCGCCGGATTCATCCGGTGAGTCGATAGATTAATCCAAATAATCTGTTTTTTGGTTGATTGAAGCCGGCCTAGAATGGGCCGTAACACGATGCAACCGTCCCAGACACCATGACCGCTCCCCTGCTGATCGGCTCCGGCGCCGGCTTCTCCGGCGACCGCACCGATGCCGCCCTGCCAGTCGTGCGCACGCTGATCGCCGCGGGCGCACCGGCCGCGCTGATCTTCGAGACGCTGGCCGAGCGCACGCTGGCGCTGGCGCAGCTGGCCCGCCGCAACGATCCCGCGGCCGGCTACGAGCCGCTGCTCGATGCATTGCTGACGCCCGTGCTCGGCCTCTGCCTGGCCCACGGCATTCCCATCATCGGCAACTTCGGCGCGGCCAATCCGCGCGGTGCGGCGGCGCGCGTGCGCGAGCTGGCGCACGCGCTTGGGCTGCCGGCGCCCCGCGTGGCGGTGGTGGAGGGCGATGACCTGTCGCACGATGCCGGTCGCGCGCTGCTGCGCGATATCGTCGGGCCGGCGTTTGCCGAGGCGCGCTTTGTCTGCGCCAACGCGTATATCGGCGCGCGCGGCATTGCCGACGCGCTGCGGGCCGGCGCGCAAGTGGTGGTCTGCGGCCGCGTGGCGGACCCGGCGCTGGCGGTGGGCCCGGCCATGGCGCACTTCGGCTGGTCGTGGCAGGACTGGGACCGCCTCGCGGCGGCAACCATGGCCGGGCACCTGCTCGAGTGCGGCGCGCAAGTCACCGGCGGCTACTTCGCCGACCCCGGCAGGAAGGACGTGCCGGACGTCCACGCCGTGGGCTTCCCGATCGCGCAACTCGACGAAGCCGGTGGCATCGAGATCTTCAAGGCCGCCTGCACCGGCGGCTGCGTGGACCTGCGCACGGTCAAGGAGCAGTTGCTGTACGAGGTGCACGATCCGGCTGCGTACCTGACGCCCGACGTGGTCGCGGATATCAGCGCGGTCACCGTCGCGCAGATCGGTCCGGATCGCGTCGCCGTGCGCGATGTGCGCGGCCATGCGCGGCCGGAGCAACTGAAGGCGAACCTGTTTTTCCACGGCGGCTGGATGGCGGAAGGCGAGATTTCCTACGCCGGCCCGAATGCCGCCGCGCGCGCGCGGCTGGCCGCCGATATCGTGCGCCGGCGCATGGCGCTGCTCGGACACGATGTGCCCATCCGCTTCGACCTGATCGGCGTGCTCAGCGTACTCGCCGACGATGCCGGCCGAATGCTGGCGCAACCGGGGCCGCACGAAGCGGCCGCCGAGGACGTGCGCCTGCGCGCCGCGCTGGCGCACGAGGACATCGCGGTGGCGCAAGCCCTGCTGCGCGAGGTCAACGCGCTGTACACGTGCGGACCCGCGGGCGGCGGTGGCGTGCGCACCGCGCAGCGCGCGCGGCTCAACGCCATGTCCTGCCTGGTCCCGCGCGATGCGGTGACGCCCGGCCATACCTTCATCGATTGAGCGGAGCCCCGACATGACCGCCACTGCAACGCTCTACCAGTTCGCCCACGGCCGCACCGGCGACAAGGGCAACCGTTCCAACATCAGCGTGATTGCCTACGACGCGCGCGATTTCGATCACCTGGTCGAACACGTGACCGAGGACGCCGTGCGCGCGCTGTTCCGCGATCGCCAGCCCACCGCCGTCACGCGCTATCTGGTGCCGTCGCTGCAGGCGATGAACTTCGTGATCGACGGCGCGCTGGACGGCGGCGTCAACGATGCATTGAATCTCGACGCGCACGGCAAGGCGCTGTCGTTCCGCGTGCTGCAGTTGCAGATCCCGTTGCCGCCGCGGCTGGCCGCAGGCAGCTGAGCAAACGCTTGTCCGCTTATACATCGAATAACACCCCTCAACAGGAGACATCCATGCCAGGTATCCACAGGATCCTTACCGCTGCTGTACTCGCACTGTCCGCGCTGCCTGCTGCACAGGCGTTCGCCGAGTACCCGGACAAGCCGATCCGCTTCGTCGTGCCGTTCGCGGCCGGCAGCGCCACCGACCAGCTTGCGCGCGCGATCGGGCAGGCCGTGACGGTGGACAGCAAGGTCACCGTGGTGGTCGACAACAAGCCTGGCGCCAACGGCTTCATTGCCGCGAGCGATGTCGCCAAGGCCAGTCCCGACGGGTATACCGTCCTCATCACGACCAACACCACGCACGCCGCCAACGAGCACCTGTTCCGCAAGCTGCCGTATGACCCGGTCAAGGACTACGCGCCCATCACGGCGCTGGGCCGCGGCGGCCAGATCATGGTGGTGAACCCGCAGCTTCCGGTTAAGACCGTGGGCGAGTTCATCGCGCTGGCCAGGAAGCAGCCGGGCAAGCTCAGCTTCGGCAGCGGCAGTTCGTCGTCGCGCATCGCCGGCGAGCTGTTCCAGCAGATGGCGCATGTCGAGCTGCTGCACGTGCCCTACAAGAGCAACCCGCTGGCCGTGACCGACCTGCTCGGCAACCAGATCCAGATGATGATCACCGATACCGCCACCGGCCTGCCGCAAGTCAAGAGCGGCAAGCTGCGCGCGCTCGGCGTCTCGGGCAAGACGCGTTCGCCGCTGGCGCCCGATGTCCCGACCATCGACGAAGCGGGCGTCAAGGGTTATGAGATGAGCTACTGGTTCGCGGCGTACGCGCCGGCCGGCACGCCGCCGGCGGTGGTCAACAAGCTCAACGCGATGCTGGTGAAGGCCGCGCGCAGCGACACCGCCGCGAGCTTCTACCACGGCACCGGCACGGAAGTGTTCACGAGCACGCCGGCGGAACTCGCCCGCTTCCAGCAGCAGGAGTCGGCCAAATGGGGCCGAATCATCAAGGCCGCGAATATCCAGCCTGAATAAGGGGAACGCGATTTTCGCCTGCAACGGGGCCGCTGGCCCCGTTTGCCTTACCTTTGTTTTACGCAGAAGTAGGTACGGTCTTGCATGGGAGCTAACCGCTAGCCCTTGTCGCGCCTTAAGATACGCGTTCAGCTGTCTGCACCGGAGAAATTTCCGCGCGCCCCCGGCTCATCCAGCCGCCGGCGTCCAGAACGCAAATCAAACAAGGAACGTGACATGAAGCTGCCGAATGCCTTGCCCCATCGACTTGCCCGGTCCCTTGTAGTGGGAGCGGCCCTGGTCGGCACGGCGTTGCCGCTGGCCCTGCCCGTTGCGCATGCCGCGCCGCCCGCGCAGGCCAGGACGCAGGCGCCGGGCTACTACCGCATGATGGTGGGTCAGTTCGAGGTGACGGCACTCTACGACGGCTACGTCGACCTGGACCCGAAGCTGTTCAGGTACACCAGCGCGCGCGAAGTGCAGCGCCTGCTGGCGCGCGGCTTCGTCAGCGCGACGCCCGGCATGCAGACGGCCGTCAATGCGTATGTGGTGAATACGGGCAGTCATCTCGTGCTGGTCGATACCGGCGCCGCGCGCTGCTTCGGGCCGACGCTGGGCCAGATCCTCACTAACCTGCGCGCGGCGGGCTACGAGCCGGCGCAGGTCGACACCGTGCTTCTCACACACCTGCACGGCGACCATGCCTGCGGTCTCGTTTCCGGCGGGCAGGCAGTGTTTGCCAACGCCACGGTATACGTGGACAAGGCCGATGCCGACTACTGGCTGGGCGATGCCAACGCGGCCGCGGCCGGCAAGGACGGCCAGGCCTTGTTCGGCATGGCGCGCGATGCCGTGGCGCCATACCAGGCCGCCAACCGCTTGCGCACGTTTGATGCGGCCGCGGGTACGGCGCCGGTGCCGGGCGTGCGCACCGTGGCTGCCTACGGCCATACGCCGGGGCATACGGGCTACCTGTTCATGTCGGGCAAGGAAAGCCTGCTGCTGTGGGGCGACATCGTCCACAACCACGCCGTGCAGTTCCGGCGGCCGTCCGTATCGCTCGAATTCGATGTCGACAGCCACGCCGCGGCCGTCACGCGCAGCCGGATCCTGGCCGATGCGGCCAAGGGCAGGTTGTGGGTCGGCGGCGCGCACTTGCCGTTCCCCGGCCTTGGCCATGTGCGCCGGGACACGGTCGGCTATGCGTGGGTGCCGGTGGAATTCGGCCCGATCCGCGCGGACACGCTTGCGGCGCCGCGCAACTAGACGAAACTAAGCGCAACTAAGCGCAACAGCTCGGATGCGCTGTTGACCACGGCCCTCGGCAGCCCGCCCACCCAGCTCGGGCTCAGCGGGGCATCGGCCAGCATGACGCTCGCGCAGCTGATCGACCCCGGGGTGCTGGCACCTGCGGCATCGTCGGCGGCAGAGGTCGGGATGAGCGTGGCGAACCTGCTGCTGGCCGGGGCGCAACTCGCCAATGGCAATTCCGCGCTGACGGTGCCCGTCACAGGTACGCTGCCGGCGGGTCTTGGCGGCCTGAGCGTAAAGCTGCGCGTGATCCAGCCGCCGGTGATGGCCGTCGGTCCAGCGCGCAAAGTCGGCGACAGCCCGATGGCCGCGCAGAAGGACTTGCGCGATGCCGTGCGGCAGGGCCGGTTTCGCGCCGACCTGTTTTTCCGCCTGGCGGTGATCGAGATGCGTATCCCCAGCCTGGAGGAGCGCGGCATGGCCGACAAGGTGGCGCTGCTGACGTCTTTCCTGCGCCACATGATGGGGACTGCCGCCTTCGACGCCTTGCCGCCGATGCCGGACTGGCTCAAGGGCGCAGTGGGCACCGCGTTCTTCGCCGGCAACGTGCGCGAGCTGCGCAACCTGGCCGAGCGCGTGGGCATTGCCGTGCGCCAGGCGGGCGACTGGGACCCGGACCGCATCCGCCCGTTCTTCACCATGCTGCACCCCGCCAGCCTGGGCATCAGCCGCAAGGTGCTGTGGGAAAAGATGCGCAAATACCAGATTGCCGACAGCGAGGCCGAGCCGGCCTGAGCGCGTGGCGATGCCCTAGTTCAGGTTGGTGACGTAGCTGGCCAGGTTGCGGATATCGTCGTCGCTGAGATTGCGCGCGACGCTGGTCATGTTGCCAGCATCATTGGTGCGCCGCCTGGCACGGAAGTCTTCGAGTTGCTTCACGATGTAGGCGTAGTGTTGCCCCGCCACGCGCGGAATCTCGTTCTGGCCCGAGAACCCGCCAAGATGGCACATCGTGCACAGCACCTCCTGGGACTTCTTGCGGCCGGCTTCGACGCGTGCGGCCTCGACCTTGAACGTGGACGGCAGCGGCTTCTGCGCAGCGAAATAGTCGGCCAGGTCCTGCATGTCCTCGCGTGAGAGCGGCGCGACCACGTCCGCCATCTTGGGGTCGGTGCGGCGGCCTTCCTTTATGTCGCGCAATTGCAAGTAGATGTAGCGGGCGCTCTGCCCGGCCAGCACAGGGTGGCTAGGGTCGGTCGAGTTGCCTTGCGGACCGTGGCACTCCATGCACACCTTCGCCTTGGCCTGTCCGGTGGCCGCGTCCGCGCGGGCCATGCCGCTCATGCCGAAGGTGCACAGCAGCAGGCCCAGCGCCGGCAGCCACCTTGATGGACGGTTGTGTCGCGCTGGGATCAGGCCAGTCACATTGCCAGGGTTGGGCTTACTGCACGGCAAAGACAAAGATGCTGTTCCCCCGCTTGAAATCGAGCTGCGTATTGCCGCCCGCGGCTACGGCGATGTACTGCTTGCCGCCGACCATATAGGACACCGCCGGCGCGTTGACTCCGGCGCCACACTGGAACTCCCACAGCTTCTTGCCGGTCGCCGCGTCAAAGGCGCGGAACAGGCCATTGCCTTCGCCGTTGAACACCAGGCCGCCCGCGGTGGCCAGCACGCCACCGATCAGCGGCTGCTCGGTCTTGAAGTCCCACTTCACCTTGCCCGTGTCGATATTGACTGCCGACAGCTTGCCCCACTGCTGCTCGCTCGGGATCGTCTTGAAGGCGCCGCCCAGCCAGAGCTTGCCGCCCGGGTACGGCGCGTCTTCCACCTGGTACGTCATCGGCTGGTGCAGGTTGGCCGCATAGGCCAGGCGCAGTTTCGGGTTGAAGGCCATCGGCGACCATTCGACGCCGCCGTTGGCGCCCGGCAGCATGCGCGCGCCGGCAGCCGTCGGCAGCGTCCACATGTTTTCCTGCGGCACCATGGCGTCGGAGAAGCGGATCAGGCGTCCGTCGCGGCGGTCATGCACATAGACGTGCCCGGTCTTTCCGCCATGGATCACGCCGGGAATCATGGCGCCCTTCTCGTCGCGCACGTCGACCAGGATCGGCGGGCTGACCGCGTCGAGGTCCCAGACGTCATGGGCGATATATTGCGAGTGCCACTTGTAGGCGCCGGTGTTGAGGTCGACAGCGACGAGCGAATCGGTGTATAGGTTGTCGCCGGGGCGGATCGCGCCGTACAAGTCGGGCGACGGGTTGCCCACCACGAAGATCACGAGCTTGTTGGCGCGGTCGACCGCGGGCGCCATCCACACGCCGCCGCCGAGGGTCTTGTAGAAGTCGCCGCCCTTGTCGGCCAGCATCTTCTTCTCGGCGTCGATATTGCGCTTCATGTCGCGGCCGGTGGCATCCTTGGTGGCCCAGACGCCTTCATGGCCCTTGTCGGGAATCGTGTAGAACGTCCACAGCAGCTTGCCGTCGTTGGCGCCGAACGCCTTGACGAAGCCGCGGATGCCGTACTCGCCGCCATTCGTGCCGATCAGGATCTTGTCGTCGACCACCACCGGCGCCATGGTTTCCGAGTAGCCCAGTTCAGGATCGGCGATCTGCGTTTCCCACAGCAGCTTGCCGGTCTTCGCGTCCAGCGCCACCAGCTTGGAGTCGAGCGTGCCCATGTAGAGGCGGTCGCCGCTGATTGCCACGCCGCGGTTGTTGGGGCCGCAGCAGAACGTCGTGACCGGTCCCATCTTGTGCTTGTAGTGCCAGAACTCCTTGCCGGTCACCGCGTCGACGGCGTAGACGTGGTTATACGAAGTGGTCAGGAACATCACGCCGTTGACGACGATGGGCGCGGTTTCCATCGACTCCATCACGGCCGTCTGGAACACGAACGCGGGCCGCAGCTTGGCGACATTCTTGGTGTTGATCTGGCTGCCGGCGTAGTAGCGCGTCTGGCCATACGAGCCGTTCGAGTGCAGCCAGTCGTTGCCGTTGGTCAGCGCGCCATCGAGCTGTGCCTGGGTGACCGGACGCAGCGCGGCGGACATTGGCGCCCCCGCGGTGGTCGCGCCGCCTTGTATCTCGTCGGCGCCATAGGCGGCGCAGGCAACGGTCATGAACAGCAGGGGAATGGCATGCCGGGAGAGGCGACGGACAGAGAGCATGGGACGCTCCTTTTTCGATTCTTGTAGCCCCGGCGCGCCTGTTTCGTGCGCCGGTTCACGGCGCGATCAAGGACATCGGCGCGGCAGACAGGCTCGCCCGCGCAACGACGTGGTCCGAGGTGAGGGCAGTATAGGCAAGAATGTGCACAAGACAACCAATGCGCGTGGAGTTATGCGCTGCGACGCAAAATCGCGCAATGATCTGTGCAATGCAGCATTCATCGCTTCGCTTGAATTTGTGCTTTGCGCACACCAAACTTAGCGGCAGCCGCATCGGGCTGAACCGGAAGGAGTCGCAGATGGACCGAGCAGTGCAGAGAGTTTTCATGATGGGGCTGTGCTTGCTGGGGGCACTCTGTCTGCAGGGACCCGCGCAGGCTCAGGATGATGTGAGCCTGAACGCCCGCTTGCTGGCATCGGCCCGCGCCGGTGACGAGGCTGGCGTGCGCAGCGCGCTGCAGCAAGGCGCCGCGGTCGATTCGCGCAACCGAATCGGCGACACCGCGCTGATCACCGCGGCCAAGCGCGGGATGACCGGCATGGCGCGCACGCTGGTCGATCACGGCGCCAATGTCAGCCAGCCCAACCTGCAGGGTGTCACGCCGCTGATGGCGGCAGCCTTCGGCGGCTACCAGGACATCACCGCCATGCTGCTGGAACGCCATGCCGACCTTAACGCGGCGGACCGCATCAGCAAGACCGCGATGGTCTACGCCGCCGCGCAGGGCCAGGCTGGCGTGGTGAAGCAGTTGCTCGACGCCGGCGTGGATGTCAACGCGCGCTACCAGCATGGACTCACGGCGCTGATGTGGGCGGCCGGCTATGACAAGGGCGACGTCGTGCAGCTGCTGCTGTCGCGCGGTGCCGATGCGAGCTTGCAAGACGACCGCGGCCTGACCGCGCGCGCGATTGCCGAGCAGGCCGGCGCGAAGGCCGCGGCGGCCGTCATGGCCGCGCGGCAGTAGCCTCCCCGTCAGGGAGCGTCAATCGAGCCGATGCTCTTCGGATACGTCACGACCCCCCACGCGAGCGGCAGGCCGTCGATTTGCTGCACCGGCTGGTAGGTGCGCGCGTCGAACACCTGCACGGCATTGGAGCGCCCGCACGCGACCAGCAGGCGGGCGTCGTCGGGCGTGAAGCTGAAATGCCAGCAGCGCTTGCCTACGGCAATATCGGCCAGCGGCGCATAGCTTTGTCCATCGAACACCTGCAGGGTGTCCGCGCGCGAGGCCGCCACGAACACGCGGGCGCCGCTGCGATCGAATGTGACGCCATAGGGCCCGGTGCGCGTTGGCACTGTGCGCAGCACGCGGTAGTCGTCGGCGGCCAGCACTACGAACGCGTTGGCCGATTCCAGCGTCACCACATAGCGGCTGCCATCCGGGCTCGCACGGATGCCGCGCGGACGCGAGCCGGCGGGCATGGAGAGGCGTTGCTGCTGCCGGCCACTCGCCTTGTCATAGACAGTGACCGTATCGTCGCCTTCATTGGTGACCAGCATCAGCCGCCCGTCGCGCGAGAACTCGATGCCCTCGGTTTCCAGGCCGCTGCGGATAGTGCGCGCCACGCGCCAGGTGCGCAGGTCGACCACGGCGATTTCGGCTGGCAGCGGCGAGTCGTCGTCCTTCTTGCCCGCTTGTGCGGGTGGCGTCGGTGCGCCAGGCTTTCCCGGTGGCCCTGCGCGCTCGCCGGGCTCGAAGGTGACGAAGGCCTGGTCGCCGGCCACGCGCACGAACTCCGGGTTCTGGCCGATTGGCACACGCCTCACCTCCTTGCCGGCCGCCACGTCGATCACGGACATATCGCCGGTTTCCTTGTTGGCCGTCAGCAGGTACTTGCCGTCCGGGGTCAGTCCCAGCCCGCGCGGCCCCTTGCCCGCGATGGCCGGGCCCGGCAGCCGCTCCATGCGGTCGAGGTCGATCACGGCGATGCCGGCTCCTTCGGTCGAGACAAAGGCCAGCGCCGCGCGGGCCTGGCCCGTACCCGCCAGCGCGGCGGCAAGCCCCAGCAGCGCGGCGGCACACCGGAATGTCGAAGGTGAGGTCATGGTGGCTCCTTGGTGGGAAATGGGTGATATCGGGGCGTGACGGCGCGGTTCATCGTCCGTCCCACTCGTAGCGCACGCCGACCAGGAACAGCCGCGGCGCACCGGGCGCGACAAAGCGCTCCAGCGGCACCGTGGCGCCCGGCTGCAGTAGCGCTCCGCCCGGGAACAGGTTGTAGCCGGCCTGGCCATAGGTGGCGTAGCGCCGGTCGAACACATTGTCGATACGGCCATAGACCTGCCAGCGCGGCAGGAACTGCCAGCTCGCGCGCAGGTTCAGCAGCAGGTAGCCGCCGGTATCGGACAGGCCCGGGTGCTGCGCGCTCAGCGCGCCATCTTCGTTGCCGGCCACCGGCCGCGACGACGACACCAGCAGGTCGCCGCCCACGCTGAGTGCCGCGGTGGCGCGCCAGTCGGCGCCGAGCTTGAAACTATGCAGCGGGATGCCCGCCATGCGCGTGCCGGGCCGCACCGCCACGGGCGCCGCAAATGGCGTCTGCAGCGTTCCTTGCGCCTGATAGGTGGCCTGCGTATAGCTGTAGCCCGCGCGCAGCGTCAGGCGGCCGAGGCGCTGGCGCACGCCCACTTCCACGCCCTGGTTGCGCGTCTTCGGAAAGTTGGAGAAGTAGCCCAGCGGGCTGACCGGGGAACGCTGGAACACGATGTCGTCGCGATTGTCGCTGCGGTACAGCGCCAGCGTGATCTCGCTGGCATCGGCAGGCTGCCAGCGCCCGCCGAACTCCAGCGTGCGCGTGACCACCTGGCGCAGGAACGGGTCGGCCTGCAGCCCCGTGGGCAGCTGGCAGGCGTTGGCGGGATCGGCGCAACCGAGCTCGATGGCCGTAGGCATGCGCGTGCCCTGCGAGGCCGAGCCGAACAGCACCAGCCGGTCGAGCAGGCGGTGCGTCAGGCCCAGGGAAGGGTTGAGCCGCGAATAGGTGAAACGCTCGTCGGACTGCGTGGGGAGGCTGAGCAGCGTATGGCGGCGGCCCTGGTTCCAGCGCGCGGCCAGCGTCAGGAAGGTGCCTTCCAGCAAGCGCATGGTGTCGGTGGCAAACAGGCCCACGGTGCTGTCGCGTCCGTCCAGCGCGGCCTGCGTCAGTACCGGCGCGCCGGCATCGGCAACCGTATTGCGGGCATCGTCGAAGCTGCCCTGCTGCGTGGTCTGCGTATAGCGCGAACGGTTCAGGTCGAGCGCGGCGCCGAGCGCGAAGCGGTGGGTCTCGCCGTCATGCGACCATTGCATCGACGCGCCGTAGCCGGTCTCGCGCACCGTGGCGCTGTTGAGCACGGCATTGGCCGGCGCATCATCGGCCTCGCATTCAGCGCTCCCGGCCTGGCCCTGGCAGCCGAGCGCGGTGTCGAGGTAATCGTCGCTGATGTCGCCGCTGTTGGCGCGGGTGCGGGTCTGCCGCAGGTAGAGCGTCAGCTGCAGCTGGTCCTGCGCGTCGAACTGGTGGGCGCCGTTGAGGGTCACCTGTAGCGAACGCGAGCGCGTCACGTCGGGCGCGGTGTAGATCGCGCGGCGGTCGGCGGCATAGAGGCTGTCCGGCGTCAGGCCATTGCCGCGCAGCCGGCTGTCGCTGCCCAGCACGCTCACGTTCCACTGCGTGCCGCTGGTGGAGCGGCCCAGCTTGAGGAACACGTTGCCCAGGTCGCTGTCCGAGCGGTCGCGCCAGCCGTCCTCGCGCCAGCCCGTGCCGGCAACGTAGGCGTGCCAGCCATCGCCGAGCCGCTGGCCCGCGCTGACATCGAGGCGCGCACGGCCGTAGCTGCCCACGCTCAGGTCGGCCTCCACGCCCGGGTGGGTCTCGCCGGACTTGGTCTGCAGGGCCAGCGCGCCGCCAAGCGTATTGAGCCCGTAGAGCGGATTGCTGCCCGGCACCAGCGTAATGGTGCCGAGCGCGGCTTCCGGGATCGCGGCCCAGTGGATGACATCGCCCAGCGCCGCGTTCTGGCGCACGCCGTCCAGGTACAGCGACAGCCCCTGCGCGGACCCGAGCGTGGGGGACAGCCGGTAGCCGCGATAGAGGATGTCCTGCGCGAACGGATTGCCCTGCCCGTCGTTGACCACTACGCCGGTCATGGTTTCGGCCAGGAAGGCCGACAGGTTCGGGGCCTTGACGCGTTCCAGGTCGCCGTCGGTCGCGGTCTGCGCATTGCCGGCAAAGGCCTGCCGCTCGATCGTGAAGCCGGGCAGCGGGGTCGGCGCGACGACCGTGACTTCGCGCAGGTTGTGGACCTGGTCGGCCGCTGTTTCGTTCGTCGCTTGCTGCGCTGCCACAGACCATGACACGGGCAGTGCCAGGGCGCCCAGGCAGGGCACGAGCCGGAGCGGACGAGTGCGGCAACCTGTGCGGCAACGGCTGCGGGCCATGGGTTCCCTGTCGCGCTGCGTCGCGCGGGCAAATTGCTGCGGGCTGGACGTAGTGACTGCGAGTGGCGCAAATGCTACCTAATCTAGTCCAGCGGGCAGGGACTGCCAAGTTGCGCGGCTGTGGGCCCGCTGTTTTTTGCCTAGAGTTTTCAGACGGCCCCGGGGTTGCGCGTGTGCCGAGTCCTGTGTCCCGTCTCGCGAACCATGAGGAATCGCCCATGCCGATCACCGAAGCCGAAGTCGATCACGACCGCCGCCGCCTGCTTGGCGCCGGCGCCCTCGCCATGCTCGGCCTGGGCGCTTGCGCGCAACGCAGCGTTGGCAGCGGTGGCGGGCAGCCGGTCAGGATCGGCGTGATCGGTTCGGGGCGGATAGGCGGGACCGTCGGCGGCCTGTGGGTGAAATCGGGCCACCCGGTGTTGTTCTCCTCGCGCCATCCCGAGTCGCTGAAGGCGCTGGTCGATGCGCTGGGCCCGCTGGCGCGCGCAGGCACGGTCGCCGACGCCATTGCGTTCTCGGACGTGCTGTTCCTGGCGACGCCTTACAAGGCGCTGCCGGAACTCGGCCAGGAGAACCCAGGCGCCTGGCGGGGCAAGATCGTTCTGGATGCGACCAATGCCATCGTCCCCAAGGACGGCGCCATGGCCGAGGAGGCGCGGCGCAACGGCATCGGCATCACCACGAGCAAGTACCTCGCGGGTGCACGCGTGGTGCGCGCGTTCAACTTCATGGGCGCGGCCAACTTCGCCAGGGAACACCATCGCGAGGGCGAACGCATCGCCGTGCCGATTGCCGGCGATGACCCGGCCGCGCTGCGTGTGGCGGAGCAGCTCGTGCGCGATGCGGGGTTTGAACCGGTGGTGGTGGGGCCGCTGGCCAGCGCGGACAGGTTCGCGCCGGGCGGGCCGCTGTTTCGCCAGATCGGCAGCGTGGAGGAGATGCGCAGGAAGATGGGCGCGCAGTAGGCAACAGAGCCGCGTGCGGCGACAGGCTCAGGGCCGGCGGCGTTCCATCGCCACCATCGACGGCGTGAAGCCGAGCTGGCCGAAGAATGCCGCCTCGGACGAGCGCGCGGCGCGCAGGACCCAGATGATGTCGGGATCGTTGCCCATGACCTGGCGCACCAGCGCCCGGCCGATGCCCTGGCGGCGATGACTCGGTGCGACCACGACCATGGACAGGAAGCCATCGGAGACGTCATCGCAAAGCGCGCGCGCGAAGCCGACGATTTCACCCTTGTCGACGGCCACGGCCACATGCTGCGAATTGGCGACCAGGCGGGCGAAGCGTTCGGCGCTGCCGACGCGGTTGTTCCAGCCGTTGGCGATCAGTAGCTGCCTGGCGGCTTCGACTTCTCCAGGCAACAGATTACGGATTTCCATCGGCGGCTCCCCTAGCAAACGCATGTACGGCCCATCGCAGCCCCCTGCCAGGGGCGCCGCGAGTAGAGTACGGCACGGGAAGCCCGGCCGCGCAATTGGCGGAGTGTAGCGAGCGGGCGCAGACACGTCAATTTGCCACCGCACGCACGCGGTGGTCGCGCCGCTGGCGCTGCCGCGCGGTATGATGGCTGGCATGAACGCCCCCATCTTCTCTTCTGCCCACCCGGCCGATCAGCTGGCTGAGTTCTCCGACGCCGACGCGGCGCTGGCCCGGATCCGCGAGATCTACAACGCCTCGGTGAGCGCGGTGCGCGCGCGCTTCGACGCGTTCGCCAACGGCAAGCCGCTGCCTTCCGCGGCCCACGCGTGCTACCCGTACCTGGGCATCTCCGTGAACATCGAAACCATGGTGACCGACAGCCGGCCGTCATGGGGCACGGTGGCCTATCCGGGGGTCTATGGCACCACGGTGACGCGCCCGGACCTGCTCGCCGATTACTACCGCGACCAGATCGAACGGCTGATGCGCTACCACCGCGTGCCCGTGGTGGTGGGTCTGAGCCGTCGGCCGATTCCGCTGCCTTTCGTTATCGAAGCCTCTACCACCGACATCAGCTACACCCAGGCGCGCGAACTCGAAGTGTCGTTCGTGCTGCCGGAGCTGAGCCGCATCGACGATTCGATTGCCAACGGCACGTTCGAGCCGGTGCCCGGCGAAGCGTGGCCGCTGTCGCTGTTCCCGGCCGAGCGCGTGGACCTGGCCTTGCAGCGCTTGTACCACTACACCGGCACCGCGCCCCAGCATTTCCAACGCTTCGTGCTGTTCACCAACTACCAGCGCTACGTCGACGAATTCATCGCGCTCGGCCGCTCGCTGATGGCCAGCAGCGACGGCGGCGGGTACGCGCGTTTTGTCGAGCCTGGCGACGTGGTGCAGGAGCTTGGCGCCGCCGAGCCCGACGACGCCGACCGCCCGCGCGCGCTGCCGCAGATGCCGGCCTACCACTTGGTGCGCGACGACAAGCTCGGCGTGACGCTGGTCAACATCGGCGTGGGCCCGTCCAATGCCAAGACCATGACCGACCACCTGGCCGTGCTGCGTCCGCACTGCTGGATGATGGTGGGCCATTGCGGCGGCCTGCGACGCTCGCAGCAGCTTGGCGATTACGTGCTCGCCCACGCCTATGTGCGTGACGACCACGTGCTCGACCATGACCTGCCGCCGTGGGTGCCGGTGCCGCCGATCGCGGAGATCCAGGTGGCGCTGCAGGAGGCGGTGGCGCGCATTACCGGGCTGTCGGGCGGCGAGATGAAGACGCGCATGCGCACGGGCACGGTGGTGTCCACCGACGACCGCAACTGGGAGCTGAAATCGAAGGCGCTGTATGCGCGCTTCAACCAGTCGCGCGCGATCGCCATCGACATGGAAAGCGCGACCGTCGCGGCCAACGGCTTCCGCCTGCGCGTGCCCTATGGCACCTTGCTGTGCGTGTCGGACAAGCCCTTGCACGGCGAGCTCAAGCTGCGCGGCATGGCCAATGCGTTCTATCGCCAGCGGGTCAGCCAGCACATGACCATCGGCCTGGAGGCCGTCCGCATTTTGCGCGAGAACGGCGTCGAGCAGCTGCATTCGCGCAAGCTGCGGAGCTTCGACGAGCCGGCGTTCCGCTGAATCACCGGCCGGGCAACCCAACGAAAAAGGCCAGCGCCTGAAGCGCTGGCCTTTTTCATTTGGGCAAGGCCGGATCAGAACCGGTAACCCACGCCCATGCTGAACAGCCACGGATCCAGGTTGACCTTGGAGACATTGACGCCGCCGGCCTTCACGTTGCTGGCCAGCCAGACCTTCTTGACGTCGGCATTCAGGAACCAGTTCTTGGTCAGCTTGTAATCCATGCCGATCTGCAGGGCCGGCGCTACGCTCCAGTTGTCCAGCTGGAGCGTATTGTTGGCGATGTCCGTGCCCCAGATGCGCGTGAAATTCAGGCCCGCGCCCACGTACGGACGGAAGGTGCCGTCCGGCAGGAAGTGGTACTGCACCAGCAGCGTGGGCGGCAGGTGCTTGAAGGTGCCGATCTTGTTGCCATTCAGGTAGACGTCCTGCTTCTGCGGCACGGTCAGCACCAGTTCAGCGGCGATGTTGCGCGTGAAGAAGTAGGTGACGTCGAGTTCGGGGATCCATTTGTTGTTGACCGTGATCGCATCCGACGGTACGCCCAGCGCCGGAATGGCATCCGACTTGTCGGCCATGTCCAGGTAGGTGGCGCGCAGGCGAACCATCCAGTTGCCCTGGGTCTCGCCATCGGCGGCGAAGGCGGGCGTGGAAACAGCGCCAAGCATGGCAAGCGCGGCGATAGCAGTGCCGGTGACCCGGGCCCGGAGAGAGATCTTGTTCATGGCTTTTTTGCTTTGGTCTGGTAAAAAATCGAAGCCAGTTTGGCCGAGCGGGCGCGGCACGACATTGACCGAGAACAAGAGAGACCCTATCGGAAGAAGGGTCGTCGCGACGACGCCACAGCGCGGCCCGGGCATGCGGCCGCAGCGTCTAAACACATGCGGATTTATTCGTGGCACGTCCGCAAGGCACGCCTTAACCTTTGCGTCATGGCCGCAGCCGCGGCCGGAACCAGGCATGTCGTGGGCGTCCGCAAGGACGTCTTTCCGGGCGTGTCCCGTGGGGGCGGGGCACACCGGCTTTCTTTGCCTGTCCTGCGCTGGCCTCTCGCTGCCGCACATTCCTTCCGATCTATTTCCGGCCGATCGCCACGATCGACACCGCGTCGCGGAGCGTCGCAGCGGGTCGCATTCGGGAATGTCCTCTGAGCCAAAGGGATAGGCCTTTTGTCCCGCCACGTTTTCATCCATCGCGCCATGCGCGTCGGCGGCCGGCGCAGCCTCAGCCAAAGGATGAGCCCATGTCGGTTATGTACGCCGGCGCTCAATCGTCTGGCCGGTACAGCGACGCGGCCATTGCGCCTAGTCTGGTAGCGCGGGAAAAAGCGAACGACAAACGGGGGGAAGAATCATGACGGCAAGGACCTGGCTTGGCGGGCTCGTGTGCGCGGCGGCGACATGCCTCGTCGCGGCGTGCGGGGGCGGAGGCGGAAGCTCGGGCAGCGCCACCCCCACGGCGACGCCCGCTGTCAGCTATACGGCAAAACTTAACGTGACCTCGGCCGAAGTCGGCGTCGGCCGCACGCTGACCCTCAGCGCGGTGGCCGTCGACAACAGCGGCAACGACGTGACCTCGACCACCAGCTTCGCCTGGACTTCGGCCGACAACGCCGTTGCCTCGGTCGTGGGCAGCACGGCTACGATCGGCGGCGCGGTGGTGACCGGCGTCAATCCCGGTACGACAACCGTGCAGGTGGTGGCCACGGTCAAGGCCGCCGACAACTCCACCGTGCAACTGCCGGCGCAGTCGGCGACCATCACCGTGGTGCCGGCCTCGGCCACGACCTATAGCCTGTCGATCCCAAATACCTCGTTGTCGATGACCGATGGGCAGACGCTGCCGGTCAAGGTATCGCTCGTCGACAACAACGGCAACGACGTGTCGGCGAACGGAAGCGGCTGGGCGTGGACCAGCAGCGGCACCGCGGTGCAGGTCGCCCCGGCGCTGAACAGTGCAACGCTGAGGGCCAGCAACAGTTCCACCACCGCTGCCGCGACGGCCAACGTGTCGGTGTCGGTGACGGCGCCGGATGGCCGCGCGCTCGGCGGCGTGATCTTCGTCACGGTGCAGAAGAATGGCACGGCGACCTACCGCGTGGTCACTACGCAGAACGGCGACCCGGTCAATGCGCTGCAGGTGCTCAGCGGCTATCCGGCCAGCTTCAGCGCCCGCGTGCTGCGCAACGACGACCAGGATGTGACCGCGGACTTCGACGGGACCTGGACGTACGTGCCGACATCGTCGAGCCTGTCCGCCGCGGAAGCCGCGGGTACGCATGACGTGACGGTCAGCACCAGCCTGGCCAAGGGCGCCGGTCCGGTGCAGGGCACGCTCACGGTCACGGCGGTCAGTACCAAACTGGCGGCGAAGCCGACGGCCAGCCTCAACGTCGTGGAGAACCCCGAATGGGCGCTGATGCCTGACGTCCAGCAACCGCTGACGCTGACGATGATCGGCATCCCCATCCCGGTCACCGTGGGCCTGAAGAACTTCGGCAATGACCAGCCTTCGACGGCGTGCACGGGCTGGACCTGGGTGGCCAACGGACCGGTCACGCTGTCGCCGGGCATCGGTGACAACCAGCGCAGCGTGTCACCGACGGCCACCGGCGATTTCACGCTGACCGTCAGCTGCACCAACGTT
This sequence comes from Cupriavidus sp. 22TCCZM04-2, assembly GCF_057798895.1. Lineage (NCBI taxonomy): Bacteria > Pseudomonadati > Pseudomonadota > Betaproteobacteria > Burkholderiales > Burkholderiaceae > Cupriavidus > Cupriavidus sp. 22TCCZM04-2. The sequence continues at coordinate 434,315 of NZ_JBYOJS010000002.1, forward strand.
GCGGACGGCAAGCTCATGACGGTGAAGCTGGTCGGTACCGTCAAGTAGCCCCCAACGCGGGCGTGTTGTCCTGCTGTCCCGAACGCCCTCCGCAGGAGGGCGTTCTGCATTCCGGCCAGGCAATCCGACGCGCAGGGTTATCGAGCGTACCCGTTTCTGCGTGCTCGCGAGGCCGTCATCGCTGCGCCGTTCCGATGGCATCGCGCGTGCGCTTTTGCGTGCTTGGGGAACGGAAGCTGGAGCGAAGTTACCCTGTGCGGCATGGCAAGCGTACCCGTTTCTGCGTGCACCGGCGCAAGGGGGCCATCGCCTCGACAGGCATGCGATATGGGCCCCATAGGGCATGTCACGAAAGGCGCGAGAGCGGTCGCGGAGGCGGCAAAAGGGCGGGAGCGTACCCGTTTCTGCGTAGCGATCCCACGGGGAGAAACGAGCGCCAGAGCGCCGGAATCAGCGCTTGCGTACCAGCTGAATGACTTGTTCGGCGGGTTTGTCCGGCAGGCCCTGGGGGCTCGCGGTATTGGAGGCGCAGGTGTTGCAGCCGCCGTCGTCGCAGCCGCTGGCGCAGCCGGCCGCGGCTTGCGGGGCCAGCCGGCGCACCAGCCGTGCGCGCCAGCCGGTGGCCGCCGGGCCGCCGAGGCGCGCGGCCAGTCCGGCCTTCAGGCGTTCGCGCGTGCGCGGCGCGTAGCGGGCCGCCACCGACACCGCGCATGCCAGCACGATCAGCGGGACCAGCAGGGATTCGACCGCGTGGTAGAGGCTCATGGCGTCAGCTGAACATCAGGGCGACGCGGTAGGTGATGAACGCGGCCAGGTAGCCCAGGCCGGCCAGGTAGGCGGCCGAGGCCGCCATCACCTTCCACGAGTTGGTCTCGCGGCGGATCACCGCCAGCGTGGAGATGCACTGCGGCGCGAACACGTACCAGGCGAGCAGGGCGAGCGCGGTAGCCAGCGACCACTGCTGCGCGATCATAGGGGCCAGCTGCGCCGTCACGGCGTCATCGCTGCCGGACAGCGCGTAGACCGTTGCCAGCGCGCCCACGGCCACCTCGCGCGCCGCCAGGCCCGGCACCAGCGCAATGCAGATTTGCCAGTTGAAGCCCACCGGCGCGAACACATGCTCCAGCGCCTTGCCGATCATGCCCGCAAAGCTGTAGTCGATCGCCGGACCGGTCGCGCCCGCCGGCGGTGCCGGGAACGTGGCCAGGAACCACAGCAGCACGGTCAGCGCCAGGATCACCTTGCCGACGCGCGCCAGGAAGATACGGGCACGCTCCCACAGCCCCAGCGCCACGTCGCGCGGGTTCGGAATGCGGTACGACGGCAGTTCCATCAGCAGCGGATGGTCGGTGCGGTCGCGGCGGAAATACTTGAGCGCGTAGGCCACTGCCAGCGCGCTGACGATGCCCGCCACGTACAGCGCGAACAGCACCAGCCCCTGCAGGTTGAACAGCCCCATCACCGTGCGTTGCGGGATGAACGCGCCGATCAGCAGCGCATAGACCGGCAAGCGCGCCGAGCACGTCATCAGCGGCGCCACCAGGATGGTGGTGAGCCGGTCGCGCGGATCCTGGATGGTCCGCGTGGCCATGATGCCCGGGATCGCGCACGCGAAGCTCGACAGCAGCGGAATGAACGAGCGGCCCGACAGCCCGGCCCCCATCATGAGCCGGTCCAGCAGGAAGGCGGCTCGCGGCAGGTAGCCGGATTCCTCCAGCGTCAGGATGAACAGGAACAGGATCAGGATCTGCGGCAGGAACACGATCACGCTGCCCAGGCCGGCGATCAGGCCGTCCACCAGCAGGCTCTTGAGCATGCCATCGGGCAACTGCGCGTCAATCATCTCGCCGATCCAGTGCACCCCGCCTTCGAGGCCGTCCATCAGCGGCGCGGCCCACGAGAACACGGCCTGGAACATCAGGAACAGCAGCACGGCCAACAGCAGCAGGCCCAGCACCGGATGCAGCACGATGCGGTCAAGCTGGTCGTCCAGCGCGGCGGTGCGCGCGGGCATCGACACCGCGGCTTGCAGCAGCCGGTTGACCTCGGCATGCACGTCGAGGTCATCGGCCGGCGGCAGCGCCGGCGGCGCGGGCGGCAGCGTGCCATCGAGCACGCCGAGCAGCGCCGCGGCGCCTTCGCGCTTGATCGCCACGGTCTCCACCACCGGTACGCCGAGCGCGGCCGCGAGCTTGTCGCGGTCGATATGGATGCCGCGACGCGCCGCCGCATCGCTCATATTGAGCACCACCACCATGGGCAGGCCCAGCCGGCGCAGCTCCAGCACGAAACGCAGGTGCAGGCGCAGGTTGGTGGCGTCGACCACCGAGACCAGCAGGTCGGGCTTCGGCTCGCCCGGGCGCTTGCCCATGCAGATGTCGCGCGTGATGGCCTCGTCGAGGCTGGCCGCGTGCAGGCTGTACGCGCCCGGCAGGTCCAGGATGCGGATCTGCCTGCCGGCCGGCGAAACGAAGAAGCCTTCCTTGCGCTCCACCGTCACGCCGGCATAGTTCGCCACCTTCTGGCGGCTGCCTGTCAGGCGATTGAACAACGCGGTCTTGCCGCAGTTGGGATTGCCCACCAGCGCTATTCGCAAGGCGGAGGGCAAGGCGGAAGAAGAGGGAGCTGCAGACATAGTCGGGAAGAACTCAGGCAGAGCGTTGAGCCGCCTTGGTATCGGGCTGGCCGGCGGCCTCGCTGGCCGGAGCAATGCGGGTAACGGTGGCGCTGACGACTTCGACGCCGATGCGTGCGGCCTCGGAACGGCGCAGCGCGAAGCGCGTGAAGCCGACCTGCGCCACGAGCGGGTCCATGCCGAAAGGGCCGAAGGCGATCACTTGCACTACTTCGCCCGGGACGAAGCCAAGTTCGCGCAGGCGGCGCGCCACCGGGTCACCGGGCGTGGCGTCGACCACCGATTGCACTACGGCGGGCGTGCGCCGTGGAAGTTCAGACAACTGCATCATGCTTCCAGTCCGAAGGCGCGGACTGCCGCCGCGCGGACGGCGCGATCCCGCCAGGGTACGTAAATGAAAATCGTTTTCATTGTATCTCAATTGGAGCATCGTGTCGGCGCAAGGCGCGACAGGCAAGGCGAGTGGATAGCACAGAATGCCGCGCCGAGGCAAAGGGTGGGGCTGAAATCGCGACACGCTGGACGGCTTCGGCGTGCAGCGAGGTCGCCGGAAAGGTGCGATCGGGAAATCACAGTGCCCTGGTCTCATGTGCCGAACGGCGGGGGCGGCTTCGATTACTACATTTGTGTTATTGGTGGGACAAAGTCCGGCATGTAAGCTGCAATCACGCTGAACACCCCGTTCCACGCGTACTTCACAGCCACCTGTCCCTGGACCGGTGGCTTTTTCTTTGGGGGCGCGCCAGCCCCTCAGGCGTGCGCGGCCGTGGCCGTGCGCACCATCGCCACGAAATGATCCCGGGCCGGATGGTCCGGCGCAGCCTTCCACGCGCAGTAGACCTCGGACGGCACCCCCGCCGCATCCGCTAGCGGCCGGAACGCCGCTCCGGCCATGCCGGATCTTGCCAGGGCGGCCGGGACGACGGCCACGCCCATCCCTTGAGACACCAGCGACACCACCGACAGCCAGTGGCGTACCTCGTGCCGGATCTGCGGATAGAAGCCGCGCGCCGCGCACATTTCGAAGATCCGGCTGTAATAATCGGGCGAAGCCTTGCGCGAGAACAGCACGAACGGTTCGGCCCGCAGGTCGGCCAGTGCCACCTCGGCCCGTGCCGCCAGCGCGTGGTCCTGCGGCAGGCAGCAGACGAACGGCTCGCGGTGGACCAGCACCGCGCTCAGCTCGTCCGGCAGGCGCCCCGTATGGACAAAGCCGGCGTCGAGTTCGTTGTGCAGGAGGGCGTCGATCTGTTCCTGCGAGTTGAGCTCGGTCAGCGCCACCTGGATGCCCGGAAAGCTCGCCTGGAAGTCGCGCAGGTACTGCGGCAGGCCCCGGTACAGCATCGACCCGACAAAGCCCACGCGCAGCCGCCCGACCGCGCCGGCCTCGATGTCGCGCGCCAGCACGCGTGCCGCCTCGGCCTGCGCCAGCAGTGCGTTGGCCGATTCGCGGAAGGCCCGCCCGGCCGCCGTCAGCCGCACGCCCCGGCTGTCGCGCTCGAACAGCTTTGCGCCGACCGAGGCCTCCAGCTGCTGGATATTGAGCGACAGCGGCGGCTGCGAGATGGACAGGCGCTTCGCGGCGCGGCCGAAGTGCAGTTCCTCGGCCAGGACCAGGAAGTAGCGCAGGTGTCGGAATTCCATGGCGATATAAAAAACATATTGATCGAGCCAATTTTAGAATTAGACGCGAATCCATGGGAATCCAATAATGGGTGCACACAGGTCCGCGCGCCGGCAAGCCAGCCGGGCGGAAGGCGGGCCAGGCCAATCCCAGGAGACCTACATGACCAGTGCCGTGCGTCATGCCGCACCCCAAGCCCAATCGGTGGCCCCGCAGGCCGAACACCCGGTGCCCGACCGCCAGGGCGGCAGTCTCTATACCGCCGACCCGGAACTGCGCGCGCTGCTGCCGCTGTACCTGCCGGCGGACCTGCTGAACGTGCTGCAGCCGCACCTGGAGCGCATGGGCGAACTGGCCGGTGGCGTGCTGGACGAGCTGGCCATGCTCGCCGACCAGAACCCGCCCACGCTGACCCACCGCACCCGCAACGGCATTGACCAGCAACTGGTGCACAAGCATCCCGCCTACGTGGAACTGGAGCGCGTGGCGTTCTCCGAGTTCGGCCTGGCCGCGGTGTCGCATCGCGCCGGTGTGTTCGGCTGGGACAAGCCGATGCCGCCGGCGGCCAAGTACGCGCTCACGTATATGCTGGTGCAAGCTGAGTTCGGACTGTGCTGCCCGCTGTCGATGACCGATTCGCTCACGCGCACGCTGCGCAAGTTCGGCGATCCGGCGCTGGTCGAGCGCTTTATGCCCAACCTGACCACGCAGGTATTTGAAGACCTGTTCCAGGGCGCGATGTTCATGACCGAGCAGGGCGCCGGCTCCGACGTGGCCGCCACCGCCACGCGCGCCGTGCGCGACCCGCAGGCGGAAGGCGGCTGGCGTCTGAGCGGCGACAAATGGTTCTGCTCCAACCCCGACGCCGGGCTGGCCATGGTGCTGGCGCGTGTCGAGGACGAGGCCGGCAACGCCGTGCCCGGCCACAAGGGCGTGTCGCTGTTCCTGCTGCCGCGCAAGCTGGCCGATGGCAGCGACAACCGCTACCGCATCATTCGCCTCAAGGACAAGCTCGGCACGCGCTCGATGGCCAGCGGCGAGATCCGCCTGGAAGGCGCCAGCGCCTGGCTGGTTGGCGAACCGGGCCGCGGCTTCGTGCAGATGGCCGACATGATCAACAACTCGCGCCTGTCCAACGGCGTGCGCGCCGCCGGCCTGATGCGCCGCGCGCTGACCGAGGGCCTGTTCATCGCCCGCGAGCGCAAGGCCTTCGGCAAGCGCCTGGAAGACATGCCGCTGATGCGCCGCCAGCTGCTCAAGCTGACGCTGCCGACCGAACAGGCGCGCACCATGGTGTTCCAGACCGCCGAAGCGCTGCGCCGCGCCGATGCGGGCGAAGCGAACGCTTACCCGCTCATGCGCATCCTGACGCCGCTGATCAAGTTCCGCGCCTGCCGTGACGCCCGCAAGGTTACCGGCGACGCCATGGAGATCCGCGGCGGCTGCGGTTACATCGAGGAATGGAGCGACCCGCGCCTGGTGCGCGACGCCCACCTCGGCTCGATCTGGGAAGGCACCAGCAATATCGTCGCGCTGGACGTCCTGCGCGCGATCCGCCGCGAAGGCTCGCTGCCGGCGCTGCGAGCGCACCTGGCCGGCCTGCTGGCCGACACCCCGCTGCATGCCACCGCCCGCGCCACCTTTGAATCCGCGATCGAGCGCGCCGCCGCGTTTGCCGCGAGCGCGGCCGAAGCCGGCGCCGAGGGCGACCTGCTGGCCCGCCAGGCGGCCTCGGGCCTGTATCACGTGACCACGGCCGTGGCGATGGCCTGGGAAGCCGGCCAGACCGGTTCGGTGCGCCGCATGCGGCTGGCGCAACTGGTGCTGCGCCACCGCGTGCTGCCGCAAGACCCGCTGTCCGCGCAGGCTGAGCCGGAATGGCTGGCCGAAACCGTCGCGCCGCCGGCCGATGGCGTCGTGCGTGCCGCCGGCGCGGTGGACCAGGTCAACGTGTTCTGACCTTTTCCTGCATCTGAAAATTTTCCAGCCCCCGACGGCACCGCAAAGCGGTGCCGTCCACCGCATCGGCCGACATCCCCCGGGGCCATGCGAGACGACTCATACCAGGAGACAAGCCATGCAACTCTGGCACCGTATCGCGGCCATCGCCGCCTGCACGCTTAGCGTCAGCGCCACCCCCGCCTTCGCGCAGAAGGACTACCCCTCCAAGCCGATCATGATGGTCGTGACCTACCCGCCGGGCGGTCCCACCGATGCCATGGCGCGCACGCTCGCCGCGGCCCTCAAGACCAGCCTGGGCCAACCCGTGGTGGTCGAAAACCGCGCGGGCGCGGGGGGCAATATCGGCGCCGAAGCCGTGGCGCGCGCCGAGCCCGACGGCTACACGCTGATGTTCGGCACCTCGGCGCCGCTCGCCATCAACGTGAGCCTCTATCGCAAGATCAACTACGACCCGGTCAAGAGCTTCGCGCCCGTGATCCAGATCGGCCAGCTGCCGAACGTGCTGGTGGTCAACCCGAGCGTGCCGGCCAAGAACGTCAGCGAGCTGATTGCCTATGGCAAGGCGCATCCGGGCAAGCTCAGCTATGCCTCGTCGGGCAACGGCGCATCGTCGCACCTGGCCGGCGTGCTGTTCAACAACCTGGCGGGCACCGACTTCCAGCACGTGCCATACAAGGGCACAGGCCCGGCGCTCAATGACCTGCTGGGCGGTCAGGTCAGCATGACCTTCACCGACGTGCTGACCGCGCTGCCGTTCATCAAGAGCGGCAAGGTGCGCGCGCTGGGCGTGACCACCAAGGCGCGCTCGCAGGCGCTGCCCGATGTGCCGACGGTCGCCGAGCAGGGCGTGGCCGGTTTCGACGTATCCGTGTTCTTCGGCGTCGTCGTTCCGGCCGGCACGCCCGCGCCGGTCATTGCCAAGCTGAACCATGCCTTCGCCGAGGCGCTGCAGAAGCCCGAGGTACGCAAGACGCTGCTGGCGCAAGGCCTGGAGTTCGCACCGTCCACCACGCCCGAGCAACTCGGCAGCTTCGTCAAGTCCGAGGTCGGCAAGTGGCACACGGTCGTGCAGAAGTCCGGCGCGCAACTCGACTGACCGGGAGCGATGTCATGACGCAATCCAAGACGGGCGCGCTGGCCGGCATCCGCGTGGTCGACCTGTCGCGCATCCTGGGCGGTCCGTACTGCGGACAGATCCTCGGTGACCACGGCGCCGATGTGCTGAAGATCGAACCGCCGCAGGGCGACGACACGCGTACCTGGGGCCCCCCGTTCAAGGACGGCGTGGCGTCGTACTACTTCGGGCTGAACCGCAACAAGCGCGTGATGAAGCTGGACCTCACGGCCGACAACGACCGCAGCGTGCTGCTTGCGCTGCTCGAAGACGCCGACGTGCTGGTCGAGAACTTCAAGACCGGCACCATGGAGAAATGGGGGCTTGGCTTTGACACGTTGTCGGCGCGCTTCCCGCGGCTCGTGCATTGCCGGGTCTCGGGCTTTGGCGCCGATGGTCCGCTCGGTGGCCTGCCCGGCTATGACGCCGCCGTGCAAGCCATGGCTGGCCTCATGAGCATCAACGGCGAGGCGGATGGCGATGCCTTGCGCGTCGGGCTGCCTGTGGTCGACATGGTGACGGGCATGAACGCCGCGCTCGGCGTGCTGCTGGCGCTGCAGGAACGCGAGCGCAGCGGGCACGGGCAGTTCGTCGAAGCCGCGCTGTATGACTCCGGCCTGTCGCTGCTTCATCCGCATGCGGCGAACTGGTTCATGAATGGCAAGACGCCGGTGCGGACCGGCAATGCCCATCCGAATATTTATCCGTACGACACGGTTGCCACGGGCACGGATCCGATCTTCCTTGCTGTTGGCAATGACCGGCAGTTCCGCATTCTGTGCGAGTTCCTTCAGGTGCCCGCATTGGCGGATGACGAGCGCTATGCCACGGCCGGGGCGCGTTCTGTGAATCGTGTCGCCCTGAAGGCCGAGCTGGAAGCGCAGATGCGCGAGAGGGGCGGCAAGGTGCTGGCCGATACCCTCGTCGCTGCAGGCGTGCCATGCGCGCCGGTGCTGTCGGTGTCCGATGCCTTGCAGCATCCGCATACCGTGCATCGCGAGATGGTGGTCGAAATGGAGGGCGGCTATCGCGGCTTGGGCGCGCCCGTGAAGCTGAGCCGGACACCCGCGACGTATCGGTTCACGCCGCTGACGGAAGGGGATCGGTTCCTGCCGAAGGAGGATTGAATCGGACTCGGGTGCCATCCACGACCGAGTGGACCTGGATGGCATCCCCGATTCAATCAAGGCGCCCGCTCACTGCATCTGGATATTGCCGCGCTTCACTACCGCGCGCCATTTGACCAGATCCGCTGTCAGTACCGTCGCCACCCGCTCAGGCGTGCCTCCGAGCGGGCTGGCTCCCATCTCCGTAAAGACCTTCACAGTCTCTGGATCGGCGACCACGTTGTTGATCGCCACATTCATCCTGCGGATGATTTCGTTCGGCGTTCCCTTCGGCGCAAGGACCGCGAACCAGGTGGACGACTGCAGCGAAGGAAAGCCAAGCTCGGCCGTGGTCGGCACGTCCGGCAGCGCTGGCGAGCGCCGGGTCGACATGATGGCCAGCGCCCTGACCTTGTTGGCCCTGACCTGGCCGACGATGCCGGGCACCAGCTGGAACATGGCCTGGATGTCATTGGCCAGCAGGTTCGTGGTGGCGGTCCCCGGCGCACTGTAGGGAACGTGCGTCATCTCGGCCCCGGTCTCGCGATCGAACAGCTCGCCGGCCAGGTGCATCGAACTGCCGTTCCCGGAGCTGCCGTAGTTCAGTTCTCCCTTGTGCGATCTGGCATAGGCGATGAAGTCCTGCAGCGACTTCACCGGCAGGCTGCTGTTCACCACCAGGATATTGGGGACATCCGCAATCAGGGCCACGGGCTCGAAGCTGGTTTGCGGGTTGAACGGAAGATTCCGGTACAAGCTGGGATTGACGGCGAGCGTGCCGGCCCACGAGAGCAGGAACGTGTATCCGTTCGGTGCCGCCGCAGCTGCCGCGCCGGCACCGATATTGCCGTTGGCGCCGCCGCGGTTGTCCACGATCACCGCCGCGTTCAGCTCCTTCTTGAGGCGCTGGGCAAGCACGCGCGCAATCGTGTCGCCGGTGCCGCTGCCACCGGGCGCGGGAACGATCAGCATGATGGGTTTGGAAGGCTCCGGCCAGGTGTCGGCGATGCCGGCCTGGCTGGCGCAGAGCACGGCCGCGACAACGCCAATCTTGATGAAGTGCGCAAGCATTTCTGTCTCCTTTGAATGATCTGGCGATACAGGCGACGATGCGTCGCGGGTCTTATGCAAGCTGCATTTCTGCAAGCTGCGCGGCGTCCAGCACCGCCTGGATCGATGCATCGGGCGTTTGCACCGGCAGCACGCAGCCCGGTCCGAGGATGAGCTTGCGGCCCCCTGTCTGGGCACAGGCATCCCGCACTTCGTGGGCAATGGCGCCGGGTCCCCCGTGCAGCAGCGTATGGTGTTCATTGAGACCGCCGACCAGCACGCCGGGGAAATGCCGCCCGGCGCGCCGCAGGTCAGGGTCCGTCAATCGGTCATGCCAGTTGAATAACTCGACGGGGTAGTCCGACAGCAGCGGGAACATGATGTCGTCGCCATGGGCATGCAGCATGTTCGCGCGGCACTGGCCGCGAATCGCATGGAGGACCTCCAGGTCGTACTTTTTCCCGAATCGCTCGTACTCGGCGGTCGTCAGCAGGCGGTGCGATGCCAGTTGGGTCGCGAAGAAGATGCCGTGCGCGCCGGCGCGCATGGCTTCGAGGCAGAAGTCGATGGTGACGTCGGTGATGACGCGCAGCGCCGCATCGACGGCTTCCGGATAGCATCGGATGTCGGTAAACAATCGTTCGGTCGCAAGCTTGCGCGCCGTGGTGAGCGGGCTGAACACGGTCTGAAGGATGGGAACAGAGCCGCCGAGATGCCGCGCTGTCTGCGCGAGTGCGAAGTTCTGTTGGCCATAAGCTCCGAGTCGCGGATCGATCCAGCGAATCCGCTCCCAGTCGTCGGTCCGCATCACGGCAGGCTCGGCCACAATGCGCGCGCCGTTCGCGGCGCCTGCATAGGCAGTCTTCGCGCCCCAGTCTTCCACGCCATACGTACCGGGCGGCATGAACTTCAGCAGGTCGAACTGCCATTTCTGTTGCCACGCCAGCGTCAGGCGTGTCAGCTTGCCCGCATCCATGTCATCCACGGGAAAATGGCGCCACAGTGAGACCGGCACCCGGTCGGCGGCTTCACCGCGCAAGGTGGCTTCAAGGCGACGCCAGGGGGTCATCGTGTTCATGTGCCGCCTCCTTATGCAGCCGCCGTCTCGACGACGGGCAGCACGTGATTGATGCCGGTGGCCATCTCCGAGGTCGCGACGCCGTAGATGTGCACGGAAATGGCGGTGCGCGCCTGGGCGTTGCCGACACGGTGGATCAGGTGCAGGCCGGCCGTACCGCTGCTGCCTTCGCCGACCTTGCGGCAGGCACTGCCGGCGGGCACTGCGGCAGCGCCCTGGGGGGCGTACTCGAAGTACTCCTCCAGCAGTTCGCCTTCCACGACGGAAAGCGCGCACCACGTGTGATGCGCATGCACCGGGCTGTGCTGCCCCTGCATCCAGACCAGCGCCACGATGGTGTAGCGGTCCGCCGCGTCGCTGTGCAGGACGTGGCGCACATAGCCGTCGCTGCCGGGCTCGCACATCGCCCGGGGCAAACAGTTTCTGTCGGGGAACGCGTCGCGGATCATCCGCTGGATGACGCGCGGATCAAAGCATGCTTCGGAAGCAAGCAGTGAGTCGATGCCGCTGGCAAGGCTGGCAATTCGCGATGTGGGCGCTTCGATGATTCTCGTCATGGATGTCTTCCCGTATTTGCATTCCTCAAAGGCTCGGACAGAATGGCGACTGCCCGAACTTTGGCGAACTTTCGCGTAATCGTGCGGTACTGACAAACGAGTTGTTCCAACAGCAGGGTTTGAGAAATGCAAAAGCTGATGCATTGCAGCATCATGGATCTGAGGCTGCTAGTCGCCGTGGCGGACGCGGGGAACATGTCGAAGGGCGGCGCGCTTTGCTTCCTGGCGCCGTCGAGCGCGAGCCTGCGCATCAAGCATCTGGAGCAAGTCGTCGGAACGCGGCTGTTCCGGCGCGAAGCGCGCGGTGTCTCGCTGACCCGGGCGGGCCAGATCATGGTCGACCACTGCCGGCGCTGCCTGACGGAAATCGAGCAGATGCAGACGAGCCTCACGCCGTTCTCGGAAGACGTGCATGCGCAGCTGGTGCTCTACGCGAACAGCAGCGCCATCGCATCGTTCCTGCCGGCCGACCTGCAGGGCTTCCTGCAGTCGCATCCGAAGGCACGCATCACGCTGGAAGAGCACCTTAGTCGCGACATACTGGTCGCGGTCGTGGAAGGGCGCGCGGATATCGGCATCCTGACCCAGGACGAGCCGCATCCCGACCTGGTCCACTACCCTTACCACGAAGACGAAATCGTCCTGCTTATGGCAGATTCCCAGCCGTGGAGGAAAAAGGCGCCGGTAGCGTTCCTCGACTGCCTGGCCTTTCCCTTTGTCAGCCAGCAGAACGGCTCCGCCATTCATTCCTTCTTGCTCAGCAAGGCGAGCGAGCAGGGCCGGCGTGTCGATGTGAGGATTCAGGTAGCCGGCTTCGCCGCGGTGGCATCGATGGTGCGGTCCGGCGTGGGCGTGGCGATCGTCCCGCGTTCAGCGCTGGCGGCGATCAATGTGGACGGCTTGCGTGTCGTGGCACTCAGCGATGCGTGGGCCAGGCGAACGCTCAGCCTGTGTGTGCGGCGGGACGTGCTGGGATCGAGAAACTACGTGACCGACCTGGTGGAAGTGCTGCGCCAAAGCGGCGAGTAGATCGCCGGCTACGCCGGCGAAACCACAGCGCTTGCAAGGCACGGAGGCATCAGAACAACGTATACCCCCCGTCAATCACAAACGTATCCCCGGTGTGGTACGCCGACGCCGCGCTCATCAGGTACACCGCGATACCCGCGAAGTCGGAGCCCTCCCCCCAGCGCCGCATCGGCACGCGCTTGCCGACCATTTCCTGGAACGTCGTATTGGCCTGCGCATTGGCGGTCATTTCCGTCTTGATCCACCCCGGCAGCACGGAGTGCGCGCGAATCCCGTGCCGCGCATATTCCACCGAAAGCCCGCGCATCATGGAAATCAGCCCGCCCTTGGTCGCCGCGTAGTGCTCGTTGCGCGCCGCGCCCTCGATGGCCGCGACGGAGGCTGTGCCGACCAGGACGCCGCCGTTCCCTTGTGCCAGCAACTGCCGCGCCGCCGCGCGCAGCGTAAAAAACGCCCCATCCAGGTTGACCCGCAACACGCGATGCCAGTCCTCCGTACCCATTTCTTCGAAGCGTGTGCCGCGCGCTGAAACACCCGCATTGGCGAAACAGCCGTCGAGCCGGCCGAGCGCGGCCAGCGTGCCATCCATGGCCGCGGCGACGGAAGATTCGTTGCTGACATCGCAGATCGCCGTATGGACCTTGCTCCCATGCTGCGCCAGCCGCTCGGCGGCGGCGGCATTCTTCTGCGCGTTGGTCCCCCAGATCGCGACATCGGCACCTGCCTGGGCCAGGCCCTCTGCCATGCCGAGGCCGATGCCGCCGTTGCCGCCGGTGACGAGCGCCACCTTGCCGGTAAGGTCAAATGGGGTGAAAGCCATGATCTGTCTCCTTTGAGGATAAAGCGCCCGCTCTTGGCGGCGGGCGGATCAGATCATGCTAAGAGGCGACGTCGCGGGCAGGCATCGTCGGATGCGACGAAACCCGCCTGTAGCCCCGCAGGAGGCTTAACCCGGGATCATCCCCGGCAGCACATAGGCCTGCACCACCGTGATGATGCCGATGATCACCGCGAACAGCAGGCTATGCTTGACCGTGAAGCGGAACAGTTCCGACTCCTTGCCCACCAGCCCGGTCGCCGCGCACGCCACCGCGATCGATTGCGGCGAGATCATCTTGGCCGTCACGCCGCCCGTGGTGTTGGCGGCTACCAGCAGCGTGTCCGACACGCCGATCTGGTGCGCCGTGGTGTTCTGCAGCGAGCAGAACAACGCGTTCGACGACGTGTCCGAGCCCGTCAGGAACACGCCGAGCCAGCCCAGGAACGGCGAGAAGAACGGGAACGCCGCGCCGGTCCCCGCGAGCAGCAGCGCCAGCGTGGACGACATGCCCGAGTAGTTGGCCACGAACGCAAATGCCAGCACCAGGCCGATCGACAGGATCGGGCGGCGCAGTTCCACCAGCGTTTCAACGAAGGTCGACACCAGGTCGCGCGGCTTCATGCGCAGCAGCACGGCCGAGATCAGTGCGGTCAGCAGGATGGCCGTGCCCACGGCCGACAGCAGGTCGAGCTTGAACACGGCTTCATACGGCTTGGGCGATGCCACGATCGGCGCGGCCTTGACGACCAGCTGGTCCAGCCCCGGCACCTTGAACTTCAGCACCGTGCCGGCCAGCGCGCCGTTGCCGGCGAACAGCGCCTTGAACGGCTGCAGGCTCCACACCGTGACGATGGCCGTCAGGATGCCGAACGGCGCCCACGCGCGGATCGTCTGCGCAGCGGTGTACGGGGACTTGCGGTTGCCGCCGTTCTGCACGCCGTTGCTGAAGCCGCCGCCACCAAACGCCGACATCGCCATGGTGCCGCCGCCGACATTGCCGCCCGCACGCTGCGAAGCGCTGCGCGGCTTCCACACCTTCAGGAACGCCGCCAGCGACACCAGGCTCACCAGCGCCGAGGTAATGTCCGGCAGCTCGGGCCCGATATGGTTCGACGTGAAGTACTGCGTCACGGCAAAGCTGGCACCGGTCACCAGCGCGGCCGGCCACGTTTCGCGCACGCCCTTGGCGCCGTCCATCATGAACACCAGCCAGAACGGCACCATCAGCGACAGCAGCGGCAGCTGGCGCCCCGCCATCGCGCCGATGTGCATCGCGTCGATGCCCGTTACCTGCCCGGCCACGATGATGGGAATGCCCATGGCACCAAAGGCCACCGGCGCGGTATTGGCGATCAGGCAGAGGCCCGCCGCGTAAAGCGGATTGAAGCCCAGGCCCACCAGTAGCGCGGCGGTGATGGCCACCGGTGCGCCGAAGCCGGCCGCGCCTTCCAGGAACGCGCCGAAGGCAAAGCCGATCAGCAGCATCTGCAGCCGCTGGTCGTCGGTGATCGACAGCACGGACGCGCGGATCACGTCGAACTGCCCCGTCTTGACCACGATCTTGTACAGGAACACCGCGGTCACGATGATCCACGCAATCGGCCACAGGCCGTAGGCAAAGCCGAAGCCAGCGGCGGCCAGCGCCTGCTGCGCCGGCATGCCATAGGCGAAGATCGCCACGCCGAGCGAAAGCAGCAGCGTCACCGCCGCGGCTACATGGCCTTTCAGGCGAAACAACGCCAGGGCCACGAAAAAGAACAGGATGGGAATGGCCGCCGCCAGGGCGGACAGCCACAGGCTGCCCAGCGGTGTATAGATTTGGGTCCAGGGTTGCATGCTCGGTCTCCTACTTCATTGGTGTTTCGGTCGATCTTTGTTGTTGTGGCAAACGCGTGCGCGCCGACGCTTCGCTGGTTTGCTCTCCTCTCCCAGTTGCGGGAGAGGGGCTGGGGGAGAGGGCAGGCCGTTGCTATGCGATAGCGCATCGCTTCGTGAACGCGCAGGCCCTCTCCCCAACCCTCTCCCGCAAGCGGGAGAGGGGGCACACAGTCGGCCTCGTTGCAGGCCTGCAGCAGTCCCTACTCCGGCTGCCCTTTCTCTTTCAGCAGATCCGACAGACTCCGCGCCGCCGGCGTCAGCGGCGTCCGATGCTGTGTCCACCCCATCTGCTTCGCCGGCGTCAGCGCACGCAAGCGCGTAGCCGCCCACCGGAACAGGCGATAAGCCTTCGGATGCGAGAACGCCCCGCTCCAGAAGCGCCAGATCAGATGCTCTGCGCGGCTGAACTTGGCGCCCTGGCCACGCAGCGGGTGCGTGACCCGTTCCTCGGGGTTGCGATTGGCTTCCGTGCGCAGGCGCACCAACAGTTGCGGAATCGGGATGCGCACCGGGCAGACCTCTCCGCATGCGCCGCACAGGCTCGATGCCGTGGGCAGGTCCGCGGTCGCTTCCAGTCCCAGCAGATGCGGCGAGATGATCTTGCCGATCGGGCCCGGATACGTCGTGCCATAGGCATGGCCGCCAATGCGCGTATAGACCGGGCAATGGTTCATGCACGCGCCGCAGCGGATGCACTGCAGCGTCGCGCGCAGCTGCTCGTCGGCATAGGCTTGCGTGCGGCCGTTGTCGAGCAGGACCAGGTGTACTTCGCGTGGGCCGTCGCGCTCCCCTTCGCGGCGCGGGCCCGAGATCAGGTTGAAGTAAGTCGTGATGGCCTGCCCCGTAGCCGAACGCGTCAGCAGGCTCGATAGCGGCACGATGTGTTCGAGCCGCGCCACCACCTTCTCCATGCCCATGATGGCGATATGCACGTCCGGCACCGTGGTCGAGAGGCGCCCGTTGCCCTCGTTTTCCACCAGCCACAGCGTGCCCGTATCCGCCGCCGCGAAGTTCACGCCAGAGAGGCCGATATCCGCCTCGACAAACGCCTGGCGCAAGGCGCGACGGCCGGTCTGTATCAGGGCGTCGACGTCCTCGGTATAAGGCGTGTCGGGGATGTGCTGCTCGAACAGCGTGGCGATATCGCCCTTGGTCTTGTGGATCGCCGGCATGACGATGTGCGACGGCTTTTCACCGGCCAGCTGGACGATGTACTCGCCCATGTCCGACTCGATGCAGGCCACGCCGCGCTCGGCCAGGTAATGGTTCAGCTCGATTTCCTCGCTGGCCATCGACTTGCCCTTGATCACGCGCCTGGCCTGCTTCGCTTGGGCAATGCGATGGATGATCGCGTTGGCCTCGTCGGCGGTCTCGGCCCAGTGCACCTGCACGCCGGCAGCGGTCAAATTGCCTTCAAGCTGCACCAGCAGGTCGGGCAGGTTGGCCAGCGCGTGCTGGCGAATCGCTTCGCCCAGGTCGCGCAGGTGTTCCAGCTCATCGGCATCCGGGAACTGCGCCAGGCGCTTGCCCTGCAAGAAATCCATCGCGCCGCGAAAGCTCTTGCGCAGCTTGGGGTCGTCCAGCGCCTCGCGGGCGCGCGTCTTGAAGTCCTGTGACGGGACGAAGTGCAGCGTGCTTTCGCTCATGCCTGGCTCCCTGCGTCGATGTCATCGACGATGACGACCCACATCCGGCGCGGACCATGCGCGCCATAGGCCAGGGTTTGCTGGATATCGGACGTCTTGGACGGGCCGGACACCATGACGAGGTTCGTGGGCATGCCATCGCGCCAGCGTTCGCTGCGCGCGGCCGTGTGCAGGTCGGCATGCAGCGTGGAGGCATGCACCAGCGCCACATGCAGCGGCGGCACCAGCGACACCGTGCGCGGCGAGCCCGCATCGGGCGCCAGGATCAGCGTGCCGGTGGCGGCAAGGCCGGAGCGCGCGACCGTGAAGCCGGCATCGACGGTGTCGAACAGCTCGGCTTTCCATTGCTCGATCGGGCGGTCATAGCCGATGGCTTCCACCTGCGGCGGCAAGGCTTGCTTCAGCGCTGCGCCGGCCGGCTGCGACGGGTCCAGCAGCAGGCGCCGCACACCGGCCTGCGCGAGCTTGTCCGCGAGCAGCGCGGGCCATGCCGAAGCGGTGGTGCGCCAGACCTCGGCGTGCGAGGCTACCAATGCGGCCTGCATCGATGCAACGCGTGCCTCGAATCCATCTGCAATGGGTGCGCATGCGGCGTAGTGCGCGTCGATGCGGCCATCGATCTGCGCGGTGGTTGTCGTACTGGTTGCCGGCGCGGCGGCACGCAGCCGCCCCAGCATGCGTTCGCGTGCGGTGAGTGCGGTCATGCGGCACCTCCGGTACGGCGCCACAGGAAACTGGCAAGGTGTTCGACCTCCAGCGGCGCGCCGTCATGCGCGGCGGTATGCCCGATATTGAGCAGGCAGCCGCAATCGGCCGACACCAGCCGGTTGCAGCCCGTGGCGCAGGCGGAGGCGACCTTGTCGCGCACCATGGCGCCGGAGATGTCCGGGTGCTTGAGCGAGAACGTGCCGCCAAAGCCGCAGCACTCGGATTCGCGTTCGTGTTCCACGCGTGTCACGCCGGGCAGGGCATCGACCATCGCCACGCCATGGGTGCGCGTACCCATTTCTCGACGCGCGCCGCAGGAGGTATGGAGCACGACGCGCTCTGCGGCCAGGCCGCCCGGCAGCGCGTGGCTGAAGTCGACCTTGAGCACGTGCAGCAGGAATTCGGTGAGTTCGTAGATGCGCTCGGCCAGCGCGCGGGCCTTGGGCCCGGCGATGGGGTCATCGGCAAACAGCTGCGGCCAGTGGTGCCGCATCATGCCGGCGCAGGAGCCGGATGGGACGATGACCGGCCACGGCTCGCTGAACAGGTCCAGCTGTGCGCGCGCGACGCCGCGGGCCTGGTCGGGATTGCCGCTGCTGTAGGCCGGTTGCCCGCAGCAGCTCTGCGCGCGCGGAAAATGCACGGTCAGCCCTTCGCGTTCCAGCAGCCGCACGGCGTCGAGGCCGGCCTGTGGCACGAACAGGTCGACCAGGCAGGTCGCAAACAGGTAGACCTGCCTGGGGGCAGCGGTGGGGTATTGCCTGTCCTTCATGTCTCGCTCCATACGCGCTGGCATCGCACGTTCGGGGGCATAATTCCCGCTTCCGCGCTACAGTACAAATTGGTTGGACCACTTTGCGCCGGGATCACATCGGCCGGCGCGGGCGGTCGGGCAACGTCAGGAAGGGAAGGAGCGATGGCAACGGGGACGCACGGAGGCGGGCGCGGACGCGTCGAAGCGGTAATGCGGCGCATGGAGACGGCATTGCTCGACGGCAGCTGGCCCGCGGGCGCGCGGCTGCCGGCCGAGCGCGTACTGGCCGAGCAATACGACGTGGCGCGCAACACCGTACGTGAAGCGATCCAGCGCCTGGCCGCGCGCGGGCTGCTGCAGAGCCGGCGCGGCGCGGGCGTCTACGTGACCGACCAGCTGCGCTCGGGCATCGCCTCGCCATGGGGCCAGCTCGTGGCCGACCATCCGGCGCTGCGCGATGACATCCTGGAATTCCGCCGCGTGCTGGAAGGCGCCACCGCCTACTTCGCGGCGCTGCGCGGCGACGATGAAGACCGCGAACGCATCCGCGGCCTGATGGCGGAACTCGAACGCGCTCGCCTGGTGGACGACAAGCAGGCCGAGGCCGAGGCCGACACGCGCCTGCACGACGCCATTGCGCAGGCCTCGCACAACACCATGTTCCTGCACCTGCATACCAGCGTCATCAGCATGCTGCGCGAACACATCACCATCAGCGGCACCGGCTTGCGCGAAGAGGGCGAGGCCATGTCCGCGCTGCTGCTGCTGCAGCACCGCACCGTGTGCGATGCCATCTGCGCGCGCCGCCCCGAAGAGGCGCGCACGGCGATGCAGACGCATATCGATTTTGTGCGGACGTGGGTGGAGAGCGGTGGCGGGGCGGACAAGAGCGTGGACTAGTTTTAGTTCTACCACCGGGTGCGGGACCGCACGTCCGGGCCTCGCCTCACACCAGCCCGGCGAGGGTCAGCTCGCGCTTCAGGTAGGCGTAGAAGATCGGCCCCGCAATGACGCCCGGAATGCCGTACAGCGTTTCCATCAGCAGCATCACGATCAGCAACTCCCACGCGGCTGCCTGGATGCGCGCGCCGATGATGCGCGCGTTCAGGAAATACTCGAGCTTGTGGATCACCACCAGGAAGAACAGCGACGCCACCGCAATCGGCAGCGATACCGACAGCGACGCCACCACGATGGCCGTGTTCGAGATCAGGTTGCCCAGCACAGGCAGCAGCCCGGCCACGAAGGTAATGACCACCAGCGTCTTCGACAACGGCAGGTGCACATCGAACAAACGCAGCACCACCAGCAGGTAGATGGCCGTCAGCATCGTATTGATGATCGAGATCTGGATCTGCGCGAAGATGAACTGCGCAAACGCCTGCTGCAGTGCCCGCGCGCGCGCCACCAGCGCTGTCGCCAGCGGCCGGCGGTTGGGGCGCGACACCGCGCGGTAGAGTGCGACCATGGCGCCGATGACCATGCCGATGATGATATGCAGCAGCGTGCGCAGGACCTCGGCCCCCAGCTTCTGCGCCATCTGCGCGTGTTCGCGCAGCCAGTGGATCAGGGTGTTGGCGAGCTCCTCGACGGTGCTCGGCAGCGCGCCGCTGACCCAGTCGGGCAACTGGCCGCGCGACTGGTCAATGATGTCGGCAATGTGGTTCATCAGGGTGTCCAGCGTGCCTTCGCCACTGACAAAGCGCACCAGTGCCCAGATTCCGAGCGACAGCGCCAGCAGGATCACGATGGACAGGATGGCGACCGCCAGCGCGTCGTGCCGCTGGTTCAGGCGCTTCAGGCGCGGGGCGAGCACGTCGACCAGCGAGTACAACAGCAGGCCGGAAAGCAGCGCGGCGACCAGGTTGGCCTGAAGCACCGTCCATAGTGCCAGGGCGGTGAGCAGGTAAGACGCGCCGACCACGGTGAACCACGCCGCGGGAAGCAGGCGAGGGGCGGGCGGCGGGGGTTGGTGATCCATCTGACTCTCCGGCGTAGGGGCTGCCCCGGCGGCATCTGGACGTGCCGGATGCACGATGCTGTCGACGGTAGCGGGAGGTCGATTTTCAGGGCTGGATTGAGACTAGGCAAGCACCTCGAGGCCCGTCACGTGGCGGACAACCATGCAAGTCACTGGAAAGGCGCGCGCCTGCCCCACGTTTTCTCGCTTGATGGCACGGAAGCCGATCTCCTAGCATAGAGTCGCCGGCCATTCGACGCGCAAGGCGGAGTACCTGACATGACGGTTACGCATCAAGGGACGGCCGCGAAGACTCAGGAGGTGAAGGCTATGTCTTCCACAAGAATTGAGATGTACGACCACGACGGCGATGGAGTCCTGACGATTCGGGACGATGGCGCCGAATTTTCAGGGGCCACGCTCGACCTTTCGAATCTGTTCGGTGAAGACGTGGTGGCGGAGCTTGACAAGCACCAGTTGCTCGAATGGTGCGAGATGGTCGCGGCCCATCTCCGTAGCCAGGGCGTGACGCCAAGTACAGCCGCGCCAGACAGGTGCGCTGGAAAAACCAGTCAGAGCCGGACAAAAAAGGAACCCGGCGTCGAGGAACTCTTGCAGTCGACGCCTCCGGCATAGGGTTGCAGGCGGCCGCGTGTACGTGGATGGTGGCCAGTTGGTGCAGTCGTTCCTGCGCGACGGACTGATTACCGACCTTGTCGTCACCACCGTGCCGGTGTTGATCGGGGCGGGCAGGCCATTGTTCGGCGCCCTGCCGCGCGACTTGGGCCTGGCGCTCGAATCGAGCCGCCACTTTCCCTCTGGGCTGGTGCAGTCCAGCTATCGCGTGCTGCGCGGATGAACGGCCACGCGTGGCCGATTGATGGGTGCGTCCCGCTCGCGGCAGGCAAGCCGCTCCCCTTGCACGCTTACTTCAAGCCCAGCGTGAACGGCAGCAGCAGCGCATTCACCAGCAGCAAGCCATAGGCGACAGTCATGGCCGCCGGGATGTGCGATCGCGGCGCGCCCTGCGCGCGCGCGGCACGGCGCTTCCACAGGAACCCCGCACCCATGCCCAGGATGGCAAGCCCGGAAAACAGGCTCTCCATGGCCATCGCCGCCGGATTGCGTTTCCCCGCGCTGCTGTCGATGTCTTGCGCGACGGCGGGGACAGCCAGCGGTTCGGCGGCGGCGGTCAGCTGCGTCAGTTGCGTCGGGTCGGCAGGTTCTGGTCTGGCTTGCATGACAGGTGGCTCAGGCGGTGTCGCTTCCGCTTGCGCGGGCTGCGCCGGCGCAGCGTTCGCCGGCTCGTGAACAACGGGGTCTGGCGTCGCCGCAAGCGCGGGGGGCGGGGCGGCTGGCCGGACCGGCGCATGGCGCATGGCCTCCCGGTCCCGCCAGAATTTGGCAAACAGGCTTTCCAGGCAGCGTGCCGATTCGCAGGCATCACGCCGCACGCGCCATGCCGCAATGTCCGCGTCCTGGATGGTGCCCTTGTGCAGCATCCTCTGCTGCTCGGCGTAGAGGCGCTCGTAGCGCGCCGAGAGCGCGGAGGACTGGCAGATCAGGTGCCCCTGATGTGTGGGGGGAGGCCGTGAGTCGTCGTCGGCCAGCTTGCATCGCATTCCCGCGCCATACGGGTCTTCGCAGTGAATCGAAGATCCCCCGCCCCGCGGCTTGCATGCGATGTCGGAGGCCCATGCACCGGTGACAGCACCAAGGCTCATGGCGAAGCCGACGACCACGATCGTGGTCCGGCGCACGATGACCCTCTTCATTCTGATTCCCCTTCGAAACGGCCCGAGGTTCCAAGCTAGTCGATAGCCTGCGGGGTACCCAAGTTCGCGCTAAAGCGCGGGTGCGGTAGCGCACTTGGCACGGCGTTGGCGGGGAGAAATGCCTGCTGTCCTGCGCATGCGGGCAGAGCGTCGTGTCGGCGCATTCTCCACTTGGCAGCAAATGCAAACTTGGCGGTGCGCAATGCAAATCAGGGCGGCGGCGAAGACCCTATATTGGCCCGGAGCGAACCCACGGACGCGGATCGCGAACCATCCCCACGGAGGAAGACATTGACAGTGAGCGTTCTAAGAAGCATACAGTCCGCCGCCTATGCACTGGGCGGCCAACACGCGGCCGCAAGAGCGAGGCATCTCGCGCGCGATATCCGTGCATTCATCAGCGAGGCCGGCGCCACTTCGAATGACGTGGACGGGGATGATCGGGTGAAAGCGAAGATCTGGCAGAGGACGCGTCGTTGCTCCGAGAAGGAGCTGCTGTTTCTCTATGCCGTGGACAAGGAGGTAGCGATGATTTGCGAAAGCGTCGCGCGACAGCACCTCCAGATGGACATGCTATAGCCGCGCGCAGCCGCATTTGCGGGACTGATCAGCGACCGGGCTTGCCATATCGTGCTACGATCCGCGCAAATGAAAAAGCCCATCTACTACACCTGCCAGAACCAGTCCTGCGGAGCCCGCTGGGAGTCCACCGAAGTGGTCGTCGCCAACGAGGGCCAGGGCCCACTGTTCCGCTGCCCGATCTGCGGCGCGCGCAATGCGCTGGCCGCCCGCGAAGAGAACGGCGTGACCGTCTATCGTCAACGTCGCACGACGGGCTCCTGACTGCCTGCTTGCCAGCGTCGAATCCCGATTGGATCGGCGCCCGGATATGGAAACAATTGCACCAGTTGCGAGGCAAAACTTGCAGGTGCGCCTTCGTGCTGGCTCCACGCCTCTTATGCCCACGCGCGCGATGCCAGGCCGCTCAGGCCGGATCGCCCCAGCTCACATCGCCTCGGCATGGATTTTGCGACACACCGGGTACTTCGAGTGAAAAGTGCATAGCGAGGAGGTTCTCATGAACATAGTCTGGCTTGTTGGAGCGGTAGTGATCATCCTCGCCATCCTGAGCTTCTTCGGATTGCGATAGGTTCTTCCGGCCGATGGCGGGGGCCTGCGAACGGCCTCCGCTTTTTACTTCGCATCGTTGTAGACCGTCGCCCGCGATACACCGAGATGTTGGGCGATGGTGTCCATGGATCGCCGCAGGTCCAGATAGCCCTCTTCCCTGAGCTTCTGCATGAGTGCCTTGCGTTGCTCGGTGCGCAACGCTTGCGGTGTCGTCGCCAGGTTGACCGCGAACTTGTCGATGCGCTCGCGGATCGCGTCGGCGCTGGCCGGGTCCAGCGATTCCTTGGCCGCCTCCCCCTTCGTACCGGAAAATTGTTCGAGCAGGCTGGCGATGCCACGAAACATCGTCACGTCGACGTTCAGGCAAAGGGCGGCAAAGTAATGGCCCGCCGAATCCTTGATGCCGATGGATGTGCTCTTGGCGCGCCTGCCGTCCGAAAACTGGTTGGCGTAGTTCGCCAGGACCTGCGGATAGTTGTCATCGGCAATCCGGGCCAGACCAAGTTCCGTGGCGGGATCCCCCACATTGCGGCCGGACAGGTTGTTATGGATCGCAAGAATCGCGTGCCTCGGAGAACGCAGGTCGTGAACCACCACTTCGGTGAACGGCGCCAGCGTTTCTCCCAGTCCCGCAGCAATCTGCTTTACCTGTTCCAGTATCGCTTGCTGCTCGACCGTGAACTTCTGTTTGGCCATATCTATACATTTCATCCATTTTTGCACGCATTGTATCGGTTATAGGCGAAGCGAAGGGCGGGCGCTTGGCCCGGCTCCTGTCGTCTGCTATACCTCCAATGGTTGTCATGCCGGAGGTGACCGTGCCGCTCATTTTCCGACCCGCACGCGCTGACGAACTGGCGCGCGCCGAAGAACTGGTCACCCGCAGCATCAACGACCTGACCGTGCGCCACGGGTTCGGGCCGATCGCCACGACGCGGTCTCCGGAGTTCCAGGCGTTCTGCCTTCGCGACGACCCGCGCGGCGTGTGGGTGGCGGAGGAAGCGGGCGAGATGGTTGGCTTTGCCCTGAGCTGGGTTTGCGGTCGGCTCTGGTTCCTGGCGGAACTGTTCGTTGCGCCCGGCCAGCAGGGGCGGGGCATCGGCAATGCGTTGCTGGAGCGCACCCTGGAGCAGGCGAGCCAGGCCGGTGCGACCGAAAGAAGCCTGATTACGTTCGCCTTCAATGTCGTGTCCCAGGCGCTGTATGTGCGGTACGGCTTGCTTCCGCGCGTGCCGATTCACTTGTGCAGCGCGGAGCGGGAAGCCATGGCGCGCCATGCGCAAGGACCGGTGCTTCGCGCGACGCCGATCCAGGCCACCGCCCTCGATCTGGAAACGCTGCGGCAGATCGACATCGCGGTCCTGGGCGTTTCGCGGGAAAAGCACCACCGGTACCTGCTTGGCGTTCCCCAGATGAAAGGTGTCTTCTTCGAGGATGGAGGCGAGCGCGTCGGCTATGCCTACGTTGCCGCCACGGGCCACATCGGCCCCATGGCGGTCATGCACGCGCCTGCAATGCCCGGGGCATTCCGTACCGCGCTGGCGATGGCCATCGCGGGAGACGCCAGGCAGATCTCCGTATTCGTTCCGGGGACGAGCGATGCCCTTGCGATTGCGACCGGCCTGGGGATGCGATTCGCGCTGCCAATGGTGTTGATGGCTACGCACGACTGCGGCGACTGGACGCGTTATGTCCCGCGAAATCCGGGTTTCATGTGAGGCCACGCGGCCTGCGCCGGGGCAGGCCTGCGCGGCGCGGCACGGTTCAGAAAATGTCTTCCACGTGGTCCTGTTGCGAGCGAATATCTTCCGGACTGAGAACGATATAGCCGAGGGACCTCAGTAGCTGCACGGCTTCCAGTTCGGCATCGAGATACACCGGCCGTTCAGGGCGTCGCAAGCGCGGCACGGCCAGTTGCGGAAAGGTCGGATGGGCGTTCGACGCGTCATGGCTCTCGAGGCGCCTGGCCGTATGGACGCGGTAGTGCTCGAGGTCGCTTTTCCAGCAGACGTCCGCGGCGGCATTGAACCTGGCGGTGCAAAGGCGCAAACGCTTCAGCGCGGTCAGCCAGCGCACGAAGGCGTCGCGATCCGATGGCTCGTAACCCTTCAGCAAGACGTCGATATGGTCCAGCACCGTGTCTCCTGCGGCGGCCTGATCGTCTTCCAGCAGGGAGAGCTCGAGCGCCGCGCGCTGGTACCCGTCCTGGTCGTAGAGCGCGCATTCGCTGGCCAGCACGCCTTCATGCAGCAGCTCGCACAGCAGGGCCCATGTCCTGGGATTCTTGTCGAGCCTGCCTTCGAGCGTGGGATCGAGCTGGCCAAGAATTTCGGGGATGGGGCGATCCGCATTCGACTGGATGGCCTGGACAAAGGCCGTCGCGTTCTCCGATGGCCTGTCGCCGCGTGCCAGCCGCTGCGCGGACGCGTCCTTGAGTTCGCGGATTTCCGCAGCGGTATCGACCGCTTGCTTCCATGCATAGGCTTCGAGGTTCGCCGACAGCTTGCGCGCCGGCCTGGCCAGTTGCCCGGCCAGCGTCTGGACCACGCTCACGCATAGCTTGCAGCGGCACTCCAGGCGGCCCGCATGCAGAAAGCCGGCGTACAGCCGTTCCTGATGTCCGCAGTGACGGCATTCGACAGAGAATCCGCCCTGCCGCGCCGGCCGCTGCATGGCGAGCAGGCCGTCGACCTGATACTGCGCCTGTCCGTCGCAGCAGGGACACATCCATTGCAGCTTGTGCGCGCCGTCACGCGGGGCCACCGCGCGGTCGAACTGGCGCTCGATGGCACTGCGCGGAATGCCCTGCGATCGCCCGAGCACGTCCGCGGAGTAGCGCCAGTAGCAGTAGGAGTGCGCGGCGGCGGCCGCCTCCGGGCCCAGGCGCAGCAGCGCTGGCAACAGGCCAGCGCTGCGCCGGATGTCGTCCGCGTGCACATCGATCAGCGCTGCCCCGCCCGGCAACACGGCTTCCAGGGCGGCGCGGCTTTGCGCCAGGAAATCCGGCACGTGAACCCGCCGGATAAGGTCCTCGTTCTCGAGCCAGAAGAGGTGCCCGGGGAGGGTCTCCAGCGCCTCGACGCCGGCCCTGACTTCCGATATGCCCGGACAGGCAAGAAATGTGAAAGGCCTACTGAACAGGAAATTATCAGCCATGCGTTTGACAGCGGTATCACCCGCCCACGAGCCTTCAATCACCCCGCTTGGGACCGATTCACCCCTAAACCTTGGCAAAGACGATCTCGGCGGACAACGCTCTTTTCATGGCGCGGTCCGCTGTTGGGGACTTTCCCCTTCTTGTTCTTTGTGGGTATTTTGAATCTCGCACAGATTTGCACCTGTTGCAGGAACAGCATAGGCGATGCCGACGCATCTTTGCAACTTGGGGACGCTGGCCATGGTGCTGCGCGTAGCATCAGTGCGCCGTAGTTCGGAGTTGAAAAGCACAACGCTGCTTCCCTGAGCGGACGATCTCGCGGCGCTACCTCTGCGCCAGATTCTCCGAATCTCGCCCAGCCATGCCATCTCCGGCCTCGGGGTCGGGTTCACCATCCCGGGTCGCAATCAACGCCTTCGGCGCCAGCGGAATCAGCGGCAGGATCAGCGCATACACCACGGTGGTTGCCATCACGCAGTAGGTGAATCCGTGCGTGGCGTCGCTGTTGTAGATCCATGAGCCCAGCAGATCGCCGGCGCGCGCCGAGAGCGCGAGAACGCCATCCACCAGCATCATCAAGGTGCCTTGCAGGCCCGGCGGACAGGACCGGATCGCGAGATCGAAATACGCTGCGGTGGCGATGCCGCCCATCAGTCCAATTGGCGCCGCCAGGACCAGGGCGAGATCGGCCGAGTGGATGAATGCCAGCGGAATCATCTGCGGCACCGCGATGATCGTTCCCCACCACAGCAGCTTGCGCAGCGATACGCGCTTGCACAGGAAGCCATAGAGCAGAAAGGTCGGCACGAAGGCGGCGGCGAAGATGCCGTTGTAGTAGGAATAAATCGAATCCGAGGCATGCAGCGTATTGGACAGGTGGAACTGCAGCGGGGTGGCCGAGCCTGGCGCAAAGTTCCACAGAAAGCAGATAAGCACCGCCGGATAGACCGCCTTATGACTGGCCAGTCGCCGGACATTGCCAACGAAATCCGTACTTCTGGCCAGCGGCTTGTCGTAGAGATGCCCGAACACGGACGCGGGTTTCCATCGTGCCAACACCGCTATCAGCAGGTTGAACGCCGCGACCAGGAAGAAGGCGTCCTTCGGGGCAAGATGATCGGACACATAGCCCGAAGCAAAGGCTCCCGCTACAACCGGCACGGATCCGATCACGTTCCAGAGTGCGCTCAGGCGTCCGGACATCAGCTTCTCCTGGCCCACCAGGGCGATCAGCCCCTGATAGGCCGCGGCGACAAAGCGGGACGACGTCATCGCCAGCAGCATTCCGATCAGCAGCCCAGCGTATGAGAAGCCCGAGAATGCCATCCAGAGGCATGCCGCGGCGGTGACCGGCGCGAACAGCAGGAAGAAGCCGCGATCGCGCAGTCCCATCGGGTTCCATTGGTCGCGCGCCAGGCCAAAGGCGAAGGCAAGGTAGACGGGGATGCCGGTCAGCAACCGGAATACGGAGATCTGCGTCGCCGTCGCGTGCAATGCGTTCTTGAGTATGTATGTCGTCTGTATGTCCACCAGCGCGCCGGCCGGCGTGGCCAGATAGATGAACAGGGTCATCCAGCCGAAATACAGCAGGGTTCGGTTGCTGCCTTCAGAACCATTACGATCATTACGACCGGGGTCTGCCTGCATGTTGCGGCTCCGGTTGCCGCCTGGGTGTTGAGCCCGCAAGCCAGTCTCGCGCGGCTCGATCAGACAACGATAAAAGAATAGGCGGTGCACACGTCAGCGCTGGGCAAGAGACTGAACTTCCACGCCTCGGCGAGGCGTTCTCGCCACATGGAGGCAATGTATGCCAGCCCCGGTGCGCGGATGTCCGTAGAGTGCGATGGCCTGCTGTCTTGAGACGGGACTAGCCGAGCCACGACAACGCATCAGCGAGCGACAGCACCGTGCTGCGCGAATCGAACGCCGTGGAAAAGAGATGATCGTGCGCGACCGGGTCGGGGTCGTAGCAGCAGTCCTTGACCGTGAGCAGGCGGAAGTCCGCATCGCTCGCGTAAGCCACCGACGACAGCACCACGCCGGTAGACGCAATCCCCACCATGAGCAAGGTATCGATACCCTGGGCGGACAACCGCAACTGCAGGTCGGTACCAAAGAACACGCTGGCACGATGTGCGATGATGACCGGTTCCGTGGCCTGCCGTCCGAGCTCCGGCGAGACCTGGTCGTTGACGAAAAGACCGAGCCGCTTGATCCCTTGCCCGTTCCGGTTCATCGGACTGATTTCCGGATAGCCCGGACTGAAGTGGATCTTCGCGAAATAGATGCTCACACCGCTGGCCCGCGCGGCGTCGCACAGTCTGCGCGTATTGGCCAGCAGCGCGGGGGCGACCGATGGGAACAGCGCCAGGATGTCGGTCTGATAGTGCATGACCAGCAGAGCCGTTTTTGCGGGAACAATTGGCGACATAGGGCTTCGCGATGAAGGAGCGACGATCGACTCTATCATGCAGGCGCCGACCCACCCAGGCTAATGCAGGTGCCGCAATTTCTCCGGATTGCGCACCACATAGATCGCCGCGATCTTTCCGTCCTCGATGTCCAGCGCGGTCGTCTGCAGCTCCCCGTCCGACTCCAGCGTGACAAAGCCGGGCAGTCCGTTGATCAGGACCGCGCGCACGAAAGTGGAGCCACCCTTCTGGAAGAACTTCGACAGCTGCCCGTGGACCCGCATGACCTCATCGAAGCCCAGCACCGGGTGGCCGATGGCAGGACGCTTGCCGCCGCCGTCGGCATGCAGGCTCACGTCGGCGGCCAGCATGGCGCCGAGCGCGCGCATGTCGCCGCTGCGCGAGGCGTCGAAGAACGCCTTCGCCAGTTCCATGCCGCGCGCCTTCTCGACCTGGAAGCGCGGGCGCGATTCGCGCACGTTGGTGCGCGCCCGCGCCGCGAGCTGGCGGCACGCGGCAGGCTCGCGCCGGATGGTCTTCGCGACCTCGTCGAACTCCAGGCCGAAGACATCGTGCAACAGGAAGGCCGCGCGCTCGAGCGGCGACAGGCGTTCCAGCGCCAGCATCAGCGGCAGCGTGACGTCTTCGGGCTCGTCTTCCTCGAGCACGGGATCGGGCAGCCACGGGCCGATATAGGTCTCGCGCTGGTGCCGCGCGGACTTGAGCTGGTCCAGGCACATCCGCATGACCATGCGGCGCAGGAACGCCTCGGCCACGCGCACCTCGGCACGATCAGCGTTAATCCAGCGGAGGTAGGCGTCCTGCACGATGTCCTCGGCATCCGCGACGGAGCCGAGCATGCGGTACGCGACGCGGATCAGCTTGCGCCGCAGCGGCTCGAAGCTCGCCGCGGCATCCGTCAGGCTGGTGTCCGTCATCAGGCCGAAGCCCGGGCGGCTTTCGCCGCCGCGGGATCGATCCACAGGCCGAAGCCGACGGCCAGGCGGTTCCAGCCGTTGATGACGTTGATCATGAGCGTGAGCTTCACTTGCTCTTCCCGGGAAAAGTGGTCGTTGAGCGCCGTGCGGGCGCTGTCGAGCGCGTGACCTTCCGATAGCCGGGTCAGCGCGTCGGTCCAGCCGAGCGCCGCGCGTTCGCGTTCGGTGTAGCACGGCGCCTCGCGCCAGGCGGACAGCAGGTAGAGGCGCTGCTCGGTTTCGCCTTTCTCGCGGGCATCGGCTGTGTGCATGTTAATGCAGTTCGCGCAGGCATTGATCTGCGACGCACGCACTTCAACCAGCGACACAAGGCTCGGTTCGAGGCTGCCCGCCACGGCGAGCGATGTGCCCATCCAGGCCTTCATCTGGGCGGGGGCGGCGGTAAACGGGTCGAGCTTGGCAGTCATGGTGGCATCTCCTTTCAAGGGGTTACGACGACATGACGAGCCAGCCGCCCCCCTGTGTGACATCGCCGGGGATTTTTTTTCGAATGGCCCGTGACCGGGCCTGCCTGACCCTTCCGATTGGCGGGCCAGCGCCATTGGGCTGTCCGATTTCCCACGTAGAATCTGCCTCCGCCGCCATGTATCGGTGCAATGTCTTAACATTTCGGATGCACGTCGATCTTCTTACTCTTTACCTCCTGGCGATCGGGACGCTGCTCGCCAGTGCGGGCATGACGCTCTGGGAGCATCGCTCCAATCCCCGGCGCAGCAGGTCGTTGCGGATCCTGGCGGCAGGGTTTGCAACGCTCGCGCTGGGCTGCGCCGCCGTGCTGTGCCGGCGGGAACTGCCGGGCGCGCTGGGCGCGGCCCTCAGCAATCTCGTCATCCTCAGTGGCTATCTGCTGGTTCTGGGCGGCGTGGCATCGTTGCGCGGCCGGCGGTATCGTGCCGCGCCGGCTGGCCTGCTCGTCTTGATGGCGCTGGTCTGGGCGGTTGCGGGATCGCGCTGGCAGGACGTCGTGTGGAACTACGTCTGTGCATTGCCGATCGCGCTCGTCAGCGCCATGACCGCCTGGGAGATGCTGCGCTGCGAGGCGATGAAGGGGCTGCCTGCGCGGATGATCGTCGTGGCGGTGGCCGGCGTCCATGCCGTGCTCTATGCCGGCCGCGCGTTCGTGCTGCCCTGGCTGGTCGTCGAGTACGGGCCGGCGATCCAGGCGATCGCGAGCAAGGCCACGGTCTACGAGGGCGTCCTGTACTCGGTGATCCTGCCGATGGCGCTGCTCAAGCTGATCCGCGAGGAAGCGCACGGCCAGCTCCTGCGTGAATCCCAAACCGACTACCTGACCCGTCTCGGCAATCGCCGGTGGTTCTTTGAAGAGGGCGCACGCGTCATCGATGCCGGGGCAGGGCGCGGCGCGGTGTCCGTGCTTGCGTTCGACCTTGACCAGTTCAAGGCCATCAACGATCTCTACGGCCACCAGACTGGTGACAAGGTGCTGAAGTCCTTCGCCGAAACCGCGCGAACCGTAGTCGGACCCGACGCGATCCTGGCCCGGATTGGCGGCGAGGAATTCGCCGCGCTGCTGTCCGGCGACGATGCCCGCCGCGCCAGGGCACTGGGCGAGACCGTCGCCAGGCGCTTTGCCGAGGCGACGACCAGCCATGCCGACAATCCCGGCGTGGCGGCAACGGTCAGCATCGGCCTGGCGCAGTTCGAAGGCGAAGTGCCGGCGCTGGCCGACGGGCTCGCCGCGGCGGACCAGGCCTTGTATCGCGCGAAATCGCTGGGCGGCAACCGGCTCGAACTCGCGTAAGGCCAGAGGCGTCGCGCCCGCCGTCAGCGGCTCATGGTGCCCTCAGGGAGTCCTGCAGGCTGAGCAGGTTCTGTGGCGCCACGCGGATCAGTCCGCCGCGCGGGCTGTCGATATCCGCGATCAGCGCGAGCGAAAGCGCTACCGTCAGCGGCAGGATCAGCAGCAGCCCGATCCGCGCGCGTGCGGTCCGCGCGCCGTAGCCCTGCATCACGCTGCTGAACACGGCGATGGCGATCATCAGCCCCCACGCCGCCACCGGAATGCGGTTTCGCCACGCGGCTTCCGCGTACCCCTGCGCGTTGATGACGTCGTTCATGCCGCTGACGGCCAGCGCGGTGATCGGGGTCGGCGTTTTCCGCGCGGCGTCGCGCACGACCTTCCACATCTCGTCCTCGAGCTGCGCCGTGGCGGTGCCGATCGCCTCCAGGCCCTGTCCGTCGTGCGCGCGGTAGTAGCGAATGCGCTGGTCCAGATAGCGGGCCAGCAGCGTCCGGGCCTTGTCGCCGCCTTCCGCGTCCATCAGGTCGGCCCGCAGGTATTCGGTGCCGATCGCGTTGGCCTCTTCTTCTTCCAGGTTCTTGCGCTGGTCGTAACGTCCCACCGCCATCGACAGGGTAAAGCCGATCAGCAGGGCCAGCAGCGTCAGCGTGGCGCCCTGGACGATGGTGAAGTCCTCGCGGTGATCGTCGGCGATCGGCCGGATGCGGCGCAGCACCAGCGCCCCGACAGCCGTGGCCGAGGCTAGCAGGACCAGCAACAGGACAAAGAGGACGGCCGGATGTCGCAAGAGCTGGCTCATAAGCATCCACAAGGAGACGTGCAAGCGGATGGCGCCGGCCCCGCTGAGCGCGATGCCTCATGATCGGCGCATGCCAGGGGAAGCAGGAATGGACCGACGCCCGCTACGGGTAAGCCATTCTATGAACAGTCGCCGCGGCTGAAGCGATGCGTCGAAAAGTTTCAGCCGGCAGAAAAAACCGCTTAAGTCGTCGATGCCAGCCCGGGCGCCACCGCAGGGAAGGAAGGCCACTGCCATGCACGGTGCGATGGGCTGGCGATGCGAGGCGCCAGGCAGGGAGGACTACAGGCCCGCCCGGGCGGCTTCGATGGCGGCGATGTCGATCTTGCGCATGGTCATCATCGCGTCGAAGGCGCGCTTGGCTGCGGCGCGGTCCGGGTCGGTATAGGCCGCGGTGAGCGCGCGCGGGGTGATCTGCCAGGACAGCCCCCAGCGGTCCTTGCACCAGCCGCAGTCGCTTTCCTGGCCGCCATTGTTGACGATGGCATTCCACAGGCGGTCGGTTTCGGCCTGGTCGTCCGTGGCGATCTGGAACGAGAAGGCTTCGGAGTGCTTGAAGTGCGGACCGCCGTTCAGGCCGATGCAGGGAATGCCGGCCACGGTGAATTCGACGGTCAGGACATCGCCCGCCCTGCCATCGGGATAGTCGCCCGGCGCGCGATGCACGGCGTGGACCGCGCTGTCAGGAAAGGTCTTGGCGTAGAAGTTGGCGGCTTCAAGGGCGCCGCCGTCGAACCAAAGACAGACCGTGTTCTTGCTGATCATTCCGAGTCTCCTTGAAAGGTCGAACAAAGGCATGTGTCGCCGTCACGGGCCTGGCGGATGTGACGGATGCCGGGGGTCGGGTGCCTCCACTGTCTCACACTCTCGTGGCGCGGAGATGTCCGAACTTTTCACCCAGTGAAAATTCCACGCGTTTGATTGACGCCATTTCCGGCCGCTTCCTACCATGGGCGCCAGAGTTTCCCTCGATGAAACCCCTTCCAGCGCACATCGCGCCAAGGAGACAGCCGATGACTGCCTTTGCGCGTCAGCCCATGCTGGCGGCCCTGCCGTTTCTCTGCGCCATGCTTGCCGCGCCCGCAAGCGCCGCCGAAGCGTTCCCGACCAAGCCGATCCGGCTCGTGGTGCCGTTCACGCCGGGCGGTACCACCGACATCCTCGCGCGGCTGGTGGCGCAGAAGTCGGGCGAGGTGCTGGGGCAATCGGTCGTTGTCGACAACCGGCCCGGTGCCGGGGGCAATATCGGGGCCGAAGCCGTCGCACGCAGCACGCCGGACGGCTATACCCTGCTGATGGGAACGCTTGGCACGCAGGTTACCAACCAGTTCATCTACGCGCGCATGCCCTATGACAGCGCGCACGAATTCGCGCCCGTGACCCTGGTGGCCAATTCGCCGAACGTGCTGCTCGTGAACAGCACGCTGCAGGCCAACTCCGTGAGCGAGCTGGTTGCGCTCGCGAAGAAGGAGCCGGGAAAGATCAACTACGCGTCGACCAGCACCGGCGGTTCTCCCCATCTCTCCGGCGAGCTGCTGAATGCGATGGCGGGCATCACCATGCAGCACGTGGCCTACAAAGGCGCGGCGCCCGCGATGACGGATCTGCTCGCGGGACAGGTTAACCTGATGTTCGACAACCTGCCCTCAGCGCTCGCGCAAATCCAGGCGGGCAAGGTGAAGGCGCTTGCCGTGACCAGCGTGAAGCGGGCATCGGTGCTGCCTGCCGTGCCGACCGTGCGCGAATCGGGACTGCCCGGCTACGAGGTGAACTCGTGGTTCGGCTTGCTGGCACCGGCGGGCACGCCGCCGGAGCGCGTGCGCCAGCTCCAGCAGGCCGTCGACAAGGTGCTGGCGATGCCCGACGTGCGCAAGCGCATCGAGCAGCTCGGCGCCGAGCCGGGCGGCGAAGGCTCCGCCGCGTTCGCCGCGCAGATCAAGGCCGATACCGAGAAGTGGTCGCGCGTGATCAGGACCGCTGGCATCAAGGCGCAGTGATTGGCTCATCCGCATTGCAATCCACTCGGCAACTCCGACACTTGACGTCATGACCCAGAAGACTACGCTTCGCATCGGCTCCGGATCGGGCTGGTGGGGCGACCGCGTGGAACCCGCGGAACGCTCCGCGCGGCTTGGCAAGCTCGACTACCTCTGCTTCGAAACCATGGCCGAGGCGACCGTATCGGCCGCGCAGGTGCGCAAGCGGCGCGATCCGTCGTTCGGCGGCTACGACACCTATCTCGATGAACGCATGCGCGCCGTGCTGCCTCATTGCATCGCGAACGGCACGCGCATCATCAGCAACCAGGGGTGGATCCATCCGCTCGGCGCGGCCAGGCGCGTGGCCGAGCTATGCCGGGAACTCCGGCTGCCGGACGTGAAGATCGCCGCCGTGACCACGACCGATCTCACCGGCAGCATCTGCGAACTCGATCTCGCCTTGCTGGAGAGCGGCGAGCACGTGTCGACGCTGCGTGAAACGCTGATCAGCGCGGAACCCTACGAGGGCGTCGGCCCTATCGTCGAAGCGCTGCGTGCGGGGGCCCAGATCGTGATCACGGGCCGCGTCGCCGATCCGTCGCTGTTCCTTGCGCCGATGATTCACGAATTCGGCTGGCAGGCCGACGATGTCGTGCGGCTGGCGCGCGGCAGCGCGATCGGCCACCTGCTCGAATGCGGGGCGCAGGTGACGGGCGGCTACTTTGGCGATCCGGGCTACAAGGACGTGCCCGAGCCGTGGAACCTTGCGTTCCCGATCGCCGAGGTGGAATCCGACGGCAGCGCCGTGATCTCGAAAGTGCCGGACAGCGGCGGCCGCATCGACCTGCAAACCGTCAAGGAGCAGATGTTCTATGAAGTCCACGATCCGCGCCGCTATATCACGCCGGATGTGATCGTCGACTTCTCGACCGCCGTGCTGGAGCAGGTGGGCCCCGACCGCGTGCGCATCAGCGGCGTGAGCGGACTGCCGTGCACCGATACGCTCAAGGTCTCGCTGGGCTGCGCGGAAGGCCATATCGGCGAAGACATGTTCTTCTATGCCGGCCCGGGCTGCCTGGAAAAGGCCAAGCTGGCAAAGCGCATCCTGGAGCAACGCTTCGCCATGGCGGCCTTGCAGGCCGACGAACTGCGCATCGATTTCCTGGGCGTCAATGCCGTGCATGGTGCGGCGTCCCCCGAGCCGGCCTGCGAGCCCAACGAGATCGCGGTGCGCGTGGCGGCTCGCACGCGCACGCGTGAAGAAGCGGCCAAGGTGGGCCGAGAGATAGACAGCATGGCCGTGTGCGGGCTGGCCTCGACCGGCAAGCGCGTGCCCCACCAGGACCGCACGCGCGAGATCATCGGCGTGTGGTCGGCACTGGTGCCGCGCGCATTGATCCGGTCGCAGGTCCAGTTCCTCTGATGGTCCAAAACGAACCGGGAGACGTCATCATGCGCGTACCGCTGCGCCGCCTCGCCCACAGCCGTTCCGGCGACAAGGGCAATACTTCCAACACGGCCGTCATTGCCTATGCGCCGGAGTTCTATCCGCATATCAAGCAGCAGCTCACGGCGGACGCCTTCAAGGCGCACTACGGCACGCTGATCACCGGACCGGTCACGCGCTACGACGTGGACGGCCTGCAGGCGCTCAATTTCGTCGCCGAAGGGGCGCTGGGCGGCGGCGTATCGCGCAGCCTGGCCATCGACAACTACGGCAAGGCGCTGGCCAGTGCCGTGCTGCGCTTCGAGGTGGAGATTCCTGACACGCTGGCATCGCTGCTGCGCGGTCCACGCTGAGCGCCAGCGGGCACCACGACGCGCGTCCACGCGCCGGTGATGCGGCGCGCTTCCTGCCGGAGCTGGCGCGCCATGGCGGCTTCGCGGCCGCGGATGCGGCCGCTCAGCGCCGCCACGCTGAGCGCGCCGATGGGCCGCCCTTCGTAGTCGAGGATCGGCACGGCGATGCCGCCCATGCCGTCCACCACCCAATCCAGGAACAGCACATAGCCGCGCGCGCGTGCCGCGTCGGCCTCGGCGGCGATCGATGGCGCGTCGAGCCGGGGATAGCTTTCGAGCTTGCGCGCGGTCTGCTGCAGGCGCCGCGCGCGCTCGGCCGGCGGCAGCCACGCCAACACTGCAAGGCTGCCTGCGCCGACACCGAGCGGACGGCGTGTGCCGACCGTCACGTAGTTCGCATGCACCGGGAACGTCCCCGTGACGAGGTCCGAGCATACCGCCTCGCCCCGGCTGGCCTCGGTCAGCACCGCGGTGTCTTCGAACGACTCCTGCAGCCGCTGCAAGGCCGGATGCGCCAGCTGGCGCAGGTCGACACGGCGCTGCCCGACGTCGGCCAG
The DNA here is from genome assembly GCF_057798895.1 of Cupriavidus sp. 22TCCZM04-2. Classification (NCBI taxonomy): domain Bacteria; kingdom Pseudomonadati; phylum Pseudomonadota; class Betaproteobacteria; order Burkholderiales; family Burkholderiaceae; genus Cupriavidus; species Cupriavidus sp. 22TCCZM04-2. The sequence continues at coordinate 470,605 of NZ_JBYOJS010000002.1, forward strand.
CTGGAACACCTCGGGACCGATGCCATAGCGCCGCTTGTCATCGCGCGTGGCGAAGCCTTCCTGCACCAGCATGTCGAGCAGGCGCGACGTGGTGGCGGGGTCGAGGCCGGTGGCGCGCGCCACGTCGCTCATGCGGCGCACTTCCGGGTCGGAGAGCGCGCGCAGCACCGCAAGCGCGCGCTGCACGGGGGAGGGGCGCGACGTCATGGCGCGGTGCCTAGCCGAGGGTCCGGTCAGCCATGCCTGGACGCCCCCAGGGTGTCGCGCTTGATCTTCTTCGCGAGCGACCACTTGTGGACTTCGGTCGGGCCGTCGTAGATCCGGAACGCGCGCAGTTCGCGGAACGCCTGTTCGACGATGGTGTCGCGCGACACGCCGTTGCCGCCCAGGATCTGCACGCAGCGGTCCGCGACGCGGAACAGGGCTTCGGACACGGCCACCTTGGCCATCGAGCTTTCGGTGGTGCCGGCGGATCCCGTGTCGAGCACGCCGGCGCACCAGTCGATCATCAGCGCCGCCTGCTGCAGGTCGATCAGGTTTTCGGCCAGCATGAAGCCAACGCCCTCATGGTCGATCAGCAGCTTGCCGAAGGCCTTGCGCGTGATGGCGTAGGCCCGCGCGATCTCGTCCGCGCGCGCGACCGTACCGAACCAGCGCATGCAATGCGACAGCCGCGCCGGCGACAACCGGACCTGCGCATAGCGGAAGCCTTCGTTGGCTTCGCCCAGCACCTGGTCCGCCGGCACGCGCAGGTTGTCGATCACGACCAGCGCATGGCCGCCCGGCATCGAGCTGTCGATGGTGTCGATCACGCGCTCGGTGCGGATGGCTGGGTGGGGCAGGTCGACCAGGAACATGGTGGCCTGCGCGCGTTCGCCATCGCCGGTACGCGCCATCACGATGCCGACCTTCGCGCCTTCGGCGCCGGTGATGAACTTCTTGCGGCCGTTGATGACCCACTCGTCGCCATCGCGAACGGCAGTGGTGCTCAACATCGACGGATCCGACCCCGCGCCGCCGTCTTCGGCGGGCTCGGTCATGAAGAACGCCGAGCGCGCGTCGCCGCGCACGAGCGGCTCAAGAAAGCGTGCCTTCTGCGCGGCGGATGCCACCTTGCCGAGCAGGAACATATTGCCCTCGTCGGGCGCCATGGTATTGACGGCGACGGGGCCGAGCGGCGACAGGCCCGAGCGCTTGAGCACGGCGGCGGTTTCGCGCTGGTCCAGGTGGCTGCCATCGGCAAGGATGTGCGGCGTCATGACGCCTGCCGCGCGCGCCTTAGCGCGCAGCTCCTCGACCAGTTCGGCGGTGGGGCCGTGCGCGGTGCAGCGCGGATCTTGCTCGTACGGGGCCACGACATCGCGCACGAAGCGCTCGACGCGGTCAGCGATCTGCTCGCTGCGTTCGGTAGGGCAGGGTGTGAACATGGTTGCGTTTTCCCTCAGAGGGTATTGACCAGGTGGCCGCCGTCGACGGCCAGCACGGCGCCCGTCATATAGCGCGAGGCATCGGAGGCGAGCAGCAGCAGCGGCCCGTCCAGATCTTCGAGCTGTCCCAGGCGGCGCTGCGGAATGCGTTGGATCAGCGCCTTGCCGGCATCGGCCTGCCAGAAGTCGCGGTTGAGTTCGGTGTCGATGTAGCCGGGGGCGATGGCGTTTACGCGAATGCCATGGCGCGCCCATTCCAGCGCGAGGGTCTTGGTCAGTTGCACGACGCCGGCCTTGGACACGGCATAGGACACCACGCCACCCGCCTGCCGCAGCCCGAGGATCGACGCCACGTTGATGACGCTGCCGCCACCGCGTGCGCGCATGCCGGGGGCGAGGGCTTGCGCCAGGAAGAACATGCCCTTGAGATTGGTGTCCATCACGCTATCCCAATCTGCCTCGGCATGCGTGAGGGCGGGTCCCTCGCGAACCAGGCCGGCGTTGTTGACGAGGATGTCGATGGGCCCTGCGTTTTCCGCCAGCGCGCCGCGCGATGCGGCACTGGTCACATCCAACGCCACGCACCTGGCGGGGCCGTACTGTTCCACCTGCTTCGCGACCGATTGCAGCGCGTCGATGCGCCGTGCCGCCAGCACCACTTCCGCGCCATGTGCGGCGAGCCGCTGCGCAAAGTGCGCCCCCAGCCCGCTCGATGCCCCGGTAACCAGCGCCCGCTTGCCGGCAAGGCCGAGCAACGTCTCTCCCATCAAGGTCTCCGTTTGTTTGCATGACAGGACCGGATTGTAGGATGATTTCATCCTATGTCAACGGCTTCGGACATTGATGCCCGGCCAATCCATTAGAATCGCGCCCGTGCCAAGAACGACCTTCTCTTCCCCTGATATGTCCAGCGATACGCCCGTTGCGTCCGGCCCGGCGGGCCGCAGCGCTTCCGATACAGTGTTCTTCGGCATCGTGAATGGTCTGGAGTTGGGCGGCTTTTCGCCTGGCCAGCGGCTGGTGGAAACCGACCTGGTGGCGCATTTCGGCGTCGGCCGCAATTCGGTGCGCGAGGCGCTGCAGCGGTTGGCGGCCGAAGGCATTGTCGATCTTCCGCGTCATCGGGGCGCGATCATCCGGCGGTTGAGCCTGCAGGAAACCCTGGACGTGCTGGATGTCGCGGAACGCATGACTGGCCTGCTCGCGCGCGCGGCCACGCGCGGCTGTGCGAATCGCCAGCTTGTGCAGGCCTTGCGGGCTTCGGTACAGGGACTGGTCGCGGCGGAAAAGGCTCATGACGTGGAGGCCTTTTCCGGTAGCCGGCGGCACTTTTACCGCACGCTGCTGGAGATGGGCGACAACCGTGAATTGCGGCGACTCTTTCCAACCATCCACATGCCGATCGTGCACGCGCAGCACCGGCTCGCTTCGCTGCCACGGATGCGGCTGGATGACTATCGGCGTATTGCAACGGCCGTGCTTTCGGGCGACCCTGAAGCGGCCGAGGCGGCCGGGGCGGCGCATGTGCAGAACGTGAGGGGAGCGATTTTGGGGAGGGAGACGATGGTCAGGGTTTGACGGGGTGTCGTGCTTGGCAGACGCCGCTGTTTCGCAGGCGTAGCCTGCGTCATAAAACGCGTTGACTTGTCCTAACGGACGAATATTGATCGTGCTTCGGACCCCGTCATAACCAGAGAACCCCACCGGCTACGCCAGCCCGCCAAGCACAACCATCCCCGGAATCCCTCCTTCACCAAAGCCCGATTTACCTTCAATGGGTTATGGGCAAAGGCCGATGCCAACCAGCATACTGACCCCGCATTCATCAAAGCAGCCACGTGCACGCGCTTGGGCAAGAACAAGAAAACAAGCGCCGCAATTTCAGCCATCCGACGGCAGCCGGTACGAAGGTACTCTGAACCGCGCCGCCGTGGGTTTCTGCGGGGAGGTGGGATATGTTTGCCGGATTCCAGGCATTGCCGGGCACCATCGTGCCATTCCAGTACGACATGCTGTTGGTGGGACTGTCTTTCCTGATCTCGGTGTGCGGCGCCTACGCCGGGCTGCGATGGTCGCGCCGCATGCGCGGGCGTGACGGGCGCGTCGATATCGACCGCCTGTTATGCGCCGCGGCCAGTATTGGCGGCGGCGCCGTATGGTCGATGCACTTTATCGGGATGGTCGCCTACCGCACGCCAACCCATCGCGAATTCGACATGTTGCTGACCCTGCTGTCGCTGCTGGCGGTGATGGTGCCGGTCGGCGCAGGCCTTGTCATCGCCTCGCGCCGACAAGGCAACCGCACCCGCAATGCCGTCAAGGGCGGCGTGCTGACAGGCCTCGGGGTCGTCGCCATGCACTACACCGGCATGGCGGCGATCCACTCGAATACGCTGTTCGACTGGAATCCCTTCATCGTCGGACTGTCCGTCCTGATCGCGGTCGTGGTCTCTGTGATCGGCCTGTGGCTGGCGACCACGGTAAAGAGCGGCCCGCTGCAATTTGGCGCCGCCATCGTGATCGGCCTCGCGGTTTGCGGCATGCACTATACGGGTATGTCGGCCGGCACCATGATCTGCACCGGCCCAACCTACTCGCCGGATCTCTTCGCGATCGAGGGCGGCAATGTCGGCTATGCCGTGTTCGCGATGACCCTGGTCATGCTGATGGTGACCCTGCTGATCGAAGCCAGCCGCAGCGGCCGCATCGCGCGTGCCGCGGAGGCAAGGACGCGCTGAACGCGCCTATGCTGCGGTGAAGGCCAGCGCCAACGCGTGCTCGCGCACGTCCGCCGGCCAATCCGCGATCAGTGCCCCGACGCGCGCGCGATCATCCGCGAACAAGGCGCGCGTTGCTTCCTCAAAGCCCGGCAGGTCGCCGGCAATTGCCGACATGAAGTGATACGCGCGCTCCTGCGCAACGCGGCGATGGTCGCGCTGCGCGTTGGCGCGCCGCGCCTCTTCCACCAGCTTGCGCAACGCCACCGAAGCACCGCCAGGCTGCTGCGCGAGCCAGTCCCAGTGGCGCGGCAGCAACGTGACCTCGCGCGCGACCACGCCAAGCTTCGGGCGGCCTCGGCCGCGAGGTTCGTTCTGCGCGGCTTCATCGTCGACGTGTCCAGGGCCAGTTGCCTCCGTGCCCACGGCCGCAAAGCGCGCGACGACCTCTTCATTGGTGCCGCGCAGGTCGATATCGATGGAGCGTCCCGTCGCATTGTCGAACACCAGGAGGGGCCCGGCGGCCCTTTGCGCGGCCGCACGCCTGACCGCGAGCGCGACGGCGCCAAGCGGACCGGAGGCGATGCGACGATGCCCGTCGAAGGCGATATGGGACGAAATCAGAGCGGCTGGGTGCATGGAGGGCTGCCGTGGTGGTGAATTCGCCCAATTTATACCCGGATAAAATAATTGTCAATAATATCCGGGTAAAAATTTAGCTACTTGCCCCCGGGCGCCTGCCTACACGAGCGTGACGTCCGTAGCCCCCGACGCCACTTCGATCACCTGCACGCTGGCCGTGGCTGGTTGTGCCGGCGCAGTAGGGCCCTGAAGCGGCTTCATCACATGGAAGGCGCAACTGAGCTTCGCAGGGTTGAGCGTCACCAGCGCATAGCCCTCGGCGTTGGTCTCGACGTGCCGCAGCCACGGGTTGAAGGTGCGCAGCGTGGCATTGAGGGCGTTCACCACCGCGCCGCCCGCGTTGGTGTAGATCAGGTCGTGCAGCGCCGCGAAGGCCTGGTCGTTGTCGACCAGCGCGCGCAGCCGGCTCAGCAGCGTGTTGCTCGACACCCCGGCCGTGACGAGGTCGACCATGACCGGAGCCGGGCTCGCGGCATCGTAGTCGTCCATCACCTGTCCGGCGAAGAACGCATGGATATCGCCGCTCAGCGTGACCACGTTGCGCACGCCGTGGGTCTTCAGGAACGCCATCAGGTTCTTGCGCTCGGCGTTGTAGCCGTCCCATTGGTCGGCATTGAGGATGAGGCGGTCAAGCAGTTCGATCGGCGGCAGGCGCTTGTCGATGAACGGCTTGATGGTCGAGTCGAAGGTGGCGCTGCTGATGCCCACGCGCGACACCACGTTGCGCAACGCGGTGTACGCCAGTCCCGCCAGCGTGCCCGCTGCCCTGGCGCCGCGCAGGTCGCTGGCCAGCGCCGCGGCCGCGTCGGCCACCACAGGTGCCAGCAAGCTGTTGAGTTGCGCGAGTTCCTTTGCGATCAGGTCGGCGAGCGCTTGCGGGATGTCCACCTGCATGCGCAGCATGGCCAGTTCGTTGCCCCACAGCTTCCACGTGGTGTTGGCGCCGCCGACGTGGTCCTGCCACCAGGCGCGCTGGGTGTCGCCCAGCATGCTCACCGGCGTCAGCGCGTTGCCGGCGGCCGCGATCTTGTCGGCCTCGGCGGCGGCCAGCTTGTCGGCTCGCACAAACTGCCGGCTGCCGACGGCGCCCCCGGTCGACGCCTCCGGAATGATGTGGTCGGCACGGTAGAGGCGTTCGTCGGTCATCAGCAGCGTGGCCAGGTTGCCGAACGTGAACGACCGGTAGATCTGGATGTTCTGGAACGAAGGATTGTTCAGGTCGATCGTGACATCGGCCGGCAGGAACTCGAACCACGCCTGGTTGGCGCTGCGCCGCCGCGCGGTGCGCGGTGTCGCGTCGTCGGTGGCGCTGTAGGTCTGGCGATCCTGCCAGCAGTTGTCGGAGAACTCGTGGTCGTCCCAGATGGCGATCACCGGGAAGGCTGCGTGCAGCGCCTGCAAACGCGTGTCGCTGCGATAGTTGCGGTACAGGTAGCGATAATCGGCGAGCGTGGTGGCATACACCGAGCCGTCCGGCAGCGCGGTGCCGTTCGGCAGTTGCAGGACGCCATGCCGGTCCTCGACGTTGCCGTTGCGCGAACCGCCGGGCACGGCCTCGTAGATGTAGTCGCCCACGTGGACGACGAAGTCCAGGTCCTGCTGGGCAAGTTCTTCCATGCCGGCCCAGTGGTTGACGTTCCAGTCCTGGCAGCAGATGAAGGCAAAGCGCAGTTGCGACAGCGGCGTGCCGGCGGGCGCGGCGGTGCGCGTGCGGCCGACCGTGCTGGCGCGGTCGCCGAGCAGGAAGCGGTAGTAGTACTGCGTCGACGGCGAGAGACCGGTGACCTTGTTGCGCAAGGTGTAGTCCCAGTCGGGCAGCGCGGAAAGCAACTGATTGACGAGCAGCGTGCCGAAGTCCTGCTGCGCCGACACCTGGAGCCGCACCTGTACCGCCCGCTGGCCGTTGCTGCCGTCCACGCGCGTCCAGACCACCACGCTGTCAGGCTTCGGGTCGCCCGAAGCGACGCCGTGCAGGAAGTTGAAGTTCTCGGGATTGCCCATGTCGGAGGGCTGTGGCTCCGAGTCGCCGCCTCCGCCGCATGCGGCGAGTCCGCCGGCGGCTACGGAAACGGTCATGAAACTTCCCCACTTGAGGAACTGGCGGCGGTCCATGGCGCTTCTCCTTATGCTAATCCCGCATGGGTGGCATCTGGATACTAGGTATCGCACTGCGCGGTCGCTGTCGGTGTCGGGCCGACATCGCTATAGGAGAAGGATGACGCCGGAACGCGGATGTCAGGATTGGCTCGCATTGGCGCGGCACTACCGGAGCAATATCCTCGCATTCCGGACAGGCAGCCGGTTGCCTGCAAATCCGAACGCCTATAGTAGCCATACCGGCACACACCCATCGCTCCCGGAGCCCGCGCCCATGGCTTTTGTCCACACGGTTGGCCAGCACCGCCACGTCTTCGCCGACCTGCGTACCTTGCTGGCCAAAGCCAGCCCTGCCCGGTCCGGCGACTGCCTTGCCGGCATTGCCGCCGGGAGCGAGGAAGAGCGCATGGCGGCGCGCATGGCGCTGGCCGCCGTGCCGTTGTCGCACTTCTTGTCCGAAGCGCTGGTCCCGTATGAGGACGACGAGGTGACCCGCCTGATCCTCGACAGCCACGATGCCGGCGCCTTCGGCGAGATCGCCTCCCTCACGGTGGGCGACTTCCGCAACTGGCTGTTGCTGCACGAGACCGACAACGCCACGCTCGCACGCGTGGCGCGCGGCATCACGCCGGAAATGGCGGCGGCGGTCAGCAAGCTCATGCGCAACCAGGACCTGGTCGCGGTCGCGCGCAAGTGCCGCGTGGTCACGCGCTTTCGCAGCACGGTCGGCTTGCCGGGCCGCTTGTCCGTGCGGCTACAGCCGAACCATCCGACCGACGATCCCAAGGGCATTGCGGCGTCGATCATCGACGGGCTGATGTATGGCTGCGGCGATGCAACCATCGGCGTCAATCCGGCATCGGACAACCTGGGCGCGATCGTGTCCCTGCTGCGCATGATCGACGACCTGCGCTGCCGTTTTGATATCCCCACGCAGTCCTGCGTGCTCGCGCATGTCACCCACGCCCTGCGCGCCATGGAGCAGGGCGCGCCGGTGGACCTGGTGTTCCAGTCGGTGGCGGGCAGCGAGCACGCCAACGCCGCGTTCGGCATCAGCCTGTCGCTGCTGGCCGAGGCGCATGACGCCGCGCAGTCGCTGGCGCGCGGCACGGTGGGCAACAACGTGATGTACTTCGAGACCGGGCAGGGGAGCGCGCTGTCGGCCAACGCGCACCATGGCGTGGACCAGCAGACCATGGAAGCGCGCGCCTATGCGGTGGCGCGGCGATTCTCGCCGCTGCTGGTCAATACCGTAGTGGGGTTTATCGGCCCCGAGTACCTGTATGACGGCAAGCAGATCATCCGTGCCGGGCTCGAAGACCATTTCTGCGGCAAGCTGCTGGGCGTGCCGATGGGCTGCGACGTCTGCTACACCAACCATGCCGAGGCCGACCAGGACGATATGGACACGCTGCTGACGCTGTTCGGCGTGGCGGGCATCAACTTCATCATGGGCGTGCCAGGGGCCGACGACATCATGCTGAACTACCAGAGCACGTCGTTCCACGACGCGCTGTACCTGCGCGAGGTACTGGGCCTGCGGCCCGCGCCCGAGTTCGAGGCCTGGCTGCAGCGCATGGGCATTGCCGATGGCAGCGGACGCCTGCTGGAGTCCACCGATCGGCAGCCGCTGCTTGAACTGGCGCATTCGCTGTAGCCGCGGACATGGCCAAGCCTGCATCCTCCGTCACGCAACCCAATCCCTGGCAGCAGTTGCGCCAGTTCACGCGTGCGCGCATTGCGCTCGGCCGCGCCGGGCACAGTCAGACGACTGACACCGTGCTGGCCTTCGGTCTGGCGCATGCGCAGGCACGCGATGCGGTGCACCTGCCGCTGGACCGTGCGGCCATCGAAGCCGCGCTCGCGCAGGCCGGGTTTGCCAGCGTGCCGGTCCACAGCGCCGCGCCGGACCGCGCGCATTACCTGCGCCGCCCCGACCTGGGCCGCAGGCTGGATAAAGCCAGCCGTGCGCGGCTGGCGAAGGCGCATGCCGATCCGGTGCCCGATGTGGTGTTCGTGATTGCCGACGGCCTGTCCGCGCTGGCTGCGCAGGGCCACGCGGTGCCGCTGCTGCTTGCCGTGCGCGAACGGTTGCCGCGGGACTGGACCGTGGCGCCGGTCGTGATCGCCGAGCAAGCGCGCGTGGCGCTGGGCGATGAAGTGGGCGAGCTGACCGGCGCGCGCCAGGTCGTGATGCTGATCGGCGAACGGCCGGGGCTCAGTTCGCCCGACAGCCTCGGCCTCTACCTGACCTATGCGCCGCGCGTCGGCCGCACGGACGCGGAGCGCAACTGCATCTCCAACGTGCGCCCGGAAGGCTTGCCCTACGCGCAGGCCGCCGAGCGGCTGGCATTTCTGCTGCGCGGCGCGGCCGCGCTTGGTTGTTCCGGCGTGGCGCTCAAGGATGACAGCGCACCGGCGCTGCCGGGCGACGCGGCCGCAACGTCATGACACGGAGAACGATATGCAAGCCGATATCCACCTGCAGGCCTGGCTGGAATCGCATGCCGCCAATGGGGTGACGATGATCGCGGCCTATGTCAGCGCGGCCCGTGAGGCGGATCTGCAGTACGACATCCGGCTGCGCAGCAGCGGGCAGGGCAACTCGTCGGCCATTGCGCAGAGCGGCACGGTGCACGTGCAGCAAAACCAGCCCAGCCAGGTGTCTTCCATGGCGGTGACGCCGGTGCCGGGCGGCAGATGTGAAGTGGGGCTGACGCTGCGGGACGGGAACACGGTGGTGGCACGGTACACGCTAGACTGCAGCGCAAAGTAAAACGGCCGGCGCAGGGCCGGCCGTTGTCCGTTGCAAGGATCGCGGCTACATCATACGCCGCGAGAAATGCCCCGGTTCGGCATCCGACATGAGGTTCGAGAACTGGTCCATGCTCATGTGCACCAGTTCCTGGTGGTCGCCCGCCTCGAAATACACGTCGGGGTGTTTCATCAGGCTGTCGTCGACATAGGTCTGCATGCCATACGCCATGGCCACGGGCGGGATCGCGCCGAGGTCGCAGTCCTTGAAGACCTCGCGAATTTCGTCTTCATGCGCCAGCACCAGCTTGCGGCCGGTCTGCTCGCACAGCGCAGCCATGTGCAGGTGATGGTTCGACGGGATCACTGCGGCGACATAGCCATTCTCGTCTTCCAGCAGCAAAGTCTTGGCCAGGCGGTCTCCGGGTACGTGCGCAGCCTCGGCAGTGGCCATGCTGCTGAGGGTGTAGGGATGGTGGACGATGTCGTACTGCGTATTCTTGCTGCTCATGCAGCTCGCCAGCGTGCTTGCCAGGGCCATGATTGCTCCTCTGGATGCGAAGGCCGGTCACTCCCGGGCAACCGGCGGGGACAAGGGTTTTCCTTGTGTACCTACTATAGACGGTGGTATCAGCCGTGGCGTGGCGCGGCGCTATCGTGCAGCCGCGGCCACACGGCCTGGAGTTCGGCCTTCAGGAAAGTCAGCAGGCAGCGCGTGGCCAGCGTCTGGTACCGGTTGGGCATGGTCAGCATATAGAGCTTGCTGCCGAACACGCTGATGCGATAGCCGTCGAGCAGCGAGGTGAGCGCGCCGCTGGCCAGTTCGTCGCCAACGGCGTAGATCGGGAACAGCCCGATGCCCAGCCCGGCCATTACGCCCTCCTTCAGGAACGCGAAGTTGTCGGAACTCAGCGTGGGCTCCAGCACGACCTGCTCGCGTGCGGCGCCGCCATGCGGAGGCGTGCCCGATACCTTGAGCTTCTGGCCGACCGGCGACGCGCACACCACCGCATGCCCGCCCAGTTCCGCCAATACCTTCGGCGCCGGGTGCGCCGCCAGGTAGGCCGGTGCGCCGCAGACCACCCAGTCGACTTCGCCGATCTCCGTCGCCACCACCGAATCGGGCGGCGTGGAGATGATGCGCAAGGCCACGTCGACGTCTTCCGACACCAGGTTGTGCACGCGGTTGTCGAACACCACGTCGAGCAGGATGTCGGGATAGCGCTGCTTGAACTGCACCAGCAGCGGCGACAGCATGGTGTGGCCGAGGCCGGTCGGCACCGACAGGCGCACATGGCCCTGCATGCTCTTGCCCATATTGCTGATGAGCGCATTGGCCGCCGCGACCTCGCCCAGGATATTGCGGCCGTGCTCATAGAGCCCGGCGCCCACGGGCGTGGGTTCCACGTGGCGCGTGGTCCGCCGCAGCAACTGGACGCCAAGCTCTTCTTCGAGCGCCTTCAGGTGGTAGCTGACATTGGCCCGCGTCATCTTGAGCTTGCGCGCGGCGGCGCTGAGGTTGCCGGCATCGACGATGTCGACGAACAGGCGCAGGGCGTTGAGATCCATGGATGGGGAAAGAAGGCGGTTCAGGGTGCGGGCTGCCGGTGGCAGCATCCGCACCCGTAGTGTGCCACGCGCAGCCGGCGACACCTGCCGCCGGCACGGCGTTCAGTGCTCGTGATGGAGGTACCTGGCCTGGCGTGGCAAGCGCAGGCTGACCAGGAAGGCAACCACCATCATGGCGGTGACATACCAGTAGAACGCGGTCTCATGGCCGACGGATTTGAGTCCCAGCGCCACGTATTCGGCCGTGCCGCCAAACGCCGCGTTGGCAATCGCATAGGCCAGGCCGACGCCAAGCGCCCGCACTTCGGCCGGGAACATTTCCGCCTTCACGATACCGCTGATCGACGTATAGAAGCTGACGATGGCCAGCGCCACGGCGATCAGCACAAACGCCAGTTCCGGGCTCGACACGGTTCGCAGCGCGGTCAGGATCGGCACCGTTGCCACCGCGCCCAGCGCACCGAACAGCAGCATGTTGTTGCGCCGGCCGATGCGGTCGGACAACGCGCCGAACACGGGCTGCATGCACATGTACAGGAACAGGCATCCGGTCATCACGTAGCTGGCCGTCTTGATCGACATGCCGGCCGTGTTGACCAGGTACTTCTGCATATACGTGGTGAAGGTGTAGAAGATCAGCGAGCCGCCGGCGGTGTAGCCCAGCACGGTGAAGAAGGCGGCCTTGTGGTTGCGGAAGATCTCCGCGACGCTGCCGGCTTCCTTGCTGCCGCGCGTGGCCGCGGACGAGGTCTCGTGCAGCGTGCGGCGCAGGAACAGCGCCACCACCGCGGTGATCGCGCCGACCACGAACGGAATGCGCCAGCCCCAGGCCTTGAGTTCGGCGTCATCGAGCAGCTGCTGCAGGATCACCACCACCAGTACCGCCAGCAACTGGCCGCCGATCAGCGTGACGTACTGGAACGACGAGAAGAACCCGCGCCGTCCGCGCAGCGCCACCTCGCTCATATAAGTCGCCGTGGTGCCGTACTCGCCGCCAACCGACAAGCCCTGGATCAGGCGTGCGAGGAGCAGCAGCGCCGGCGCCCAGTTGCCGATGCTGGCATAAGTCGGCAGGCCGGCAATCAGCAGCGAGCCGAAGCACATCAACAGCACCGAGATCAGCATGGAGTTCTTGCGCCCATGCCGGTCGGCAATGGTGCCGAACAGCCAGCCGCCGATCGGCCGCATCAGGAAGCCGGCCGCGAACACGCCCGCGGTGTTCAGCAGCTGCGCGGTGGGATCGGCCTTGGGAAAGAACGATGGCGCGAAGTAAATCGCGCAGAACGCGTAGACGTAGAAGTCGAACCATTCGACGAGGTTGCCTGACGAGGCGGCAACGATGGAGAAGACGCGTTTGCGCACCTCTTCGGGCGTAGGCGCGGCGGCCTGGTTGGAGTCGGCTGTGAGATCGGTCATTTTTTGTCTTGGCAATCAGGGAGCGGCGATGCACGGGGGCGCGGGCCGCGATCAGCAGGGCCGCAGGCTGGCTCGCGCCGTTGGAACGCCGCCTGGTTCCGGAGTGGGGCGGCGAGTAGAGGATCGGCGTCAGCCCGTGCTGGCTGGCGTGAATCGACGCACACTGCGGCACGTTGATGGATGACAGCCTACCCCGATCAGGGACCGCTGCACACCCCGGCACGGTGCAGATATCTATTGCGCTGCAACATTCGTTACGTGGCGACGGGGCTGGCGGCAGATTGTCCTGGGCCTTGGACACACTGTCTCGCTGGTGCGTCTCTGCCTCAGCATGCCGGACCGCTTGAAACACGCGTGACGGTGGACAATGATGAGCCTGAGCGCCCTCATTTCCATGCCGATGTCCTCTTCCCTGCGCAGATGGCTGTGCCTGATGCTGTTCGTGACGATCGAGCCATCGTGGGCCCAGGACCTGGTCGAATGCAGGCGCATCGACAAGGAGCAACTGGCCTCCGCCAGCACCGAGACGCTGCTGTTCCTGCGCTGCCGCGCGCGCCGCATTGCCTACGAGGCCCCGCGGCTCAAAGGCGTGTCGCAGCGCGCCAGGGACGACGTCATGTTCGCGTGCCTGGACCAGGCCGATGCGGTCGAGCATCAGCTGCGCGTGCGGCATGGCTATACGCGCGAGTCCCTGGCGCGCGAACACTGCGAATAGCAGCCGGGAAGGCGCAGCGGCGGCTGTCCCACCAGCTGGCCCTCGGGCCGCAGCAGCGGTGCCAGGCCATCGCCGAAGATCTCGCCCCAGTTGCGGCGGAAGGCGCCGTACCGGACCAGATCGATGAATTGCGCGTTGAGCGTTTCCGGGACGCCGATCGGGTACCCGTTGGTCAGCGAATGTAGCGCGCGACGTCAGCCGGCTTCGCGCGCCGCCGCCCGCAGGCAGTCCTTGAACAGTTCGACGGCGCGCACAGCGAGCGAGCCAGGCACGGCGAAGAAGCCGACATCGCCGAATGCCGGCGCGTGCTCCAGCGGGATGATGGCAAGGCTGCCGGTGTCGACGAATTGCCGTGCGGCGGAGCGCGGCATCAGCCCGATGGTCGCCTGATCGAACATCAGCGCGACATTGGTCATGACCGAGAGCGATTCGACCACATCGACGAGTCGCGCGTGGGCCACCACAGCAGCAACAAGGCCATGCTTTACGCGCTGCGGGGCACCTACGCGTTCTCCAGGCGCACCTCGGTCTACGGCACGATGGGCTTTGTCGACAACAGCGGCCAGTCCGCCGTGGCGGTTGACGGCGCGGCGGCTCCGCCGCCGGGATCGTCGCAGCTTGGCGCGATGCTGGGGATCAAGCATATCTTCTGAGGACCATACGGCACTCATGGCGGGGCAGTTGAATCCGCCATTGGCCCTCGGTACCTGTGTCATCGGCGAAAAGCGGCACTCTCGCGCTCATCCCTTCACGCGGCGCGGCACCAGCCCCGCCGCAGCCACCGCGCGAGCCGCCAGCAGTGGCCGCGCATCCCGCACGACATCCTGCGTGGCCCTCTGCAGCACGAATTCGCGAAAGCGCTGCGCGGCGGTACGTGACGTGATTTCGCCATTCCAGACGGCCACCACCGGCTCGACGCGGGCATCCAGCTCGAAGCGCAGGACCCGGGCGACCTTGGCCGACATCAGTTGTGCCGCGATGCGTTCGGGAAACACCGACAGGTAGTGCCCGGTCTGCATCAGGCTGGCCGTGGCCGCCACGTCGCTGGTGCGGATGCCGCGCGACGGCGCCGGCGCCCCCAGCGCGTGGAAGGCCATCTGCAGCAGATGAAGCATGCGCGACCCCGTGGCGGGAATGCACCATTGCTGCTCGGACAAGGCCTGCGCCGTCAGCTTGCGGCGCGCCAGCAGCGGGTGATCCGGGCTGGCGACGACAACTACCTTCTGCGCGGGCACGACGGGCGTGCTGCGCAGCGCGGGCTGCGACAGGCGCGGATCGCCGTACGCGAACAGCAGGTCCAGCGAGCCGTGCAGCAATTGCTCGGCCAGTTCGCCAATGCCGCCTTCGATCACGCTGATCTCCACGCGCGGGTTGTCGCGGTAGAAGTCACTCATGGCCTGCGCCAGGAACGGCTGCACCGACATGGTCCGGAACGCCAGCCGCAGTTCGCCCTGACTACCCGCGCGTACCGCCTGCATGGACTCGGCCAGGCGTTCGAGCTGCGCGAGCAGCACCTGCGCGTGGGCTGCCATCTCGCGGCCCGGTTCGGTCAGTTCGAGTCCGCGGCGCCCGCGCGCGAACAGCACCATGCCGGCGATGTCCTCGATCTCCGCCAGCGTTTTCGATACCGCGGCCGGACTGACATGGAAGCGCGCGGCGACCGCCGCCGCCGTCTGCATCTCGCCCAATGCCACGATGACGCGCAGGTGGCGCAGCTTCAGACGGCCAAGCGGGAAACTGGCGGATTCGAGCGGATCGGCGGAAGGCATGGACGGCATATCGCGGCTTGCTTTGAAGTTAACCATTTACTCAACTTGGCGACATTTTAATTCGCTTTTTGTGCAAGTCGAGTTGGCCTATAGTCGGCCGGGTCCGAAACGTTCAAGACGAGGCACCCAGACCTCGGAAGGAGACTGATGATCCGTACAACCCGACTTTCCGCCGTGCTTCGTGGTGCTTTCGCCGGCATGGTCCTGGTGGCGATGACGTATGCCGGTGCTGCCGCCGGCGCGGCGTGGCCCGACCGGCCGTTGCGCCTGGTGGTGCCATTCCCGGCCGGTGGTTCCTACGACATCGTCGGCCGCACGCTGGCACGCAAGCTCGAAACGCGCCTTGGCCAGCCCGTGGTGGTGGAGAACATCGCCGGCGGCGCCACCGTGCCGGGCGCGCTGTCCGTGCTCAAGGAAAAGGCCGACGGCAACACGCTGCTGCTCGCCAGCGACGGCACGCTCAATATCAATCCGCACACGATCAAGGGCTTGCGCTACCGCCCGGACAGCGATTTCACGCCAGTTACCGTCCTGACTACGGTGCCGCACTGGATCATCACGCGCACGGATCGCAAGGAGACGAACCTGGCCGAACTGATGGCGTATATCCGCGAGCATCCCGGCAAGGTGTCGATCAGCATCAATACCGTCGGCGGCGCCGCGCATCTCGCCCTGGCGGACTGGAAGCGCCGCAACGGGCTCGACTTCACCATCGTGCCCTACCGTGGCTCGCCGCCGGCCATGGCGGACCTGATCGGGGGCCAGACCTATGCGCATGTCGACGTGATCGGCTCGTCCATCAACTATGTCAACGACGGCAAGGCCAGGCCGCTGGCCGCGTTGCAGGCCAAGCCCGTGGCGCAGTTCCCGAACCTGGCGTTGCAGAAGTCCGACAGCAAGGACGGCTTGCTGATCGGCGCCAACTTGTCGCTCGTCGTCAAGGCGGGCACGCCGCCCGAGACCATCGACCGCCTTTACAAGGAAGTGAAGGCCAGCGTCCAGGAGGCTGACTTCCAGACGCGGCTGCAGACGCTTGCGTACGAGTCCGTGCTGACGCCCCCGGCGGAAAGCCGCCGCTTCCTGCACGCGCAGACGCTGCGCTATGGCGCGATCGCGCGCAACGTCGATCTCGAAGCCAACTGATTCTCGCGGCACGGCCCGCACAGGAGTCCATACCATGCATTTTGTCATTGCCCTGATGCGGCATGAAACCAATACCTTCTCGCCGATCCCGACACCGCTGCACGCCTTCAATCGCGGCAGCACCGATGGCCCCCTGCACGGCGATGACGCCGTGCGCGCTTGCCGCGGAACCAACAGCGCCGCAGCGGCCTTCATGGATCTGGTTGGACGCCAGGGCGACACGTTCGTGATGCCGCTGATGGCCAACGCGGTGCCCAGCGGGGTGGTCACGGCCGACGCGTTCGAATCGATGGCGGCAACCATTGTCGCGGCGGTGCGTGAAGGCTGCGATGCGGTGATGCTCGACCTGCACGGCGCGATGGTGGCGGAGGGCTATCCCGATGCCGAAGGCGAACTGCTGGCGCGCATCCGGGCCGTGGCGCCCGATGTGCCGATTGCCGTTTCGCTCGACTTCCACGCGAACTTCAGCGCGGCGCTGATCGACAATGCCACCGTCATCGCGGGCTACTGCACTTATCCGCACGTCGATGTCTACGAGACCGGCGCCCGCGCCGCGCGCACGCTGATGGCCTCGCTGCGCGGCGAGGCCCGACCGGTGATGCTGTGGCGCACGCTGCCGATGCTCACGCACATGCTGCGCCAGACTCCGCGCGAACAGCCGATGAAGGACATCATGGACCGCGCCATGGCCGCCGAGCGCGATGGCGAAGTGCTGAACGCATCGGTGTTCGGGGGCTTCCCGCTGGCCGACATTGCGCATACCGGGCTGACCGTCGTGATCGTCGCCGATGCCGACCGCGCCGATGCAGGCCGCCGGCTGCTCGACGATCTGTGCGGCATGGCGTGGGAACGCCGCGCCGATTTCGTGTTTCCAATCGAGCCGATGGAGGCCTCGATCGCGCGGGCGCGCAACGCCGAGGCAGGACCGGTGATCCTGGTCGACCACGGCGATAACTGTGGCGCCGGTGGCCCGACCGACGAGATGACGGTGCTGGCCGAAGTGCTGCGGCAAGGGCTGGAGGGCGTGGTGGCCGGGCCGTTCTGGGACCCGGCCGCGGTCGCGCAGCTGATCGATGCGGGCGTCGGCAGCACCTTGACGCTCGATGTCGGCGGCAAGACCGATATGCCGGCGCTGGGCCTGAAGGGCCGCCCGCTGACGCTGACGGGCCGGGTCCAGTGCATCACCGACGGCAACTACCAGGTGACCGGGCCGATGTTCACGGGCATGAGGCTGAGCCTGGGCCGCACCGTCGTGCTGGACGTGGACGGCACGCTCGTGGTGGTATGCGAAAAGCCGCAGGAGCCGTTCGATACGGGCGTGTTCACGCACGCGGGCATCGACCTGTCGCGCCGCAAGTACGTGCTGATCAAATCGCGCCAGCATTTCCGCGCGGGCTTCGAGCCGATTGCGAAGGACATCGTGCTGGTAGCGGGCCCCGGCGTCTGCAGCTCCGACTACAGCCTGTTCCCGTTCCGCAATCTGCGGCGCCCGATCTATCCGCTCGAAGTGGATACCACACTGCAGGCCGCCTGAGCAAAGGAGCCAATATGCCGTACCGAATCGTCCCGAGGCGCCTCGCGGCTGCTTTGAGCGTGGCCCTCGGCGTCAGCGCCGTACCCAATGCGGCCGCGGCCGCGGGCAGCGAGACCCCCACGCGCATCGTAGTCGGCTTCGCGGCCGGCGGCGCGCTCGATATCTTCGCGCGCACGCTGGCGGAAAAGCTGCGCGTATCGCTGAACACGCCGGTGCTGGTCGAGAACCGCCCGGGGGCTTCGGCGCGGCTGGCGCTGGACACGGTCAAGCGCGCGCACCCGGATGGAAAGACCGTCCTGATCTCGCCCGCTCCGCCGTTCACCATTTTTCCGCTGACCTACAAGCAACTGCCTTACGATCCCGACAAGGACCTTGTGCCGGTCGCATATCTGGCGGACGTGCCGCTGGTTGCGTCGACGGGGGCGGGCCAGCCCTATCGCACCATGCAGGAATACCTGGCGTGGGTGAAGCGCCAGCCGGCCAGGGGCGGTGTCGGGCTGGTCACGCTTGGCGGCACCATCCACTTCGGCGTGCTGACGCTGAGCAAGGAAATCGGCGTGCCGCTGTTGCCGACCGCTTATCGTGGCGCGGTGATGATGCTGACCGACGAGATCGGCGGGACGCTGCCGCTTGGTATCGATGCCGTTGGCGGCCAGATGGAGCTGTACCGCGCCGGCAAGATTCGCTTCCTTGGCGTCACCGGCACGAAGCGAACCTCATTGCTGCCCGATGTACCGACGCTTGCTGAAGCCGGCGCACCGGGGTTTGAATTGGCATCGGGCTGGTACTCGGCCTTCGTCCCGGCTGGCACGCCGCCGGCGACTGTAGCGCAGCTTGAAAAGGCCTTGCTTGACGCGACCCGGTCGACGGATGTCCGCGAAAAGATGGCGGCCCTGGGCATGGAGGTGAACGGTCAATCGGGCGCCACGCTGCGCAAGATGATCCGCGACCAGCGTGCGCAGTGGAAGCCCGTGGTCGAGGCGTCGGGCTTCACGGCCAGCGATTGATGGCGGAAGGGGAGGTGACTATTCGATGGTGGCAGGCCCCGGCGTCTTCTGTTCGGACTAGCCTGCAGTCCACCTCGGACCTGGACGAAAAACTTCAAAACATGTCTTGTAATGAGATCGATTCCCATTTACTATAACATCACTGTCTGACGCAGCGGCAACGCAGACCAGACAACCCGGTCAGCCTGGCACCGTCGCGGTACGCGGCGAGCCCGCCGGACTGCCGGAAAGAATTTCCGGATCGTCGCCAGCAGGGCGGCATCCCGTTACCGACTTTTGTGGGGACCGCTCCGTAACGCGGAGCGTTTGGCAGTAGCCAGTCGCCGGATGGTCGGGAAAGCAACCAGACCCCGCTTTCCCCACCGCGTCATCCGTCGACAAGCCAGGCCGCCTTTTTATTCCGCGCGCCGTACAGCACGGCGCCACGTCCGGGACGGACCGCAAGGGCGTTCCGGACGCCTTCCAGCCATTTCAGCCGTTTTCCCGACGCCGTCCGCGGACGGCGCCCGCAGCCGCATGCCATGCCAACCGTGATGTCCGATCCTGCCCACCTCAAGCGCGCCGGCCTCAAGGCGACGTCGCCCCGCATGCGCGTCCTGGAGGTGTTCCGTACCTGCGAGCGGCGCCACCTGAGCGCCGAAGATGTCTACCGCATCCTGCTCGCGCAGGACGACGACGCCGGGCTCTCGACCGTGTACCGCGTGCTCAACCAGCTGGTCCAGGCCGAGATCCTGCTGCGCCACAGCTTCGAGTCGGACCACGCCGTGTTCGAACTCAACGAAGGCGGCCACCACGATCACCTGATCTGCGTGAGCTGCGGACGCGTCGAGGAATTCCGGGACGAGAGAATCGAGCAGCGCCAGCGCCAGGTCGCGGCCGACAACGACTTCGCGCTGCGCGAACACATGCTGGTCCTGTACGGCATCTGCCCGGAATGCCGGGCGGAAACGCCAGCCGGCTGACAGGCGCGGCGCCGCTTAGCGGAGCCGATCATGGAGCGACTGCCCAAGCCCCGGTCCGAACTGAAGCGCCTGATCAACCTCTGCCTGCGCCAGGAGCCGGGCTGCCAGGACTGCCAGCTGCGCGCGCTATGCGTGCGCCGGCCGGACCATACCGGCTGCAACTGGAGCGCCGAAGTCGATTTTCCCGAGCGCACCGAAGCCGATGCGGTGCGCAACCTGCGCCAGGCGCGGCGCGTGGTGATGCTGGTGCGCGAGCGCTACAACGTCGTCGCCAGCACCTGAATCTCTGCCTCTCAGCCGCGCGCGGCCTCGGGTTGCGGTAGCGGCCGGGTCGGGCGCAGCACCATCCACACGGCGCCGCCGATCAGCGCGCCACCGGCCAGGTGCGCCCAGGACAGCGACTCGTTGAGGAACAGCGCGCCCCAGACAATGCCGAACGGCGGAATCAGGAACGTGACCGTCAGCGAGCGCACCGGGCCCAGATCGGCAATCAACCGGTAATAGAGGATATAGGCCAGCGCGGTGCAGACCACGCCGAGCCCGAGCATGGCGCCCCACACCCCGGCGCCGGCATCGGGCAGCGTATTGTGCTGCGCCAGCGAGCCAAGGCTGAACGGCAGCAGGAACAGCGTAGCCCCGACCAGGCTGCCGGCGGCGACCAGGCGGCTGTCCAGCCCGCCGCGTTCGGTGATCCAGCGCCGCGTCAGGAAACCGGCCAGCCCGTAGCAAGCCGTCGCCACCAGGCAAGCCAGCGCGCCAAGCAGCACGTCCGCCGAAAACGCCACGGGCCCGGTGCGCGTGAGCACTGCCACGCCCGCAATGCCCAGCATCACGCCGGCCGCCTTGGCGCGCGTCAGGCGCTCGGCGAAAAACAGGGTGCCGATCAGCACACCCATCAGCGGCGTCATGGCATTGAACACGGCGGAGTATCCCGCCGGCAGCCAGAGCGCGGCAATGGCATACATGGCGAACGGAATACCGGAATTCACCACGCCCAGCGTAAGCACGGCCGGCCATTTGCCGCGCATGTCGCAGCTCAAGCCGAGCAAGGGCAGGCAGGCGGCGAGCGTGACCGCGCCAATCAGCACCCGCACGAAGGCAGCTGTCAACGGCCCGAGCACGGGCGCCCCGATACGGATAAACAGGAAGCTGGCGCCCCAGAGAGCGGCCAGCGAGAGCAGGCGGACAAGATCGGCGGGTTTCATGGTCTGGCGTCTGGACATCGGCATGGCGGATTAAACGCCTTCGTCCGGTTCAGCCGCAAGCCGTTTTCGGACTCGTTCATTCAGGGCGGCGAAACCGGCGCATCTCGCGAAATACGCATAAATCATCATGAAAAGCGGCAGTTTCTTTCGTTTTTGCATGGAAATTGGCCGATCCATTTGCACCCCTGCGACGTGACCTTGCAAGGAGCTTTCAGCGGCACCCCTCCATAGAGGGGGATATGCGACAGGCGCGTGACAATGGCACTTCGATCAAACTAAAATCTGGTCTGCGCCAGAGTTAATTGACCCCTCCGACGCATTCCCGACAAGCCGCCAGGAACCTGGCGGCTTCTTTTTTGCCGCAACCAGGCGCAAGCTTGGCATTTGCCGGCATGCCTGCGAGTTGCCACGGCGATCCCCGCCGGTCGCGGATGCTCCACATTGCATAACTTGCGTCAACCGGCCTTCACCGTTCCGCGTTGCCTGCGACATGAAACGACAGTTCCTGGGCTTGCTCGCCCGTGTTTACGTCCTGCAGTTCGCCATGGAAGTCCCTGCGACCGTGGCCATGCTCGCAGAAATGTTGATGGAATATGGCTTCCAGGTCGATATCGGCAGCGTGAGGCCGCTGTTGCGTGCCTTGCAGATGGAAGGCTACCTGCAGAGCGTATTGCGCGACGGCATCGGCCGCGTCTATCTGCTCACCGAGCAGGGCCGTGAAGAATTGCGGTCCAGCCGCGAGCGCATCGACGACCTGTACCGTCGCCTGCACGCGCCGGATACGGAAACCCCGGCTCCGACACAAGCCTGAGTCTTCCGCGCGCTTGCCGCGCAACGTCCCGGTGTGTCCGCGTGGACGTAGCGTACCCATTTCTGCGCGACGCGGTCGGGCATGGGCGTGCCACCCCAACGCCAAGAAAAATGCGCTGACCGAGGCATCGTCCCGGCCAGCGCATCGACGCGCCCTTGCCTGCGGCGCTGACTACTTCTCTGCCTTCCCTTCGTAGCGCTTGCTCCACTGCCTAGGATGCGATCACGGTTCGCGGTCGCCCACACGAAGTCATTCTTGATCAGAACAGCAAACTATTCCGATGGGGCTATCGGCTGATTTTGGGTCCGGGTTCACCGGGTTCGCCGGATTCAGTGCCGACTTCGGCGTCCGCTTCGCGCCAGGCATCGGCGGGCATCATGCGTTCGAAGCCGCTGTCGAGCACCTCGCGCAGCGTCTCGGGTCCGACCGCGCGGCAGAACAGGTAACCCTGCAGGGCATCGCAGCCGCGCTCGCGCAGGAATCCGAACTGCGCCATGGTTTCCACGCCCTCGGCCACGACCTTGAGGTGCAGCTGGTGGCCGAGCGCGATGATCGCCGCCGCCACGACCTGATCATGCCCAGGGGTGGCGACGTCGTCGACGAATGATTTGTCGATCTTGAGCCGGTTGATCGGCAGCCGCGTCAGGTAGTGCAGGCCCGAATAGCCGGTGCCGAAATCGTCGATCGAGATCTGCACGCCCAGCTCGCGCAGCCGGTGAAAGGTGTCGATGGTGGTCTCGGCGCCGTCGACCAGGATCCCCTCGGTCACCTCGATGGCGAGGCTCGCCGGCGGCAGTCCGGTCTGCTGCAGGCAGCGCGCGACCACTTCGGGAAACCCGGCCTGGCGCAACTGCAGCGGCGAGATGTTCACGGCCACCTCCATATCGCGGCCCAGCGCCAAGCGCAGCGCCTGGATGTCGCGGCAGGCCGTGGCCAGCGTCCATTCGCCAAGCGCGCCGATCAGGCCGCATTGCTCGGCGATGGGGATGAACTCGGCCGGCGACATCGTGCCGCGCTCAGGCGTCTGCCAGGCAATCAGCGCTTCCACGCCGGTCACGGCCAGCGTGGTGGTATCGACGATGGGCTGGTAGCGCAGGTTGAACTCGTGCTCGTCCAGCGCCCGGCGCAGCAGCCCCTCGATGGTGAGTCGTGCAAGGGCCGCTTCGCCCATCTCGCTGGCAAAGCGGCGCTGCTGCGCGCGGCCGCCCTGCTTGGCGGCGTACAGGGCGGCATCGGCCGACTTGAGCAGGTCGGTCAGCGATTCGCCATCGGTCGGGAACATCGCGATGCCCAGCGACGGCGTCACGCGCAGCCGCTGGCCGTCGATATCGAGCGCTTCGGATACCCGCGCCAGGATTTTCGAGGCGGCCAGCTCGGCTTCGCTGTCCTGGCGCAGTCCGCTTAGCACCACGGCGAACTCGTCGCCGCCCATGCGCGCGACCAGGTCGCCGTGGCGTACGGCAGCCTTGAGTCGGTCGGCAATGGAACGCAGCACGTCGTCGCCGACCGGATGGCCCAGCGAGTCGTTGATATGCTTGAAATGATCGAGATCGAGCAGCAGCAGGCCCACGCGCTCGCCGTGGCGCCGCGCGTGCAGCAGCAGCACTTCGCAGCGCTCGGTCAGCCCGACGCGGTTGGGCAGGCCGGTCAGCGCGTCATGCATCGCCAGGTGGCGGATGTACTCGTCCACGCGGTGGCGTTCGGTCAGGTCGCAGGCAATGGCCTGGTACGCGCGCGGCTGGCCGTCTTCGGCCGGCAACGTGCACAACGTCACCTGCACCGGCAGGCGCGAGCCGCCCTTGCGCACCCACGTCCATTCGCGCTCGTCGACCAGTCCCAGGCGGGCCTTCGCCACCAGCGCGGGCAGCCCCGGTGCGACGGCTTCCCCGAGTTCGCGGGTCAGCTCGCGCGCGCGTTCGGCCAGTTCATCGGCCACATGCAGGTCGGCGTAGCGCATGCCGACGGCCATCCCTGGGTCGGGATACCAGAGCATGTGCTGGCCCGCGCGGTTGATGCCGGTGATGCACCCGTCTTCACCGAAGGTGATGACGGACATGGGCGCGTGGTCGGCCAGGCTTGCATAGCGGCCGGCCTGCACGGCAGCCTGCTGGCGCGCCTGCCACAACTCGTCCAGGTCGGTCAGGATCCAGAGGGAGCGGGCGGGCTCG
Source organism: Cupriavidus sp. 22TCCZM04-2 (assembly GCF_057798895.1). Taxonomy (NCBI): domain Bacteria; kingdom Pseudomonadati; phylum Pseudomonadota; class Betaproteobacteria; order Burkholderiales; family Burkholderiaceae; genus Cupriavidus; species Cupriavidus sp. 22TCCZM04-2. The sequence goes on from NZ_JBYOJS010000002.1 coordinate 494,541, forward strand.
CCGGCACCGTTGCCGGGCAGTCGCGCCATGCCGGCCCGCAGCGGGAAGCGGCTGCCATCCGCGCGCACGCCTTCCAGCTCCCGCTGGGCCGACGCCCGTCCGGACCGCGCGACCGATGCCATCGCAATGCCGGCCACCCCCGGCACCAGCCTGGCCAGCGCGCGGCCCTGCAATTCCTCGGCACTGGTGCCGAAGAGCTGTGCCGCGCGCGCGCTCGCGATGGTTACCCTGCCCTCGGCATCGGTCACCAGGAAGCCGTCCGCGGCAAGCGCCATGCAGGCCTTCAGCATGGCGTGGTCGGCTTCGCGGCGGTTGTCGGCCGCGATGGCGTCCTGCCGGGCGGCCTGGCGCTGGCGTGCCAGCGCAAAGGTCAGCAGCGTCACCAGCAGCGTGGCCAGCGCCCCGGCGGCAGCCACCATGCGGGCGCGGTTGGTGCCCTGGGCCGCTTCGAATGCCGGGCGCGACGCCGCGCGCAAGGTCCAGGTCCGCCCGCCATAGTCGAACTGGCGCTCGGCGGCGAGCATGGGAAGGTGCCCGTCGTCACGGCGCTCGCCGTCGGTGAGATCGCCGGACAAGACCCGGCCGCGCGCGCTGACGGGGCCTTCATGGAGTGCCAGCACCAGCTCGCTGGCGGCGCGTCCCGTCACGCTGCGCATCAGGTCGCCCAGCCGCAGCGACGTATAGACATAGCCGATGACTGCGGCGCGCCGATCCTCGGCATTGCTGAACGCCTCGCCGCCATACACCGGCAGGGCCACCAGCGCGCCAAGCTGGTGCGTCGGCGACTCGGCCTCGCGCTGCAGCTCGAGCCCGCCGGTCGCGCGCGGCTCGCCGCTGTCGCGGGCGGCTTCCAGCGCGGCGCGGCGCGGCGGGTCGGACAGCAGGTCGAAGCCGAGCATCCGGGCGTTGCGCCCGGCCAGTGGCTCGATATAGAAGACGGGCACGTAGAGATCGCGCAGCCCTGGCGGCGTAATGCTGAAATCGGGCAGGCCGTCGCGGCGCGCGGCGGCGGCCAGGCGGGCCGCGCCATCGCGTGGGACCGCCGGGGCATAGCCGACGGATTGCGTGCCGGGCGGCAGTTCGTCGAACTGCGCCGCGTACAGGTAGTTGCGCCACTGGGCGCGCGACGTGGCCGGGTGGGCCGTCATCAGCGCTGCCACGCCACGCAGCAACTGGTCGTTTTCCTGCAGCCGCGCGCGCAGCGCGACCGTGGCATCGGCCAGCAGCGCGTCGAAGCGCTGCTGCGCCAGGCGCTGTTCGGGTTGCGCCGCCTGCCGCCAGGCCGCCGCCGTCAGCAGCGTGCCGCCCGCTGCAACCAGCAGCGCGAGCAACACGGGCACGGCGGACGAGGGCAAACGCAGTTTCATGGCGGACGGGATTCGTGGATTGCCGCGCGGCATATGCCCGCGCCCTTGCAGGCATCGCGGCACTATACCTTGGCACGTCGCACGCGCACAGTCCCGCACCGCACCGCACCGCACCGCACCGCACCGCACCGCACCGCACCGCACCGCACCGCACCGTCCCCGTTCTCCCAACGGGACAGCCCGGCAGGTGGGCAATGTCACCCCACACACATTGCCTACCTGCCGTGACGCCGCCGGGTATGGTAGGGTTGTGCCGCTTGCGTTTCATCGCGCCCCCGCCTGCGCGGACACGGCCCGCGGCAAGCCGAATCCCGAACATCGCCCCCGCATGCCCGTCTTCTTGCCCACGCTGAAAGCGCGTATCGCGTTGATCACCACGGTTTTGGCCGCGGTGTTCGGCACGGGCATCGTGCTCACTTCGCTGTACGCGGTGCACCGCGACCTGCATGACGTGCTCCAGGACGAGCAGGACTCGATCGTCAAGCTGTCCGCCGACCAGCTCGACACCGCCATGCAAGACCGCATCATGCTGCTGAAGCAGCAGGCCGGACAGCTTGGCGGCCTGCTCGCCATGGCGCGCGGCACGCAGTCGCACGCCGCGCTGATCCAGGCACTGGCGCAGGTCCGGCGCGCCATTCCCGTTCCTGGCGCGTTCAACGGCCTGATGGTGGCCGACGCGCGCGGCACCGCGCTGGGCGACGGCGGCATGCTCGCCGAAGTCGGCGACCGCGGCTATTTCCGCGAAGCGGCACGCACGCACGCGCCTGTGGTCAGCCCGCCGATCCGGGCGCGCACCAACGACCGCCTGGGCGTGATCGTGGCGGTGCCGGTCCTGTCGGCGCAAGGGCAGTTTGCCGGCCTGGTGGGTGGCTGGCTCGACCTGTCGAGCTCCAACTTTCTCGCGGAAGTCCTGCACAACCGGCTCGGGACCACGGGCTTCTACTGCCTGGTGTCGGCAGGCAGCCGCCCGGTCTACGTGCAGCATCCCGATCCGGCGCAGGCGCGCCAGCCCGCCCGCGCCATTGGCGATACCTGCGGCCAGGAGGACCGCGCCGCGCTGTTGGAATTCCTGACGCCCACGCGCCCGGTGGTCTCGCGCTACCTGATGTCGACCACGGGCTGGGAACTCGTGGCGCTGCTCCCGGCGCGCGAGGCCTACACGCCGCTGCACCGCATGCAGGAGCGCCTGCTGCTGCTGGCGGGGCTGGCGCTGCTCCTGGCGGCCGCGTCCATCTGGCTGGCCGTGCGCTACCTGCTGACGCCGCTGACGCGGCTGCATGAGGTGGTCCGGGACAGCGCCTCCGACCTGTCTGCCTTCGAACGCCTGCCCGAGCGGCAGCATCGCGACGAGATCGGCGACCTGGCGCGCGCGTTCACCCGCCTGATGCGCGACGTGCGCGACCGCCGCCACGAACTGGACCGCAGCGAGCGGCGCCTGCGCGCCGTGACCGACACGCTGCCGTCGCTGCTGGCCTTTGTCGATACGGAGGAGCGCTATGTGTTCAACAACATCGCCTATGAACACACCTTCGGCATGACGCTGGACGAACTGCGCGGCAAGACCGTGCGCGAAGTGCTGGGCGAAACGCGCTATGCCAGGGCCCAGCCGTTCCTGCAGCGCGCGCTGGCGGGTGCCGTGGTGACCTTCGAGTCCGAAGACAGCGATCCTGAATACCACTGCATGGAAACCAGCTACCGCCCCGAGTGGAGCGCGGATGGCAGCGAAGTGGTCGGCGTGCATATCCACGTGCAGGACATCACGCCGCGAAAGCTGGAAACCCTGCGCCTGTCGCATATTTCCAGCACCGACCACCTGACCCAGCTATTGAACCGCAGCGCGTTCGAAAGCCGGCTGCAGCACGCCATGGCGGACTGCCGTGAAACCGGCGGGATGATGGCGTTGCTGTACCTGGACATGGACCGCTTCAAGGCGGTCAACGACATCCACGGGCATGCGGCGGGCGACCTGCTGCTGCAGGCTTTTGCCAAGCGCGTGCTCGGCTGCGTGCGCAAGCAGGACGCGGTGGCGCGCGTCGGCGGCGACGAATTCGCAGTCATCCTCGAAAGCGTCGGCAGCGCGGCCGCGGCGCGCAGCGTGGCCACCGCCATCCTGTGCGCGGTAGGGCAGCGCTTTGAGTTCGAGGGCATGTTCGCCGATGTCGACGTCAGCATCGGCGTGGCGTTGTACGACGGCGGCCCGATACAGGACAGCGAGCTGCTGCGCCTGGCTGACGTGCTGCTGTACCGCGCCAAGAGCGCCGGACGGGGCCGGTACGAGATCGGCCCGCCGGAGCTGGTGACCGTCGACAGCGCTCAGTGAACCGTGCCGCGCGGGGTGCCGCCCGCGCTACCGGGGTCTTCGCCGCCGTCGCTGCCAGGCTCGTACGCCACATGACGGCCGTCGCTGGACTGGTAGCCCAGCTGCGCGTCGGCGCCGAGCATCTTCTGCCACGCGATCATGGCCTCGGCCACGGCGTTGGACTCGCCCTTGAAGACCACCACATCGTTGCCGCAGGACGGGCACTGTCCGCCAAAGACGGCATCGATGCCGGGCAGGCCGGGCACGTCCAGCTCGTCGAATTCCTGAAATGCTGTCTTGCAATGGCCGCAGACCAGTTGCGCCGGGCGCAAGGCCTCTTTCTTCGCACGCGCCTCTTCCGCCCGCTGCTCGGGGGTACCCCGCCGTTTTGCCTCGCCCATGATGTCCTTCCTTTCCTGCCACATGTGAATGCCGTGTTTCCGATTAGAGCATGGCTTGGGGCGGCTAGTGCCGCTGCCATGGCCATTCCTGCGATCGGGCGTGCGGCGAAGGCGGCATTGTAGATCACTGCTGTGCAGCAAACCCGTCCCGGCAGGACGCGTCGGCGCCTGCTATTGTGGATAACGGTTGCCCGCGACTGCCGTTTCAGTCACCGCGGGTTTCTGCCTGTTGCCGTCACCGACCCCCAATGGAGGACGCTCACATGATCCGACCCACCGTGCAGGAAAACGCCCGCCGCTACGCCGACTGCATTGCCGCCTGCAATGCTTGTGCCGCCGCCGCGCTCAAGTGCGCCGCGGCGTGCCTGGAAGAGCCTGACGTGCGCAAGATGGCGCGCTGCATCGCGCTGGACATGGACTGTGCCGGCATTGCGCAGCTTGCCGCGTCGTACATGCTGCGCAACAGCGAATTCGCTCCGCTGGTCTGCGAGGACTGTGCCGAAGTCTGCAAGTGGTGCAAGGAGGAATGCGAGCGCCACGATGCCGAACACTGCCAGGAGTGCGCGCGCGCGTGCGCGGCTTGCATGGAGGCGTGCCTGAAGATGACGGCCTAGCCATCCATGGATCCAGGGCCGGCGCCATCAAGGATGCCGGCCACATCACTCGACGCCTGCCTGAGCCGGCGTCCGCTTGCGGCATCCGGCTTCGCGGGATCCCCCGGCTTGTCCCTTGCCACCCCATGCGACGGCGCTGCCGGGCACGATCAAGCACTATTCTGAAGGACAGCCTTGGGCGGTGATGCCGCGCCACGGCAGATCACCTCTCTCCCCGTTGCCAGGAGCTTGTCAATGTCCGCACCGTCTCCCTCCGCCACCCGCATCGAAAAGGACAGTCTCGGCGATGTGCCGGTACCCGCCGATCACCTGTGGGGCGCGCAGACCGAACGCTCGCGCCAGAATTTCCGCATCGGCATTGAAAAAATGCCGCCGGCGCTGATTGAAGCGTTCGCCATCCTGAAACTGTGCGCTGCGCGCGCCAACCGCGAACTGGACGTACTGCCGCAGGAACTGGCCGGCGCCATCGAACAGGCCGCCGGCGAAGTCATCGAAGGCCGCTGGCCGGACGAATTCCCGCTGTCGGTCTGGCAGACCGGTTCGGGCACCCAGACCAATATGAACCTCAACGAGGTCATCTCCAACCGCGCCATCCAGCTGCTCGGCGGCCAGGTGGGCAGCAAGAAGCCGGTGCACCCGAACGACCACGTCAACGCGAGCCAGTCGTCCAACGACAGCTTCCCGACGGCCATGCATATCGCTGCCACGCGGGCGATCCAGCAGAAGCTGCTACCTGCATTGGAACTGCTGCAGCAGACCTTCGCGCGCAAGGTGGATGCTTTCGCCGACATCGTCAAGGTCGGCCGCACGCACGTGCAGGATGCAGTGCCGCTGACCCTCGGCCAGGAGTTTTCGGGTTATATGACGCAGGTGGCCGACGCGCAGTCGCGGCTGCAGCAAGCCATGCTGCGCGCGATGCCCGTGGCGCAGGGTGGCACGGCGGTGGGCACCGGCCTGAACGCGCCGCCCGGATTCGCCGCCGCGTTCGCGCGCGCGCTGGCCGACTACACCGGCCTGCCATTCGAGCCGGCGCCGAACCGCTATGCCCTGCAGGCCGCGCACGACGCGCTGGCGGACCTGTCCGGCGCGCTCAACACCACCGCGTCATCGTTCCTGAAGATCGCGCGCGACTTCATGTTGCTCGGCTCAGGACCGCGCGCGGGGTTTGCCGAGCTGCAGTTGCCGGCCAATGAACCGGGCTCGTCTATCATGCCAGGCAAGGTCAATCCTACGCAGGCGGAAGCGCTGGCGATGGTGTGCTGCCGGGTGATCGGCAATCACACTACGGTGACGCTCGCCAATGCGCTTGGAACGCTTGAACTCAATGCGTACAAGCCGGTGATCGTCTACAGCCTGCTGCAATCGGTGACGCTGCTGGCCGATGCGGCATCGAGCTTCGCCCAGCATATGGTCGAAGGGGTGGAAGCTGACCGTGAGCGAATTGCCGAACTGCTTGAACGGTCGCTGATGCCCGTGACCGCACTCAATCCGCATATCGGGTATGACAAGGCTGCCGAGATCGCCAAGCTGGCGGTCAAGCGCAATCTTTCGCTGCGCGAGGCGGCGATTGCGTCCGGGCACGTGACGGAGGAACAGTTTGCCGAGTGGATCGATTTGAAGGGGATGACCAGAGAGGTGTAGGGCTGAAAGGCGGGACATTGCTTGGGCGATGTCCCGTCGTCCATCAGCGTGGCGCAGCACGCTGCCTCTACCGGCGTTCGACCACGGAGCACACCAGAATGGATTCAACCGTCGCCCGATCCTGGCTGTCCTTCAGCGAACCCGTTGCCGAGGCACGCGCCGCCGGCCGACCTTTGGTCGCACTGGAATCGACCATCATTGCGCACGGCATGCCTTACCCGGAAAACGTTCGCACGGCGCGAGAGGTTGAGGCCGTGATCCGCGATCTCGGTGCCGAGCCCGCGACCATTGCCGTGATCGACGGGCGCATCCGCATCGGCCTCTCAGGCGATGAACTTGAACGGCTCGGCCGCTCGGGCCAAGCCCACAAGGTAAGCCGCCGCGACCTGCCGGCCGTGCTGGCCAGCGGAGAACTTGGCGCCACGACGGTAGCGGGCACGATGATTTGCGCGGCCCTGGCCGGCATCGAAGTCTTCGTGACCGGCGGCATAGGTGGCGTGCACCGCGGCGCGCAGGAAACCTTCGATATCTCGGCCGACCTGCAGGAACTGGCGCAGACTTCGGTGGCGGTGGTGTGCGCCGGCGCGAAGTCGATCCTCGATATCGGGCTCACGCTCGAGTATCTCGAAACCCATGGCGTGCCGGTGCTCAGTTGCGAGCAAGACAATTTCGCGGCGTTCTACACGCGCGACAGCGGCTTTCGTGCGGATTACAGATTGGATGATCCCGCTGACCAGGCGCGTTTCATCCGCACCAAATGGGATCTGGGCCTCGCGGGCGGCGTGCTGCTGAGCACGCCAGTGCCGGAGTCGGCAGCGATGCCGTCAGGGGAGATCGATGCCTTGACACAGCAGGCGCTCGATGAAGCCCGCGTGCAAGGCATCACCGGCAAGGCGGTGACGCCGTTCCTGCTGGCGCGCATCAAGGCGCTCACCGGGGGGCGCAGCCTTGCGACCAATATCGCGCTGGTGAAACACAACGCCGAAGTCGGCGCCAGGCTGGCCCTGGCACTGCCCCAGGCCGCGCACGGCGCCCGGTCAGCCTAGGATCGGCCCGGCGCGGCACACCGACGCGCGCGAGCCGGAGCCTGCACATCAGTCCTTCGCCTTCTCCGGCGGCAGCGCCTTGCCGAGCAGCTTGCCAAGCAGGCCGGTCTTGCCGGCGTTCTGCTGGCCCTTCGTCTTCGGCAAAGCGCCGGCGCGGTTGGCGCCTGCCTGCTTCATGTTGTTGTTGATCTTCAGGCCCTTGTTCTTTTCGAGATCGGTTTTCTTCACGGACATCATCCCAGGAGTCGAGCCCCGCATTGTACGCAGTGGGCCAGCCCGCGGGGGAAAGCCGGCCGTCTTGCCTACTTGCCGAACGCGCTGAACTTCAGCGCCAGGAATTCGACGAAAAGCCGGATGCGCGACGACAACTGGTGGCGCTGCTGGTACACGGCATAGATATTCGCCTCCGGCGTCGCGTACTGCGGCAGTACCTGCACCAGCCGGCCACTGCGCAGGTAGCGCTCGATATCCCACTCCGCGCGCATGACGATGCCGTGGCCTTCCAGCGCCCAGTGCACGGCGATCTCGCCATCGTTCGTCGTGACGTTGCCGCGCACGTGGATCGACTCCGTGCGCCCTTTGCCGCTCTTCACCGGCGTCAGGCGCCATACGCCATAGGCGTCGCTGCCCTGGCGGATGCCGATGCAGTTATGGCGCAGCAGCTCCGACGGCGTCTGCGGCACGCCACGCTCGCGCAGGTACTTCGGCGACGCGCACAGCAGGCGGCGGTTGGGCGCCAGCAGCCTGGCAACGATGCGGGCGTCGGGCGGCTCGCCAAAGCGCACACAGACGTCGAAGGCGTCTTCGGTCAGCGGCGGCGGGTCGGCCGAGAGCTGCAGCTGCACGTCGACGTCCGGGTACTTGCGGCTGTATTCCGAGATCACGGGCGCCACATGCATGCGGCCGAAGCCGAGTGTGGCATTGACGCGCAGGAGCCCGCTGGGCCGGCCCCTCGCGCTGGTGAGCAGTTGCTGCAAGTCGTCGATCTCGCCCAGGATCCGCCGCGCATGCTCCAGGAACACCTCGCCCTCCGGCGTCAGGCTCATGCGCCGCGTCGTCCGCGTCACCAGCGGCATGCCGATGCGCGATTCCATCTGAGCGAGCCGCTTGCTGACCGCCGCCGTGGTGATGCCCAGGTCGCGCGCGGCGGCGCTCAGGCTGCCGGCCGTCGCCACCGAGGCGAAAAAGCCCAGTTCCGACGGCTGGATACCGCTCGTGGTGGCCATGTCGCTGTTAACTTCAAGTTAATAATGGTTTAACTCTAGCGCCGATCCAAAACCTCGTCTACCGGCCAGAATCCCGTCACGCAATTCAGCGGTGATCCCGACAGGAGACGAAAGATGAAGACGTACAAGATCGCAACGATTCCGGGCGACGGCATTGGCAAGGAGGTGGTGCCGGCCGGGCGCGAAGTCATGGAAGCGCTGGCCGCCGCGGGCGCGGGCTTTCGCTTCGAGTTCGAGGACTTCGGCTGGGGCGGCGACTACTACCGCCAGCATGGCGCGATGATGCCGGCGGACGGGCTCGAGGCGCTGCGCGACAAGGACGCGATCCTGTTCGGCTCGGCCGGCGACAACCAGATTCCCGACCACATCACGCTGTGGGGCCTGCGCCTGAAAATCTGCCAGGGCTTCGACCAGTACGCCAACGTGCGCCCCACGCGCATCCTGCCCGGGATTGACGGCCCGCTCAAGCGTTGCGCGCCGGAGGACCTCGACTGGGTCATCGTGCGCGAGAACTCCGAAGGCGAATACTCGGGCGTGGGCGGCCGCGTCCACCAGGGCCATCCGATCGAAGCCGCGACCGACGTGTCGATGATGACCCGCGTCGGCGTCGAACGCATCCTGCGCTTCGCCTTCAGGCTGGCGCAATCGCGTCCGCGCAAACTGCTGACGGTCATCACCAAGTCCAACGCGCAGCGCCACGCCATGGTGATGTGGGACGAGGTGGCCGTGCAGGTCGCGAAGGATTTCCCGGACGTCACGTGGGACAAGGAGCTGGTCGATGCCGCCACCGCGCGCATGGTCAACCGTCCGAAGACGCTCGACACCATCGTCGCCACCAATCTGCACGCCGATATCCTGAGCGACCTGGCCGCCGCGCTCGCGGGCAGCCTTGGCATCGCGCCGACCGGCAATATCGATCCCGAGCGCCGCTACCCATCCATGTTCGAGCCGATCCACGGCTCGGCGTTCGACATCATGGGCAAGGGCCTGGCCAATCCGGTCGGCACCTTCTGGTCGGTCGTGATGCTGCTGGAACACCTCGGCGAGCAAGCCGCCGCACAGCGTCTGATGGCCGCCATCGAAGCCGTTACCGCGAACCCCGCGCTGCATACCGGCGACCTCGGCGGCAAGGCCCGCACGGTGGACGTGACCCGGGCCGTCTGCGACTACCTCGCCGCGAACCAGCAGGTCAAGGCGGCCTGAGCCGTACCACCGCCCGGCGCTCGCCGGGCCATGCCAGGCACACCTGGCCCTGCGGAGGCACACCACCGCCCCCAAGAGCGGCGTCCGCAGGCGCATTCCGCAGAACCAGCAGGAGACAGCAATGATTCAACGGCTACTAGGAAAGCTGTATGTCCAGGTATTGATCGGCGTGACAGCTGGCGTCTTGCTCGGCGTGTGGGCGCCCGATATCGGCAGCAGCCTGAAGCCGCTTGGCGATGTGTTCATCAAGCTCATCAAGATGGTGTTCGCACCGATCATCTTTGCGACCGTGGTGCTGGGCATCGCCCGCATGGAAAACATGAAGGAGCTGGGCCGCGTCGGTGTACGGGCGCTGCTCTATTTCGAACTGCTGTCCACGTTCGCACTTGCGCTCGGCCTGATCGTCGTGAACGTGGTCCAGCCCGGCGCCGGCATGAATGTCGATGCCTCGCACCTCGACGCCAAGGCCATCGCCAGCTACACGCACGCCGCCGAGCAGCCGCATACGTTCATGGAATTCCTGATGAACCTGGTGCCGTCGAGCGTGATCGACGCGCTGGCGCGCAACGACATCCTGCAGATCCTGGTGTTCGCCACGCTGTTCGGCATTGCGCTGTCGCATATCGGCGCGCGCGCCAGGCCCGTGGTCGACTTCCTGGAGTCCTTCACGCACGGCGTCTTCACGATCGTGGGGATGATCATGCGCCTCGCGCCCATCGCCGCGTTTGGCGCCATGGCCTTTACCGTAGGCAAGTATGGCCTGGGCTCGGTGGTATCGCTCGGCAAGCTGATGGGCACGATGTACCTGACCTGCTTCCTGTTCGTCGTGATCGTGCTCGGCGGCGTGGCACGGGTGTCCGGCTTCAGCCTGTGGAGGTTCCTCAAGTACATCCGCGACGAACTGTTCACCGTGCTCGGCACCAGCTCGTCGGAATCGGTGGTGCCGCAGCTGATGCGCAAGCTGGAGAACGCCGGCGTGTCCAAGCCGGTTGTCGGCCTGGTGGTGCCGTCCGGCCTGACGTTCAACCCGGATGGCCAGTGCATCTACTACACCATGGCCGCGATCTTCATCGCGCAGGCCACCAATACGCCGCTGACGCTGATGGACCAGATCGTAGTGCTCGGTGTGCTGCTGCTGACGTCGAAAGGTTCGGCGGGCGTGACCGGGTCGGGCTTCATCACGCTGGCGGCAACACTGGCCTCGCTCGGCAAGATCCCCGTGGCCGGCATGGTACTGCTGCTTGGCGTGGACCGCTTCATGTCGGAAGCGCGTGCCATCACCAACACGATTGGCAATGCGGTGGGCACGCTTGCGATTGCACGCTGGGTCGGCGCAGTCGATCAGCAGCGCCTGCAGGATGCGCTGGACGGCAAGGTCGTCGACGAGGAGCCGGGCGAGGGTCGGCAGCCGGAAGCGGCGGCGATCGGCACCCGCATGACCCGCGTCGCGGATGCGCACGCCGGACTCCAGCACTGAAATGACGGAACCGACCATGGATGCCCTGCAGGCCCGTGCGCTGCTCCAGAACATGTTCCGCGCCGCCATCGACGCCGCGCAGCCCTCGCTGACGCTCGCCGCCCACCTGCCCGAACGGCCACGCGGCCGCACGCTGGTAATCGGCGCGGGCAAGGCCTCGGCGGCCATGGCCCATGCCTTCGAGGCCGCATGGCCGTGGCCCGCCGAAGGGCTCGTGGTGAGCCGCTACGGTTTCGCGGTGCCGTGCGAGCGCATCGAGATCGTCGAAGCGGCGCACCCGGTGCCCGATGCGGCTGGCTTTCACGCAGCGCGCCGGATGCTCGAAATGGTCTCGGGCCTGACGGAAGACGACCTCGTGATCTGCCTGGTGTCGGGTGGTGGTTCTTCGCTGCTGCCGTTGCCGCTGGCCGGCGTGTCGCTGGAAGACAAGCAGGCGATCAATCGCGCGCTGCTCGCCTGCGGCGCGACGATCACGGAGATGAATTGCGTGCGCCGCCATCTCTCCGCGATCAAGGGCGGCCGGCTGGCGGCGGCGTGCCACCCGGCGCGCGTCTGCAACCTGCTGCTGTCGGACGTGCCCGGCGACGACCCGATCGATATCGCCTCCGGCCCGACGGTAGCCGACCCCACCACGCGCGACGACGCCAGCGACATCATCCGGCGCTACGGCATCGACGTGCCGCGCCATGTGCTCGATGCCCTGGCCTCCGACGCGGCGGAAACCATCAAGCCCGGCGATCCGCGCCTGCCGCGCATGCAAACCGCATTGATCGCCACGCCGCGGCTAGCCTTGCAAGCGGCTGCGCAAGTCGCGCGGAACGCTGGGCTGCCCGTATTCGTGCTCGGCGGTGCGATCGAGGGCGAGGCGCGCGAGGTCGGCAAGGTACTCGGCGGCATCGCGCTCGAAGTCGCCAACCATGGCCAGCCGTTCCCGGTGCCGTGCGTGCTGCTCTCTGGCGGGGAGACCACCGTGACGGTGCGCGGCAAGGGGCGCGGCGGACGCAACGTCGAATACCTGCTGTCGCTCGCACTCACGCTGCGCGGCAAGGCGGGCGTCTATGCGCTCGCCGGCGACACCGATGGCGTGGACGGCCAGGAAGACATCGCCGGCGCCATCGTCACGCCCGACACGCTGCAGCGCGCGTGGAGACTGGGAATCCGCCCGCAGGATGCGCTGGCCGCCAACGACGGGCACAGCTTCTTCGAAGCGCTCGGCGACGCCGTCGTCACGGGCCCCACCATGACCAATGTGAACGATTTCCGCGCGATCCTGATCGCGCGCTGACCAGGAGTAAAGCATGAGACGTCTTCGCAACGCCAAGATCGTGGCAACACTGGGGCCGGCAAGTTCGACACCCGAGAGCATCGATGCGCTGTTCGAAGCCGGCGCCGATGTATTCCGGCTCAATTTCAGCCACGGCAGCCATGACGACCACAAGCAGCGCCTGGACAGCATCCGCGCCATCGAGCGCGAGCGGAGTCGCCCGATCGGCGTGCTGCTGGACCTGCAAGGCCCCAAGCTGCGCATCGGCACGTTTGCCGATGGCCCCGTGCAACTGGCCGCGCAGGCGCGGTTCCGCCTCGACCTCGACGCTGCTATGCCGGGTTCGCAAACTCGCGTCAGCCTGCCGCACCCGGAGATCTTCGCCGCGCTGCGCGAAGGCACCGAACTGCTGCTCGACGACGGCAAGATCCGCCTGCGCGTGGAGCAGTGCGGCGCCGACTTCGCGCAGACGACCGTGATCAGCGGCGGCGCGCTGTCGGATCGCAAGGGCGTCAACGTGCCGGGCGTGGTGCTGCCGCTCTCGGCGATGACCGGGAAAGACCGCCGCGACCTGGACTTCGGCCTCACGCTCGGCGTCGACTGGATCGCGCTGTCGTTCGTGCAGCGGGCCGAGGATATCCAGGAGATCAAGCAGATCGTGCAGGGCCGCGCCGGCATCGTCGCCAAGCTCGAAAAGCCCGCGGCAATCCAGAGCCTCGAAGCCATCGTCGCCGAAGCGGACGCCGTGATGGTCGCGCGTGGCGACCTGGGCGTGGAGATGCCCGCGGAACTGGTGCCATCGCTGCAGAAGCAGATCGTGCGCGCCTGCCGCAAGGCCGGCAGGCCGGTGATCGTGGCCACGCAGATGCTTGAATCGATGATTGCGTCGCCCGTGCCGACGCGCGCGGAGGCTTCGGACGTGGCGACCGCCATCTACGACGGCGCCGATGCCGTGATGCTGTCGGCCGAGTCGGCTTCCGGCCGCTACCCGGTGGAAGCCGTGACGATGATGGACAGCATCATCACGCGCACGGAATCGGATCCGCTTTACCACGACGCCATCCAGGCGTCGCATACCCCGCCGCGCGCCGAGGCCGCGGATGCCATCGGCTACGCGATCCGCCATGTCGCGGGCCTGCTCAAGGTGCCGGCGACCGTTGCCTACACCAGCTCGGGCTACTCGGCCCTGCGCATGGCGCGCGAGCGTCCCGAAGTGCCGATCCTCGGCATGACGCCGCGCGTGGCCACCGCCAGGCGGCTGGCGCTGGCTTGGGGCGTGCATGCCGTGCTGTGCCACGAAGTGGTGGACGTGCTGGAGATGACGGAGCTGGCCAGCCGCACCGTGCTGGAGGAGCGTTTCGGGCATCGCGGCGAATCGATCGTCATCTCGGCGGGGCTTCCATTCACGGTTGCCGGGACCACCAACTTGCTGCGCATCGCACAGGTGCAATAAATCGGCGAGGCGGAAGACACCACCATTGCCGATCCCGCAACACGGTCTTACCCAAACGCAAACCAGAACCATCCCAACAGGAGACAGCCAATGCGCACACCCCTCGCTTTGCGGCACATCGTTCGCCTTTCGGTGCTGACGGTCGGCTTCGCCGCCTCTTCGGCCGCGCTATCGCAGGAATGGACCGCGCGGCCGATCAGCCTGGTGGTGCCGTTCCCATCCGGCGGCACGACCGATGTGCTGGCACGCGCGATCGGGGACCAGTTGTCAAAGACCCTCGGGCAGCCTGTCATCGTCGAAAACCGGCCCGGCGCCGGCGCGACCGTGGGCGCGGACTACGTGGCCAAGGCGAAGCCGGACGGCTACACGCTGCTGATGGGGGCCGTGCACCACACCATTGCAACCAGCGTCTACAAGAAGCTGCCCTACAGCTTCCAGAAGGATCTCGCTCCGGTGGCCACGGTGGCGATGGTGCCGAATGTGCTCGTCATCAATGCCGCCAAGACGCCGGCGAAGAACGTCTCGGAACTGGTTGCGCTGGCGAAGCAGTCGCCGACGGAGTTTGCGTATGGCTCGAACGGAAACGGCACGGCGCAGCACCTGATCGGCACGCAGTTCCAGGCGGCGACGGGCGCACCGTTGCTGCATGTGCCTTACAAGGGCAGCGGTCCGCTGACGACAGATTTGCTGGGCGGACAGGTGACGATGTCGTTCGATACGCTGACCACCGTGCTGCCGCACATCAAGGCCGGCAAGCTCAGGGCCCTGGCGGTGACGACCGCGAAGCGATCCAGCGTGCTGCCGGATGTGCCGACGCTCGAAGAGTCTGGGCTGAAGGGCTTTGATATCGGCACGTGGTTCGGCGTGCTGGCGCCTGCCGCGACGCCGAAGCCGATCGTGTCCAGGCTCGGCGCCGAGATCGTGAAGATCGTTAAATCGCAGGATTTTCAGCAGCGCATGCTGGCTGCGGGCGCGGAGCCCATGGTGGGCACTGCTGATGCGTTTGCAAAGCGCATCGATGATGAGACGGTCAAGTTCGAGAAGCTGGTGAAGGAAGGGAAGGTGGCGATCGAGTAGCTGGATATTCGCGCAATTCGGCGAAGAGCGAAAAAGGCCGCGATGCAATCGCGGCCTCTGTCGCTGGCGTGGCGCGAAATACCCGCTATGCCACCCGCTTCGCATTGATCACCGCCTCCGCCACGCTGGCCGGCGCTTCGGCGTAGTGCTTGAACTCCATCGTGAAGGTCGCGCGGCCCTGCGTGAGCGAGCGCAGCGACGTGGAGTAGCCGAACATCGTCGCCAGCGGCACCTCGGCCCGCACCACCTTGCCGCCGCCGCCGGCGATCTCTTCCATGCCGTGCACCATGCCGCGCCGCGACGACAGGTCGCCCATCACATTGCCGGTGAATTCCTCCGGCGTTTCCACTTCCACCGACATCATTGGCTCAAGCAGGATCGGCTTGGCCCGCTTCATGCCCTCGCGGAACGCCATCGAGCCGGCCATGCGGAACGCATTCTCGTTCGAGTCCACGTCGTGGTACGAACCGAATACCAGCGTGGCCTTCACATCGACAATCGGGTAACCGGCCAGCACGCCTGCGGTCAGCGTTTCGCGGATGCCCTTGTCAACCGCCGGGATGAACTCGCGCGGCACCACGCCACCCTTGATGGCGTCGACGAACTCGTAGCCGCCGCCGTGCGGCATCGGCTCGATGTTGAGCACCACGTGGCCGTACTGGCCGCGTCCGCCCGACTGCTTGATGAACTTGCCCTCGACATCCTTTGCCGCCTGGCGGATAGTCTCGCGGTACGCCACCTGCGGCTTGCCCACCGACGCTTCCACGCCGAACTCGCGCCGCATCCGGTCGACCAGGATCTCCAGGTGCAGCTCGCCCATGCCGGAAATGATGGTCTGCCCGGATTCCTCGTCGGTCGTCACGCGGAACGACGGGTCCTCCTGCGCCAGCCGGTTCAGGGCGACGCCCATCTTCTCCTGGTCCGCCTTGGTCTTCGGCTCCACGGCCTGCGAGATCACCGGTTCCGGGAAGCTCATGCGCTCCAGGATGATGACCTTGTTCGGGTCGCACAACGTGTCGCCGGTGGTGGCTTCCTTCAGCCCCACCGCCGCGGCGATATCGCCTGCGCGCACTTCCTTGATTTCCTGGCGCACGTTGGCGTGCATCTGCAGGATGCGCCCCAGCCGCTCGCGCTTGGACTTGACCGGGTTGTAAACCGTGTCGCCGGAATGGACCAGCCCCGAATACACGCGGAAGAAGATCAGCTGGCCGACGAACGGGTCGGTCATGATCTTGAACGCCAGCGCCGAGAACGGCTCGTCGTCGTTCGGGTGGCGCTCGGCCTCGCGGTCGTCCTCGGTATGGCCCAAAATGGCGGGCACGTCGGCGGGCGAGGGCAGGTAGTCGATCACCGCGTCGAGCATGCTCTGCACGCCCTTGTTCTTGAACGCGCTGCCGCACAGCATCGGCACGATCTCGTTGGCGATGGTGCGTTTGCGCAGGCCCTGCTTGATCTGCGCCTCGGTGAGCGGTTCGCCCGACAGGTATTGCTCGAGCAGCGTCTCGTCGGCCTCGGCCGCGGCTTCGATCATCTTGTCGCGCCATTCCTGCGCGATGGGCAGCAGCTCGGCGGGGATGTCCCGGTACTCGAAGCGCACGCCCTGGCTCTCGTCGTCCCAGACCACGGCCTTCATCTTGACCAGGTCGACCACGCCCTGGAAATGGTCTTCGGCGCCGACCGGAATCTGGATCGGCACGGCGCGGCCCTTGAGCCGGTCGGCGATCTGGGTCTGCACGCGGAAGAAGTCCGCGCCGACGCGATCCATCTTGTTGACGAACGCGATGCGCGGCACGTTGTACTTGTTGGCCTGGCGCCAGACCGTCTCGGACTGTGGCTGCACGCCGCCGACCGCGTCATAGACCATGCACGCGCCGTCCAGCACGCGCATGGAGCGCTCGACTTCGATGGTGAAATCGACGTGTCCCGGCGTGTCGATGATGTTGATGCGGTGCTCGGGGTAGTTGCCGGCCATGCCCTTCCAGAACGCCGTCGTCGCCGCCGACGTGATGGTGATGCCGCGCTCCTGCTCCTGCTCCATCCAGTCCATCGTCGCGGCGCCGTCGTGCACTTCCCCAAGCTTGTGGTTGACACCGGTATAGAACAGGATGCGCTCCGTCGTCGTCGTCTTGCCGGCGTCGATATGGGCACTGATGCCGATATTGCGGTAGCGCTCGATGGGGGTTTTGCGGGACACGGCGATCTCTCCGGGATGACCTTAGTTAAGTAGAGTAGCACCTGCCGCGCAACCCCGTTTGTCCCTGCGCGCGGAAGGGGCAGCCATCGGGGCGCGCCGAGCGCCGTCCGTCGTCCGCGCGCGGCAAGCGGTGGATCCGGCTTGCTGGCGGCCTATAAGAGCAAAGAAATTGCTTCGTCAGATGCAGATTCATCTGCATTGCGGTTCCACCGCATTTCAGCGCCTGAGCGCCTGCCTATACTTGCCCCTTCATGTCCCGCGTCTACCTCCTGCGGGTGACAGTCTTCCGGCGCCCGGGCGCCTACCTGACCCATTCCTATACAGAGAGACAGACAGGCAAGCATGGCTAGCGTCCTGATCGTTGATGATCATCCCGCGTGGCGGCTGGTGATGAGATCGCAGCTTTCCCAACTGCTCGGCGTGGAGCATATTCTCGAAGCCGACAATGGCCAGTGTGCGATTGAATCGGTGCGCCAGCACAAGCCGGACCTGGTGATACTCGACCTCGACATTCCGCGCATCGGCGGCCTCGATGTGGCTGCCCGCGTGCGCGACGTCCATCCGGCGGTGCGCGTCCTTGTCGTGACCGCGCTGGATCCGGCCGTCTTCGTGTCGCGCGCGTGGCAGGCAGGCGCGCAGGGCTTTGTCAGCAAGACCCAGGACATCCAGGAGATCCTGCGGGCGGTGGAGTCCGTGCTGGCCGGCTATACGGTTTTTCCGGCACTGCCACGGCGTGGCGCCTACGGGCCGGCGTTGTGCGGCGACGAGGAAAACCTGCGGCGCCTCTCCGACAAGGAACTGGGGGTGCTGAAGATGCTGGCGCGCGGCATGACGTACAAGGACATCAGCCGCGAACTGTTTATCAGCAACAAGACCGTCAGCAGCTACAAGGCACGCATCATGGCCAAGCTGCAGATCGGCTCGCTGGTGGAGCTGGTGGACTTTGCCCGGCGCTGCAAGCTGATCCAGTAAGGCCGGCCGCGGGCAGGCCCAGGCTCAAGGAATTTGAAGGTCCCCTGCAGTCGGCGCACGTGCACGCTGGCGGCAGCGCTGGCAAACTGTCGGTCTATCCAAATGAAAGACCAAGGCGGGGGGACGGCTGTGGGCGAGTTGCAGACCATGCTGGAAAACCATGGGCTGATGCTGGTGTTCCTCAACGTGCTGGCGGAACAGGCGGGCCTGCCGATTCCGGCGTATCCGATGCTGTTCGTGGCCGGCGCACTGGGCGTGCAGGAGACCGGCCCGTCGATCGGCGCGGTGCTGGCGACCGTGATCGTGGCTTGCCTGATCGCGGATACCGCCTGGTATTTTGCCGGCCGCCGGCTGGGCCAGCCCATGCTGCGCACCATCTGCAAGGTGTCGATGTCGCCGGATACCTGCATCCGCCAGACCCAGTCGCTTTACCTGCGCGTGGGGCCGCGATCGCTGGTGTTCGCCAAGCTGCTGCCCGGTGCCGGCGCGCTGTCCACGGCCATGGCCGGCATGACGGCCACGCCGCTGCCGGTATTCCTGTTCTATGACGCCGTCGGCGCGCTGGTCTGGGCCGGCGCGGCGCTGCTGGTCGGTGTGGTGTTCAGTGACTTTGTCGATGTCATCCTGGCCGGCTTCAGCGAGTACGGGCACCTGGCGGTGCTGATCTGCGTGGGCGCCTTCGCGCTGTTCCTGGCCTGGCGCATCTGGTGGCGTTTCCGGCTGTTGCGCCGGACGCGGCGGGTGCCGCGTATGACCGTCGATGAACTGGAGGCCCGCCGCCGCGCCGGTACGCTGCCGCTGGTGCTGGACGTCCGCGCCCATGGCCCCGCACCGATCGAGCGCATCCCGGGGGCCATGGTCGTCGACATGCATGGATCGCTCGACACGCTGCGCGACCAGCTTGCGTCGCGCGACATCGTCGTCTACTGCGCCTGTCCGCACGAGATTTCGGCGGCCATCCTGGCCGAGCGGCTGCGCGCCGCCGGCCATCCGCAGACCTTTGCCCTGGCGGGCGGCTTCGACGAGTGGAAGCGCCTGCACGGCGGCATCGAGACGCCGCCGCAGGCCGCGGAAGCGGCCAACGATGCGGCAGCCGGCTGATCCGCTTGCCCCGGGGTGACGGGGCGGAAGTCTCAGCGCTTGCCGGTAGTCTGGAACACCGTCAGGTCCGGGTAGACCGCGCGGATCTTCTCCCACTCGGCGGCGTTGAAGAACTGGCACTTGCCCGCGCCAAAGCGCTTACCCACTTCCACGCAGAAGCGCACGGCCTCGGCAATGTCGATCTCGTGGTTGGCCGACGTGGCGCTGCCCGATACGACCGATTGTGCCGTCACCGCTACCCCGACCACCGGCGCGGGCGTGGCCACGTGCGGCTGCATGATGCTGTTGAAGTGGTACAGGCCGTTGTGATACGGCGTGATGTCCTGCTGCGAGATCGGGAACGTGACGGCCGGGCAGCCGGTGGTCGATTCCATCGTCGCGACCAGGTCCGGGCTCACGCGCAGGATGTAGCCCTGCATGGCCGTCGGCGAAATCGCGAAGCCGCGATGCTTGATGATGCTGTTGCCCTTGGACGCATCGATCGACAGGATGGCGTCCATCTCCGGCAGCACCTGGTGGTCGTTCATGGTGTCCGACGACACCGGCATGCCCATGAACGGCACCGGATCGTGTGGCTGCATCGACACATTGGTCGACAGGTGCGTCGTGACGATGACGTCGCCGGCCAGGTGATCGCCGCGCGACTTCATCTGCGCGAGCTTGAGCGCCACGGCCAGGCAGCCGATCGGGCCATCCGCGTCGGAGACCAGGCCCACCAGCTCGGGCCGCGCGCCGATGGCGCCATTGCGCCCGATCACGCCCAGCGTGGGCGCCCGGCCGCCGCCGCGCTTGCCGGCGCTGCCGGGAATCACGATGGTGATGAAGTCGCTCGTGTTGGCGGTGTTTTCGGGCGATGCGTTGTGCACCGTGGTCACTTCGACCGTCACGCCGGCCGCGGCGTAGGGCGCGAACAGTTCCCGGACCACAGCACCGTTGGCGTTCGGGCTGTCCAGGGCTTCATGAATGACCAGCGTCTGCTGCAGGGCCATGGTTTTTCTCCAAGTGGAAGGGCGAGGGTTGCCGCGCAAGCGCGCGCGGCGTGGAATATTGATCAGAACTGGTGGCGCAGGCCGACCATGACGGTGGTCTGGTTGTCGTTGCCGTCAAGGCGGCGGCCGCTGTCGCCGGTCCAGTTGGTGGTGTTGTTGCCGAACAGGCCGGACCAGTCGCCGTGCACCCAGTCGTAGGCCACGGCCAGGTAGGCGTCGGTACGCTTGCTGAACGCGTAGTCGGCCACGGCGTAGGCGGTGGTGCGGTTGCCGCTGAAGTTGTCGGCGCGCGTGCGGTTGTGCATCACGCTGCCGGTCAGCGTCACGTTGCCGGTAATGGCGTAGTTGGCGCCGACGGTGAAGAAGTCGTCGCGGCGGCTGCCGTTGAAGACCGAGTTGATGGCCGCGCGGTTGGTCGGCGTGGGCGCGGTCGACATGCTCGTGATGGTGGCCGTGTCGGTGCCGCCGCGCGACGAATCGAAGCCGCCGTCGCGGTCGCTGTAGATATAGTTGGCAAAGAGGTTGCCGCGGCCGACCGATGCCTTCAGCCCTGCCATGTAGATGCGGGCCGCACGGCTCTGGATATCGCGGGTTTGCTGGAAGTCGCCGATCGCCGTGATCGGGCCGGCCGCGTACTTGAGGCCCAGCGATACCGACGAGCTTGCCGAACCTTTGCCTGCCGTTTCACCGAGCGCATATTCGGCGATTATGGAGACCGGGCCGAAGTTGCCGGTGTAGCTGACCGCGTTGTCGTAGCGCTGGCCGGTCAGGTAGACCATCCAAGAGTTCGACGGCGCCGCGCCAACGCCGAGCGGGTCGACGTAGTACAGCATGGTGTTGGCCGTGGTGTACTGCCGGCCCATGGCCAGCTCGCCCCAGCGGTTGCCGATCTTCACGTAGGCCTGGCGGCCGAACAGCTGGCCCTGCTGGTCCAGCTTGCCGGTATCGGTCAGGAAGCCGTTCTCCAGCACGAAGCCGGCCTTGACCCCATCGCCAAGGTCTTCGCTGCCACGCAAGCCGAAGCGGCTGCCCGACAGGAAACCCTCGCCACCCTGCTGCAGGCCAAGCACGGCGTCACCGGCCGGGTTCGAATGCGTCTGGTACGTCAGGCCACTGTCGATGACGCCGTACAGCGTCAGGCCGGACTGTTGCGCCATGGCGGCGGCAGGCAGGCTAAGCAGCAGAGGCATGGCCGCGCGGGCGGCGCGGCGGACGGGGTGGCTCATTGTGGTTTCTCCTCCAGTGGGTAATAGGGTGTCCGCGCGGGGGCGCATCAGCGCAGCCTGCGTCGGTGGTTGTCTTGTTCGAATTGGCCGGGCACTGCCGGCCCGGCGGCGTCAGCGAGGCCTGCGCTTAGCAGGCAAAGCCCGGCCAGTCCTGCATTCCTGCCGGACCATGGATGCGCGACAGCGCAAAGGTCTCGCCTTCGCGAATGGTCTCGACCTGGCCTTCGGCCGGGAACCACAGCGCATGGCGCTCGCCCAGCACGGTGCCGTTAGTGCCGTCGCTGTACAGCGCCGAGCCTTCCGGCAACGCAAACACCTGCTCCGGCGCATTGATATTCAGGAACTCGGCCAGCCGCTCTTCACGGCTTTCGCCGTTATGGCCGGCCGGCTTGCCGCTGATGAAGTGCGGGTTGATCTGGAACGGCACCAGCCCGAGCGCGCGCAGCGACGGCGGCTGCACGATCGGCATGTCGTTGGTGGTGCGGATGGTCGGGCAGGCCACGTTGCTGCCAGCGCTCCAGCCCACGTACGGCGTGCCGGCGCGCACCTTCGCGCGGATCGCGTCGACGATGCCGGCTTCATACATGCGCTTGAGCAGCGCGAAGGTATTGCCGCCGCCCACGGCGATGGCCTCGGCCTCGTTCACGGCGCGCAGCGGATCGGCGCTGTGGTGGATCGACTCCAGCGCGTAGCCCAGCCGTTCGAACACCGGCTTGACCATGCCCTCATAGGTGTCGAAACTGAACGTCACGCCGGCGAACGGCACGAACAGCACCTTGCGCGGTTCCTTGCGCAGCAGCGTGTGGATCTGCTCGCCGGCGTGCTCGAGATAGCCGAGGTTGTCCTTGCGCGAGCTGCTCATCAGGAGGATGCGTTGGGTCATGTCTGGGTTTCCTTCAGGGATTCGGTTCGGGGCTCGGGCTCAGGCCACGGCGGCGCGGATCAGCGCGGCCACGCGGTCGATTTCCTCGTGGGTGTTGAAGTAGTGCAGCGACACGCGCGCCATGGTCGACACGCCATAGCGCGCCAGGATCGCGTCCGCCATGAAGTTGCCGGCTTCGATGATGCATTGCTGCGCTTCAAGCGCGGCGACGATGCTGGCCGGGTCCACGCTGCGCACATTGAACGGAACGATGCCGATGCGGTCGGCCACGTTGGCCGGGCCGTACAGCTCGAAGCCCGGGATCGAGGAGAATTTCGCCACGGCGTATTCGGTCAGGTCACGCACGCGTGCCTCGATCGCGTCGATGCCGATCTGCATGGCGTAATCGATGGCCGTGCCCATGCTCAGGATCGCCGGCACGATCGGACAGCCCGCCTCGAAGCGGCGCGCGCCGGCGACGAACGACAGCGCGCCGGTTGCGCGGTCATAGGCGCCGTTCCACCAGCCGGCCAGCGCCGGCTCGATCTGTTCGATAAGCGCGCGGCGCACATACAGGAACCCCGAGCCCTCGGTCGCGCGCAGCGCCTTGCGGCCGCAGCCGGCCAGGAAATCGCAGTCGAGTTCGCCCACGTCCGAGCGCAGCATGCCCACGCTTTGCGCGGCATTGACCAGCGACAGCACGCCGTGGCGGCGCGCCACGGCGCAGATCTGCGCGGCGGGCTGCACCGCGCCCGTGGAGTTGGGCAGGTGCGAGAACGTCAGCAGGCGCGTGCGCGGCGTGATGGCCGCGTCAAAGGCTTGCGGCGACAGCAGGCCTTCGGCATTGGCCGCCACCATCTTCACCACGATGCCGTGGGTTTGCTCAAGGCGGCGCCACGGCAGCAGGTTGCTGAGCATCTCGGTGTCGGCCACCAGCACTTCGTCGCCGGCCTGCCAGGCAATGCCGCGCGCGATCAGCGAGATGCTTTCGGTCGCGTTCTTGGTGAAGGCGATCTCGTCGGCGGCCGCATTCAGCAGTGCGGCGAGCTTGCCGCGCACGGCGTCCACGCGCGCATAGGTCTGCTTGCGGAACGCCGGCAGGTAGATGCCCACGTGTCCGGTATCGAGCAGGTAGCTGCGCACGGTGTCGAGCACCGCATCGGGCGGCAGCGATGCCGCCGCCGTGTCGAGGTAAATGGTGGAGGCCGTCAGCGGGGTGCCGGCTCGGATCGCTTGGATATCCATGGAACGTCTCAGGTAATGCAGGGGAAGGGTGTTACTTGCGCAGCTTGGTGACCGAGCCGACGAAGCTGAACAGCGCATCGCCCGCGATCACGCCGCCGGCAAAGGCGCTCATCTCCGCTACATGCTTGTCGCCGCGCAGGCGCTGCACGATGAAGCGGATAAGCAAGCCGGCCAGCACTGCCCATCCGGCCAGCGGCGAGGCGATCAGCATGCCGGTCGAGAGCAGGATGCCGAGCTGGCGCTTGGACCCGCCGATCAGCTGCAGCAGCGCGCCGGGAATGGCCCAGATCACCAGGTTGCGCGCGATTTCCGCCGACGAGCCGGCCTTGATCGACGCCGCGTAGACGCGGTCGACGGGCGGGATCAGGTTCTGCGCGAAGAAGCTGCCGTGGAACACGAGCACCACCACCGCGGCCACGGCGAAACCGATCATCGCCGCCAGGAACTGCTGCTTGCGGCCGGCCAGTTCGGCTTCCATGTCGCGGCCTTCGCCGCGCAGCAGGTAGCCGGTCTTGAGGTCGTAGCCCATGTCGGCGAAAGCCGGTCCGGTCGCGGCCGAGAAGCCCACCAGCACCGCCAGCGCCGTCGGCGGGAAGCCGATCAGGATGCCGATGGTCAGCGTGATCAGCGCCACCGCGAAGGCCGGGAACCAGCCCGAATGCATCGCGGCGATGCCGACGATCAGCTCGTGCACATAGGCGGCGAACGCGGCGTAGAGCACGAACACCACCAGCATGCCCGGCGACATGTCGGACACATGGCCGGCCAGCACCGAGATCAGCAGCGCGATCGCCAGGTAGATCAGGAAGCCCCCCGACAGGATGCGGCTGGCGCGCGAGGCCGGCACTTCGATCGTGCGCGCATCGGCCGCCGGCGCGTGGCGTGCACGGCGGATTTCGAAGGCGACTTGGAACAGCGCCACGATGCCCGCGCCGATCATGAGGCCGTGCGGGATGTAGGCCTTGGCAATATCCACACCGGTCAGCGCCACCGAGTAGCCGCGCACCAGCAGGCCGATGCCGAACATTGTCAGCGCGGCCAGGTTGCCGAGGAACGCTGCGCCGAACGCGGACATCGGCACGCCGAGCCACGCGCCGCCGACGCCCACGGCAATGCCCAGGCCCAGGAACGCCGCCTTGCGGCCGCCGCGGTCGCCGGCCCAGATGGCTTCGGCGGTGGCAATGCCCGCGGGCCACGTACCCGTAGCCGGGAATATCTTGCTGCCGAACAGGAAGTACAGCATGGCGCCATCGACGAACATGGCGATCACTGCGCCAATCAGCATCGGCGAGGCCAGTTCCGGCATGCCCATGGCGTACGGCACGCCGATCGGGATCATCAGCGAATTGGCCGCGCCGAACGTGGCCGACGAGATCGCCGTCTGCACCAGGTTCTGGCGCTCCAGCACGCGGAAGCGCCGCGTGACCTCGAGCGGGATGCGCGAGAACACGATGGCGATCAGCGCGCCGATGATCGAGGTATTGGCGGAGATGCCCAGCGACACGATCAGCTGCATGCCGATCATCGCGCCGAACACGGACAGCACGACGGAAACCAGCAGCAGGAGCGGCTCCATGAAGCGCGTTCTTGTCGCTGGTTGCGCCACCCCCGGCGCGTTCAGTTCTGTTTGCATAGGCGTCATGTCTACCGTTCCTCCCTAGTGTTGTCTCGTTTCGCGCGCCCCGCCAGTTCCGCTGGCCGCCCGCTGTGTGTTGTCAGCGCAGGAACCCTGTCACCGGCCCGATGGTGTCGCGTGCCGCCCGCAGCGCATCGAGCAGGCGCGGCAGGGCGTGTTCATCGAGCCGCTGCAGCGGCCCGGCAATCGCGAGCGAGCCGATCACGGCGCGCGTGTCGCGGCTATACAGGGGTACCGCCAGTCCGGCCACGGTCGCCGTAGATTCCTCGCAGGTGTAAGCCCAGCCTTCGGCACGGACCCGCACCAGGCGCGCTTCGAGTTCTGCCTCGGCCAGGCCAGCGCGTTGTGCCACGCGCTGGCGCAGTGCTTCCGGCTGGAAGGCCAGGATTGCCTTGGCATGGGCGCCCGCGTCGAGCGCGAAGCGCTGACCCACCTCGATCGAAAAGCGCAGCTGGTGCTGGCTCTGCGCGATGTCCGTGCACAAGCCTTCGTCACCGTCCAGCCACGACAGGAACACGGTCTCCCCGCTCTGGCGCGCCAGCGCTTCGAGCGCGGGCTGCACGACCTCGGCCGGCGAAAAGGTCTTGCGCATGACTTGCCCAAGTTCGAACCAGCGCAGACCCAGGCCATAGCGGCCCATGGCGTCCTGCACCAGGAAGCCGTTGGCGGCGAAGGTGGCGAGCACGCGATGGACCACGGCGTGATGCACGCGGCTTTCACGCGCCAGTTCGCGCACGCCCCAGCTTGGCTGGCGCGCATTGAAGTGAGTCAACAGCGCCAGTGCGCCGTCGAGGGTCTTGAGCATTTCGATTGCCTTGTGTCTCTTATACAGAGACAACGTCTCTGATACAGAGAAATGCTAGGCCTCGGTGACCCTCTGCAACAATCAGGGTTAACGCATACGACGGGATACGGTCGGGGCGCGAGACGTTGGCGTCTCATGCGAGGGAGGCGCTGGAGAGCGTCCTATACTTGGCACGGACCCTTCGCCAGGGAGGCGTGCATGCCTGCAGAAGACCCCGGATTCAGCGATGAAGCCGCCCGGATCGCGCAAAGGCGCCGGCAGCTTGGCCTCTCGGCGCGCCCCGGCGCGGACACGCGCAACTGGGCCATGGCGCTGTCCGGCGGTGGCATCCGCAGCGCGACGTTCTGTCTCGGCGCGCTCCAGGCTCTGGCCAGCACGCCGCTGAAACCAGCGGCGGAGCCTGACGACGCGCCGCCAGGGGCGGCGGTCCCGCCAGCCTCGATGCTGCCGCAGTTCGACTACCTGTCCACGGTCAGCGGCGGCGGCTTCCTCGGTGCCTTCTTCGCCAGCCTGTTCGTGCCGGGCCGCCTGCGGCGCGGCACGAACCCGGTACAAGCGGCGGCCGACGCGTACCACACGCTGCAGTGCGAGCCGCCCGGGCGCATCCGTACATCGGTGTCCTATGCAGCCGACCCGGGCCGCGGCGCCGTGGCGTGGCTGCGAGAAAACGGCCGCTACCTGTCGCCTACCGGCGCCGGAGACAACCTCTACGCCGCCGTGCTGGTCCTGCGCAACTGGCTGGCGATGCATTACGTGATCGGCAGCGCGCTGCTGCTCGTGCTGGCCTTGCTGGCGCTGGGCCAGTACATGGCCACGGGCATGTCGTACAGCCTCGGCCGCTACGAGATGGACTTGCTTCATGACGCGCGCCAGGCGTTCAACCAGGGCGAATGCATGGTCTGGTGGAGCACCTTGCTGTGGTTGCCGCTGGGCTCGGCGCTGCTGCTGGCCGTGCCGCCCGGGCTGGCCTACTGGATGGTGTATCCGCGTGCCAGCGACCCGCAGTCGGCGGCGCGCTTCCTGAGCCCCGGCCCGATCGTCGCGACGATCGTGGCCATCCTGCTGCTGCTGGCGGCGCGGTGGGTCGTGTGGCTCGGCCCGGGACTGGTGCTGGCCTGCATCCTGGCGGCGGCTGGCGCCCTGACGCTGCTGGCCGTGCTGTGCTGCCTGGCCCTGCTCGTGCCGGCGCCGCGCGCGGTATCGGACTATCGCGTGCGCGCCACGCGCGCCTTGCGCAGCGCGGTGGCGTTGACGCTGTGGCTGCTGGCGCTCGGCCTGGCCGATACCATCGCGCGCACGACCTTCCTCTATGCGTCCATGACGGCGTCGGCATGGCGCGCGGGCGTTCCCGCCGGCGTGTTGGCCGCGCTGGTCTGGCTGGTGCGCTACGCTGCTGGCCTGCGCGACGAAGGCAAGCGGGACAGTGCCGATACGCCGTGGCGCGCGCTGCAGGCGCACCTGCCCGTCTCGCTGATGGCCGGGGCACTGGCTGCGCTGCTGGCGCTGCTGGTGTACGTGCTGTGGTCGTGGCTGGTGCTGGTCGTGCGCTGGAACGGACGCGAGCCGGTGGACTGGCTCGTGTTCGGCAATGCCTATACAGGCCCGGTGCTCGTCGTACTGGTGCTGGTGGCGCTGTTGCTGGCGATGGTGGCAGGGCGCTTCACGGGCTTCCTGAACCTGTCGACGCTGCAGCCGTTCTATGCGGCGCGGCTCACGCGCGCCTACCTTGGCGCATCGAACGGCGAACGCTTCGTCCCGCATCCGGCGAACAGGCAGGGACGCGAGCGCTTCAGCGTGGCCGAGCCGGTGCCCGGCGACCAGCTCAGCCTGAACACCTACTACGATCCGCGCGTGCTGGCGCCGCTGCATCTGATCAACGTCACGCTGAACCAGACCGTCGATCCGGCCGAGCAACTGGTGCAGCGCGACCGCAAGGGCAAGCCGCTGTGCGTCGGCCCCGGCCCCAGCGTAGTCCAGCCGGGAACGGCGCAGGCTGACAGCTATGCGCGCTTTCTTGTCGACGGGCGTCCTTGTTGTCCGGATCTGTCGCATCCGGGAACGGCCCGGGTCGCCGATTCCCGCACCGTGGGCGACTGGATCGCGATCTCCGGCGCGACGCTGGCCACCGGCATCGGGCGGGCCACGACGCTCGGCACGTCGCTGCTGATGGGCTTGGCGAACCTGCGGCTCGGTACATGGTGGCCGTCTTACCTGCATGACGGTCCGCGCCACGCGGGCCGCGTGCCGGCCGCGCAGCGCCTGCCCGAGCGTGCCACGCACCCGGTGCTGGCGCGCTTCAGCGCGTTGTTCCGTACGCAGTATTGTCTCGCTTGCGAACTCGCCGCGCGCTTCCACGGCATGCATCGCGGCTGGCAGTACCTGTCTGACGGCGGTCACTTCGACAACACCGGCGTGTACGAATTGCTGCGCCCGGGACGCGATGTGTCACTGATCGTGCTGTGCGATGCCGGCGGCGATCCCGACTACCGCTTCGGCGACCTGGCCAACCTGATCCGGCTCGCGCGGATCGACCATGGCCTGGAAATCGTGGTGGATATCGAGGCTGCCACCACGCATCCGGTACTGAGCACGGTGTTCGGTACGCCGGAAGATTTTGGTGCGCAGGCCAATAGCGCGGCGGCGGGCAAATGCGCGGTGCTGCTCAATGTGTACCGCGCGGGTCCGGCTGCGGGGCGGCAAGATCCGGTCTGCCGCATCGTGCTGCTCAAGCCGCGCCTGGCGGACTGGGCGCCAGCCGATGTGCAGCAGTACGGCGCGGACCATCCGGCTTTTCCGCAGGAGGCCACCTCCGACCAGTTCTTCGACGAGGCGCAGTGGGAAAGCTATCGCGCGCTGGGCCACGCCATCGGCGCGCGCGTCTTTGGCGGCGCGGTGGGGCAGGCGCTACTGGCAGGCTGAATGCGGGAACCCGGCTTAGCGCACGAAGCCGATCACCTCCTCGAGCCGGCCGCTGGCATCGCGCAGGGCCTCCAGCAGGCGCGGCACCGCATCGTCGCCGAGCCGCTGCTGCGGGCCGGCAATGGCCACCGAGCCGATCACCGCGCTGTGGTCGCGCGACCACAGCGGCAGCGCCAGCCCTGCCACGCTCGCGGCGGCTTCCTCGCGGGTATGCGCCCAGCCGTGCTGGCGCACCTCGGCCAGCTGGGCTTCGATGGTGTCGCGGTCCAGCGTGGTGTGCGGCCCCATCTTTTCCATGCCCTGCCGGTAGACCTCGCCGCGGAACGCGTCGTCCTGGAACGCGAGCATGGCCTTGGCGTGCGCCCCGGCATAAAGCGGAAAGCGCTCGCCCAGTTCAATCGAGAAGCGCAACTGGTGCTGGCTCTGCACCAGGCCCACGCACAGGCCCTCATGGCCGTCGAGCCACGACAGGAAGACCGTCTCGCCACTTTGCGCGGCCAGCTTTTCCAGTACCGGGCGCACGATCTCGTCAGGCGAGAAGCTTTTGCGCACGACCTGGCCGAGCTCGAACAGGCGCAGGCCGAGCGAGTACTTGCCGGTGGCCGCGTCCTGCACCAGGAAGCCGTTGGCCGCGAAAGTAGCCAGCACGCGATGCACCACCGCGTAGTGCACGCCGCTGTGCTTGGCGAGTTCGCGCACGCCCCAGGTGGGCTGCCGCACGTTGAAGTGGGTCAGCAAGGCCAGCGCGCCGTCCAGTGTCTTGAGTGTCATACCGATTTCCTGCTTCGCATGGGGCAGCATGGTACGGGACAAGCGGCGCTGCGCTCAATCTTTACCCCACCCAACGCACTCCGATCGATGCCGGCGCCGATAACCACGCCACTGGTAAGGCCGCGTGGCGGCCGCCAGCACGATTGCCCGGGGCTTACTAAGATAGCGGACGCTTTCGATTCCCGCGCGCATCGGCCGGCACAGGCCCGCCGACGCGCCAAGGCAGCTTCCATGACGACCTCCATCCCGT
Source organism: Cupriavidus sp. 22TCCZM04-2 (assembly GCF_057798895.1). Taxonomy (NCBI): domain Bacteria; kingdom Pseudomonadati; phylum Pseudomonadota; class Betaproteobacteria; order Burkholderiales; family Burkholderiaceae; genus Cupriavidus; species Cupriavidus sp. 22TCCZM04-2. Next base: position 524,579 of record NZ_JBYOJS010000002.1, read on the forward strand.
ATTCTGTTCTCGACCTGGCCCCCATTGCGCAGGGCAGCGATGCCGGCCAGGCCATGCGCAACGCGCTCGACCTGGCGCAGCACGCCGAGCGCCTGGGCTACCGCCGCTTCTGGCTGGCCGAACACCACAACATGCCAGGCATCGCCAGCGCCGCCACCGCCGTGCTTATCGGCTACGTGGCCAACGGCACGCGCACGATCCGCGTGGGCTCGGGCGGCGTCATGCTGCCCAATCATTCGCCGCTGGTGGTGGCCGAGCAGTTCGGCACGCTGGCCTCGCTGTTCCCCGGCCGCATCGACCTTGGCCTGGGTCGCGCGCCCGGCACCGACCAGGCGACGGCGCGCGCGCTGCGCCGGCAATTGTCGCAGGACACGGCCGACTCGTTCCCGCAGGATGTGGAAGAACTGCAGGCCTATTTCGATGACGTGCGCCCTGGGCAGCGCCTGCGCGCCGTGCCCGGCGCGGGCCTGAAGGTGCCGCTGTGGCTGCTTGGCTCCAGCCTGTTCAGCGCGCAGCTGTCGGCGGCGATGGGCCTGCCGTTCGCGTTTGCCTCGCATTTCGCGCCGGGCTTCATGCGCCAGGCCGTGGACCTGTACCGGCGGACGTTCCGGCCTTCCGCGCAGCTGGAGCGGCCCTACGTGATGCTCGGCCTCAATGTGTTCGCGGCGCAGACCGACGCCGAGGCCCGGCGCCTGTTCAGCTCGCTGCAGCAGCAGTTTCTGGCGCTGGTGCGCGGCACGCCGGGGCAGTTGCGCGCGCCCGTGGACGATATCGAGGCGCTGTGGAACGAGAGTGAGGCAGACCATATCCGCCGTTCGCTCGCGTGCTCGGTGGTGGGGAGTCCGGAAACCGTGCGCGCCGGCATGCAGCGCTTTGTCGATGACCTGCGCCCGGATGAACTGATGCTGACCGGCCAGATCTTCGACCACGCCGCGCGCCTGCGCTCGTTCGAGATTGCCGCCGACACGGCGCGTGCGCTGACGCCGGCGGCCTGAAGCGGGAATCGCCTTCGAAGGCCCGGCCGCGCAAGGGGCCGGGGCAGTCCTGTCCCCACCGTACTGGAATGCCGCCTGGCGCACATGGCTGCGGCGGCGATGATATCGGTTTGCACCGTCCCGACCGCGTCGGATACAGTAGGCAGCCAGTACAGAGTCGCGCCATGACGCGACCGGTTCGCCAGTCCGCCAATGTGCCCTCCGCGGCGCACGCCGCGGAGACGACAAGGAGACAGCGATGGACCTGCGGCAACGCGAGCACATCGAGACGGTAGTCCACGCCACCACCTACCTTCCGCCGCCAGCCCTGCCCGCGGACCGGCCCACGCACGATGCCGTGATCGAGAATTCGTGGCGGCGCTGCGTGCACCAGTACGGGCTGGACCCGTCGCGCATGCAGGAAGCCCGCATCGTGCCGCAGACGCGGCTGCGCGAACACCAGCAACGCATCGACGATTTCGCGCGCATTGCGCGCCATGGGCTGGAGAGCTTGTATGCGCAGGTCGCGGGCCTGGGCTACGTGGTGCTGCTGACCGATGCGCAGGGCGTGACCGTCGACTACATCGGCGATGCGCGCACCGATACCGACCTGCGCCATGCCGGCCTGTACCTGGGCGCGGAATGGAGCGAGTGCGGCGCGGGCACATGCGCCGTCGGCACGGCCTTGTTCACGGGCGAAGCCCTGACCGTGCACCAGGCCGATCATTTCGACGCCACCCACATTCCGCTGACCTGCACCGCCGCGCCGCTGTTCGATACGCACGGCAACCTGCACGCGATCCTGGACATCTCCGCGCTGACGTCCCCGAATGCAAAGGACAGCCAGGGGCTGGCGCTGCAGCTGGTGCGCATCTACGCGGCCCATATCGAGAACGCGAATTTCCTGCGCGCGCATCACCGCGACTGGATCCTCAAGCTGAACGTCGCCCCCGAGTTCGTCGACGTCAACCCGGAGTACCTGCTCGCACTCGATGACAGCGGCCGCATTGTCGGACACAACCACCGGGCGCGGCGGATGCTCGAAGGGGAACTGGCCACCGGCACGGTGCTGGGCCAGTCGTTCGAGACGCTGTTCAACGCGCGGCTCGAAGACCTCGGCCGCTATGTCTACTCGCGTCCGAGCGAGCAGCGCCTGGTGGCGCTGAACCGCAGCGGCGGCCTGCTGTACCTGAGCGTGATGCCGCCTGCCTTGCGCTGGCAGGCCAGTGGCGCGCAGGAGCGCCCAACGCCGCTGCCGGAGCCTCTGGCGGCGTTGTGCGGCGGCGACCCCGCGCTGCAGCAGCAACTGCAGCGCGCGGCGCGGCTCGTGGATTCCCCGATCAACCTGCTGATAAACGGCGAGACCGGCAGCGGCAAGGAGTACCTTGCCAAGGCGCTGCACCTGGCCAGCGCGCGCCGCGGGCAGCCGTTCGTGGCGGTGAACTGCGCCGCCATTCCGGAAACGCTGATCGAGAGCGAACTGTTCGGCCACCTGCCCAACAGCTTTTCCGGCGCCGGGCCGCGCGGCAAACGCGGGCTGATCCAGGAAGCGGACGGCGGCACGCTGTTCCTCGACGAGATCGGCGACATGCCGCGCGAGCTGCAGTCGCGGCTGCTGCGCGTGCTGGCCGAGGGCGAGGTGCTGCCGATCGGCGCGGCGCGTCCGGTGCCGGTCCGGCTGCGCGTGATTTCGGCGACCCATCACCGGCTGGAAGACCTGGTCGCGCAGGGGCGCTTCCGCGAGGACCTGTTCTACCGGCTCAACGGTGCCCGGTTCGCGCTGCCGCCATTGCGCGATCGCACCGACTTCGAATGGCTCGTGCAGAAGATGCTCGATGAAGGCGGCCAGCGCGGCATCACGCTGTCGCCGCAGGCGCGCGACCTGCTTTGCCACCACCGCTGGCCTGGCAACCTGCGCGAGCTGCGCAACGTGCTGGAGTACGCGCGCGCCGTCTGCGCCGGCGGGTATATCGATGCCCATGACCTGCCAGATGGCCTGGGCGCCCTGATGCCAGTGTCCGCCGTGCCGGTGCTGCCTCCGCAGCCGGACGACGCGCCGGAACTGCCGCCCGAGGCCATGCTGCTGATGCAGTACCTGCGTGCGTCAGGCTGGAACCTGAGCGCTGTCGCGCGGCAGATCGGCGTGAGCCGCATGACGCTGTACCGCCGCATGGAGCGCTACGGCATCCAGTCTCCCAACCGCCGCGACGGCGACCCGCCCCAGCCATAACAGCCATAAAGCTGCCAACGATACAGCTGTCCAGCGCTGTACACCTGCCCTGTGACACCTGTCACGCCATGAACGCCGCCGGCACTGCCCGCGCGGCGGCCTGACCCGCGTTTCCTGCGGGTTATCCCGCAACTTTTCCGGTCCCCTGCGTGGCTACAGCGCGCCGTGCGTGCTGGCACAGCCATTGCAATCTGCCTGTCAGCACAACGACAGACAGGAGACAGGCCATGCAAGCACGGTCCGACGGTGCGCCGCTGGTAGGCATCATCGCCAACCCGGTGTCGGCGCGCGATATCCGCCGCGTGATTGCCAATGCCAACAGCCTGCAGTTGTCCGATCGCGTCAACATCGTGCTGCGGCTGCTGGCCGCGCTGTCGGCCTGCGGCATCGACCGCGTGATGATGATGCCGGATCGCGAAGGCCTGCGCGTCATGCTGGCCCGCCATCTGACCCGCCACCAGGGTCCGGACGCCGGGCTGCCGGCGGTCGAGTACATCGACATGCCGGTCACGGCGCGCGTCGACGATACGCTGAATGCGGCGCGCCACATGGCCGATGCCGGCGTGGCCGTCATCATCGTGCTCGGCGGCGACGGCACGCACCGTGCGGTGGTGCGCGAATGCGGCGGCGTGCCGGTCGCCGGCCTGTCCACCGGCACCAACAATGCGTATCCGGAAATGCGCGAGCCGACTATCACGGGGCTGGCGGCGGCTTTGTATGCGACGGGCCGGGTGCCGGCCTCGCTGGCGCTGGCATCGAACAAGCGGCTCGATATCGTGATCCGCGATGCCGACGGCGGCTTCCGGCGCGATATCGCGCTCGTCGACGCGGTCATTGCCCATGAACACTTCATCGGCGCGCGGGCGCTGTGGAAAGCCGACACGCTGGCTGCCGTGTACGTAGCCTTCGCCGATCCGCAGGCCATTGGCCTGTCCGCCATCGCCGGGCTGCTGGAGCCGTTGGGCCGGCGCGAGCCGGGTGGCCTCGCGATCGAGCTGGCCGCGCGGGGGCAAGGCGAGTTCGAGCTGCGCGCGCCAATTGCCCCGGGCCTGCTGTGCCCGGTTGACGTGGCGGGCTGGCAGTACCTGGAGCATGCCCGCCCGCATCGCGTGCGCCAGCGCTCCGGCATCGTCGCGCTCGACGGCGAGCGCGAACTGTCCTTCGGCCCCTGCGACGAAGTCAGCATCACCCTGCACGAGCACGCGTTCCGCAGCATCGACGTGGCCGCGTGCATGCGCTATGCCGCGCGCGAGCGGCTGATGCGCAGCGTATCTGTCACGCAATCAGCAAGCACGTATTGAGGCAGCCGTACCACCACAACTTCAACCCAAGGAGACAACCATGAGCGCCAGTGCCATGCAAGCCGGCCCCAGCGGGCTCGACAAGGAGACCCTGCTGACGGTGTATCGCAAGATGCGCACCATCCGCGATTTCGAGGAACGCCTGCACGTGGACTTCGGCCGCGGCGACATTCCGGGCTTCGTGCACCTTTACGCAGGCGAGGAAGCCGCCGGTGTCGGCATCCTGCACCACCTGCATGACGGCGACCGCATCGCCAGCACGCACCGTGGCCACGGCCACTGCATTGCCAAGGGCGTCGACCCCGTAGCGATGATGAAGGAGATCTACGGCAAGAAGGGCGGCTCGTGCAACGGCAAGGGCGGCTCCATGCATATCGCCGATCTGTCCAAGGGCATGATGGGCGCCAACGGCATCCTGGGCGCGGGCGCGCCGCTGATCTGCGGCGCCGCGCTGGCCGCAAAGTTCCGTGGCAAGGGCGAGGTCGGCATTACCTTCTGCGGCGACGGCGCCTCGAACCAGGGCACCTTCCTTGAGAGCCTGAACCTGGCCGCCGTGTGGAATCTGCCGGTGATCTTCGTGATCGAGAACAACGGCTATGCGGAGTCGACCTCGCGCGACTACGGCACCGCGGTGGACAGCTATGTGGATCGCGCGGCCGGCTTCGGCATTCCCGGCGTGACGGTGGACGGTACCGATTTCTTCGCCGTCCATGAGGCCGCCGGCGAAGTCATCCGCCGTGCGCGCGAAGGCGGCGGCCCGGCGTTGCTCGAATGCAAGATGGTCCGCTTCTACGGCCACTTCGAAGGCGATGCGCAGACTTATCGCGCGGCCGGCGAGCTTGACGATATCCGCGCCAATCGGGATTGCCTGAAGCTGTTCACGCGCACGGTGACGCAGGGCGGCGTGATCTCGCGCGAGGAGTTCGATGCGATCGACCGTGAAGTTGCCGCGCTGATCGAGCACGCCGTGCAGGAAGCCAAGGCCGCGCCGCTGCCCGGGCCGGAAGATTTGCTGACCGATGTCTATGTGAGCTACTAACCGCCAACCCGACGCAGCTATCCAATCATCAGGAGACAGAACATGGCTCGCAAACTGAGCATCAAGCTGGCGATCAACGAGGCGATCGACCAGGAAATGACGCGTGACCCCAGTGTAATCATGCTGGGTGAGGACATTGTCGGCGGCGCCGGCGCGGACGGCGAAAAGGACGCCTGGGGCGGCGTGCTCGGCGTGACCAAGGGCCTGTATGCCAAGCATGGCGACCGGCTGCTCGATACGCCGCTGTCGGAATCGGCCTATGTGGGCGCGGCGATTGGCGCGGCGGCCTGCGGCATGCGGCCCATCGCGGAGCTGATGTTCATCGACTTCATGGGCGTTTGCTTCGACCAGATCTTCAACCAGGCCGCGAAGTTCCGCTACATGTTCGGCGGCAAGGCCGAGACGCCTGTGGTGATCCGCGCGATGGTCGGTGCGGGCTTCCGCGCGGCCGCGCAGCACAGCCAGATGCTGACGCCGCTGTTCACGCATATCCCGGGCCTCAAGGTCGTGTGCCCGTCCACGCCGTATGACACCAAGGGCTTGCTGATACAGGCGATCCGCGACAACGACCCGGTGATCTTCTGCGAGCACAAGAACCTGTACGGGCTGGAGGGCGACGTTCCCGAGGGCGCCTATACGATTCCGTTCGGCGAGGCCAATATCGCGCGCGACGGCAAGGACGTGACCATCGTTGCGTACGGGCTGATGGTGCATCGCGCGCTGGACGCGGCGGCGACGCTGGCAAAGGAAGGCGTGGAAGCGGAAGTGATCGACCTGCGCACGCTATCGCCCTTGGACATGGACACGGTGCTCGAATCGGTCGAAAACACCGGCCGCCTCGTCGTCGTGGACGAGGCGAGCCCGCGGTGCAATATCGCAACCGATATTTCGGCGCAGGTGGCGCAGCAGGCGTTCGGCGCACTCAAGGCCGGCATCGAGATGGTATGCCCGCCGCACACGCCGGTGCCGTTCTCGCCGACGCTGGAAGACCTGTATATCCCCAGCGCCGCGCACGTGGTGGCAGCGGTGCGCAAGACCATGAAGGGAGGCAAGCACTGATGGCCACAGCAATGACTCCGATTGTGATGCCCAAGTGGGGCCTGTCGATGAAGGAAGGCACCATCAATGCCTGGCTCGTCGACGAAGGCGCCGAGATCTCGGTGGGCATGCCGATCCTCGATGTGGAAACCGACAAGATCGCCAACGCCGTCGAGGCGCCCGACGCCGGCACCCTGCGCCGCAAGGTGGCCGGTGTGGGCGACGTGCTGCCGGTCAAGGCATTGCTTGGCGTGCTGGCGTCAGCGGAGGTGAGCGATGCGGAAATCGATGCCTACATTGCGGCTTATGAAACGCCGGCGGACGACGGCGGCGAGGAGGAGGCCGGACCCACGTACCAGTATGCCGACGTCGACGGCATCCGCGTCCGCTACGCCCGCAAGGGCAACGCGGAGCAGGCGGTGCTCTTCATTCACGGATTTGGCGGTGACCTGGACAACTGGCTGTTCAACCTCGACGCCCTCGCCGACGCGTACACCGTGGTGGCGCTTGACCTGCCCGGTCACGGACAGACGTCGCCGCGGCTCGCGGGCACGACGCTGGCGGAGATGGCCGGCTTTGTAGCGCGATTCCTCGACACGGTGGGCATCGACGCGGCGCACGTGGTGGGCCACTCCATGGGCGGCGGCATTGCCGCGCAGCTCGCCGTCGATGCGCCGCGGCGCGTGCGCTCGGTGGCGCTGGTGTCGCCGGCGGGCCTCGGCGATGAGATCAACAACGGCTATACAGAGGGCTTTGTCAGCGCGCAGTCGCGGCGCGAACTTAAGCCAGTGGTCGAGCTGCTGTTCGCCAACCCGGAGCTCGTCAGCCGGCAGATGCTGGACGACCTGCTGCGCTACAAGCGGCTCGACGGCGTGCAGGAATCGCTGTCCACGCTCGGCGCGAGCCTGTTCGCCGAGGGCCGCCAGCGGGAACTGCCTGGTCAGCGGCTGGCGGATACGGGTACGCGCACGCTGGTAGTGTGGGGCGCGCAGGATCGCATCATTCCCAGCGCGCACGCGCAGAACGCGCCGGCTGGCGCCACGGTGAAGGTGTTCGGCGATGCCGGGCACATGAGCCAGATGGAAAAGGCCAGCGACTTCAACGCGCTGCTGCGCAAGCACCTGGCCGGCTGAGGTGGTTGGCGCGGGCGGACCGTAGCACCGTCCGCGCCGCGCCTTGTCTCGCGCGGCCTGCTATCGTGTGGCAGGCCACTGCCAGGACGAATTCCATGCCATTTGCGTTCATCGAAGCCGATCCAGCCGAAGACGATCCGTTGCAGGCCGAACTGGCGCTTCTCGAACTGGCTGCGCAAGGGGAGCCGGTTGCCCAGTTGTGGGAAGCGCCGGTCTCGCTGGTGGTGCCGCGCAGTTACCTGCGATACGAGCCGTTCGAAGCGGCGCGCGCCAGCTTCGCGCGGCGCGGCTGCCCGGTCTGGTTGCGCATGTCGGGCGGCGGGCTGGTGCCGCAGGGCCCGGGCATCCTGAACCTGAGCCTTGCGTACCGCGTGGACGGGCCCCCCGGCGCGCTGAGCGAGGCGGTGTATCTACACCTGTGCGAGGTCGTCGGGCGGGCGCTGCGCCGGCTTGACGTCGAGACCCACTGGCAGGCGGTGGACGGTTCCTTCTGCGACGGCCGCTTCAACCTCGCCTGGGGCTCGCCGGGGCAGGAGCGCAAGATCGCCGGAACGGCCCAGTACTGGCGCCGCGAGCCCGCGGCCGTGCAGGCGCCGGATGGCCAGCGCCACCTGGTGCTGGCACATGCGGTGCTGCTCGTCAGCGCGGATCCGGTCGCGATCACGCAGCGTGCCAATGATTTCGAGGCCGAGGCAGGCACCGGCCGGCACTACGATGCCGACAAGGTGGTCAGCGTGCAGCAGGCCATCGGCAGCGCAGCCCCCGGCGGAACGAGGCTGATGGCGCAGGTCGTCGAGGCGCTCAGGGCCAGCGCGGCGGCCACGCCGCCGCCACATGCCTAGTGCCTAACGCGCAGGGAGGAAGCGCAGGTCGCCGTACCAGGCGCGCGTCGTGGCGCCGGTATTGTCGGTATCCGTCAGCAGTCCATAGGCGGAGATCTTGCCGGGCGGTTCGTGGAACGCCTGTTCGTAGTCCTGCGCGATATTGCGGCGCAGGTTCTGCCACTGGCCTGCGTCGCCAGGACGGCCGGAGACCACGATCATCTGCACGCGGCCCGTGTGCGGATTGGGGATGATGCTGCCGGGCGCCGCCGAGGTCGACCAGATATACATCAGCGTCGCGTAGGGCAGGTCTTCGCCGCCGAAGCGCTTGGCCAGATCAATGCTGGCGCGGTCGCCGAAAGCGAGCTTTTCCTTGTCGCCCTCGAAGAAGAACACCAGCCGCGCGGGAGCGTCTTCCTTGCTCCCCTCATGGTTATTGGCGCCTTCAATGGGGGCTTGCGCTTTCCAGCGCCAGGCGACGACCGGCGTGCGGCCCAGGTCGATATTGCCCTCGTGCATCAGCGCCGAGGCCGCAGCGCTGGCGTCGGCCTGCAGCACAGTGGTGGCGCCATCCTTCACCAGGCTGTAGCGAGTTTCGGCCTTGCCGTGGACGACTGGCAGGTTCTTCCAGTCGGCCGGCAACGGCGCGCCGGGACGCAGGGCGGAGAACGCGATGCCGGGCTGGTCGTCCTGTGCTGGCAGCGCCGGGGTTGCGAGCAAGGTGGCACTACACAGCAGGGCGCGCAGCAGCGATCCCGTCTGCCTGTGTGCGCGCCGGTTGGACGGGGTAGGCATGGCGGTATCGCTCCGGTTGCTGGACATTGCTGAATTGTAGTGAGATGGCGCACTTTCCGTTGCGCCAGGCAATGCCGGGATGGGGTGCGAGTGGGGGCGAGGCGCGGCAGTCGCTGGCATCGCGCGGACAGGACTGGCCGCCAGGAAAACTGGCGTAGCGCTGCGCACAGCGTGAAAAAAATCGCGGCCCGCACAGGGGCCGCCAATCGGGAATGCGAGGAGGTCAGTTTCCTCAAGAGGCTTTATCGGCGCAATGGCGCGCATCGAGACCCCTCTTTGGTAGGGGCAGTGTCCTGGCTCGCGTCCCGATCATGCGATCAGGTAATTTGGGCCCGTGGGGGGAACGGTGGCGGCGCGCCGCTTCTGGACATTCGCCATCAGTTCCGCGTGGGCGGCGTCGAGCCATTCGACGCGGTGGCGGACAGGGTCGTTCGGCGAGAGGTCGCGCGCGGGAATCTCGCGCAGGAAGTAGCGCACCATGTTTCCAGCGCGCGCGGGGACCGGCATCATCCCCAGCAACTGGTGCCGGGCCAGCAGGCGCCGGCTCACCGCATGGCGCAGCCCGGCCCACGCGGTACGGCCCAGCGCAATGTACAAGGCGTCGGGGCGCATCTGCCGGATCGCGCCGAGGAAGCGGGTGTCGAACGCGGCGCTCAGCATCGGTGTTGCGAGCAGGTCTTCCAGCGTGCCGTCGAAGGCAAGCCCGCGGCGCGTGGTGGCGAACGGCAGCAAGGCCAGCGGCTGGAACTGCTCGAAGCCTTCGTTCCACAGCGCCGCAGCGTGCGGCAGTCCGACCAGTTCCGGCGCGCGGAAATGATCGAGCATGCGGATCAGGTTAGGCCGGACCAGTTGGCCCCCCAGTTCGACGCGGCGCTTGTTCTCGCGCTGAATCACGCGGGCAGGCGTGCGGGCCTGCACCAACTCCTCCGTCACCGCCGCCGCGAGCCGCACATGGGCGTGTCCGGGCGTCGTACTGACCAGCACCAGGCGGGCGCCGGAGTTGTGATGCTCGTGCGGCACGTACGTCATCGTGTATGTACCGTCCTGGCCGACCAGAATGGGCTTGGCAATCACGCCAGCAGCGCCCGTGCGCCGGATCTGGGCGCAATATTCTTCGATGTAATTCGTCAAGGTGTCCCCGCTCCACAGCGATAAAGGTGCTGCCTTTTTCTTTTTTAATCATGGTAAGACGTGCGGCTGGCTGCCTACAAAACAGAGAGCGGCGTTCTCGGCGCTCGGCACCATCAGCTTGGTGGGGCAGCGCACAAACGCGGCACATCCGGACTTCGGCGCTGGCGCCGGCCTGCTCACCTGCTACCGTACCGCGTGGTGTGGGTCAGGACGATGACGCGATCAGCTGGAGAGCGTGGTGTCGATGACAATCTCGGCCGACAATGACTTGTGCACCGGGCACTTGTTGGCCACGCGCAGCAAGTCCTCCAGGACCTTGGCGTCGAGGTCGCCGGTGACATGGACCTCGCGTTTCATCGCATAGCGGCCGTTGCTCTCCTCATGGGTCACGGAGGCATGGATGGAGGCCACGGCATAGCCCTTGCGCTTGGCATAGAGCTGGAGCGTAAGCACGGTGCACGCCGCGAGCGCCGAATCCAGCAGGTCATGCGGGTTCGGATACTGCGGGTTGCCGCCGGCGGAGTGGTCCAGGTCGGCTTGCCAGTTCGCCTCGCCATTGCTCAGGTTGCAGAGCGTATTGCCCTGGCTCGGCTGCCACGTCGCTTGGATAGTCATCGAACTTCCTTGTCCTTATTAGGGGCCGGAGTTCGGCCCGGGAGTAACGATTCTATACAGTCACCGGCGGCGGGACCGTACTAGTGCCTAAAGCGTTACTTTTCGAGCTTCTCGAATTATTTCGCTGAATGGCTTGCCAAAGCCGGCGGGCCGCCGTAATATTCGCCCCCTCGCAACACACCGCGGCGCTGCAAAGCAGACGCAGCAAGGGTTGCGGGGTTGATCGGGTGGTTCGGCGGCGCGAAGTTGGCGTGACGAACGGAGCAAAAAAGATTGCTGGCCTGGTTGACGAAACGAAGAAAGTGCTACATAATCTCGTTTCTCTGCTGCAGACAACGCAGCGCGCTGAACGGCAAAGCCGGCAGCGAAGTTCTTTAACAACCAAACAACCGATAAGTGTGGGCGCTGGGTAGCGGACGCACGAAGTCTTCGGGCTTCGGAGCTTCACAAGTTATACAGTGCTCGCACAGCAAAACGTGACTGGATTTTCGGATCTGGTCAGTCAGTTTTCTGAGAGTGAGCGACCGCTCGAAAGAGCGAGGACCTTCGGGTCCACACAGAGATTGAACTGAAGAGTTTGATCCTGGCTCAGATTGAACGCTGGCGGCATGCCTTACACATGCAAGTCGAACGGCAGCACGGGCTTCGGCCTGGTGGCGAGTGGCGAACGGGTGAGTAATACATCGGAACGTGCCCTGTCGTGGGGGATAACTAGTCGAAAGATTAGCTAATACCGCATACGACCTGAGGGTGAAAGCGGGGGACCGCAAGGCCTCGCGCGATAGGAGCGGCCGATGTCTGATTAGCTAGTTGGTGGGGTAAAGGCCTACCAAGGCGACGATCAGTAGCTGGTCTGAGAGGACGATCAGCCACACTGGGACTGAGACACGGCCCAGACTCCTACGGGAGGCAGCAGTGGGGAATTTTGGACAATGGGGGCAACCCTGATCCAGCAATGCCGCGTGTGTGAAGAAGGCCTTCGGGTTGTAAAGCACTTTTGTCCGGAAAGAAAACCTCTGCCCTAATACGGCGGGGGGATGACGGTACCGGAAGAATAAGCACCGGCTAACTACGTGCCAGCAGCCGCGGTAATACGTAGGGTGCGAGCGTTAATCGGAATTACTGGGCGTAAAGCGTGCGCAGGCGGTTTGATAAGACAGGCGTGAAATCCCCGAGCTTAACTTGGGAATGGCGCTTGTGACTGTCAGGCTAGAGTATGTCAGAGGGGGGTAGAATTCCACGTGTAGCAGTGAAATGCGTAGAGATGTGGAGGAATACCGATGGCGAAGGCAGCCCCCTGGGACGTCACTGACGCTCATGCACGAAAGCGTGGGGAGCAAACAGGATTAGATACCCTGGTAGTCCACGCCCTAAACGATGTCAACTAGTTGTTGGGGATTCATTTCTTCAGTAACGTAGCTAACGCGTGAAGTTGACCGCCTGGGGAGTACGGTCGCAAGATTAAAACTCAAAGGAATTGACGGGGACCCGCACAAGCGGTGGATGATGTGGATTAATTCGATGCAACGCGAAAAACCTTACCTACCCTTGACATGCCACTAACGAAGCAGAGATGCATTAGGTGCCCGAAAGGGAAAGTGGACACAGGTGCTGCATGGCTGTCGTCAGCTCGTGTCGTGAGATGTTGGGTTAAGTCCCGCAACGAGCGCAACCCTTGTCTCTAGTTGCTACGAAAGGGCACTCTAGAGAGACTGCCGGTGACAAACCGGAGGAAGGTGGGGATGACGTCAAGTCCTCATGGCCCTTATGGGTAGGGCTTCACACGTCATACAATGGTGCGTACAGAGGGTTGCCAACCCGCGAGGGGGAGCTAATCCCAGAAAACGCATCGTAGTCCGGATCGTAGTCTGCAACTCGACTACGTGAAGCTGGAATCGCTAGTAATCGCGGATCAGCATGCCGCGGTGAATACGTTCCCGGGTCTTGTACACACCGCCCGTCACACCATGGGAGTGGGTTTTGCCAGAAGTAGTTAGCCTAACCGCAAGGAGGGCGATTACCACGGCAGGGTTCATGACTGGGGTGAAGTCGTAACAAGGTAGCCGTATCGGAAGGTGCGGCTGGATCACCTCCTTTCCAGAG